>NZ_JAERJM010000001.1:0-648130 GCF_018257655.1 Pantoea sp. JGM49 | reverse complement strand
ATTATTCAAGTGTTCTCCTCCTGTTGTTCGGTAAACAGCAAAAATCCTACAACAGCCACCACAACAGGGGAAGACCCTTATACATACAGTGTTTATTGGGATTATTATCATGGAGTTTTTCAGACCATCGGAAATCCGCGCCAATCTGGAGTTGCCGCTTATTATTGCCAGAGTCCCGTGTGGCTTTCCTTCGCCTGCTCAGGACTATGTCGAACAGCGGCTGGATCTTAATAATCTGTTGGTCAGCCATCCCAGTTCGACCTATTTCATCCGGGTCAGTGGTGATTCGATGATCGAGGGTGGTATTAACGATGGCGACATGCTGGTGGTGGACAGCTCCGTCAACGCGGAGCATGGCGACATCATCGTGGCTGCAATTTCTGGAGAGTTCACCGTGAAGCAACTGATGACCCGGCCCGTCCTCCACCTAAAGCCAATGAATGCAGCACATGCCATCATTCCGATTCCCGATGCCGACCAGTTTGAAATCTTCGGCGTTGTCCGGCACTCCATTAAGACGATGGGCCGTTAATGTTTGCCCTGGTGGATGTGAACTCGTTTTACGCCAGCTGTGAAACGGTGTTCAGACCGGACCTGCGTGGCAAGCCGGTAGTTGTCCTCTCTAACAACGATGGTTGTGTTATCGCGCGTTCGGCAGAAGCGAAAGCACTGCAGCTGCCTATGGGGGCACCGTACTTCAAGCTCAAAGACGAGTTCAGGCGTCATAAAGTTCAGGTATTCAGTTCCAATTACGCCTTATACGCAGACATGAGTAACAGAGTGATGACCACTCTGGAAGATATGGCACCCTCAGTTGAAATCTACTCTATTGACGAAGCTTTTATGGACCTGACCGGGATACGTAATTGCCGTGTGCTGGAAGACTACGGGCGGGAAATTCGCGCGCGCGTAAAGCGCGATACGCATCTGACCGTTGGAGTGGGGATAGCACCCACTAAGACGCTCGCCAAGCTGGCCAATCACGCCGCCAAAAAATGGACGAAAACCAGGGGCGTGCTGGATTTATCGAACATTGAGCGCCAGCGCAGGCTGATGGAACTGGTGAAGGTCGAGGATGTGTGGGGAGTGGGCAGGCGTATTAGCAAAAAGCTGAATGCGATGGGCATCATCACCGCGAAGGACCTTTCAGAGCATAGCACGTACATCATCCGTAAGCATTTCAATGTGGTGCTGGAAAGGACGGTGAGGGAGCTGCGTGGCGAACCCTGCCTCGAGCTGGAGGAATTTGCGCCCACGAAACAGCAGATTGTCTGTTCGCGTTCATTCGGTTCCCGCATAACGGAATACCAGGATATGCGTCAGGCGGTGTGTGCTTATGCCGAGCGCGCGGCCGAAAAGCTCAGAAGTGAACGACAATACTGCCGGCAGATAGCCGTTTTCGTCCGAACCAGTCCGCACGCGGTAGGGGAGACGTTTTACGGTAATCAGGCAATGGGCTCGCTGATAACACCCTCCAACGACACGCGGGACATTATCCGCGTGGCCATGGAGTCACTGGATCGCATCAGGCTCGATGGATGCCGCTTTATGAAAGCCGGCGTTATGCTGGGAGATTTCTACAGCCAGGGCGTTTCTCAGCTCAATCTCTTTGACGAATTTAAGCCACAGGCTAACAGTGAAACGCTGATGCGTGTCGTTGACGGCCTTAACCAAAGCGGGAAGGGGAAATTATGGTTTGCAGGACAGGGTATGCAGAAAACATGGGCTATGAAGCGGGAAATGCTGTCGCCGGCTTACACCACCCGCTTTTCGGACCTCCCCGTTGCGAGGTGACATTTTTACTAAATCCTCTTCAACTGCTGCTACCCACAAGCACAACATGTTATGTGGTCGAGTTTCAGGGGCGGACCTGTATCATTGATGAACGACTGCGGCCGGAAGATGGTGATACTGTTTTGCTGGATATGTTAGGGATGTATGAGTGGGGAAACCTATACACACATCCAAACCGGGTAATAACGGATGAAGGAGTGATTCTGGAAGAAGACTTACTGGAAGATATGGCTATCCTTGGCGTAGTTACTCATGAGGTCACGGCCATAAAGGTACAAGATAGATCGCCAATCTGATGCAGTAAATAAAAAGCCCGGGAGAATCCAGTCACCCGGGCGGCATCAATGTATGCCAAACATTTCCAATAAGAGTTGTGTCGTCTAAACAGGGAAGTAAAAGGCGACCTTTTGAAAATAGACTGTAACTGATTAAACGCTAGCGAAGCGGCAAAAAGAATGAGAACAGTTGATGTTTTGAGGTTTGATGATGGCAGGAAGAAGGTGATTCAGTCAGGGGGGCAGTGTAAGAAGGTCAAAAGAAAGACACATAACGATAGATAGGATAATTCGGGTGGAGAATCTTTCGCCTTTTACTTAAGTAATCCGATATTAACGTTAACAGCATGAAATAGACTCTTTAATGAAGTACACAGACTTTGACGCAAAAAAAAGCACAGGATGCCCTTGAGTTCAGCCTGTGCAGAGAGTGTCTAATAATCATTTATCTTTTTTATTGTTCTGCCATGATAAGGCGTTTTACCACATCATGGAAATCCATTGTGCCTGTAGCAGAAAAATTATTGCAAGCAAAAGCACAGTCGTTAGTGCAGGAATCGTCAGGTTTCTCATACGGACCTGTTTTCTCATTCAGGAGGAATTTATTTACCAACAACTGTAGACCATACAGGAAGAAAGACCGCACTACAGGTGAGTTTAATCGTGGGCAATCTTTGGGATAATGATTGTACTTTCTGATATGACGCATCTTACATTGTATCGCATGTAGTGATGCAACCATTGCCAGTTGAGTACAAAAAAACACCCGTCAGGGGCAAGTGAACGTATAGTCAATATGGTTATTGTGCACCACTGTAATTGCCTGAAAATAAAAAACACATAATACTTGCATTGGCTAACAGTCATTCAAAAAGTACAATTGAAGCCGGAAGAATCGCATTGAACCGGACAGAAATGCATTCAAAGGCTAAATTCTCATCAAATGGAAAGGTGCGCTTAATTTATGTACAGCACCTCTGATTTAATACCCTCTTTTCAAAATGCTCCATTAGTGCTCGTTTTAGAAATATTGAAAGATTCAAAAACAGAAGCGTATGAGAATCTCCATTTAAAAGAAAAGCCCGGAGCTGGTGGCGAGCCGGGCCTGCACAAAGAGTGCGAATCATGATCAAACGGAGTTTTATCGATATCACAGGAAAGTGGTAGCGATAAAACAGAGTTTAGACTGTGATAATGGGATTGCATGCGAAGCGGTAAGATTAAGTCATGACTAAGTAAATTTTTTAAGGTAATGCCTGCTTTGCCATAGATAAAACTAAGCAGTGTTAGTGGCCTAACACCATAAAATAATTAGCTTAACCGAGTGAAGTTTACCTCTACACCAGGAGCAAAGTTAAACAATCAAAATCCTTTATTCAGCTTGCTATAGTCAGATTCGCAATCATTAAATAGCAGGTTTGCCATCATGTAATCTAAAGCGGGAGAGATGGACGTTTATTGAAAGTAGTATTGAACTTATTCGGTATGTGCTGAAGGTGTCAGGCTTTCAACCACGGGATTTTATGGATGCACACTCTAGCCGTTTGAGCTAGCGCTAGCTATTAAGGGGTCAGGCCCCTGCCCTTAATGAGCGGGGCCATCGTTTACTTATCAGGGTTCGTCTATACGTGAAACTTTTAAATGCGCATTTTTACCTTTGCCAAACACCTTGCCACTGACGCGGATTTTATCTTCAGAATTGAAGGTTTTGCCTTTAAAGGTAGCCTCTGGAGCGTCAATGTTTACTGTGCCCGTGCTATCACGAAACTGATAAATGTTGCCCTTCACTTTTTTAACAATGTAACCTTCAAGAGTGACATAACCGCCCTGGCGGAAATCTTTTATCAGTGTGATCGGTGTTTCCGCGGTGTCTTCGGATCCTTTATAACCTGCATCTTCTTTGCTCTGAGGAGGTGGTGTTTTACCCGCTTCAAATCCGCCGGTTTCAGCACAAGCGCCAAAACTGAGAGGTAACATTACTGCGAGCCAGGCAACTTTATTCATTTTAATCTCCATTAATGAGGCATCGACTCTAAGCCTGGCACAACTTAGGAAAAATAACTGATGCGCACATAGTTTTGATGTTTCATAAAGATTAATAATGCAGCGATTGTGGGAGCTAACGATCTATTCAGGGAGATAAATGAGGGGCGAAATCAGGGGCAAATATCTTTTTCAGAGCACTAAATGGGGCATTGTCATTGGCGGTCAGTGTAAAACTGCGTACTTATGCAATATTCTAACCGAATGAAATATCAAGGCTATCCATTACTGCCAAGAACTTGTAGTAACTGTCTTATGTCTTCAGATTATATTGTTCTTTTTGGTTACTTCTTGATTTTCTGACATTATTTTCACGCTTGAGAATGAACGCAAGGGTCGTTGGCGGCTGAATAAAGCTTCAGCGGCAATGAACCCTTATGACATGAGTGCGTATGGTACGGATTGCGCAGGCGAATGCCAGTCTGATGTGATCTCTTTTCAAGGATTCCTGCGATAAAACCGCACACTTTGCCAGAACAATATGCCCATTTATTGATCTGGGTAAAGATTGTGCGCATCGCTGCCTGACAGGATGGATGAAGTGTTTTTTTAGTTTCTAAAGGTGAGGAGAGGCAGATGCAAACGTACGACATGGTTTTTGAAGAAGCGTGCCGGCTAGTCGGGCAATGTTATCTCGAGCTGGCACAGCGTGGATCAGCAACAGAAAAAGAGGTGGTAGCGACAGAATTGCGTAATCTGCAACTGCGCTATCGGGAGTTAACCGGCTCGCCCAATCGCGCGGTTGAGATGGCAATTATTCAGCTTCAACCCTGTTAAATCATTAAGCCCGGCCAGCGCGCCGGGCTTAGTTCATTTAGTCACTTTTCTCTACTTTACCGGCCATTTCCGCCAGTCTTTGATAGCGTTGATTGGCGGCTTCGGTTGCATCCTGCCAGATCTGCGCGGCGGCTTCCGGTTCACGGGTTTGCAACTGGCGGAAACGCTGCTCGTTCATCAATGCCTCTTCCAGCACCGAGGTGGGCGGGCGAGAGTCCAGCGCCAGTGCCGCTTTACCTTGTTCTGCACGTCGAGGGTCATAACGATACAGCGGCCAGAATCCGCTGGTGGTCAACAATCGCATCTGCTCATGGCTGTAGGCGAGGTCGTAACCGTGCTCTTCACACGGACTGTAGGCGATGATCAGCGATGGGCCGGGCCAGGCTTCCGCTTCCTGAATCGCTTTCACCGTCTGATTCAACTGCGCGCCCAGCGAAATTTGGGCCACATACACATGCCCATACAGCATGGTGGCAACGCCTAAATCCTTACGTGCTTTGCGCTTCCCTTGCTCGCCAAACTTGGTGACTGCGCCGAGCGGCGTGGCTTTGGAGGCTTGTCCGCCGGTATTGGAATAGCACTGGGTGTCGAGAACCAGCACGTTGACGTTTTCGCTCAGGCTCATCACATGATCAAGACCGCCATAGCCGATGTCATAGGCCCATCCATCGCCTCCAATCAGCCAGACAGATTTCTCCACCAGCGCATCGGCGATAACCCGCAATTCGCCTGCGTGCGCTGATGATGAAGCCGCCAGCTGCTGACGCAGTTCAACGATTTGCTCGCGACGAACAGAGGGCAGGACATTTTCCTCTTTCAATGCTGCCACTAAAGCGTCAGGCAACTGTGGCGCACACTGATCTAACAGACGTAGCGCACGCTGTTTCTGCTGATCAACGCTCAGGCGGAAACCGAGCCCGAATTCAGCATTATCTTCAAACAGGGAATTGGCCCATGCCGGTCCGCGTCCTTCAGCGTTAGTGGTGTAAGGGGTGGAGGGGAGATTACCGCCATATATGGATGAGCAACCGGTGGCGTTGGCAATTAACAGACGATCGCCATACAGCTGCGTCAGCAACTTGATATACGGCGTCTCCCCACAGCCGGAACAGGCGCCTGAATATTCAAAAAGCGGGGTGATCAGTTGTGAGGTGCGAATATCAATGCGTTCCAGCTGTTCCGCCGTGATTTCCGGCAGCGCAAGAAACGCATCGTAATTCACCTTTTCAGTTTCAACATGCTCAAGACGGGATTGCATGTTGATGGCTTTAATCTTCGGGTGCTGGCGATCGCTGGCCGGGCACACTTCGACACACAGATTACAGCCGGTACAATCCTCAGGTGCCACCTGCAACACGTATTTCTGGCCGCGCATATCGCGTGATTTGACGTCGAGAGAAGCGAGTGATTCAGGCGCGGAGTCCATGGCTTCAGGCGCAACGACTTTAGCGCGAATCGCCGCGTGCGGGCAGGCTGCTACGCAGTGATTACACTGCGTGCACAGGTCGGGTTGCCAGATGGGGATCGCTTCGGCGATGTTGCGTTTTTCCCACTGTGTGGTGCCAACGGGCCAGGTGCCGTCTGGCGGCAGTGCGGACACCGGCAATTTGTCGCCTAATCCTGCCAGCATGGCGGCGGTGACGGTTTTGACAAAATCCGGTGCGCTATCGGATACCACCGGCGGGCGGTGCGGGCTTTGCTGATCAACCGCCTGTAGCGGCACCGCTTCCAGCGCCTGTTGAGCCATCGCCAGCGCCTGCCAGTTACGCTGCACCAGCTCCTCGCCTTTACTGCTGTAACTGCGTGCAATGGCGTTTTGCAGTTCGGTTAATGCACTGTCGCCGGGCAAAATCTGCGTCAACTGGAAGAACGCCATTTGCATCACGGTATTAATGCGCGCACCGAGCTGGCATTCACGCGCAATACGCGCCGCATTGATGACATAAAACCGCGCCTGCTTGTCATTAAGCTGGCTCTGCACTTCCTGCGGCAGGCGTGACCAGACTTCATCAGCGGCATAAGGCGTATTCAGCAGAAAAATGCCGCCCGGTTTCAACTGGTCAAGCATCGAATATTTATCAATAAATTGCAGTTGATGACAGCCAATAAAATCAGCCTGTTGCACCAGATAAGCCGACTGGATGGGATGTTCACTGACGCGCAGATGGGAAACAGTCAGGCCGCCCGCTTTTTTCGAGTCATAAACGAAATAGCCTTGCACGTGCCACGGCGTGGCATTGCCGATGATCTTCAGGTTGTTTTTGCTGGCGCTCACGCTGCCGTCACTGCCGAGGCCGTAAAACAGCGCTTCCAGTCGCGCCCGGTTCGGCACGATGTTGGCCTCCATCGGCAGCGATAAGTGCGTGACATCATCATAAATACCCACGTTGAAACGCGCAGGCGGTTGTTCACGCTGCAGCGCACGGAACACAGCGAGCACGGCATCAGGGGCAAACTCTTTCGATGACAGACCGTAGCGTCCGCCGATCACTTTCGGCAGGGTCGGGCGTTCACCCCGGCTAAAGGCCTCAGCCAGTGCGGTCATCACATCCAGGAACAGCGGTTCACCCAGTGCGCCGGGCTCTTTGGTGCGATCCAGCACCGCCACGCGCTGAACCGAAGCAGGCAGCGTTTTGATCAGATGCGCCGCTGAGAACGGACGATAGAGGCGCACTTTCACCAATCCGACCTTTTCGCCGCGCTGCAACAGAACATCAATCGCTTCTTCGGCGGTGCCGCAGCCCGACCCCATCATCACTATCACGCGCTCAGCCTGCGGATGACCATAAAACTCAAACGGCTGATACTGGCGACCGGTGTTAGCGGCAAACGCGTCCATAGCGGCTTCAACATGGCCGGTGCAGGCGTCATACCAGCGATTAGTGGCTTCGCGTGACTGGAAATAGGTATCAGGATTGGCGGAGGTGCCGCGAATGGTTGGACGATCCGGCGTCAATGCGCGTGCACGATGTTCTGCGATCGCTTGTGCTGGCATCAGTGCTTGCAGGGTTTCATCGCTAATAGGAACGATTTTGTTGATTTCATGTGAGGTGCGGAAACCGTCGAAGAAGTGGATAAAGGGCACGCGGCTATTGAGTGAAGCCATCTGAGAAATCAACGCGAAATCCTGCGCTTCCTGCACGCTGGAAGCACACAGTTGTGCGCAACCGGTCTGGCGCACCGCCATCACATCAGAGTGATCGCCAAATATCGACAGCGCATGCGTGGCAACAGTTCGCGCAGCAACATGCAGGACAAACGGTGTCAGCTGCCCGGCGAGTTTATACAGCGTCGGGATCATCAGCAGCAGGCCCTGCGATGACGTGAACGTGGTGGAAAGGGCGCCGGTTTGTAACGCACCGTGCACGGTAGCAATCGCGCCGCCTTCTGACTGCATCTCCACCACGCGAGGGATATCACCCCAGATATTGCGGCGACCTTCGCCAGACCAACTGTCGGCCAGTTCCGCCATGGTGGAACTGGGCGTGATGGGATAAATGGCGATCACTTCACTGGTGCGGAAAGCGACCGAAGCCACCGCACCGTTGCCGTCGACGGTAATCATAAATCGTCCTTTGCTACGCTGAGAAACCCGAAACTTTACGGGGGTAATAATTCACTTTAGCAAAGCAATTTGGTTGGACTTTTTCATCTGTGTGGTGGCGACAGGTGAGCGCACTGCCATCTAAGGTTGTTGGTTTTTACATCATTTCTAATGATTGAACGCCTTTGATTTCCATCACTTTATCGTAGATGGTGTGAATAGCGGCACTGCGTGACAATGTCACCTCAACGCTGAGTTCACACAGGCCATTCTCCTCATCCCGATTTACCACAGCAATGTGACCGTAACGGATATTCTCGCGTTGCAGCACCAGCAACACCAGCGGCACGCTTTTGGGTTTAAGGTGCACCATTAGCGTGTGATGGCGGCCAATCAGCCAATGACTGATGCGACGGAAAGTTTCTAACACCACCAGCGCTAGCACCGTGCCATAAATACCGATTTCATACATGCCGCTACCAATCACCAGGCCAATCGCGGCGGTGACCCACAAACCTGCGGCGGTGGTTAAACCCTTGACCACTTGTTTTTGGATGATGATGGTACCGGCGCCGAGGAAGCCCATCCCACTCACCACCTGTGCGGCAATTCGGCTGGGATCCAGCGCCACGTGATCACTATCAAGCATGTCCGCGAAGCCATACTTCGACACCAGCATAAACATGGCACTGCCAATACCCACCAAAATGTGGGTGCGTAATCCGGCCTCTTTGGCGCGCATCTGACGCTCGAGGCCAATCAAACCACCTAAAATGCCGGCGAGCGCAATACGGATCAACATGTCTGTTAGCATGATTCCTCCTTATGCATTGATAAATAGGATTGTTTCGGTGAAAAAAGGCTGATCAGGTCCAATCAGGATAATTCTGCTTGCAAAAGGCGATAAAAAAATTTGTAAAAAGCTGTGTCGCCTATCGATCCCTTAACGCACCTGACATATGCTGGGGGCTCTTTTACGCCCAACTCCCCGGAGCCCGACCGATGAAAGCCGCTACCTTACTGCTGGCCGGTGCAGCACTGTTACTTTCTGCCTGCAGCAGCAACAGTGATGACGAACCACCACAACAGGCTACCGCAGCACACGTTCAACCGCATGTTGTTATGGCATCTATGGCCGAAGTGAATTGCAGTAATGCCGGGGGAACATTGGCGTTTTCACGCCAGCTGGATGGATCGCGTATTGGCATGTGTCAGTTAGCCAATGGCCGTCGTTGTGACGAGCAGGCGCTGATGGGTGGACAGTGCGCCCGCTGAGGCAGGCGCCACATCTTTACGCTTTCACCTGATTCGGGCAGTCTTCGCCACGTTCAAGCTGCTGTAAATTGCTGAGCGTGGTTTCGGAAATCGCCGTCAGGGCTTCGGCAGTCAGGAATGCCTGATGGCCGGTGAACAACACGTTATGGCAGGCTGACAGGCGACGGAACACATCGTCCTGAATCACATCGTTCGATTTATCTTCAAAGAACAGATCGCGCTCATTTTCATACACATCCATACCGAGTGAACCTATCTTTTGCTGCTTCAGCGCATCAATGGCTGCCTGTGAGTCGATCAGGCCACCACGGCTGGTGTTGATGATCATCACCCCATCTTTCATTTGATTAAAGGCTTGTGCATTGAGCAGATGATGATTTTCAGGCGTCATTGGGCAATGCAGCGTAATCACATCGGATGCGGCAAACAGCGTTTTCAGATCGACATACTCGGCACCCAGTTCGAGTGCAGCAGCACTTGGATAAGGATCGAACGCCAGTAAACGCATGCCAAAGCCTTTCAGGATGCGCATGGTCGCCACACCGATTTTACCGGTGCCAATCACACCCGCCGTTTTGCCGTGCATATTGAAACCGGTCAGGCCATCCAGCGAGAAGTTAGCATCACGCGTGCGTTGATAGGCGCGGTGAATGCGGCGATTCAGCGTCATCATCAACCCCACCGCGTGTTCAGCCACCGCTTCCGGCGAATAGGCCGGTACGCGTACCACCTGCAAACCGAGGGCGGCAGCCGCTTCAAGGTCGACGTTATTAAATCCGGCACAGCGCAGCGCGATGGTTTTCACACCCAGTGCCGCCAGCTCCTCCAGCACCCCTTTACTGCCATCATCATTAACGAAAATGCACACCACATCGCAGCCCGCCGCATTTTTGGCCGTGGTTTCGCTCAGCAGGAAGTCAAAGAACTGCAGCTCAAATCCAAAGCTGGCATTGACGTGTTCAAAGTATTTCTGGTCATAGTGTTTGGTGCTGTAAACCGCAACTTTCATTATTTCGCTCCTGAAAAATGCAACGTCGGTATCATCACAGAATAACGTTTTCTGCATCATTTTGCTGATCTTCAGCCAGGCTATATAGCTAACACCTTCATTTGCCGGGCATAACATGACATCATCTCCGTCAGGATTGCGTAAAGAACAGGATAGTTAACTGCCATGTCGCGGGGCCTCCGTCGAACACTTGCTGCGCTACTGGCGCTGATATTGCTGCTGTTGGGATTACTGCTGACGCTGACGCAATGGTTGCCGCGTCTGGCGGGCATCTGGCTGCCGGAAAATACCCGCGTTGAGCTCAATGGTTCACCGCGCTGGCACAACGGCGGCGTGCATTTTCCGGCGGTAAGCTATCTGGCTGGTGACTGCGAGCTGGCGAATGTCAAAGATGTCGCGCTGGGTTGGCAACATAAACGCTGGCAGCTCAGTGCACAGGCCGTACAGCTCAACAGTGAATGCCTGCAAGCCCTGCCACAGAGCGATTCCAGCGGTGCACCGCGCAGTCTGGCCGAATGGCAACACATGTTACCGGGTGCCGATATCCATCTGGAGCAACTGACTATTTTACCCTGGCAGCAATATGCCGGCCGTTTTGATCTCAGCCTCGATAAAAGCGTCCAGCAGTTACATTATCAGGGCGATAACCTTCAACTAGATGCACGTTTGCAGGGGCAGCAACTGCAGATCGCACAACTCCAAATCAGTCATCCTTTGCTACCAAAACCGCTCGATTTGCACGGTGATCTTACGCTGCCCACCTTTGCTAACGGTTTGCCGGTGGCGGGTGAACTCAGCGGTGCTGTCAATCTGACGCAGTGGCCGCAGCCGCTGGCGATGACGCTTAACTGGCAGCAGCAGCAAGGCACGCTGGTGATTAATCAGCAGGGTGACGATCAGCCGTTGTTGCAGTTACCGTGGCAGGTCGATGCGCAGCAGATACGTATCACTCAGGGACATTGGCGCTGGCCGCAAGCCGATCAGCCGCTGTCCGGTGGTTTGGCGCTCACCCTCGACAACTGGCAGCAGGGGCTGGAAAACACCCAGATCAGTGGTCGGTTTAACCTGCTAACTCAGGGACGCGGGGGCAAGGGTAACCTGGTGCTGAGTGTCGGGCCGGGCACATTGAGCCTTACCGACAGCGCGTTACCGTTCCAGCTGACCGGCGAAAGTAAGTTTGCCGACCTGCAGTTGTTCGGCAGCATGCCGGGCATATTGCACGGCATGTTGACCGATCCACAAATCACGCTTAAACAAGGTGCACTGCTGCGTTTGCGCGGTCGATTACTGTCGACGCTGGAAGTGGATGAAACGCGCTGGCCACTGGCAGGCGTCACCGTTGGCTCGCGCGGTATTAATGGCCGCCTGCAGGCCATCTTGAAGGCACACGATCCCAACTTCGGTCGCTTTACGCTGCATCTGGATGGTCGCGCCAGCGATTTCTGGCCGGACAGTGGGCGCTGGAACTGGCGATACTGGGGTGATGGATTGATGCAGCCGCTCAATGCCAAATGGGATGTGAAGGGCACGGGCAGCTGGCAGGATACGTTAATCAGCCTGGACACACTCAATACCGGCTTTGATCAATTAGCCTATGGCATGGTGCAAGTCGACAAACCGCGCCTGACCTTAACCGCACCGGTTCGCTGGCAACGAGACGTCGCGCGTCCGGCTTTCAACGGGGGTTTTACCCTGAAATCTGGTCAGACGCAGTTTAGCTATGGCGGCTGGCTGCCGCCTTCAGAACTGAGTTTTGAGGCCAAAGGCAGCGATCCGAGTCGTTTTATCTGGCGCGGTCAGTTAACTGCTGAAGATATCGGCCCGGTAAGGGTACACGGGCGCTGGGATGGTGAACGTTTGCGCGGTGAAGCCTGGTGGCCAGCTCAGTCACTGACGGTGTTCCAGCCGTTGCTCAGTAGCGATTTGAAGATGCGCATTCAGTCAGGTGAACTGAGAGCGCAAATGGCGTTTTCTGCGGCGTCGAAACAGGGCTTCGAAGCCGGTGGTTTCTGGGCAGTAAAAAAGGGCAGCGTGTGGATGCCGGACAGTGAAATCAATGGCATCGACTTCACGCTGCCGTTCCGTCTCAAGGATCACCAATGGCAGTTAGGGCGTCGCGGTCCGGTTTCACTGCGCATCGCTGAAGTCAAAAACCAGTTTGCGTTGCAGAACATCACTGCCGATCTGCAGGGCCACTATCCATGGCAAGAGCGCCAGCCGTTGACGCTCAGTAACGTGAATCTCGATCTGTTAGGCGGCCATGTCAGCATGCCTGAACTGCGCATGCCGCAGCATGAACCCGCGCGCGTTTCGCTGCGTGAAATCAACCTCAGCAAGCTGATTACGGCGATCAAACCCAAGCAGTTCGCCATGTCGGGCAAAGTGAATGGCGAGCTACCGCTATGGGTGAATAATCCGCAATGGCTGATTGAGAAGGGCTGGATTGCCAACAGCGGCCCGCTGACCTTCCGCATGGATAAAGATATGGCGGATGCCATCGTCAGTAATAACTTTGCCGCGGGTGCCGCCATGGACTGGCTGCGCTACATGGAGATTTCCCGTTCGTGGGCCACTTTGGACCTCGATAACTTCGGCAATCTCACGATGCAGTCCGAAGTGAAAGGCACCAGTCAGTTTAGTAATCGCCGACAGTCGATTAACCTCAACTATCGGCATCAGGAAAATCTGTTCCAGCTGTGGCGCAGCCTGCGCTTTGGCGATAATTTGCAATCCTGGGTGGAACAAAATGCCACTCTGCCATCAAAGAAGGATCCCCAACCATGAGCCTCAGGGCATTGCTGGTGTTGGCAGCTGGGCTGCCGCTGATCGGTTGCGTGCCGCGCATTGAAGTGGCGGCACCGAAAGAGCCGATCACCATCAATATGAACGTGAAGATCGAACATGAAATCCACATCAAGGTCGATAAAGATGTGGAAGCGTTGCTGAAAAACCAAAGCGGCCTGTTTTGAGGAGCGGCATGATGAAATCGAAAGCGATGGCATTGTTGCTGGTGCTGCTGCTGGTGCCTTCAGCGTGGGCGCTGACGCTGGACGAAGCGCGGCAGCAGGGGCGCGTGGGGGAAACACTCAGTGGCTATGTGGCGGCGCGACAACAGGATGATGAAACCCTGGCGTTGGTGAAACGGATTAATGATGGCCGTATGCAACAATATAAGCGCGTCGCGCAGCAGAACAATCTGAGCACCAGTGAAGTGGCACGTATCGCGGGCGAAAAGCTGGTGAGTCGCGCAGGCAGTGGAGAGTATGTGCGCGGTATCAACGGGCAGTGGTTACGTAAGTAAAACCCATCATTATCTGAGTCACAGCCATAAAAAAGCCGGGCACTCAGGCCCGGCAAAGATGGCATCATACCCATTATTCTCGGGTATTCATCACGTTCTTAAGATTACGCAGCAACAATTTGCTTGATGGCGTCTTTCGCGTCGTTAGCCGCTTTGGTCGCCACTTCTGGACCATAAGCAATACCTTCAGCGAACACGAAGTTCACATCGGTGATGCCGATGAAGCCCAGGAACAATTTCACGTATGGGGTCAGCAGATCCGTTGGGGTATCTTTGTGAATACCGCCACGGCTTGACAGGATCACGGCACGTTTACCGGTGACCAGACCTTCCGGGCCTGCTTCGGTGTAACGGAAAGTCACGCCAGCACGCGCAATCAGGTCGAAGTAGTTTTTCAGCTGAGTAGGGATGTTGAAGTTGTACATTGGCGCAGCAATAACCACAGTGTCATGCGCTTGCAGTTCTGCAATCAGCTCATCAGACAGCGCCAGGGCTTCCTGCTGACGTGGAGACAGCGGAGCATCAGAAGGACGCAGTGCACCAACCAACTCGCCATCCAGAACGGGAATTGGCTGAGCAGCCAGATCGCGAACAGTCACTTCATTACCTTTGGCGCGCGCTTCTTCAGCGTAGAAGTCAGCCAGTTGGTTTGACTGAGAGTAACCGGCCAGAATGCTTGATTTCAGAACTAAAACTTTGCTCATGGTGTTTTCCTGTGCGTTACGCGGTTGGCTTACCGCTCAATGCGTTACACTCTACGGAGATCCTCCGCGAGGTAAAAGCGCAATATTTCGAGACCTATGTTCGAAATTATTGAATAAGGTCGCACGTCCGGTCAGGTGAGGTTGTCCAGAGTGTGCTATTATGCCGGGCAATAATTGATTGAATCCGCCGGGAAATTTCAGCCGGCATCGAGCGCACTTTGCCAGGCTCGCCGCGACCACAGGTAACACACCACTATGTCATCATCCGTCACTTCCCCTTTGGCCCCACTCTGGACGCGGCTCGATAATCTGATGCTGCGCGACCGCCAGCGCTTGCAGCGCCGTTTGCATGGCGCAGCGAAGGTGAAAAATCCAGCCGCGCAGCAGGGCATTGCAACAGAACTAGAAGCCGAATTTGCTGCCGCTGAACTGCGCATTGCACAGCGCACGGCGGCCACGCCACGCATCACCTTCCCGGAAAATCTGCCGGTCAGTCAAAAGCAGCAAGAAATAGCCGAGGCGATTCGCGATCATCAGGTGGTGATTGTGGCCGGGGAAACCGGTTCAGGGAAAACCACCCAGCTACCGAAGATTTGTCTGGCGCTCGGGCGTGGTGTCAAAGGGTTGATTGGTCATACGCAGCCGCGCCGTCTGGCGGCACGTACCGTTGCCAATCGTATTGCCGATGAGCTGGAAACCTCGCTCGGCGGCACTATCGGCTATAAGGTGCGCTTTAACGACCAGGTCAGCGACACGACGCAAGTGAAGCTGATGACCGACGGTATTCTGCTGGCGGAAATCCAGCAGGATCGTCAGTTGTTGCAATATGACACCATCATCATCGATGAAGCGCACGAACGCAGTTTGAACATCGATTTTCTGCTGGGATATCTGCGTGAGCTGCTGCCGCGCCGTCCCGATTTGAAAGTGATCATCACCTCGGCGACCATCGATCCGCAGCGTTTCTCTCGCCACTTCCATAATGCGCCGGTGATAGAAGTCTCAGGCCGAACCTATCCAGTCGAAGTGCGCTACCGCCCAATGGTGGAAGACGCTGACGATACCGACCGCGATCAGCTGCAGGCGATTTTTGACGCGGTCGATGAGTTAGGTCACGAGAGCCGTGGCGATATCCTGATCTTTATGAGTGGCGAGCGTGAAATTCGCGATACCGCCGATGCGCTGATGAAGCGCGATATCCCGCACACCGAAATCTTACCGCTGTATGCGCGGCTGTCGAATGCCGAACAGAACCGGGTGTTCCAGTCACACAGTGGACGCCGCATCGTGCTGGCCACCAACGTGGCCGAGACTTCACTCACCGTACCGGGCATTAAATACGTTATCGATCCCGGTACGGCGCGCATTAGCCGCTACAGCTATCGTACTAAGGTGCAGCGCCTGCCGATCGAGCCGATTTCTCAGGCATCCGCCAATCAACGTAAAGGGCGTTGCGGACGTGTGTCGGAAGGGATCTGTATCCGTCTCTACTCTGAAGACGATTTCCTCAGTCGTCCGGCGTTTACCGATCCGGAAATTCTGCGTACCAACCTGGCGTCGGTTATCTTGCAAATGACGGCGCTCGGCCTGGGCGATATCGGCGCATTTCCGTTTGTCGAAGCACCCGACAAGCGCAATATTCAGGATGGCGTGCGCTTGCTGGAAGAGTTGGGCGCTATCACGCTAAGTGAGGATGAAACCTACAAGCTGACGACGTCTGGCCGCCAGCTGGCGCAATTGCCAGTCGATCCGCGTCTGGCACGCATGGTACTGGAAGCGCAAAAATTTGGCTGTGTGCGTGAAGCGATGATCATCACTGCGGCCTTATCGATTCAGGATCCGCGCGAGCGCCCAAGTGATAAACAGCAGGCATCCGATGAAAAACATCGGCGTTTTGCTGACAAAGAGTCGGATTTCCTCTCATTTGTGAATCTGTGGAATTATCTGCAGGAGCAGCAAAAAGCGCTGTCGGGCAATCACTTCCGGCGTCAGTGTAAAACCGACTTTCTCAACTATTTGCGCGTGCGTGAATGGCAGGATATTTACACGCAATTGCGTCAGGTGGTACGCGAACAGGGTATGCCGGTTAACAGCGAACCCGCGCCCTATCGTGAAGTGCACTGCGCTTTACTGACCGGATTACTGTCGCATATTGGTCAGAAAGACAATGAGAAGCAGGAATTCACCGGCGCGCGTAATGCTCGCTTCTCCATCTTCCCAGGATCCGGTCTCTTTAAGAAGCCGCCGAAGTGGACCATGGTGGCGGAACTGGTGGAGACCAGCCGGTTGTGGGGCCGTGTGGCTGCGCGTATCGACCCGGAATGGATCGAACCGCTGGCGCAGCATCTGATTAAACGCAGCTACAGCGAACCGCACTGGGAGAAAGCCCAGGGCGCGGTAATGGCAACAGAGAAAGTCACGCTGTATGGCCTGGCAATTGTGCAGGCGCGAAAGGTCAACTATAGCCGCATTGATGCGCCACTCAGTCGTGAGCTGTTTATCCGCCACGCGCTGGTGGAGGGCGACTGGCAGACGCGTCATGCGTTTCTGCGCAACAACCTCAAATTGCGCAGTGAAGTGGAAGATCTGGAACACAAATCACGTCGTCGTGACATTCTGGTCGATGATGAAACGTTGTTTGCTTTCTACGACCGCCGCATTGGCGCTGACGTGGTCTCCGCACGCCACTTTGATAGCTGGTGGAAACAGGCGAGCAAGGACAATCCTGACCTGCTGAGTTTTGATAAGCAGATGCTGATCAAAGATGGCGCGGATAAAGTCAGCCAGCTCGATTACCCGAATTTCTGGCATCAGGGCAATCTGAAGCTGAAACTGAGCTATCAGTTTGAGCCCGGCGCGGATGCCGATGGTGTGACCGTTCACATTCCGTTGCCGTTGCTGAATCAGGTTGAAGAGGGTGGTTTTGAGTGGCAGATCCCCGGTGTCCGCCGTGAGTTGGTGATTGCACTGATTAAATCGTTACCAAAACCGACGCGCCGTAATCTGGTGCCTGCACCGAACTACGCAGAAGCTTTCCTTGGTCGTGTAAAAGCGATGGAGTTACCGCTGCTGGATGCGCTGGAGCGCGAGTTCCGCCGCATGACCGGGGTGACCATTGATCGTGAAGCCTGGCAGTGGGATCAGGTGCCCGATCACCTGAAAATGACCTTCCGCATTGTGGATGAACACAATCGCAAGCTGCAGGAAGGCAAAGATCTGCATCAATTAAAGCAGGTATTGAAAGGTAAAGTGCAGGAAACGCTGTCGAAAGTCGCAGACGATGGGCTGGAGCAGAGCGGACTGCACATCTGGAGCTTTGGTGATTTGCCGCAAAGTTACGAGCAGAAACGCGGCAGCTATCAGGTTAAAGCCTGGCCCGCGCTGGTCGATGAGAAAGACAGTGTCGCCATTCGCCTGTTCGACAACGAGCTTGAGCAGCAAAAGATGATGTGGCGAGGCCAGCGTCGCCTGCTGCTGCTGAACATCCCGTCGCCAATCAAGTATCTGCATGAGAAACTGCCCAACAAAGCTAAACTCGGCTTGTACTTCAATCCTTACGGCAAAGTGCTGGATTTGATTGATGACTGCATCGCTTGTGGTGTCGACAAACTGATGGCGGAAGCGGGCGGTCCGGCATGGCAACAGGAGAATTTCGAGCAACTACGCGACAAAGTGCGTGCTGAATTGAACGAAACTGTGGTGACGATTGCCAAACAGGTCGAGCAGATTCTGACCAGCGTGTTCAATATTAACAAGTTCCTGAAGGGGCGTGTCGACATGACGCTGGCGCTGGCACTGTCTGATATTAAAGCGCAAATGAGTGGTCTGGTATACCGCGGCTTTGTCACCGGTAATGGCTATCAGCATCTGGGCGATACGTTGCGCTATTTGCAGGGCATCGAACGCCGCCTTGAAAAACTGCCGACTGACCCTTACAGCGATCGTGCGCGCATGCTGAAAGTGCAGGCCACAGAGCAGGCGTGGCAAGCATGGCGCAATAAACTGCCCCCGCAGCGTCAGGATGATGCTGAAGTTCAGGCGATCCGCTGGATGCTTGAGGAGTTACGGATTAGCTATTTTGCTCAGCAGCTGGGCACACCTTATCCTATCTCTGATAAGCGTATTCTGCAGGCGATGGAACAGATTAGCTGAGTCAACAAAAGCACAGAGGCGCTATTTCTGCGCCTCTGTGAGTGAAATATCGCTGACTGCGCATGAAACTCCCTGGCGCGAAGAAGGTGAGCGATTCTGTGGCGAAAATCTTATTTCGCCAGCTCTTCCAGACTGTCTTTAAACGACGTCACCGCGATGGCACGGTTATCCGCGCGATAACGGTCCGCCGGTGCGGGTGCAGAGCTTTGCACCGCAATCAGTTTCCAGCCATCACCACTTTTCAGTAGCAGCGGCGATCCGCTGTCGCCTGGCAACGTATCACATTGATGAGACAGCACCGCGCGTTGCGCCCAGCCGGTAATCAGGCAGTCGCTGTGAGAATAGAGCGTGTCGAGGTGATCAGCCGGGTAACCGGCTTGTGTCACTTTGCGTTCGGTGGTTTTCAACGCATCGGTTAAATCGCTACGTGAGCCGTCAAATAAGGGGATGGGTACGATACCCGACGGCGGATTATGCAAAATGACCAGCCCGTAATCGTAAGGTGCCGCGCCCGGTGGCACGATCCAGCCCTCACCATCGGCCTGTAGCCTGCGCGCCAGTGAAGGTTCTACACGCGCATCAATATCATGTATTTCGTAACGCCAGCCTTTAGCACCTGACATAAAACGCAGCGCCACCGGTTTATCAAATTTACCCGGAGGGGCGAGCAGGCAGTGTCCAGCGGTTAATGCCAGATGGGCGGATATCAGGGTGGCCGTGCAGAGGTTGCCACTTTCGGTCTCCAGTTGGCCAATGGCATCCCAGGGAGCGGCACTCACATCCGTAATGGCTTTGCGGTGGTCTTTGCCAAAAAATAGCGTCTTGATGTCTTCCGGGCTTGGCCCATCTTCATCATCGGCATGTGCTGCGAGGTTAAAACTGAAAATACCAACAAGTAACAGGATAGCCAGGCGCATAGTTCTCTCAATGGCGAGAATAAGAAGTGGTTATTGTCATCACGCTTGAGCGATAACTATAGTCGGAGAGCGGGAAAAAAGGGAGAAATATTGGAGTAATCAGCACGCTACAACGACTAGATAAAAAAGCTGGCTGCAACAATGCCGCACAGGATCATCACAATCAGGATAATTTCGAAGCGATAGCGACGCACCATTTTTCGCTACTCCAGTAAATAAACACCCGGCATAACCGGGTGTTTTCAATCGTTAATGCGGTGTTGGCGCTAAGAGGCCGACTTATTTAGCCGCTTTTTTCACTTTGTGGTGCTTTTTAGCAGCCTGAGCTTTCTGTGCAGCTGGTTTAGTTACTTTTTTGTGGTGCTTTTTAGCAGCCTGGGCTTTCTGTGCAGCTGGTTTGGTTGCTTTTTTGTGGTGCTTTTTAGCAGCCTGAGCTTTCTGTGCAGCTGGCGCTTTCTTCTCTACTTTTTTGTGTTTCTTAGCTGCCTGCGCTTTCTGGGCAACTTTCTTATGATGAACCGCTTTATGTTTAACAGGTGCTGCGGTAGTGGTAGCGGCAGCAGCCGGAGCAGCTGTAGTGGTCTCAGCAGCGAAAGCAACAGAAGACATACCCATAGCAGCGGCGATCACCAGTGCAACTAATTTTTTCATCGCAAAATCCTCGAACTATTTTTTCATGTGTAGCCCACTGCGGGGCCGGTGAAAGAACTATATGAAAAACAATTCAGTCTTTCCGTGAGGCATTGGTATCGGCGTGTAACGGAATGTACAAAGGCGGGTAAAGGAAGTGAAAAGGGCGGCCGATTGGGCCGCCGCGCAGTTTACGCAGAGAGGTAGCGTTGTTCAAGGTGCTGACGGAAATAGTGCGGATTGAGCGTTTCGCCCGTGGCATTCACTAACAGTTGTTGCGTCGGGAAGCGGCTGCCGTGCTGCCAGATGTTCTGTTGTAACCAGTCAAACACCGGCTGCAACTCTCCGTTACGGATCAGATCTTCCACTTGAGGAATCGCGCGCTTCACCGCCTGGAACAGCTGGGCAGCGTACATGGCACCTAAGGTGTACGTCGGGAAGTAACCGAAAGCGCCATCGGTCCAGTGAATATCCTGCATGCAGCCATCACGATAATTGCCACGGGTATCTATTCCCAGCGATTGCTGCATTTTTTCATCCCACAGCGCGGGGATGTCATCAACTTCAATCTCACCTTCAATCAACGCACGTTCGATTTCGTAACGCAGAATCACGTGAGCTGGATAGCTCAGTTCATCCGCGTCCACGCGAATAAAGCCTGGCTTCACGCGTTGTGTCTGGCGAACAAAGTTATCCAACGCTAATGCCGGCTGGTCACCCATTAAGGCGACAACCTGCGGATGGATATGCTGCAGGAATGCCTTGCTGCGCCCTAATTG
The DNA here is from genome assembly GCF_018257655.1 of Pantoea sp. JGM49. Classification (NCBI taxonomy): domain Bacteria; kingdom Pseudomonadati; phylum Pseudomonadota; class Gammaproteobacteria; order Enterobacterales; family Erwiniaceae; genus Pantoea; species Pantoea sp. JGM49. The sequence continues at coordinate 626,930 of NZ_JAERJM010000001.1, read as the reverse complement.
CATCTCCATAAACAGGCTTTGGGATTCATGCATGGCAGTCGAGCGAGCGTGGGCCACCGGTTGTCCACGCCATTGCTTTGGTAGGTTCTGCTCGTAACGTGCGTGACCGGTTTCGTGGATCACGCCCATCATGGCACTGAGGAAGTCGCTCTCATTGTAACGGGTGGTAATGCGCACATCTTCCGGCACGCCGCCACAGAAGGGGTGTGCACTGACATCCAGGCGACCATGATTGAAATCAAAGCCCAGCGTTTTCATCACACTCAAACCGAGCTGCTTCTGCGCTTCAATAGCAAAGGGACCCACCGGCGCCGAGATGGCGGTTTTCTGCTGCTTCTCGACGGCTTTCTGCAGCAGCGCGGGCAGCCAGCTTTTTAATTCGCCAAAGGTATTGTCGAGTTGTGCACTGGTCATGCCCGGTTCGAACACATCCAGTAACGCGTCATAACGAGACACACCCAGCGCTTCGGCGCGTAACTGGGCTTCCTCACGGCTGAGTTTCACCACTTCTTTTAGGTTAGCCGAGAAGCCTTGCCAGTCGTTGGCAGGGCGCTGTTGGCGCCAGGCATGCTCACAACGCGAACCGGCCAGCGATTTGGCTTCAACCAACGAAGCAGGCAGAATCGTTGCTTGCTGCCACGCACGCTGCATCTCGCTCAGGTTAGCGTGCTCTACATCGTTCAACGATTCCTGCTGGGCGGCGTCGAATAAGCCGGCAAGGCGTTTATCGGTCAACAGTTCATGCAAAAACACACTGAGTTCCGCCATGGCTTCACCGCGCGCCTGGCTGCCGCCGGGTGGCATAGTGGTTTGCATATCGACACCGGCAATAGCCCCAAGATGGCCAAAGCGTGCCAGGCGCTGGAAAGTTTTGCTAAGTTCCTGATAAGCAGAAGTCACAATTAAAGCTCCTTATGACGGTAAACGGGGCGAAATATCTCGCAAGGGTAGATCAACCGGCCAGCAGAAGCGAACGCTGGCGCCACCGAGCGGGCTGCTCTCAATGGTGACCTGTCCCTGCAGTGCCTGTGCAATAGAGTGGACAATCGCCAGCCCGAGCCCACAGCCGCCGGTCGCGCGATCGCGACTAGGATCGAGACGCACAAAAGGTTCAAAAACGCGTGCGCGCTCTTCAGGTGGAATACCTGGACCATCATCTTCTACCTGTAAATTACCGATGGCGCCGTCAAACCACAGACTGACGCGCAGACGCTGTTGGGCATAACGCAGCGCATTATTCACCAGATTATCCAGCACGCGTTCCATCAAACGGGTATCGGCGGAGCCCACATTCTCAAGTTGCGGAATATCCAGCGCGATATGCGCTTGAGGATTCATGGTTTGCACATCTTCGATATGCACACGCAACCACTGCGCCAAATCAAACGACTGAAGATTAAGATCGACACGCGGGCGGTCGAGGCGGGCATAGGTTAACAGCTCTTCAATCAGGCTCTCTAACTGGCCGACATCGCGATTGAGTGCCGCCGACTCGGCTTCGCTAAGATTGTCACTCATCTCTAAGCGATAACGCAGGCGAACCAGCGGGGTTCTTAACTCATGAGCAATGCCATCAATCAACTGTTTCTTACTGGCGACCAGCGTGTTGATGTTATCGGCCATCTGGTTAAACGCCACGCCAAGACTGTGCAGACTTGATGTGCTTTCGAAATGGGTACGTACATCCAGCTCGCCGCGACCAAAACGCTGCGCGGCTTTCTCCAGCCGCTGCATCTCCTGCCAGTGCGGTCGTAGCCAGATAAACACCGGCAGCGCCAAAGACATACCGATGAAGGCCAGCAACGCGATATCCAAAATGCGCATTTGATGCAGATAAAACAGATAAGGAATCGGGCCGACCGACAGCACATAATGGCTGCGTGGAATGTGCTGCAGGAAGGTGTATTGATCGTCGAGCGCGACAATCTCCCCGGCGCGCAGGCGGCGCATGTCCGGTTCATCCAGCTGATATTTACTCATCGGTTCGATATGCAGCTCAAACGACAGATCGAGGTCGAGGTTGCGGATGGTTTTGTTCCAGTCTCGCGGGGGAATCTCACGCAGTTCGCTGCGCATGAGAAACAGCGAACTCGCCATCAAATCATTCATTGACTGGCGGCCCGCACGCTCAGCGGTGAACTTGTACACCAGGCCCACCAGCAAAGTCATCACCAGAAAGCAGACGAACAGCAGCAGATAGAACTGGATAAAGAGCTTTCTCATGCGGAGCGGGTATCCCAGGCCTGAGGCGCGAACAGGTAACCTTTATTGCGGATGGTTTTGATGCGGAACGGTTCGGTGGCGCTGTCATACAGCTTTTTGCGCAGACGAGAAATCGCCACATCAATACTGCGATCCATGCCGTCGTAGCTCACCCCTCGCAAGGTTTTCAGCAAGGCATCACGATTCAGGATCTGGCCTGCATGCGTGGCCAGCTCCCACAGCAGATCAAAATCGGCGGTGGAAAGGGTGATGTTCTCGTCAAACAGCGTGACCTGGCGATTGAGGGAGTCGATGGTCAGCGAACCAAAACGCAAAACCCGCTGGGAACTTTGAATAGCGGGCGCCACTTCAGGCTGAGAACCCTGCGCCTGGCGCAGATGCAGACGCAAGCGTGCCAGCAGAACAGCGGGCGGCGTGGTTTTCAGAATGTAATCGTTGGCGCCCATCTCCAGCGCCAGAATGTGGTTCATGTCACTGTCGAGCGAGGTCAGCAGCACAATCGGCCCTGACCAGTGCGCGCGCAAGTCGCGGCAAACGGTCATGCCATCTTTGCCCGGCAACATAATATCCAGTAGCACCAGATCGGGATCGGCTTCTAAAATAGTCGCTTCAGCACGGTCACCGCGCGTTTCAACAGTCACTTCAATATCGTGGCGGCCAAGATAAGCGGCGATCAATTCACCGACTTCTGGCTCATCTTCCACATAGACAATTTTGTTCATATTTCACGGCAAGTGATGAGAATGACAGCAGCATAACTTTTCCTGGTCCTGAGCTCTACGCTATCGCACGAAATATCCCTGCCTGACTGGTATATTTACGCTGAAATGTGCCATTATTAGCGGCGCGTTGTAGCGCAAGGTTCGGAACCGTAACGAAAACCAGGAGGAGTGCGAGGGTGTCTGATAAAGAGCTGGCTTCAGCCGGATACAGTGACCGCATCTGCTTCAATTACAGCGATTTTCTCTCTGCTTCCTGCAAAAAACGCTGGAGTTTCGTTGACGCCATTTACGGTGTCATGCCGATTTTTGGCATGGTGACGCGTAAATCTGCACATGGCTTAGCGGCAAGCGACGATCATCTGAAAGAATTAGCATTACAAATCATTTCAACGCAGGTCAGCGACGAGATCAATATTGCGCGACTGATTACCCTCGCGGAACAACAGCACATCAGCCGTTTTGACATCCAACTGCCTTATCCGTTGTCAGAAGATCAGCTGGACGCGATTCATCAGGAATATCGTAAAGCGCTCAATCTGACACAGCAGGATGACCTGCTGTGCGTTTCCATCCCGGTTCAGCCTCACTAATTACTGCGTGAGCTGCCACATCGCTGGCAGTGCTGCCGCAATCAGTAATCCAATCGCGATGCGCTCAAGTTGTGACAACACTCTGTTACCACGGCCGCCGCGTCGCGCGTAAAGGAACAGCAGTAATCCCGGCGCGTAAAGCACCACAGACAACAGCAGGTGCAGCGGGCCAGAAGCATAAAGCAGCCAGAATCCGTAAGCACTGGCACCCAATCCTACCGCCAATGCCAGCGGATTTTTTTGTCCGCGAACCACTTTAATTAAATACAGCCCCACCAGCAGATACGGCACCAGAATCATCTCTGACGCGATGGTCAGCAGCGTATTGTAATCCGCGCCAGTGGCCGCAATCAGGATCAGACAAACCTGCACGCTGCCGTTGGTGAGCCACAACGAAGCGGCTGGCGAATTGTGACTATTCTGTCGCGCAATGCTGCGGGGAAAAGCCCCTTGCTGTGCCGCCAGAAAAGGGACTTCTGCCGCCATAATTGTCCAGCTTAAATACGCGCCACACACGGAAATAATCAGACCCACCGCAATCACCGTATTACCCCAATGCCCCAACAGATGCTGCATCAAGCCGGCCATGGAAGGATTTCGCATTTGCGCCAGCTCTGCACGCGGCACCACGCCCAGCGCCAGCAGGGTAACCAGCAAGTAAACCAGCAGTGCGGCGATAACCGCCAGCATGGTGGCGCGTCCCACATCTTTCTTATGACGTGCACGCGCGGAGACCACCACCGCGCCTTCCACGCCAATAAACACCCACAAGGTGATCAACATGGTCTGCTTGACCTGCTGCCAGAGCGGCTGGCCTAACGCAACGCCGCTGAAGTCGAAGTGGAAGCGATCGTAGTTGAATGCCAGCAGGGCCAGAACCACAAACAGCAGCAGTGGCACCAGTTTCCCCAGGGTAGCGAGCAGGTTGATGCTGGCGGCGGTTTGCACGCCACGCAATACCAGCCAGTGCACCAGCCATAAAAGTACCGACGCACCGAGCATCGCTTGCCAGGTATTGCCATCGCCAAACACCACGTGGTCAGGCGAATCGGTGAAGAAACTCAGCGCCGAAAAGACAATCACCAGATACGACACGTTGGCGATGACCGCACAGAGCCAGTAGCCCCAGGCAGAACAAAATCCTACCAACTCACCAAATCCGGCGCGCGCATAGGTAAAAATCCCGCCGTCCAGTTCGGGTTTTAAGCGTGTCAGCAGCAGCATGGCAAACGCAAGAAACAGGATGCCCACACCAGTGATCAGCCAGCCAATCAGCAGTGCAGCGGGGCCGGCGACGGCAGCCATATTTTGTGGCAGGCTAAACACACCCGCACCGAGCATCGAGCTGAGTACCAACGCAGTGAGCGCGCTCAAACCTAATTTTTTATCCAAAACACCATTCCTGGGCAGCAGAGTATGCTGGTTAGTGACGATTCCGCTGGAGTGTAACGTGGCAATTGGCCGGATTTAAAACGGAATACCCTGAAAACAGGCGAAGGATTTTACGGAGAGCGAAAAGGGAAGGCAATGCAGGATTATGCAGATCTGCGCAGAGACTATGCAAACAGAAGCACAGGGCGACAAAAGCCGCCCTGCAGGGGAATTACTTGAACAGATCCGCGGTCACGGTCAGGTTGCCACCGCTCTGGCTCGACCATTGACGGGTGATGTGATAGTACTTCGCACCCTTATCTGCTGCGCGTTTTGCCACGGCTTCAGACACTTCAGTCGGCGTTCCGAAGTGATCAGAGAAGGTCACAGTATCAAACGGCTGCATCTGTGCGGCAGTAATCGCATTCACTTCCTGCACGCTACGACCATCTGCCAGCTTAACGGTATAGCGCTGACCCGTTGAACTCTGCGTTTCAAAGAAACGGCCTACGCTACGGCTAGGGGTATCAGAAGAGGCAACACCCGGAATGGCCACTTTGCTGGCTGCAGCGCCGCCAGCAGCCAGTGCTGCTTTGCCGGCTTCAGAATCGGCAGGAATCGAATCTGAAACATTCTGCACCTTACGTTCTGGTGCATCCGCTTTATAGACATAAGCAGTCACGTACTGGTTACCGCCGTTATTGGCATCAACCTGACGCACAATAAAGAAGGATGCCGCGCCTTTGTCTTTCGCCTGTTTGGCAATGGCATCATTCACATCTGGCTGGCTGGCGAAGAAACCGCTAACAGAAACAGTATCGAATGGCTCTAAACGATAGGCTTCGGCTTTTGGCAACTCTTTCACACCGCTAAAGATGCGGTATTTGGTGGTGTCATCCGCTTTTGGGGCATCAGCTTTGTACAAATCAGCCGTGACGCGCCAGTTGCCGCCGTTGCCGTTGGTATCGTTGATACCCTGTACATAGAAGGAGTCAGCGCCTTTTTCATCGGCTGCTTTAGAGATGGCATCGGTAGCATCACCGATGGCATTGAAACGACCGCTGATATTAATACGTTCGAATGGTTTCAACGCGGCCGCTTGTTCTGGCGTCAACTCTTTGGCGGCAAATGCATTTGCTGCCAACAGGGATAACAAAGTGGTCGCCAGAATGGTGTTCTTCAGCTTCATAAAAATGATCCTTCGCCTTACGCAAAATGAGTACGAAAACGTGCTGGACTCTTGATGTATAACAGATTAGCCGCTGATTATTGCATGTAATAATCAACCTGTCTCAGCCAATTTATGCGCATAAGATTGACAATCTCCGCAAATAATTCATCAACATGTCATTTACCTATGCTATGGCTTTTTTTTGACCGCTTTACCACTTATTCTGGTAACACATAGCATCATAATAGTTAAAGTATTGTTAAATAAAGGTTTTTGAAAACACTAAATTCGACATGACACGATTTTGCGCAGCAGAATATTTTTTATTATGTCGCAAAACTAGTGGCAAAAGGCGGCATTCAATCTTTGCATCTGAATATTAGTGTGAATGTCATAAGTGTGCGTTATCGCTGTGGATCACTTTTCACATTTTCAGTAGGTTATAAAGACTTTGTTACATTGCGCATTTTGCTCATAAAAAGCTGAAACGCTGTTTCAGCCTTATGGGCTTGTGCCACTTACAGAACCTCATCCTTTAATTGTTGAAAGGAAACAGTATGTTAATTGGGATACCCAAAGAGCGGTTAGCCAATGAGTCGCGCGTTGCTGCAACGCCAAAGACCGTTGAGCAACTGATCAAGCTGGGATTCAGCGTCACGGTCGAGCAGGGCGCAGGTATTCGCGCAAGTTTTGACGATGAGAGCTTTATCGCCGCTGGTGCCACTGTCAGCACCACCGAAAGTGTCTGGCAGTCTGACATCGTGTTAAAAGTGAATGCGCCAGACGATCAGGAGATCGAACTGACACGCGCGGGCAGCACTTTAGTTAGCTTTATCTGGCCCGCACAAAATCCGGCACTGCTGGAAAAACTGGCGGCGCGCCAGGTTACCGTCATGGCGATGGATTCTGTGCCACGTATTTCTCGTGCCCAGGCACTGGATGCGCTGAGTTCCATGGCGAACATCGCGGGTTACCGTGCCATTGTTGAAGCGGCGCATGAATTTGGCCGCTTCTTTACCGGGCAAATCACCGCCGCGGGTAAAGTACCACCGGCGAAAGTGATGATTATCGGCGCGGGCGTGGCGGGTCTGGCGGCAATCGGTGCAGCGGGCAGCCTTGGGGCTATCGTTCGTGCGTTCGATACCCGTCCAGAAGTGAAAGAACAGGTGCAGAGTATGGGCGCCGAGTTCCTTGAGCTGGATTTCGAAGAAGAAGCCGGCAGTGGCGATGGCTATGCCAAAGTGATGTCAGAAGCCTTTATTAAGGCAGAGATGGAGCTGTTTGCCGCGCAGGCGAAAGAAGTCGATATCATCGTCACTACCGCTTTAATCCCGGGCAAACCGGCACCGAAGCTGATTACCGCTGAAATGGTTGCCAGCATGAAGCCAGGTAGCGTGATTGTCGATCTGGCGGCAGCAACCGGCGGTAACTGCGATCTCACGGTAGCTGATCAGGTGACTTTAACCAGCAACGGTGTGAAGATCATTGGTTATACCGATCTGCCTAGCCGTCTGCCAACACAGTCCTCTCAGCTTTACGGTACCAACCTGGTGAACCTGCTGAAACTGCTGTGCAAAGAGAAAAACGGCGAAATCACCGTCGACTTCGATGATGTGGTTGTGCGTGGCGTCACCGTGATTCGTGAAGGCGAAGTGACCTGGCCAGCGCCACCGATTCAGGTATCAGCTGCACCGAAAGCGGCGCAGGCGGCCATTGAGCCAAAAGCAAAACTGGAAGCCAAACCGGTTTCACCGTGGCGCAAATATCTGCTGCTGGCATTGGCTGTGGTGCTCTTTGCCTGCCTCGCTAACGTGGCACCGCCTGAATTCCTCTCCCACTTTACTGTCTTCGCGCTCTCCTGTGTCGTCGGTTACTACGTGGTGTGGAACGTCAGTCACGCTTTGCATACGCCATTGATGTCCGTCACTAACGCCATTTCCGGCATAATTGTGGTGGGTGCGGTGCTGCAGATGGGACACGGCGGGTGGGTGACTTTCCTTGCCTTCGTCGCAGTACTGATTGCCAGCATCAATATCTTCGGTGGATTCACCGTCACCCAGCGCATGCTGAAAATGTTTCGTAAGAATTAAGGGGTAACAACATGTCTGGCGGATTAGTGACTGCAGCATACATTGTTGCCGCAATTCTGTTTATTTTCAGCCTGGCTGGCCTCTCAAAACACGAGACGTCAAAGCAGGGTAACATCTTTGGTGTCAGCGGCATGGCGATTGCGCTGCTGGCGACCATCTTCGGCCCCAACAGCGGCAACGTGGCGTGGATCCTGCTGGCGATGGTGATCGGGGGTGCAATCGGTGTGCGTCTGGCGAAGAAAGTCGAAATGACTGAAATGCCAGAGCTGGTAGCGATTCTGCACAGCTTTGTCGGTTTGGCTGCGGTGCTGGTGGGTTTCAACAGCTACATCGATCATGCACCAGGACTGGCGCCGGTGATGGAAAATATCCATCTGACGGAAGTGTTCCTCGGCATCTTTATCGGCGCGGTGACCTTCACCGGTTCTATCGTGGCGTTTGGTAAACTGCGCGGCAAGATTTCGTCGAAAGCGCTGATGTTACCACATCGTCATAAAATGAACCTGGCAGCGCTGGTGGTTTCCTTCTTGCTGATGCTGTGGTTTGTACAGACGAATAGCACCGGTTCACAAGTCGTCGCGCTGTTGTTGATGACGGTGATTGCGCTGGTGTTCGGCTGGCATCTGGTGGCGTCGATTGGCGGTGCGGATATGCCGGTTGTGGTGTCGATGCTCAACTCCTACTCCGGTTGGGCGGCAGCGGCTGCGGGCTTTATGCTCAGCAACGACCTGCTGATTGTCACCGGTGCGCTGGTGGGTTCTTCGGGTGCCATCCTGTCCTACATTATGTGTAAGGCGATGAACCGCTCGTTCATTAGCGTGATTGCCGGTGGTTTTGGTACCGATGTGAGTGTCGGTGGCGAGAGCGAAGAAGAGGGTGAACATCGCGAAATCACGGCAGAAGACACGGCGGAATTGCTGAAAGGCTCAACGTCAGTGATCATCACCCCAGGCTACGGCATGGCAGTGGCGCAGGCACAGTACCCGGTGGCGGAAATTACCGAAAAACTGCGTGCGCGTGGCATCAAAGTGCGTTTCGGCATCCACCCGGTTGCTGGCCGTTTGCCTGGCCACATGAACGTGTTACTGGCTGAAGCCAAAGTGCCGTATGACGTGGTGCTGGAAATGGACGAGATTAACGATGATTTCAGCGATACCGATACCGTGCTGGTGATCGGTGCCAATGACACCGTTAACCCGGCGGCGCAGGAAGATCCGCGCAGCCCAATCGCTGGTATGCCCGTACTGGAAGTGTGGAAAGCGCAGAACGTTATCGTGTTTAAACGTTCAATGAATACCGGTTACGCTGGGGTGCAGAACCCGCTGTTCTTCAAAGACAACACGCAAATGTTGTTTGGTGATGCGAAGGCGAGTGTAGAAGGTATCCTGCGCGCGCTGTAATCTGTAGTGCGATTAAAAAGGCGACCATCTGGTCGCCTTTGTTGTTTTAATCGTCTTCGTCTTCTTCATCGTCATAATCAATCGGCGATTTGAAATCGTCCGGTTTGATTGCCAGCAAATCACAGCGGAGATGATCGATAACCTGCTCAGCGGTATTCCCCAGGAACGCGGCCGAAAGGCCAGTGCGGCCGATGGTGCCGAGTACCACAATTCCCGCCTCCAGATGAGAGGCGATATCCGGTATCACTTCCTCCGGCAAGCCTTTTGCCACATGCGTAAACTCTTCGCCGATGGAGAATTTCTGGCGTAGCGCTTTCATCGCCACCAGATGTTGTCCGCGAATCGCATCGTTATACACGCTGGGGTCAAAGTCGGGGAGTTCAATGGCGATATTGATTGGCGTGATGGGATAAGCACCGACAAGGTGCACTTCTGTGTGATTGACCATATCGGCCAGCAGCACTGTTTCACGAATCAGCTTTTGGTTTAATTCATCGTGATGGGGCTCTTCACTGGCCAGATTGACCGCCACAACGGCTCTGCCACCTTCCGGCCACGGCTGATCTTTCACCATCCACACCGGGCAGGGGCATTTGCGTAGCAGATGCCAGTCTGTCGGGGTAAAAATCACTGCTTCCAGGCGATCGTGCTGATGGGCCATTTTCAACACCAGGTCGTGCTGGTGCGCCATCACTTCCTGAATGATCGCTTCGTACGGACGGTTATGCCACACCACTTTAATTTCAATATCAACACCGGCCTCAAGATAGGCGTGGGCCTGTTGACGAATCCATTCAGTACGCTGACTGATCACACCTTTACGCATGTTGGATCGCTCATCAGGCGACAACAAGGTGGTCATTTCATAGGAGAAGTCGTAGATAGGCAGGAAAGCTTTGATTTTTCCGCCGATACGTTGATTCAGATACACCGCACGACGCAGCGCGGGTTGATCGTCCTGTTGGGCGTCAATCGCCACCAGAATATTTTGGTACCGGGACATAAGGCAATCTCCTCAAACCAAAGCAAGTTGGATTAAAGATAGCCTAAGTTGGCGCAGGGCAGAAGGGGAAAAGTTGTTGCCGGATCAATAAACTAACATTTATCGACCCGGCATAGAATCACGCAGCTTGTTCAGTCTGACCCGCCAGTTCTGCCAGCAACGCATGGTTCTCGATAGTGATATATTTGCCTTTAACGGCCAGCATGCCACTTTTCTGGAAGCGGCCCAGCAGACGGCTAATGGTTTCTACGGTTAGTCCCAGGTAGTTACCAATGTCACCACGCGTCATGGTCAGGCGGAATTCGCGTTGTGAGAAGCCACGTTGACCAAAGCGGCGTGACAAATTCCAGACAAAGGCCGCCAGACGCTCTTCCGCGTTTTTCTTGGAGAGCAGCAGGATCATATCCTGATCGCCTTTAATCTCACCGCTCATCAGACGCATCATCTGCTGGCGCAGTGCCGGCATTTTACCGGAGAGATCGTCGAGAGTTTCGAAAGGAATTTCACACACCATCGCTGTTTCCAGCGCCTGAGCAAAACTCGGGTGGTGCGCGCCGACAATCGCATCAAAGCCCACTAAATCCCCTGCCAGATGGAAGCCGGTAATCTGCTCGTCACCCTGTTCAGTAATGGTATAACTTTTGATGGTGCCGGAGCGGATAGCGTAAAGCGATTTCAGTTCATCACCGGCTTTGAACAACGTCTGACCTTTCTGAATCGGCTTTTTGCGCTCAATGATATTGTCCAGCTGATCCAGCTCATGCTCGTTCAGTGTGAAAGGGATACACAACTGGCTGATACTGCAATCCTGACAGTGAATGGCACAACCGCCAGACTGAATACGTCGAATGCTGCGTTTTTCCGGGATCATATAGGTACGCTCGATGATTATTGACTGCCGTCAATTTTAACATTTTTACGCGTTAAGGGAACTCATCCGAGCAGTAATTCCCCTTAAACCCCCACTAACGTAGGGTATACCTGAGTTTGCGCAAGGTTTGCCTGACATTATTTTTTGACCTGGAACGTTTTGTTGCCATATTTACATCTGGTCACAACTTGTCTCAGCGCAAAAAGTGACAGATGTGATGCCAAAAATCCTTTGCTACTATTTTGTTTTTGAGCGGCAACTTGCGCTCAGCAAACCACCAGGCGTGAGAAAACACCATGAACCTAGACGATGAAGACCTTTTCCGGGATGCCATGGGCGATGTGACGCCACTGAAAGATTGTGCCAATACCCAATGGTTGCGTTCCCCTTCGACCAAAGCGCCGCGCCCGACGCAAGCCAATGACGAACAGGAAAATTTCCTCACGCGGGGCTTTCTCGACATCATCCCGCTGACGACTCCGCTGGAATACAAAACAGAAGGGATTCAACAAGGTGTGTTGGATAAGTTGCGGCTGGGGAAATATTCCCTGGACGCCAGCCTGAACCTGCTGCGTCAGCCGATAGAAACCTGTCGAAAGTCATTGTTCAGTTTCATGCTGCAGGCACGCAAGCAGGGGCTACGCAATCTGCTGATTATCCACGGTAAAGGCCGTGATGATGAAGCCCATGCCAATATCGTACGCAGTTATCTGGCACACTGGCTGACGCAGTTTGACGAGGTGCAAAGCTTTTGCGTGGCGCAGCCCCAGCACGGAGGTGCCGGGGCACTGTATGTCAGTTTAAGAAAAACGGATCAGGCGCGGCTGGATAATCGTGAGCGCCACGCCAAACGCAGTCGCTAATCAGGTGTGAAATTTGCGAATGGTCGCCAGCAACACTTCGGCACTCAGGCTGAGATGACTGCCGCTGCGGGTGATAATCCCCACCGGCTCTCCCGGCCCAGGGGAGTTAATCGGCAGTGCAATAACGGCATTGTGGCTAAGGTCTTCCTTGATGGCGCCTGAGGGGACAAACCACACATAGTCATAACGCAGGGCCAGCTGACGCGCCAGCGAAGTGGATGAGGTTTCCACACAATTAGCGGGAAGCGCACAACCTTGCTCGTCCAGCATATGTTGAGCGATACGACGCGGGGCGGTGCCCTCCGGCGATATCACCACTGGCCACTGCATCGCGCGGGATAACGTGACGTTGTCACTGAGGAGCGGGTGTTCCGGACGTACCACCAGTTTAAGCGACTCGAGGAATAGCAATTCATAACTCAGACCCGCCATCATTTCACTGTCGGCCATGCGCCCAATGCCAATATCAAACTCACCCGCGCGCAACCCGGCCAGCAGAACATTATTATGTAATGTCGCCACTTGTACCGTGGTGTTCGGTTGTTGCTCGTGAAAGCGATCGAGAATCTGTGGCAGCATACCCATTGCCGCTGTGGTGAGCGCGCCGAGGCGAATCACGACCGGTCGGCCGGGTTGTGGGGCGTTAAAGCTTTGGCCTGCATGGTTAAGCGCATCCAGCACTTTTACCGCATGGACAAGAAATTGCTCGCCGAGCGTCGTTAACTGGGCACCGAGACGACCACGTTCAAACAGACGCGCGCCAGCCAGTTCTTCCAGCTCATTCAGGGTTTTTGAGAGCGCAGGCTGGCTGAGATTGAGTGTCTCTGCCGCGCGCCCCAGCGTGCCTTGCTGCGCGACCGCAACAAAGGTGTGTAAATGGCGCAAGCGAATGCGCTGATTGAAAAGGGAATTTTTGTCCATAGCCTCAAACATAATGACTTTTACCTGATGGCGGCAATGGGAAAACTGGAATTATGTTAACTTCACTGCAAAATTATATTAACAAAAGCCCTGATATTGCTAACCTGATGTTTTAACTCGAATTAGTAAAAATCAGCGCCAATGCAAAATTATCACCTATTGCAATATCAAGCGCTTAATCTCGCATAATTTGAATAATTCTCACTTACACCTAAAAATCCTGCCCGTTATTGTTAACGATGAGCTATCATTATCGCCGTTTTTTTTACCAAAACTGATGATTAAACGATGAATGTGCAGGAGTTGATCCGTGACCACCGTTGAGGCCGTAGATGTTCGCCAGCTGATTAATCAGAGTGCGCTTAGCCGTTGGCAAAAACGCCTGATTGCGCTGTGCTTCATCGTTGTTGCGTTGGATGGCATGGACATCGCGCTGATGGGCTTTATCGCTCCTACATTGAAAGCCAGTTGGGGCGTCACTAATCATCAGCTTGGCATGGTGATCAGCGCTGCGCTGATTGGCCTGGCCTTAGGTGCCATGGTGGCAGGGCCATTGGCCGATCGCTACGGGCGGCGTGTGATGATACTGCTCAGCGTGGGTTTTTTTGGCTTGTGGACGCTGGCCACCGCCATGGCGCAAAACATCGATCAAATGATGTTATTCCGTTTTCTCACCGGCCTTGGCCTCGGTGCAGCCATGCCAAACGTTGGAACGCTGGTAGCAGAGTATGCACCAGAGCGTCGACGTTCATTCATTATCACCGTGGTGTTCTGCGGTTTCACCTTTGGTGCCGCATCGGGCGGATTTGCAGCTTCCTGGCTGTTGCCTCGCTATGACTGGCACTCCGTGATGTTGATGGGTGGCGTCTTGCCGCTGATTGTTTTGCCTTTCCTGCTGCGCGGCTTACCGGAATCCGTGCGCTTCCTGATTAGCCGTCGCGCACCTGCTGCACGTATACATGCCATTTTGGATCGCATGCTGCCTGGCGTCGTTGAGCCGAACAGCCATTACCAGTCCACTGAACAGGTTATCGTGCGGCGTGGCGCAGTGGCGACGGTGGTTTCCCGGCGATATCTCTTCGGCAGCCTGATGTTATGGGGCGGCTACTTTATGGGGCTGTTCCTCGTCTATCTGATTGGCAGCTGGATGCCCTCGCTGATCAACACGCTGGGAATGTCGGTGACGGAAGCGGCTATCGTCACGGCGATGTACCAGGCGGGCGGCACGGTAGGTTCGCTGTTTGCGGGCTGGCTGATGGATCGCATTAATGCCAATATCGCGCTGGCGGTGATCTACTTCTGTGGCGGCATTGCGATTGTCGCGCTCGGCTTCTCCCCGGCGGAAGTGGGATTAATGAGTGCCATCGCCTTCTTTAGCGGCTTCTGCTTTAACGGCGCCAATACCGGCATGAATGCGCTGTCCGCCAGCTATTACCCTACGCACGCGCGTGCGACCGGTTCCAGCTGGATGCACGGTGTGGGTCGTGTCGGTGCGATTATGAGTGCTTTTGTCGGCGCAGAGCTTCTTTCGCTCGGGTGGTCGTTCAGCCAAATCTTCCTGTTGCTGGCGATTCCAGCGGTGCTCACCACGATCATGCTGGCCCTGAAATGTCGCTTTGGTGACCCGTCAGACCGGGCTGAGTGACAGGGCGATCACAGTTCCACGAAATTCCTCCACGGCGATAAAGGGTTGATCTACATTAGCAACAACCCTTAACGCCGAGGTGATGACCATGGAAAACTTTCTCACCAGCGATGCGATTCGCACGCTGTTCTCGCAAGCGATGTCCAGTATGTATCAGCAGGAAGTGCCGCAATATGGCACCCTGACGCAACTGGTCACGGCCGTGAATGAACGTACGCTGGAAGCACAACCCGCTTTAAAAAACCGCCTCGCTGCCGCCGATGAACTGGACCGTCTCAGCGTGGAACGTCACGGTGCGATTCGTGTGGGGACTGCCGAAGAACTCAGCACGCTGCGCCAGATGTTTGCGGTGATGGGGATGGAACCGGTGGGATATTACGATCTCTCCCAGGCGGGCGTGCCGGTTCACTCCACCGCTTTTCGTCCGGTTACGGACAGCGCATTGCGCCGCAATCCGTTCCGCGTGTTTACCTCTCTGTTACGTCTTGAACTGATTGATGATGCCGCGTTGAGAGAGAAAGCCGCCGCGATTTTAGCCGCGCGCGATATTTTCACGCCGGGTTGCCGCGCATTGATCGCGCAACATCAACAGCAGGGCGGTTTAAACGCCGCTGATGCCGCTCGCTTTGTCAAAGAGGCGCTGGAAACCTTCCGCTGGCATGCCCATACCCTCGTGGACAGTGAAACCTACCGCGCACTGAGCCAGCAACATCGTTTGATTGCCGACGTAGTGTGCTTCCAGGGGTGCCACATCAACCATCTGACCCCACGCACGTTGGATATAGATCGCGTGCAAACCTTAATGCCCACGCGCGGCATCGATCCTAAAACCCTCATCGAGGGCCCCCCCCAACGTCAGGTGCCGATTCTGTTACGTCAAACCAGCTTTAAAGCGCTGGAAGAGGCAGTCCATTTTAATGACGGCACCCCCGGCACACATACTGCGCGCTTTGGTGAGATCGAACAGCGCGGCGCGGCGCTAACCCCCAAAGGCCGCACACTCTACGACCGTCTGTTGGCAGAAGCGGGCACCGGCAGTGATAACCAGCATCATCAACAGCATCTGAGCGCGGTGTTTCGCGATTTCCCAGATGATGAAGATACCTTGCGCGAACAGGAACTGGCGTGGTTCCGCTATCGTTTGACCGCTAAGGGCACCCAGCATCCTCCGCAAACGGGAGAAACTCTGGTTCAACTGCTTGCTGAAGGGCGCGTGCTGGCAGAACCGATAGTGTATGAAGATTTTCTGCCAGTGAGCGCAGCGGGGATATTTCAGTCTAATTTAGGCGACGAAACGCACGCACGTAGCGCGGGCAATGCCAGCCGGGCGGATTTTGAAGCCGCGTTAGGTGCAGCGGTGCAGGATGAGATGGCGTTGTATCAACAGATGCAGCAGCGCAGTCTGGCTCGTTGCGGTATACGTTAAGGGCATAAGAAAACCGGTCTGTGAAGTGGCATCAGCACTTCAGCAGACCGGCTTCATTTATTTTGATTTTTATTGCAAGCGCGAATCACGCACCAGCGTGTACTTCCCGGCACCCAAGAACATGATGGCGAGTGCGCCCAGCAGATAAAGCGCCTCTGTTTCCAGAGACCAGGCGCCAACATCTGTGCGATGCCAGACCGCGCCCATTTTTACCAGCAAGGTCGCAACAACCATGTTCACCGCAATAATGAAAGCCGCAGGGCGCGTCATTAAACCGATGATCACCATGACAGGTGCCACTATTTCCCCGATGTAAGCACCGTAAGCGATGAAACCTGGCATGCCTTTAACGGCCAACATATGAGCGATCCAATCGACGCCATGCATCACCTTGAATTCGCCATGAAATAACAGCAGGCCGCCAAACGTCAGACGTAACAGCAGTTTACCGAAGTCCGGGTGATCGCTCATCCGATTGAACATCTGGTTGATACCACCAAACATCGCGCTTCTCCGTCTCGCCAGGTTAACTTGTAACCTTAATGCAATTCGCCATGCCAGGGTTAGCCAAATAATTTGATGGAGATGTTCAACGGATCGAAAGCATATTCGGCTTAATCTGCAAATGCTTTCAGAACATGGACATTCGCTCAAGGCCTGCAAATAATGGAACCAAGCTTGATCTGGGAACCCGAGATGAAAAACGAACGACGTCTGAGGATCATGACCGCAGAGGGTGAACTCAGAGGCCTGATTGACGATGATCTTTTTGTCTTCAAGGGAATACCTTACGCCGCGCCACCTGTGGGCGCACTGCGCTGGCGTCCGCCACAGCCGGTTGCACACTGGCAAGAAGTACGTGAAGCCACGCAATGGGGTGATGCCAGCTGGCAAAACCGGGATTATTGCGTGGCAGTGGGTGGCGGCGATCCGGGCCGGTTCAATGAGGATTGTCTGTACCTGAATATCTGGACCCCAGACGTTGAGCCCTCCCGTCCCTTGCCGGTGATGGTGTGGCTGCACGGCGGAGGCTTTACCATCGGCGCGGGTAGTCTTGATCCCTATCGCGGCAAAGCCTTAGCCGCGCAGGGCGTCGTAGTGGTCACGCTCAATTATCGTCTTGGCCATTTTGGCTTTTTCGCCCATCCGGCGCTGGATGCTGAATACCCGCAAGAAGCGGTGGTAAATAACTTTGCCTTGCTGGATCAAATCGCTGCGCTGCAATGGGTTCAACGCAATATTCCTGCCTTTGGCGGCGATCGCCAAAATATCACACTGTTTGGCGAATCATCGGGGGCGCGCAGCGTGTTGTCTTTGTGCTGTTCTCCGCTGGCTGAAGGGCTGTTCCACAAAGGTATTGTCCAGAGTGCATACAGCTTGCCGGATGTGCCGCGCAGGAGGGCGCAACAGATCGGTAAACAGGTTGCAGCGCATTTTGGCCTGCCGGATCACGCCTCTGCCGAACAGCTTCGTCAGTTACCTGCCGATCAATTCTGGCCGCTGCAACGTCCACTGGGATTAGGTCCAGTGGCAATCAGCGGTGATGCGGTGCTCCCCAAACCGATGCTCGAAACCTTTATGACCGGTAAACAGCATCGGGTGCCGTTGATGGTGGGAAGTAACAGTGATGAAGCCAGCGTATTGGATTATTTTGGTGTTGATCCTGCAACGGTGTTACAACAAATTCGTCGCAAAAATCGCCTGAGTTATGGCCTGATGAAATGGCTATACGATATTCACGACGATACCTTACTGGGCCGGGCAGTGGCGCGAGACATGGCGTTTACCGTGATCCCGTTACTGGTGGCGCAGTCTCAACACAGTATTGGCATGCCTGCCTGGCGATACTGGTTCGACTATGTGTCAGAGAACGCCCGCGACCTCTATCCACATGGCACCTGGCACGGCAACGAAATCCCCTATGTGTTCAACACGCTGACCTCACTGAAACCGCTGCCTGAGCGGGATTACACTGCCGCAGACAAGCGCTTCGCCGACATGGTCAGTACCTATTGGGTGACCTTCGCCCGGGATGCCAGTGAGTTTAGCTATCGGCTACAGGGCAAAATCGACTGGCCGGTGTGGCGTCCCCGTGAAGACCTGACATTAGCCCTCGGTGATCAGGGTAAACCGCAAGCGGTGTTGAAGGCGCGTTTTATGCGTGGGCGGCTGCGTTTGTTCCGTCTGATGATGCGCAGTCACGTTAAGCTTTGATGAGCAGGCTAATAGTGAAATTGCGCAAATGAATTTATAAGGCAAATTTTCGGCTAATCCATTGATTTTCAGGAATAACATTTCCTATCCGGCTTAAGCAGACAGCAATTAATTAGCTTATTAAACCGTTACATTTTCCCAATCCACTGCCGATAAACGCAATATGCCCGATTTTATCGGGCCTCCTACGCGTTTCACACCAAGGGATTATGTATGGGAATCTTAAAAAACTTCACTATTCGCGCCGTCATGCTGACTATTCTCGGGCTGTTCTGCCTGCTGTGGTGCGGTGTCGGATTATTTAGCGTGCACTCGCTCAATGCCCTCGGCGAAGGGAATGAGATAGACCGTGAGCTGGTTAATCAGATGACGGTACTGAGTAAAGGCAACGATCAATATTTTCGTGTGGTGACGCGTCTATCCCGCGTGATGGAAGGGCGTGCATCGGGCGCGGCAGTAAGCGCGGATGCCTTCGCACCGGTGCAACAGGCGCTGGAGAGTATGAAAGCGCAGCTGGTGCAATTCAAAGCGATGGCACCTGGCCCGATGGACAGTGAAACGGTTAACAGCGTTATCGCCAGCTGGCAGAAATTGCTGGATGAGGGGATTGCGCCGCAGGTGTCGCTGGCACAGCAGAGCACCGTTGAAGCTTACCGCACACAGGCTAATAACGTGACGCCCGCCCTCAGCCGCGCCTTTGGCACCAGCGCGGAGGCGTTTAATAAAGCCGCCGGCATTAAGCTGGATGAAACCCGTGTCACCGTCGATAAACTCACCAACATTACTAAGGTGATTATTTTGGTTGCTGTGGTGTTCGGTCTGGTGATTTTGCTGTTCACCGACCGTTATCTGGTAGCGATGCTGGTGAAACCACTGGAGCGCGTACGTAACCATTTTGCAGTGATTGCCCAAGGCGATCTTAGTCAGCCCGTGGAAGATTTCGGCCGCAACTGTGTTGGCAAACTGGTGCCGCTGCTGCGTGCGATGCAGGACAGCCTGCGTGAAGCCGTGAGCGCCATTCGCAGCGGAACCGAGAATATCTATCGCGGCGCGGCAGAAATCTCATCCGGTAACAACGATCTCTCCTCCCGTACCGAAGAGCAAGCGGCCGCGCTGGAGCAAACTGCGGCCAGTATGGAGCAGCTCACGGCAACGGTGAAATTCAACGCCGACAACGCCCGTCAGGCCAGTTCACTGGCAGAAACGGCTACCGGCACCGCGCAGCAGGGCGGCCGTCTGGTAGGGGAAGTGGTCACCACCATGCAGGGCATTTCCGGCAGTTCGAAGAAAATTGCTGAGATTACCAACGTGATCAACAGCATTGCTTTCCAGACCAACATCCTGGCGCTTAACGCCGCCGTTGAAGCCGCGCGTGCGGGCGAACAAGGCCGTGGTTTTGCGGTCGTGGCCAGTGAAGTGCGTAATCTGGCACAGCGCAGTGCCGGGGCGGCGAAAGAGATCGCCACGCTGATTGAAGATTCCGTCCAGCGCGTGGATAAGGGCTCTGCATTGGTCAGCAGCGCAGGCAGCACCATGAACGATATTCTGAAGTCGGTGCAGGATGTGAATGAGATCATGAAGCACATCGCGGCCGCCTCCGAAGAGCAGAGCAAGGGCATTTCGCAAGTTGGCACCGCCGTCACGGAAATGGACAGCGTGACTCAGCAGAACGCCTCGCTGGTAGAGCAGGTTTCTGCGGCGGCCAGTGCGCTGGAGCGTCAAACGGAAGAGTTGCAGGCTTCTGTCGCGAAATTCCGTCTGTCGGACAGTGCGCCGTTAGGTAAAGCTCAGGCCGCGCCAGCCAGCACCGTTCTGCGCCGTCCGCTGTTAACCAGTACGCCTGTCGCTCAATCGAAGTCGGCCAGCGCCGATGAGTGGGTTTCATTCTGAGGCTGACACAACCACGCCACCAGATCCGGCAGGAACGGTGGCGCATCCTGTTCTGCGCACTGTAAAAGGCTGTACGCTGCCCCGGTGGCCACGCTGTTGGCAAACGGGGCAATCAAGCGACCATTCGCCAAATCATTTTGCACCAGTGTCACATCCGCCACCGTTGCACCAAAGCCCTGAATCGCCGCGCTGATGGCCAGATCCATAGTAGCAAAGTGCTGATTGCGTGCCATCGGCACAGTGGCCGCTTGATCCGCCAGCCACATTTGCCAGTCGCGGGAATCATTGGTGGGATGCAAAAAAGTAAACCTCGCCAAATCGCTGATGCCCACGGGTGGCGTGATGTTGCTGCCCAGGACCGGTGTCAGTCGCTCATCAAATAAACGAATGGAACCGGCAGGCGGCGTGCCAAACACAATCGCCGCATCATAATTTTCCAGCTGTGAAGCGTGGTCCAGCGTGGTGGTCAGTGCCACATGGATTTCCGGCCGCTGTTGCTCCAGCGCCACCAAACGTGGCACCAGCCAGCGCATGGCACAGGTGGGCGCTTTCAGGCGAATTGAGGCATTGCTGCGGCTGGCTTTCTCGGTGGCATTCACCAGCATGGCATAACCTTGTTGCAGTTCGGGCAACAGCACCGCGCCTTGCTCGGTAAGATGCAGACCACGCGCATGGCGTGCAAACAAGGGAAATCCCAGCCAGCTTTCCAGCGTGGCGATTTTACGGCTCACCGCACCCTGCGTAATGCATAATTCGCTGGCGGCGCGCGTCAGGTTAAGATGGCGTGCGGTGACCAGAAAAGCATGGATGGCATTCAACGGCAGGGCGGAGCGGGACATAACGACCTCATGCTATGATTTTTAATCATGGCTATTATGACAACAATTCGCTTGTCGACTCAAGCGTCTCACCGTTGAATAGAAATCTACTTTCCTTACGTGGTTATGCAACCTTGTGGAGCAACGATGACCTTGAATAGCAGTGTTAACATCTCTTCCAAACAGCCCGATGTCGGCACGACGATTTTCAGCGTCATCGGCCAGCTGTCAGCACAACATAAAGCCATCAACCTGTCGCAAGGTGCGCCGAACTTCCCGTGCGATCCGCATCTGGTGGAGCTGGTTAGTAAAGCCATGCGCGAAGGTCATAACCAATATGCCTCTCTGACCGGTTTACCGGCGCTGCGTGAAGCGCTGGCTGAAAAAGTCGAGACGCTTTATGGCCGGCGCTATGATGCGGGCAGCGAAGTGCTGATCACCGGCAGCGCCAGCCAGGGTATTTACATGGCGATTTCGGCGCTGGTGCATCCTGGTGACGAGGTGATCTTCTTTGAACCGGCGTTCGACAGCTATGCGCCGGTGGTGCGTTTACAGGGCGCAACCCCGATTGGCCTGAAGTTGCAGGTGCCGGATTTTGCGATCAACTGGGATGAACTGCGCGCCACCATCACGCCGCGCACCCGCATGATCATCATCAACACGCCGCACAACCCCAGTGCGCAGGTGCTGACGCCAGCCGATTTGGAGCAGCTGGCGGCCTTAACCCGCAACACGGATATCGTGGTACTGTCCGACGAAGTGTACGAACACATCCTGTTTGATGGCCGTGCCCACTGCGGCATGGCAACCCATCCGGAACTGGCACAGCGCAGCGTGATCGTGTCTTCATTCGGCAAAACCTTCCACGTTACCGGCTGGCGCGTCGGTTATGCGCTGGCACCGGCCGCGTTGATGGAAGAAATTGTGAAGGTGCATCAGTTCATGATGTACGCCGCCGATACGCCAATGCAGGTGGGTTTTGCGCACTATCTGCAGAATCCGCAAAACTATCTGCAGCTGTCACCGTTCTATCAGGAAAAACGCGATCGCCTGCTGTCATTGATGCAAGATTCGCCGTTTAAGCTGCTGCCAAGCGCAGGTTCCTTCTTTATGTTGGCCAGTTACGGACATTTCAGTGACGAAAGCGACAGTGAAATGGTAAAACGTCTCATCGTCGATCACGGTGTGGCCACCATTCCGTTGTCGGCGTTTTATATGGACGGCACTGACAATAAATTAATTCGCCTGTCATTCGCGAAAGACGACGCAACACTGCAGGCTGGCGCGGAAGCGCTGTGCCGGGTTAAAGGGTAATTAGGGGAAGAATAATGAAAAAGTTAAACGCACTGTTTGTGGCGCTGGGTATGCTGACTTCTGCACACGCACTGGCACAGGAAACCTTACGCTACGGTCTGGAATCCCAATATCCGCCGTTTGAAAGCCGCAACGCACAGGGCGAGCTGGAAGGTTTTGATATCGAACTGGGTAAAGCGATTTGCGAAGTTGGCAAATTCGACTGTAAGTGGGTGGAAAGCAGCTTTGATGCGCTGATCCCGGCACTGCAGGCGAAAAAGTTTGATGCGATCAACTCGGCGATGAACATCACTGAAGCGCGTGCCAAAAGCATCGATTTCACCAAGCCCATCTACCGTATTCCGACCATGCTGATCGTGAAAGAGGGCGAGAAAGTCCTGCCAACCGCCGAGTCGCTGAAAGGCAAAAACATCGGCGTACTGCAGGGTTCAATCCAGGAAACTTACGCTAAGAAGCACTGGGAGCCGCAGGGCGTGACCGTGACCTCTTATCAGGACCAGAACCAGGTTTATAACGACATGGTGGCGGGCCGCCTTGACGGCACGCTGGTGATGTCAGCTGCGGGTCAGTCTGGTTTCCTCGATAAGCCACAGGGCAAAGGTTTCGCCTTTGTTGGCAAGCCGGTTGAAGATGACACCATCCTCGGTTCCGGTATCGGTTTCGGCCTGCGTAAGGGTGATGCCAAGCTGAAAGGTGAACTGGATGCGGCTATCACGAAAGTGCAGGCTGACGGCACCATCACCAAGCTGGCGGCGAAATTCTTCCCTGGCATTGATGTGACCGCAGCGAAATAACAGCAAGCGCCACTCTGGCGCGCTGCGCCGTTAAAACCGGATTAAATTAAGGCTGCCATTGTTCATCTATGGCAGCCTTTTTCGTTTACGTCGAAGTGGGTGGCATTGCCTCCCAACGGTCGCCGGACCCTCACTGTGCCTCTGACAGCATTAAGATCTGCCGGTAAAGTTCTTGCTTATTTCGCCGCCAGATAACACAGCGCTTCCGCCACCTGATAAGACTTCACAAACGACGGCATCGGTAAAAACTCAAAGCGTGAGTGGAAATTGTGCGCGCCGGTAAAGAAGTTCGGTGTCAGTAATCCTTTGGCCGATAAGGCCGCACCATCCGTGCCACCTCGCATAGGGATCACTTTCGGTTCCACACCCACCTGTTCGAGCGCCGCAAATATCAAGTCAATCGCACGACGGTCTTCCCCAATCGCATTGCTGATGTTGCTGTAAGTATCGTTAATGGTGAGTGAAACATGCCCGGTAGGATAAAGCGCGGCGATCTCATCCGCGACTTCCACCAACTGCTGTTTTTTTTCATCGAATCCCTGTAAATCAAAGTCGCGAATCGATGCTTTCAACACCGCACGGCTGGCGTTGGCATTGATATCGTTAAACCAGATATAGCCTTCGCGTCCTTCGGTATGTTCTGGCGTGGCCAGGCGATCGAAACGTGAAATAAAGTCGTGCGCCATCAGGAGCGGATTCACCAGCACGCCTTTACCGGACATCGGATGCGCCGGCACGCCGGTAAACACCAGTTCCGCCGCCGCCGCATTGAAGTTCTCATACACCACTTCGCCCAGCTCACAGCAGTCGATAGTCCAGGCAAAATCAACGTTAAAGCGTGTCTCCAAATCCAGCGCTTTGGCGCCGCGCAATCCAATCTCTTCATCCGGCACAAATGCCACCACGATGTCGCCATGATCGCCTTTGAGGTTTTCCATCAGCGTCATGACCACCGTCACCGCCGCTTTATTATCGGCGCCGAGCACGCTGGTGCCATCGCTAAAAATAATCTTCTGGCCGTGATAGGGAGCGATCTCCGGATGTTCCGCCACGCGCAGCCAGATATCCTGCTGCGCGTTCAGACACAAATCATCGCCGTTAAACGTCAGGGTTTGCGGGTGGATATCCGGTGATAAACCCACGTCAACCGTGTCGATATGGGTAATAAAGCCAATGCGCGGTGCATCAGGCCGATTGCCCGGTTTTACTGCGGTCACCGTGGCATGCTGATCGATGACGATATCCTGCAGCCCAAGCTCACGCAGTTCCTGCGCCAGCAGCTCCGCCATCGCATGTTGTGAAGGGGTGCTGGGCAGCGTGGTGGATTTGGCATCGCTCTGGCTGGAAACCGCCAGATAACGGTAAAAACGTTGGGTCAGTTGGCGCGCGAGTTGTTCTGTCATCACATTTCCTTATTAGCTTTGCGCGATGTGCATTACACACCTCGGATAAATCGTGTTATTTATCAATACATACCGATGCGGGCTCATGGAAGTCAACAAAAACGAGGATCACAATGAAAAAGATGATGGCAAAGTTCACACTCAGCGCGTTGTGTTTAGCGGTAGCAGGCGGGGTATCGGCAAAAACGCTGGTTTACTGTTCTGAAGGTTCGCCTGAGAATTTCAACCCACAGCTGTACACCTCGGGAACCAGTGTGGATGCCAGCGCAGTGCCGATTTTCAATCGCCTGGTAGACTTCAAGCCCGGCACCACAGAACTGGTGCCAAGCCTGGCTGAAAGCTGGGATATCAGCCCGGACGGCACGGTATACACGTTTCACTTACGCGAAGGGGTTAAATTCCAAAGCAACAAACTGTTTAAACCCTCGCGCGACCTGAATGCCGATGATGTGATCTTCTCGTTTATGCGTCAGATGGATCCCAAAAACCCCTACCACAACGTCTCCGGTGGCAACTACAGCAATTTCGATAGCCTGGAACTGGCGAAGCTGATCAAGAATATAGAGAAAGTGGATGACAATACGGTGCGCATCACGCTGGCGCATGCGGAAGCGCCGTTCCTCGCGGATTTGGCCTGGTACTTCGCCTCCATTCACTCTGCGGAGTATGCCGATCAGATGCTGAAGGCCGGTACGCCAGAAAAAGTGGACATGGAGCCGATCGGCACCGGGCCATTTGAGCTGGTGCAATATCAAAAAGACTCCCGCATTCTCTACAAAGCCTTCCCGGATTACTGGCAGGGCAAAGCGAAACTGGATCGCATTGTCTTTTCCATCACCCCAGATGCCTCAGTGCGCTATGCCAAGCTGGAAAAAAACGAGTGCCAGATTATGCCGTTCCCTAATCCGGCCGATCTGGAAAAAATGCGCACCAATCCTGACCTGACGCTGGAACAGAAATCGGGACTCAACACCGGTTTCCTGTCGTTCAACACCACTAAAGCGCCGCTGGATAACGTTAAAGTCCGCCAGGCGCTGGCGATGGCCATTAACAAGCAGGCGATAATTGACGCGATCTTCAAAGGCACCGGCACGGTGGCGAAAAATATTCTGCCGCCGGATGTTTGGAGCGCCGACAAGGATCTGAAAGATTACGATTATGATCCGCAGAAAGCCAAAGCGTTGCTGCAGGAAGCGGGCATAAAACCCGGCACCGAAATCTCACTGTGGGCGATGCCGGTACAGCGTCCTTACAACCCGAATGCGCGACGAATGGCAGAGATGATTCAGGCAGATTGGGCGCAGGTGGGCATTAAAGCCAACATCGTCAGTTATGAGTGGGGTGAATACCTGAAGCGCGTGAAGGGCGGCGAGCATCAGGCGGCGCTGATGGGCTGGACCACGGCGACTGGCGATCCGGATAACTTCTTCGGCCCGCTCTACAGCTGCACCTCGGCCAATGGCGGCTCCAACTCCTCCAAATGGTGCTATCAGCCGTTCGAGAAGATCATCACCGAAGCACGTGCTGAGCAAAACCATGACAAGCGCGTCACCCTGTATCGCGAAGCGCAGCAGATGATGCATGACCAGGTGCCTGCCGTGATGATCGCCCATTCGACAATTTTCGAGCCGGTGCGCAAAACGGTGAGCGGATATACCGTCGATCCGTTTGGCAAACACATTTTCTTTCCGGTCGATATTAAGGATTGATGATGGCAGCGGGCAATCCAAAGGCGGCCCGCTAGATTGCCAAAATCCTGGCGATTATGGCTTCCAGCGTTGACGCAACGGCTCTTCCAGCGCGTTCATTTGCTGCAGTAAAAACGTCATAAACACATTCAGGGCGGCACTGCGAGGTCGCCCTGATTGCGCCTGTAGCTGCAGGTTGCGCTGACTCAACTGATCAATTCCCACAGAACGTAATATCAAGCCGTGCGTTTCCGCCTCTTGCAGCACGGTAAAGGCGCTGCAAATGGTCAGGGCCAGCGGTGTACGCAGCAAGAAGTGGAACAGCGTTGAGAAGGTATCGCAGGTGATCACCGGTTCAATCAAATTGCCGCTCATATGGCTCGCCAGCTCAAACAGCTGGCGCACCGTGGTGTTTTGTTGCGGCAACGCCAGCGGATAGTGGCTGACATCGTTCAGGGTCACGTGTGTTGCGCTAGCCAGCGGATGGCTCTGATGCATCACCAGCAGCACCGGCGCTGGCCAGGAACCGATCACCTCCACACCGCGTTCAGCGTGCAGGCTAAATTGCAGTGCCAGATCGCATTCACCACTGCGCAATAACTCGGCGACACCCTGCGTACTCGCCACTTTGATATCAAACAGCACGCCGGGATTATCCTCACGGAAGGCGGCAATCATGCGCGGCAGCAGCGTAAAGGCCAACCCATCGGTACAGGCCACGCGAATCAGCGTGCGTCGTACGGCCTTTAATCCTTTGATTTCTGCCAGCGCGTATTCCATCTCCAGCATATTTTTGCGCACGTGATGAGCGTAAATTTCACCGGCTTCATTCAGCACCATACCGCGCGCATGGCGATCGAACAGCGGTACGCCGACCTGATTTTCCAGTCGCTGGATCTGCCTGCTGATGGCCGACACCGCCACAAACAGCTGTTCACTGGCCGCGCTGAGCGAACCGGTATTGGCGACAGCCAGAAAATAGCGGATCTCGTTGCTTATCATGCGAATGCCTCATGCTGGTGCATGCCTCGAAATCGGGCAGCGGAGCTTTGCCAAAAAAGCAAATCATACTCGATAAATTGATAATTGTGGCAAAGCAAGGTTTCCGCAAAGATGACAAAACCAAAATACCAATAAAAGACATGCAAACATGACAGCTAAAGAAGCGGTACAACAAGCCACCGCCTGGTTCGACAGCGGGGAGTTTCAGGAAACACTGGCCCGACGCGTGGCACAGCGCACCGAAAGCCAGCGCCAGGATCGCGACAACGAATTACAGCATTACTTACAGGATGAAATTGGCCCTCAGCTGATCGCACTGGGGTTTACGCTGCACTTTATCGATAACCCTGAAGCCGCTCATCGCCCCTTCCTGGTGGCGGTGCGCATCGAAGATCCGTCTCTGCCGACCTTGCTGAGCTACGGCCATGGCGATGTGGTGTTCGGCGATGACGAAAACTGGCGCGAAGGCCTATCGCCGTGGCAGTTGGTGGAAGAAGGCGATCGCTGGTACGCACGCGGCAGCGCGGATAACAAAGGCCAGCACTGCGTTAACCTTGCTGCGCTGGAGCAGGTATTTAAAGCACGTGGTGGACGACTCGGATTCAACTGCAAAATGCTGTTTGAGATGGGTGAGGAGATCAGCTCTCCGGGTCTGGCTCAGCTGTGCCAGCATCATGCTGAACTGCTTAAAGCCGATCTGTTTATCGCTTCTGACGGCCCGCGTCTCAATGCGGTGCGCCCAACCCTGTTCCTTGGCTCCCGGGGTGCGGTCAACTTCCGTCTCACCGTCACCGCGCGTGACAACGCCTATCACTCAGGTAACTGGGGCGGCTTATTGACCAATCCGGGTACTCAACTCGCCAACGCCATTGCTTGTCTGGTGAACGAAAGGGGCGTGCTGCAGGTTGATGCGCTGAAACCTGACTCTCTCACTCAGCAAGTGCGCGACATCCTCAGCGACATCGAAGTGGGCGGGATGCCAGGCGATCCAGAGATTGATCCCACCTGGGGCGAGCCGACGCTTTCTCCGACAGAAAGACTCTACGGCTGGAATACACTGGAAGTCCTCGCGTTCCTGACCGGCAATCCTGCGCGTCCGATGAATGCCATTCCCGGTGAAGCCACGGCGGTGTGCCAGTTGCGCTTTGTGGTCGGTACCGATTGGGAAAACCTGGCTCAGCATGTGAGCGAGCACCTGGCGCAGCACGGTTTTGGCTACGTAAAAGTGGAGTTTATGCGCGGCTCACCGGCGACGCGACTCGATCCTACCGATCCGCTGGTGGATTGGGTGCTGGCGAGCATGGCAGAGACCAGCGGCAAAAAACCGGCGCTGCTGCCGAATCTGGGCGGTTCACTGCCCAACGAAGTGTTCTCAGACATTCTCGGCCTGCCAACCTTGTGGGTGCCGCACTCCTACCCGGCCTGCGGTCAGCATGGCGTCAACGAACATATGCTGAAGTCGATTGCGCGTGAAGGTCTGCAAATTATGACCCGACTGCTGTGGGATTTGGGCGAGCAGGGCAGCGAACTGGTGGCTAAACACCGTCTGCACGCAGGAGGTGCTGCATGAGTACGCTTAACACGGCTGCCCCATTGAGCAGCACCAAACCAAATCTGCACAAAACGCTGTTTGCCACCTGTATCGGTAATGCACTGGAGTGGTTTGATATTGCGGTGTACGGCTTCTTTGCCAGCTACATTGCCCATGCGTTCTTCCCCACCAGCGATCCCTCGGTCTCTTTGCTGCTGACCTTTGGTAGCTTCGGCGTCTCCTTCCTGATTCGTCCGTTAGGCGCGATTGTGCTGGGTAACTATGCCGACCGCCACGGGCGTAAAAAGGCGCTGCTGCTATCCATTAACCTGATGATGCTGGGCGGCGCGGTGATCACCTTTATGCCGAGCTACGGCACTATTGGTTTGATTGCGCCGTTGCTGATTCTGCTGGCGCGTTTGGTACAGGGCTTCTCAGCGGGTGGCGAATTCGGTAGCTCAACGGCGTTTCTGGTCGAGCATTTCCCGGAGCGCAGGGCGTTTATCGCCAGCTGGCAGTTTGCCACGCAAGGCGCGAGTACGCTGCTGGCCTCGGCGTTTGGATTGGGGTTGACGCAGATCCTCACGGAGAGCCAGATTCAGGATTGGGGATGGCGTATCCCGTTTGCCTTCGGTCTGCTGATTGGTCCGTTGGGGATCTACATCCGCCGCCATGTGCATGAGCCTGCCAGTTTTGAAGCGCAAGCGCCGGAGGCCGCACCGTTGAAACGTCTGTTCGGGCGTCAGAAGGAGCTGATGCTGCTGGCGATTGGCCTGATGGTGATCTCCACCGCAGTAAACTACATGCTCAACTACGTGCCAACTTACGCCACCAAAAACCTGCATCTGCCAGGTTCCGCCGCGTTCACTGCGACCTTGCTGGCAGGGGTGATCCTGACGGTGGTGACGCCGCTGATGGGCTTACTGGCGGAGCGTGTTGGCCGCGTGCCGTTGATGTGGGGCTCGCTGATCCTGTTGATCATCACTATCTATCCAGCGTTTAAGCTGGTGGTGAATCACACCACGCCGACCACCTTGATTATTCTGGTGTGCTGGATGGCGTTGCTGAAATCAATCTATTTCTCGACGGTACCGTCGGTGATGGCCGACTTGTTCCCAATTGGTACTCGCGCCAGTGGGATGGCGATCAGCTATAACGTCGCGGTGACGGTGTTTGGTGGTTTTGCACCGCTGATTTGTACGCTGCTGATCACTGCCACCGGCACCAGCCTGGCACCCGGTTATTACCTGATGGCGATGTCGGTACTAAGTGGATTAGCCTTGCTACGCAGCCAGAAGCGTATCGCTTAAAAGCGGTTGAGCGGATTAGTTTGCCCCCCTATCTAAAGGCGAAGAGCTTAGGCATACCGGAGCTGCGCATTCCATTGCGCAGCCTGAAGAAATGCGCCAGTTATGGCGCGACTTCACCTCATGACGATACCTGGCTGGTAACCTATTCAGCCAGGTATTTCACTCAGGAGAACTGCAAATACGCCAGGTGGGTCTGCAGATACTCTTCCAGTCCGTGACGTCCATCCGCACCACCAATACCCGATTTGCGCCAGCCTGCATGGAACCCTTGCATCGCCTCGAAGTTCTCGCGGTTGATGTAGGTCTCACCAAACTTCAACTGACGCAGCGCAATCATCGCCGTGTTCAGATTTTGCGTGTAAATCGAAGAGGTCAGGCCATATTCACAATCGTTAGCCAGCGCGACGGCTTCATCAAGGGTTTTAAAGGTCATCACTGGTAATACCGGACCAAAGATCTCTTCACGCATGATCTCCATCTCCTGACGCACACCGGTAATAATCGTCGGTTCGAAGTAGAACCCTTTATCACCGGCGCGTTTGCCGCCCAGCACTACTTTTCCGCCTTCAGACACTGCTTTGGCGACTTTCTGCTCCACGCGTTCCAGCGCGGCGGCGGTGATCAGCGGGCCCATGTCGATATCGGTTTGTTCGGCCGGATTGCCAAACTTCACCTGCTTCATTGCGGCAGTCAGAGCGGTGATAAAGCGATCATAAATGCCTTCCTGGACATACACGCGTTCCGCACAGTTGCACACCTGTCCGGTGTTGATCACGCGTGAGCTGACAATCGCCTTCACAGCGAGATCCAGGTCTGCATCATCCATGACAATCGCGGGGGCTTTGCCGCCGAGTTCCAGCGACACCTTGGTGACATTTTTCGCTGCGGATTGCATGGTGGCAATGCCCGCGCCGACGCTGCCGGTCAGGCTCACCAAACCGACTTTCGGGTTCGCCGCCAGCTCCTGACCGACTTCAGGACCATAACCAAACACAAAGTTGATCACGCCCTTCGGCAGGCCAATCTCATGCACAATCTGCGCGAAAATCGCCGCGTTGTTAGGGGTGAGCTCACTGGGTTTGATGGCAATAGTGTTGCCGGTAATCAGCGCCGGAGCGGCTTTACGCGCAATCAGGAAGAAGGGGAAATTCCACGGCAGGATACCGGTGGTGACACCGATGGCTTTCTTAAATACAAAGATATTTTCATTTGGGCGATCGCTATTGACGATTTCACCTTCATAACGACGCGCCCATTCGGCCATGTAATCCAGATAATCGGCAGTGAAAAGCACTTCAGTTTGCGCCAGCCCCTGCGTTTTACCGCCTTCCGCCACAATCGTGGACGTCAATTCGGGTTCACGCTGGCGGATACCGGCGGCAATTTTACGCAACCAGTTGCCGCGTTCTACTGCGGGCAACGCTTCCCAGCCGGGTTGTGCAGTTTCTGCTGCCGCAATTGCCTGTGCTGCATCTTGCTGAGTGCCTTGCGGCACGCGAGACAGCAGCGCTTCAGTCGCCGGATTGATGACCTCAATCCATTTATCGTTCTGATCGTTTACAAACGCGCCATTAATGTAATGTTGATGGTGTGTTGTCATCTGTAGGGTCTCCGCGATCGGTTTCGTTATCAGGGTGTGAATCAAGAGTGAAACAGATCAAGGTGTAGCACCTTTTTGTCAGTGCCAGAGCGGATGACGAGATGGCAGAGAAGGGAAGAACGGTACGACAGACGCAGCATTCCTGATGAAATGCCGCGTATTCAGCGTGTTAGCTAATCATCCTTTTCAGCAAAAATATCAGGAGCCCGGCACCGCCGCGCCGCTGGCGATAAACCAGGCGAGGAAACTGACGCCAGCAATGATGATGGCAATAGGGAAGAGCAGTCCGATTTTCATAATTATCCTGATCGTTAAGCGAGTTGAACAATGGCGCGATGGGTTTTCATCATACTGAACAGCTGGAATTGGCTGGCGTCATCCACCTCGCGCAGATGTTCGCCTTTCTGATACCGAATGCGGTGAACATGCCCGAGTTGACGCCACACCACGATGGCCGAAGCCAGCAGGGCGCAGTTCTCTTCGCTCTGGATGCAGTCAAGTGTGGCGTAACGTTCTTCATCCAATCCATTAATGAACACGTTTAACGCCTGGGGCGGCACAATGGCGCGGATATCATCCAGCATCACGCGGCTCACCTGCTGCGACAACAGCAGCGTCAACCTTTTGCTATTCATCTCATTCCTTCGTTGCGATGATTTTTCCAACGTTATACGGAGTTCGCCACGTCGGGGAAAGCTCATCGGGCGGCTTTGCGTGACTGCCATGTTAAACAGCAGGCTGGCAGTCAGTCAAAAACTGTGTCGATCAACACAACAAAAATAAAAAATATCCCCAATAATAAGTCACTTATAAAAATCAGTCAGAATGTTGCCTGCAAATGCGATTTTGTGATCCTCATGTTGAAGACCCGCCGAATTTTGCCAGCAGTGCGCGCTTTCCGGCAGCCATCCAAAGGCTGAAGAAAAGCTGCGCACCGTAGACTGCTGCTAATCGGGAAACTGTCGGTTTCCTGTGGGCCTCAACCTTACGAAGGAATAACAATGAACAGTGCCATTCTTGCCGGTATTTTATGGCATCTGGTGGGTGCCGCCAGTGCCGCATGTTTTTATGCTCCGTTTAAGCAGGTAAAAAAGTGGTCATGGGAAACAATGTGGTCAGTGGGCGGCGTGATGTCATGGCTGATTCTGCCATGGGCGGTCAGTGCCGTGCTGCTGCCCAACTTCTGGGCGTATTACGGTAGTTTTAGCTTCTCGCAGCTGCTGCCGGTGTTTCTGTTTGGTGCCATGTGGGGAGTCGGAAATATCAACTATGGCCTGACCATGCGTTATCTCGGCATGTCGATGGGCATTGGTATTGCCATCGGTATCACCCTCGTGGTGGGCACCCTGATGACGCCGCTGTTGCAGGGACGCTTTGTAGAGCTGTTCAGCTCGCCGGGCGGACGAATGACGTTGTTAGGCGTACTGGTGGCGTTGGTGGGTGTGGCGATCGTTTCACGTGCCGGTTTGTTGAAAGAGCGTGCACTCGGCATCAATGCAGAAGAGTTTAATCTGAAGAAAGGGCTGGTGCTGGCGGTACTGTGTGGCATCTTCTCCGCCGGGATGTCGTTCGCGATGGATGCGGCAAAACCGATGCATGAAGCGGCAGCCAATCTGGGTATCAACCCGCTGTACGTGGCATTGCCAAGTTATGTGGTGATCATGGGCGGCGGTGCGCTGGTTAACCTGGCCTATTGCTTTATCCGTCTGGCGATCAAACCTGAACTGTCGGTGCGCCGTGACTTCTCAGTGGCGAAACCGATGCTGATCGCTAACGTGGCCTTCGCCGTGCTCGGCGGCACCATGTGGTATCTGCAGTTCTTCTTCTATGCCTGGGGCCACGCGAAAATCCCTCCGCAATACGACTTTGTCAGCTGGATGCTGCACATGAGCCTGTATGTGCTGTGCGGTGGTTTGGTGGGTCTGGTGCTGAAAGAGTGGAAAGCGGTGGGGCAGCGTCCGGTTCGCGTGCTGTCGCTGGGTTGCGTGGTGATCATCATTGCCGCCAACATCGTCGGATTGGGCATGGCCAACGGCTAATGAATTGGCCGCTTTAGAACAAGCCTGACGCGCGGCAAGGTGCGTCAGGCTTTTATTTTGTCGCTCAGTGAGGCGTGCTGAGGAAGAAAACGCTGGCGCCAGGCGCTGGGTGTCAAACCGGTATCCCGCGTAAACACCACCGAGAAGTAATTGCTGTCATCAAAGCCGCAGCGAGCGGCCACTTCACTGATTAAACAATCCTGCGTGCGTAACAAATATTTTGCCTGGCACAGTTGCAGCTGCCGTAAATAGTGGCCCACCGTCATGCCGGTTTGCTGACGAAACAGCTGCTTCAGTGCACGCTCATTTAATTCATTTTGCTGGCAAAAATGGGCCAGGTCGAATGGGCGGTGCAGTGCACCCTGTAAGGCAGACATCAGTAAATCAAGCTGTTCACCCTCCGGCAGCGCCCATGGACGGTCGGCGGCATAACCATGCCGACGCAAGATCAGTGCCAGCTGCAGAAACAGGGCTTCAGAGAGCTGGATCGACAACGAATCGCTTTTACGGCTCTCCCGCTCCAGCTGGCTGATCACGCCACGCGCCAGC
Organism: Pantoea sp. JGM49; assembly: GCF_018257655.1. Classification (NCBI taxonomy): domain Bacteria; kingdom Pseudomonadati; phylum Pseudomonadota; class Gammaproteobacteria; order Enterobacterales; family Erwiniaceae; genus Pantoea; species Pantoea sp. JGM49. The sequence continues at coordinate 592,482 of NZ_JAERJM010000001.1, read as the reverse complement.
GCCATGCCGCGCGTGGTTAAGCGCCAGCAGCTGGGTGCATCATCGTCCTGCGGGGGCAGCAGTTGGCTCCAGTCCAGACTCAGACGAAAGCGATCGCGGCAGTAAAGAATGTTATCCAGCGCCAAATCGTTGACGCTGTCATAACTGTGGCAATCATTGTCGCGGATATAGAACACATCGCCGCAGGTAATCAACCACGGGCGTTCGTTGAGCACGTGCAAGCCGTTGCCGCGCCAGACGATCACAATTTCACTGAATTCATGACGATGCGGGGGGAAGGAGGGTTGAGGCATGCGTTCGGCCACCGCAATCGGCAAATTGGTGGCCGGGAAATAGTCTTCGCGCGTCAAAATCAGCGACATGGGAACCACTCCAGTTACATCATCTGCTGGCGCTCCGCTCGGGGCGCGCAGCCAAATTCCCGCCGAAACAGCGTGGAGAAGTGGTTGCTGTCACCAAATCCGCACTGATAGGCGATGTCCGTTATGCGCATATCACTATGGCGCAGTAGATGCCGGGCCTGCAATAAGCGCAGACGATTCAGGTAGCGCTGCGGCGTATTGCCGGTTTGCTGCTTCATCTGGCGATGCAGGGTGCGCAGCGAAAGCGAGAAGCGATCGGCCAGCGCATCCCATTCAATATCTTCACTGTAGTGCTCATTGAGCCAGTCAAGCAACCGATGCAGACGCGCTTCCTGATCCTGCGCCTGATCGTTGTGACCCGCCTCGCGCAGCAGCACCAGCAGTTGCAAAAACAGCTGCTCCTGATGCGCCTGTCGCTCCAGCGACCAGACCTCCTGCTGTTTCATCTGCGTCACAATCTGCAGCGCCTGCGCCATCACCTTGTGATTGATACGCCAGTGCGACAGATAGTTGCCGTTTTCATCACCGGGCAGCAATGACTGTAAACCAGAGAGAAAACGAAACGCTGCCGGGCTGCGGTACAGCACATTGGTCAGGCACAAATTCTCGGTTTGTTCATACAGATGGCGATCGTGATCGCGTACAAAGCACACGCAACCGGCGCACAGGGTCTGCGGCTGGCCGTTAAACACGTGAATACCGGAACCTTGCTCAACCAGCACGATTTCGTGGAAATCATGATGATGCTCGGGAAAGGCCTGCTGAGGCACGCGCGGCTCAATAGCAATCGCGTAGTTTCCTTCCGGAAAGAAATCAGCACTGTGCAGAACGGTCATGATGCGCCTCTCGATTAACAATTTTGTAACCGAGTCTACGCAGGCGCTGTGCACCTTACCTTGAAATTTAAACCGCACAGCGCAGGAAAATGGCGAATTATTCAAGATCGGCCAAGTGATTGATGGAATTGCGGTAAAGCTCACAACTCTGTTGTTCCCCGGTTCTGTGAGCTTTCTCACGATCATCTTTGCCAGCCTGCCATCGACTATCACGCGCTGGCAGTAAGGGGAAGGTGGCAAAGCGCCAGTATTCATACGCTAAAGCCATCTCATCACAGGAAGAAACGCCATGAGTATGCGTAACATTGTTGCCATTGATTTAGGCGCATCCAGCGGGCGCGTGATGCTCGCACAATGGACCTCTGCTAACCAGCGCATCACCCTGCGTGAAGTGTGTCGTTTTGCCAACCAACGTGTTCGTCGCGCTGGTTATGACTGCTGGGATCTCGACAGTCTGGAGCAGGCGATTCGCGCAGGGCTGGCGCAGTTAGATGATGAGGGCATCGTGCCGGACAGCATCGGCATTGATACCTGGGGCGTGGATCTGGTGCTGCTGGATGCCAACGGCGATCGGGTGGGCGAAACGGTCAGTTATCGTGATTCGCGCACCGATGGCGTGATGGCACAAGCGATCAATGAGCTGGGTAAAGCCGCGATTTACCAGCGCACGGGCATCCAGTTTCTGCCCTTCAATACCCTTTATCAGCTGCGTGCGTTGCACCAGCAACAACCGGGCTGGCAGGCACAGGTCAAACATGCGCTGATGATCCCGGATTATCTGCATTACCGTCTGACCGGCAATATGAACTGGGAGTACACCAACGCCACCACCACGCAGCTGCTCAACATTGACACCGGCGAGTGGGATCGCGAGTTGCTGGCGTGGGCGGGGATTGATGCCGACTGGTTTGGCAAACCGACTGCGCCGGGCAACACCGTGGGCAACTGGGTTAACGCCAGTGGTAAAAAGATCCCGGTGGTGGCCGTCGCCACCCACGATACCGCCAGCGCGGTATTGGCCACGCCGCTGATGCAGGATGATGCCGCTTATCTCAGTTCTGGCACCTGGTCGTTAATGGGCATAGAAAGTCTGCAACCCTGCGTCAACCGCACGTCGCTCGACGCCAATATCACCAACGAAGGTGGCGCGGAAGGCTATCGGGTGTTGAAGAACATCATGGGACTGTGGCTATTACAGCGCGTATGCAGCGAATTGCACATCTCAGATCTCTGCGCATTGATTGACGAAGCAAAAAATGAATCCGCCTGTCGTGCCCTGATCAATCCTAATCATACGCGTTTTATTAATCCCGCCAGCATGGTGCAGGAGATTCAGGATGCCTGCGCTGAGCAGCATATGCCGATTCCACAAAGCCCTGCAGCGCTGGCACGCACCATTTTCGACAGCCTGGCGCTGCTGTATCGCCAGGTGATAGGCGAACTGGGCAACCTGCGCGGAACCGCGATTCGCCAGTTACATGTGGTCGGCGGCGGCAGTCAGAACCCATTACTGAACCAACTCTGTGCCGATGCCTGCGAAATGCCCGTACTGGCCGGCCCCATTGAAGCCTCAACGCTGGGTAATGTCGGCTGCCAGCTGATGGCGTTGGGTGAACTGCGTGATGTGGCCGAATTGCGTCGCTGCATCGATAAAAATTTCCCGTTAGAAACGTTTGCACCTCAGAACGCCAGCATCTTTGCTGCCCACCAGGCACGCTTTGCGGCACTGAGCCAACCTGCTAAGGAACTTGCATATGACAAAGCTGATTGAACAAGCCTTTGAACTGGCGAAACAACGCTACGCGGCGTTGGGTATTGATGTGGACCAGGTAATGACCCAACTGGATGGCATCCCGGTGTCGATGCACTGCTGGCAGGGGGATGATGTTCGTGGCTTTGAAAACCCGAATGGCGAACTGACGGGCGGTATTCAGGCCACCGGCAATTATCCAGGACGCGCTCGCAACGCGGATGAGCTGCGTGCGGACATAGAAAAAGCCATGTCGCTGATCCCCGGCGCCAAACGCCTCAACCTCCACGCCATTTATCTGGACAGCGATTCGCCAGTTGAACGCGATGCCATTGAGCCGAAGCACTTTAGCGGCTGGGTAGAGTGGGCGAAATCCAACAAATTAGGACTGGATTTTAACCCCAGCTGCTTCTCACACCCGCTGAGCGCCGACGGCTTTACGCTTTCCCATGCTGATAAAGGGATTCGCCAGTTCTGGATCGACCACTGCAAAGCCAGCCGCCGTATTTCAGCGCACTTTGGTGAACAGCTGGGAACCCCATCGGTGATGAACATCTGGGTGCCTGATGGCATGAAAGATCTCACCATCGATCGTCTGGCACCGCGCGAGCGTCTGGCCAGCGCGCTGGATGAAGTCATCAGCGAGAAGCTCGACCCGCGTCATCATATCGATGCGGTGGAAAGCAAACTGTTTGGTATCGGCGCGGAGAGTTACACCGTGGGCTCCAACGAGTTTTGCCTCGGCTACGCCGCCAGCCGTCAAACGGCGCTGACGTTAGACGCCGGACATTTCCATCCTACCGAAGTGATCTCCGACAAGATTTCAACCGCCATGCTGTACGTGCCGCGCCTGCTGTTACATGTCAGCCGCCCGGTACGCTGGGATAGCGATCACGTGGTGCTGCTCGATGATGAAACGCAGGCCATCGCCACTGAGATCGCCCGCCACAAACTGTTCGACAAAGTGCATATCGGCCTGGACTTCTTTGACGCCTCGATTAACCGCATCGCAGCCTGGGTGATTGGCACCCGCAACGCCAAAAAAGCGCTGCTGCGCGCACTGCTGGAACCCAGCGATCAGCTGCGAAAATGTGAGCAGGAAGGGGATTACACCGCGCGTCTGGCACTGCTGGAAGAGCAGAAATCTCTGCCATGGCAGGCGGTCTGGGAAGCCTGGTGTCTGCGACATGATGTGCCCGCCGATGCCAGCTGGCTGAGCGAAGTGCGTCATTATGAACAACAAACATTGCGTCTACGATAAGGGATCTACCATGCAAAATATTCTCTCTTCTTCATTCGTTCAGAACATGGTGAAGGCGACCAGTGATATGTGGCTGAAAGGCTGGGATGAGCGCAATGGTGGCAATGTCAGCCTGCGTTTGCTGCCGGAGGAAGCGCAGGCCTGGTCAGCTGATTTTTATGCCGAACCGCGCTGTATTGAGTTAACCAAACCGGCGCCCGCGCTGGCCAACGATTGGTTCCTGGTCACCGGTTCTGGCAAATTCTTCCGTAACGTTCAACTTGATCCCGCCGACTGTCTGGCGCTGTTACAGGTGGACGACAAAGGGCTGTCGTACAAAATCCACTGGGGTCTGAGCAACGGCGGGTTGCCGACCTCGGAACTGGCGGCGCATTTCCAGTCGCATAGCGTGCGCAAGCAGGTTTCCAATGGGGCTGACCGCGTGATTATGCACTGCCATGCCACCAATTTTATGGCGTTGAGTTACGTAGTGAATCTGGATTCCGCCCGTTTCACGCGCTTGCTATGGGAAGGCAGCACCGAATGTCTGGTGGTGTTCCCGGATGGCGTCGGTATCCTGCCGTGGATGGTGCCGGGAACCGATCAGATTGGTCAAGCCACTGCCGATGCCATGGCATCACACAGCCTGGTGATGTGGCCGTTCCACGGCATTTTCGGTGCCGGTCCGAATCTGGATGAAACTTTTGGACTGATCGACACGGCCGAGAAGTCTTCAGAAGTGGTGGTCAAAGCCTTGTCGATGGGTGGGATTCGCCAGAGCATCACCACCGAACAGCTGGTGGCACTTGGAGAACGCTTCAGTGTGCAACCGTGGCAAGCGGCATTGGATGCGGAGCGCAGTGATGTTGCGTAAAGCCTTTGTGATGCAGGTGCATGCGCACTGTCATGATGAATATCTGCGTCGCCATTCACCGATCTGGCCTGAGCTGGAACAGACGTTGAAAACTCACGGTGCGCACAACTATGCGATTTGGCTGGATGCGGAGCGTAATTTGTTATTCGCCAGCGTTGAGATAGAGTCGGAAGCACGTTGGGAGGCGGTCGCGAACACGGAAGTGTGCCAGCGTTGGTGGGCATCGATGAAAGATTTGATGCCATCGAATGCGAACAATAGCCCGATCAGCCAGGTGTTAAAACCGATGTTTTTTATGCCTTAAGGATTTCAAACATTACACTTTGGTGCAAGTCAGGGGCGGCCTGGAGGTCGCACCTGACTGCAAAGTGATAAAACATCGTCAGCAGGCTATGACGCGTTCAACGCGCAGTAGCCTGCCAGAGCGGGCCAGATGGCCATCTGCGTATCGACTATTCCATCGAGATCGTCACGGCTTGCGCCTTCACGGGCGCGCACTGACATGCCCTGCAACACGCAGGCCAGATAGCTGGCCAACGTACCGCTGTTGGCACACTGCGGCAATTCGCCACGCTGTTGCCGGACATCCAGAAATTGCTGCAAAGCCCGTTCCTGTGCATGGTGCTGCTTAGCCAGCATCTGTGCAATCTCGTCTGAGCCTGAAGAGAGCGCACTGGAGGTGCAGATAAAGAAACAGCCAGCGGGCTTATCGCACTCGGTAAAACAGGCTGCAGTAGCACGAAAATAGGCCTCAATCGCGGCTTTGACATCGAGTGTTTCATCCTTAAGCACCTGATTACGCTGCGCGCTGAAGGTATCGATGTAGCGCTGCATTGCTGCGCGGAACAAGCCTTCCTTATTCTCAAACTCCGCGTAAAGCGTCGGCGCTTTCGCCCCCGTCGCGTTCACCAAATCTGACAGCGAGGTGCCTTCATAACCGTGTGCCCAAAACAACATTAACGCTTTATCCAGCGCATCGTTGCGATCAAACACTTTGGGGCGACCACGCGTTTTGCGATTAAGCGTGTCGGTCATTTGCGTCATAGGGACACCTCACTGCATGAAGAACATGTGATTAAATTACCGATCGCTAACTAAATATGCAAGCGCAGCCGACATTCCCTCTCATTCACTTTGCCCGTTTGTGCTTTACCTGCGGCACAACACTCAAATCGATAAGTGAAAAAGGGCGCTAAAGCCCATAATCACGCCTCTTCTTAATAAAATAATGACCGTTAATAAAATGATTGACGAGATGCCCAGTTCGGCGCTAGCATTTAATTAACGGTTGTTAACTTAATTCGGCCGACCCCTTTCATCTGCATAAGAGAGACGATCATGAAAAGCATCAAAATGGTATTAGCCGCAGTCGCACTGTCATCCATCGCGTTTGGTAGCATGGCTGCTGAACTAGTGAATCAGGCACCATTGAACCAGCAGCAAATTGGTGTGGTCAGTGCATCAGGTAGCACTAACCTGACTTCACTGGAGAATCAGCTATCGGAGAAGGCGAGTGCTGCCGGAGCAAAGTCGTTCCGCATCACTTCGACCTCTGGCAACAACAAGCTAAATGGCACAGCGGTAATTTATAACTAATTACCAAAGCGCGAATAATGGCGCAGGGGCGCACCGATGTGGGCCCCTGGTTATGAGCGGATTATCCGTTTGAACGGAGTTGCGGATACCGACGGAAGATGGCGATACACCAGAACAACGCAACCAGTCCAATTAACCCCCCCACGTTACCCACATCCGACATTTTCATATGCAGGCTGACCTGGTTCCCCAACAGGGCACCCGCACCAATCCCGATGTTATAAATACCTGAGAACAAGGACATCGCCACATCGGTGGCATCCGGTGCCAGTGACAGCACACGAACCTGCATCGCCAGGCCGATCATCATCATTGCCATGCCCCAGAAAATGCACAGCAGCGAAATGGCTGCAGGGCGCACGGCGGCAAACAGCAACAGCCCCATACTCAACGTGATGATGCCAATCGCGGCGAGTAACATCGCTGAGGGGAATTTGTTGCCCAGCGAACTGAACAGCACGCTGCCGATAATCCCGGCTGAACCGAACAGCAACAGCAGTAAGGTCGTGAAGTTCTCATCCGCATTCGCGACCACCTGCATAAAGGGTTCGATGTAGCTGTAAGCGGTGTAGTGCGCGGTGACCACCAGCGTCACCAGAATATACATTGCTACTAACGCCGGACGGCGGAACAGCATCGGTACGCTACTCAGTGAGCCTGTGTGCTCGCTCGGCAGACGTGGCAGTATCCGCACCAGCAAAATTAGCAGCACCAACGCTGACAAGCCGATCATGCCGAAAGTGGTGCGCCAGCCGAGGTATTGCCCAACGATTCGGCCAATGGGCACGCCCAACACCATCGCCAATGCCGTACCGGTTGCCAGCATACTCAACGCCTGGGTTTTTTTGCCAGCCGGAGCAACACGAATCGCGAGTGAAGCAGTAATCGACCAGAATACCGCGTGCGCCAGTGCGATGCCGATGCGCGAAATCACCAGCGAGGTGAAATCCCATGCCACGGACGAAAGCACATGGCTGGCGATAAACAGAATGAACAACACCGACAGCAGCAGACGGCGTTCTATATTCCGCGTCAGTAGCATTAACGGCAGGGATAACAGCGCAACGACCCATGCATAAATGGTCAGCATAATACCGACATCAGCGGTCTTCATGGCGTAGCTCGCCGCTATATCCGACAACAGGCCAACAGGTACAAATTCAGTGGTATTAAAGACAAAGGCGGCAATCGCCAGCAGCACAACGCGTAGCCAGGCTGTTTTACGTGAGACAGTAGTTGGTTGCATGGGGTTCAAATCGATCTGACAGCGAGTGAGGGGGCGAAACGAGCCCAGTTAAGTGACCTGCATCACAAATTGGGGCTATTGTGGAGCATTAATGAGCGGATGAAAACCATATAGACCGTTTTTATTCCTGAATATTTTTTATCGCTGAAGACCTGGTTAATAGCCTGGGGTTATTATCAATTCTTGCTTTTTGGTTAAGGGGTGAACGCAGGCAAGAACAATCAAAGCGTAGCGCTTTACGATTCCGTGATGAGGAAGTCGGCTGTTTCTGTATGAGAACGATGTGACAGCCGTACTTAACAACACGCCTTAAGCGCTACGCGATTGTCAGACCAGCATTATCAGAGTTGCACCATGTGTTTTAGCGCCACGCTATGCTGAGTGGTCAGGCTTTTTTTTACCGCCACCGGGCAACAATGCTCGCATCCCATCGCATTGGAATAGAATTTACGGGCTTGTTGAATGGCGGCCGTGGCGGTGTAGAAAGTCCCGAGAAAGCGCCGTGCACCATCGGAAGGGAGGAACGGGCAGCCTGTTGCATGTACCACATGGTTGTCGTTATAGCCTGCATGCTTATCGACGTAATAATAGAGTTGCATCTAACGTCCTCATTGCTGTGAAAAAAGAAAATCTAACTATTGTTGGAATAAAATGGATTATAGCGACGAATTGTCGTTTTGTTTTAAGTGGGACTATTTGAAAGCGCGATTCTGACGGCTTAAGCGAGAAGCGGGGCGCAGCGGCCCCGTCGTTTAGATGAAAGGTATTACAGTTTTCGGCACTGTAAACGCCAGCCAACGAACAAGGCCAGCAACAGCAACACACTGATGAACAGCGTCACGCCCGTCCAGCCATAGCTGTGCCAGAACACACCGCCTAATGTGCCCGCCACGCTGGAACCCACGTAGTAGCTGAATAAATAAAGTGACGATGCCTGGCCTTTGGCGCGGCGTGCGCGTGGACCAATCCAACCGCTGGCAACGGAGTGCGCGGCAAAAAAGCCCGCTGTAAACAGCATCATGCCGGGCAGTATCAGCCAGAGTGAATCAAATGCGGTGAGCAACAACCCAACCAGCATAATGGCGGTGGCGCCAATCATTACCGGACCACGGCCAAAGCGGCTGGTCATCGCGCCTGCTTTAGGAGAACTCCACGAGCCGGTCAGATAAACCACCGACAGCAGACCCACCACCGCCTGGCTTAGCGACCAGGGGGCGCTCAACAAACGGTAGCCAATGTAATTAAACAGCGTCACAAACGCGCCCATCAGCAGGAAACCTTCTGCAAACAGGAACGGCAAACCCTTGTCGCGCCAGTGCAGGCGGAAATTGATAAGTAAACTGCGCGGTCGCAACGAAGCGGGACGGAAATGACGTGATGCCGGCAGAATCTTCCAGAACATTAGTGCGCCTGCTAGCGAGAAGCAACCGATCACCCCAATGGCTACACGCCATGAGAAGAAATCGGTCAGCACCCCGGTGAGCAAGCGTCCGCTCATGCCGCCAATAGAATTGCCGCTGATGTACAGCCCCATCGAGAAGGCAATAACGCGGGGATGAATCTCTTCACTTAAATAAGTCATCCCGACCGCTGCCACACCGCTGAGAGACAACCCAATCAGTGCACGCAACATCAAAATGCCTTGCCAACTGGTCATGGTGGCCGAAATCAACGTGCAAATGGCGGCGAGCATTAAGGCAGTGACCATCACCGACTTACGCCCGATGGCATCGGATAGCGGGCCGGTTACCAGTAAGCCCAGCGCCATCAAACCCGTTGAGAGTGACAATGAAATACTGCTCTCAGCGGGAGAGACGCCAAACTGCTGTGACAGCACGGGCAGAATTGGCTGCACACAATACAGCAGCGCGAAGGTGGCCAATCCAGCGGAGAATAATGCCAGCGTGACGCGCATAAACTGCGGCGATCCACGTTCAATCCATTCGGAGGAGGCTACGGTTGAAGCAGGCTTAACGGACAACTCGTCTTCACGAATTGTCACTGCCTGGGAAGAGCGACTCACGGAATATCCTTAGATGAGAAACGGTCTGATTACTGTAGGAAAATGGGAATAGGTTGTACAATATATTAATAATCTCAAATGAGACGTTTAAAGTATGAATATTGAGTTGCGCCATCTGCGGTATTTCATCGCCGTTGCGGAAGAGCTGCACTTTGGCCGCGCGGCGCAGCGGCTGAATATTTCCCAACCGCCGCTCAGCCAACAGATTCAGCAGCTGGAGCAGGAGATTGGCGCACAGCTGTTTACCCGCACTAATCGCAGCGTGCAGATCACACCTGCCGGTCAGTTGTTTTTACAGGATGCGCGCGTCATTTTGCTGCAGGTTGAACAAGCCGCCAGTAGGGCTGCGCGTGTGCACAGTGGACAGGAAGGCGAGCTGCGTATTGGTTTCACCTCTTCCGCACCCTTCACCGGCCTGGTTTCGGACGCGCTGTATCAATTTCGTCAGCGTTGGCCGGAAGTGCATATTTCGATGCAGGAAAATAACACGCGTCAGCAGTTAGCACCGCTGCACGAAGGTCGGCTGGATTTGGGGGTGATGCGCAACACACCGTTGCCAAGCGATTTACAGCATCGGGTGCTGTTGCGCGAGCCGTTGTGCGCGCTGGTGCACTGGGCACATCCGCTAGCTGATGCCGAAACGATCTCTATTCAGGCACTGGCCAACGAGCCCTTCGTGTTTTTTGATCCACAGGGGGGGACCGCGCTGTACGGGGAAACACTGGCGCTGTTGCACCGTTATCAAATCAAACCGTTTATTACACAGGAAGTGGGCGAAGCGATGACGATTCTCGGTCTCGTTGCTACCGGATTAGGAGTGTCCATATTACCGGCTTCTTTCCGGCGTGCGCGACTGGCTGATGTGGTGTGGATTCCCCTGCAGGAGCACGATGCCATTTCTGAAGTCTGGCTGGTCTGGTCAGCCACGCGGCAACCCACTGCGCAAATGCACAATATGATGCAATTGATGATGCAGAATGCCGAAATTTAAATCGTCTGATGATCAATGGCCCGATCTTTATGTGCGATAAATCACATTTCTAATCAAATATTTGACGCTGCCTGCCAATCTGCATCACCATAGCTGCTGTTTATTTAGAAGCGCGAAAATATCCGGGAGCAGGGCGTGAATCTGGACAGTCAGCCTGGCCACATTGACCAAATAAAACAGACCAACGCAGGTGTGGTTTACCGACTGATTGACCTTTACGGCCCGATTTCGCGTATTGAGCTTTCTAAACGTGCCCAGCTGGCACCCGCCAGCATCACCAAAATTGTGCGTGAAATGCTCGATGCGCATCTGGTGCAGGAAACCGAGTTCCAGGATCCAGGCAGCCGTGGCCGTCCGGCCATTGGTTTGATTCTTGATACCCTCGCCTGGCACTATCTTGCCATCCGTATTCAACCGGGACATATCACGTTAACGCTGCGCGATCTGAGCAGCCGTGCTTTGCAGGAAGATCGACTGCCACTGCCTGCCAGCGCTGACCAGCCGCTGCTGCAAACGCTGCAGCAAATGGTTAATGACTTCTTCGTCCGCCATCAGAACAAACTTGAGCGTCTTACCGCGATTGCCATCACCTTACCCGGTTTAATTAACGCGGCATCGGGTGTGGTGCATCGCATGCCGGGCTATGACGTGCAGGAAATGCCGTTAGGTGAAACACTTTCCTCGCTTACAGGGTTACCGGTATTTGTGCAACATGACATCTCCGCCTGGACGCTGGCCGAAGCGCTGTTCGGTGCTTCGCGCGGTGCGCAGGATGTTATTCAAATAGTGATTGATGAAACGGTTGGTGCGGGTGTGATCAGCGGGGGCCAGCTTTTGCACAAACGAGGTCGTGCGCTGGTAGAAATTGGGCATACGCAGATCGATCCTTACGGCCAGCAGTGTTACTGCGGTAATCATGGCTGTCTGGAAACCGTGGCCAGCACAGGCAGTTTATTGCAGCTGGCGGCCCAGCGTTTATCTTCGCAACCCGACAGTTTGCTGCATCGGGAACCGCTAACCATCGCCAGTTTATGCGCAGCCGCGCAGCAGGGCGATCGACTGGCGCGTGATGTGATTGCCGGTGTCGGCCACCACATTGGTCGCATGTTGGCAATGATGGTGAATATCTTCAATCCCCAACAAATCCTGATTGGTTCTCCGCTTAATCAAGCCGCTGAGGTGCTGTTTCCTGCCGTTAGCAGCACCATTCGTCAGCAGGCGTTACCCGCATACAGTCATGAGATCCAACTCGCCCCTACCAGCTTTAGCGATCCGGGCACTTTTGGTGCCGCCGCGCTGATCAAAGACTCACTTTATAGCGGCCATTTGCTGGTAAAACTGTTGCAAGGCTAATCACTGCTCGCCTTAAGTTTGCGCTAACGCAATCTGCCATCCGAGACATTTCCTTAAACTGCCTTCTTCGCAGGTTACACATCGCTTCAACGAAGGAGGAATAAGGTGAAAACAATCTTTGTCACCGGTACCGACACTGCGGTGGGTAAAACCGTCGTGTCACGCGCGCTTCTGCAGTGTTTCGCCAAAGCGGGTCTCTGTGCAGCAGGCTACAAACCTGTTGCTAAAAGTGCACAGCACACGCCAGACGGATTGCGTAATAAAGATGCTTTGCTGCTGCAGCAGGCATCGGGGCTTGAACTGCCTTACCAGGCGGTGAATCCCATCACCCTGGAAGAAGATGAAATCAGCACCAGCGCATCCGTGCGAATGGATTATCCGTTGCTGAGCCGCAGCCTTGAGCAGTTACAAAGCCGCGCCGCGCGGGTGGTGGTGGAGGGAACTGGCGGCTGGCGCAGTCTGATGAATGATCTGCAGCCGTTGTCCAGTTGGGTTCAACAGGAACAACTGCCGGTCGTCATGGTGGTGGGCATTAAGGAAGGTTGCATTAGTCATGCTTTACTGACCGCTGATGCCGTTGCTCGTGATGGGCTGTCTTTGGTGGGCTGGGTCGCCAACCGGATTAATCCAGGATTGGCTCATTACGCTGAAATCATTGATGTTCTGCGTGAAAAGCTAGGCGCACCGCTGCTGGGTGAGTTGCCTTATCTGCCGCGTGCCGAGCAGCGTGAGCTGAGTGGTTATCTGAACATTTCCCTGCTGGATGAGGCATTAATGCACGTTGATAGTGCACAGCCTGCGGCCTGATGAAACGAAGTGATGCAAATGATCGGTGGCTGAATCTAAGGTTTCGGGTTCAGCATCCGAGCTCGCTCTGCTTAAATCAGCTTATAATCATGCGGTTATAAATTTTTTACTCAATGTGAGTGCCAGTGGCGTGAATCATGCATCAGCCATGCTGATGAATATTCTGCCGGAGCACACACATGTCGCACTCCCCTAAAGGTTTATTGTATGGGCTTGATGCCCGTATTGGTCCTGTTCCCGCCTTTTTCGCTGCGTTGCAGCACGTCCTTGCCAGCGTGGTGGGGATCATTACGCCGCCACTGATTATTGGCTCAATCCTCGGATTGCAGACTTACATTCCGTATCTGATCAGCATGTCTTTGCTGGTTTCCGGTTTAGGGACATTTCTGCAGGCGCGTCGCTTTATGGGGATTGGGGCGGGCATGATTTGCCTGCAAGGCACCAGCTTTGCTTTTCTCGGCGTCATCTTATCTGGCGGTTTGATGGTGAAAGCGCAGGGCGGTTCACCGGAAGCAATCATGGCGATGATCATGGGCTGTAACTTTGTGGCCGCGTTTATCCCCATGTTGATCAGCCGTTGCGTAGCGCCGTTGCGGAAAGTGCTGACGCCGGTGGTGACCGGCACGGTGATTACCTTGATCGGCATCAGCCTGATTAAAGTGAGCATCACCGATTGGGCTGGCGGCCATAACGCCACTGACTTTGGTGCGCCAGGAAATCTGGCGCTGGGCGCGCTGACGCTGCTGGTGATTATTGTGCTTAACCGTTCCCAGAATCGCTGGATGCGCCTTGTTGCGGTGGTAGCAGGTATCGCCGTGGGCTGTCTGGCGGCGGCACTGACCGGCCATCTGCCCATCAAACCGATGATGTCCAGCCACTTGCTGGTTTTGCCTTCATTTTTCCGCTTTGGTTTCGATTTTAGCTGGAGCATTTTCGTGCCGATTGCGCTGGTATCGGTGATTTGCGTGATTGAGGCGGTAGGGGATTTGACGGCGAATTGCCTGATTTCGCAGCAACCCATTGAGGGCGACGGTTTTCAACGTCGTTTGCAGGGTGGCATTTTGGCTGATGGGATTAGCTGTCTGTTCGCCGCGATGTTTTCGGCATTCCCTAATACTACCTTTGCGCAGAATAACGGTGTGATTCAGATGACCGGCGTGGCCAGCCGTTATGTTGGCATGGTGATTGGTGTGATGCTGTTGCTGTTAGGGGTGTTTCCGGTGATCGGCAATGTGCTGCAGCAAATCCCTGCGCCGGTACTTGGCGGCGCCACACTGGTGATGTTTGGCAGTGTGGTGGCGGCAGGCATTCGGGTGATGACGCAATCCCCGTTGGGACGCCGTGAGATGTTGATCGTCGCGGTGTCCTTTGGTATTGGCTTGGGTGTGGAAGCGGTACCCGAGGTGTTGAAGCAGTTGCCACCGTTGGTGAGTAATTTGTTTGGTCATGCGGTGACCACGGGGGGCATTCTGGCGATGCTGTTGAATATCGTGCTGCCATCGGAGCGGGGTGATGAGCGGGTTATCGGTGCGGTGGAGGAAAATCACTGATTTGAGTCTGTGGTTGCGTTGGGAGAGTTGGGGAGCTAAACCGCTGGCTGAGAGTTTGTGCGTACGTCGGAAGAGGTGGGGATTTAAACCACTGGCTGTAAGTCGGTGCGTACGTCGGAAGAGTTGGGGATCTAAACCACTGACTGTGAGTTGGTGCGTACGTCGGAAGAGGCGGCAGATCGTAAAGACGCCATAAACCATCCCTGGGGCTCGGCCCGCGCCATCCCTGGCGCAGGACGCTTTACTCCTCTGCCGCCTCTTCCAACGCTTTAGCTGTTGTGCGGTTTGTCTGGATTCAGGCTGCTGTGCGTCTTGTTAAGGATTCAGTCTGCGGCGCGTACGTCCTGAGCTGAGATAATCCGCGATATAGTCTTGCGAAATCTCACCGCTGTAGCGTCCTTCCTCATCGACGATCGGCATCCAGACGGTGTTGTGCTCATACAGCTTGGATAGCACCACGCGCAGATTCTCTTCAGCCTTACCCGTCACTTTGAAGGTATGCAGCATCTCCTCGCAGCGTCCGGCAGCATTACGTGCTTCGCGACGCTTCACAAATCCCAGCGGCTTGCCATCATTATCTACCACGGTGACCGATCGCATGTCGTTGTCATCCATGGTGGCGAACGCCTCCTGCAACGGCGTGCTGCGCTGCACGGTGATAGTTGGCTGTTGATCGGTGACGTCGCCCGCCTGCACCAGCAGCAGGCGTTTCAGCGTGCGGTCCTGTCCAACAAAAGAGCCGACAAAATCATTGGCCGGTTTTGCCAACAGCTCGTCGGGGCTAGCGCACTGTACGATTTTGCCCTGTCCAAACACCGCGATGCGGTCACCCAGTTTGAGTGCTTCATCAATATCATGGCTTACCAGCATTACGGTTTTCTTCAACTGGCGCTGCATTTCGAGAAACTCATTCTGAATCACTTCACGGTTGATTGGGTCGACAGCACCAAACGGTTCATCCATCAGCAGTACCGGTGGATCAGCAGCCAGCGCGCGGATCACGCCGATACGCTGCTGCTGACCGCCGGACATTTCTCGTGGATAGCGATTCAGGAATTTGCTGGGATCGAGCGCCACCATGCTCATTAACTCGGTAGCACGTTCGCGGCAGCGCTTTTTATCCCAGCCCAGCATGCGCGGCACCACGGTAATGTTTTCTTCGATGGTCATGTTGGGGAACAGACCAATCTGCTGAATTACGTAGCCGATATTTCGGCGCAGCGTCACAGTATCTTGTCCGCTGGTGTCTTCACCGTTGATCAAAATCTTTCCGCTGCTGGCTGGGATCAGACGGTTAATCATTTTCAGCGTGGTGGTTTTGCCACAGCCGGAAGGGCCGAGCAGCACGCACATCTCTCCGGCAGGTACTTCCAGGCTGACGTTGTCCACGGCGTTGAAGGCGGTGCCGTTTTTTTGTGTAAAGGTTTTCGTCAGGTTTTCCAGTTTTATCATTATCGAATCCCCTTAGGAGTCAGCGCCGACTGCAAACGGTGCAGTAGCCAATCAAGCACAATCGCTAATAAACAAATCATTAATGCACCGGCAATCAGCATGCGCACATCACTGCCGCTGATGCCATCCAGCAGTTGTAATCCCAATCCACCTGCGCCGATGACTGCGGCAATCGCCATCACGCCAACGTTCATGACAACCGCAGTACGGATACCGCCGAAGATTACCGGCAGCGCCATCGGAATTTCGACCCAGCGCAGGCGCTGCCAGAAAGTCATGCCTATGCCGCGACCGGCTTCACGCAGCCCTGGCGACAGGTTTTCCAGTGCGGTGTGGGTGTTACGCACAATCGGCAGCAGGGAGTAAAGGAATACCGCGCAGATAGCGGGCAGCGCACCAATACCCTGACCGATCATGGAAAACAGCGGAATCATCAGACCAAACAGCGCGATGGTTGGAATCGTCAGTACGATGGTGGCGATACCGAGCACCGGCGTCGCCAGCCATTTAAAGCGCACAATCAAAATGCCCAATGGCACGCCAACAATGATGGCGAATCCCACTGCAACCAGCACCAGCCAGGTATGCTGCCAGGTTAAGGCCATCAGGGTGTGCCAGTTACTCATGATGTAATGCAAAGTCTCCATGACGCCTCCTTACAGCATGTTTTTCGATTGCAGGAAATCACGCGCCACCTGCTGCGGTGACTGATGATCGATATCAACACGTTTGTTCATCTCGGTGATCGCTTCGTCGGTGATCAGCGGTGAGAGTTGATTGAGGGCCGCATCCAGCCCCGGATGGCTTTTCAACACATCCAGACGTACGACTGGCGTGACGTTGTAACTTGGGAAGAAATGCTTATCATCTTCCAGCACCTTGAGTTCAAAGCCTTTTACTCGGCCATCGGTGGTATAAATCAAGCCCGCATCGACAAAACCATCACGTACCGCGTTGTACACCAATCCCGGGTCCATCTGGCGAATCTGCGGGCGATCTAGCGGCATGTCGTAGGCTTTCTGCAACGGCTTCAGGCCATCGGAACGGCCGGAGAACTCTAAGTCGAGCCCGAGTTTCCAGTTGTGGTCGGGGTCGGTTTTGCGCACCTGTTCCAGTTTGGCAACGAGCTGTGACATGGTGCTGATGCCTTCTTTATCGGCGCGTGCACGCTGCATGGCAAATGCATAAGTGTTGTTCATTGGCGCGGGATCGAGCCACACCAGGCCCAGTTTGGCATCGAGTTGTTTAACGGTTTTATAAGCCTCTTCAGATGACATCGGTTTGTTGATGTGGTTAAAGATGATCAGCGAGGTACCGGTGTACTCCCAGGTCATGTCGATTTGCTTGTTGATCATCGCATTACGACCAATCGTGGTGGCGATATTGGTCTTAGGGACCACCTGAAAACCTTTCTTTTGCAGCCAGAGCACGGTCATGGCAGATAAAATATGCTGTTCGGTAAAGCTCTTGGTTGCCATCACAATCGGTGTTGCCGCGGCGGCGGATTGGCTGATGGCCAGTGTGGCGGCCAGTGCCAGCGCGGTGTGTTTCACCCAGCGCGTTAAGTTATGCGTTTTACCCATCACTTAGCTCCTTGTGTTAAGCCGCAGAGTGCGGGCTGAGGAAACGACCCAATGCTGCCAGCAGCAAATCGAGGATCAACGCAAACAGGGCGGTGGCCACGGCGCCGAGGATCAACGTAGGGAAGTCATTGAGGTAAATGCCGGGGAAAATCAGTTCGCCAAAACTGCTGGCACCAATCAGGAAGGCCAGCGGTGCCGTACCGACATTGATGGCGGTCGCAATGCGCACACCCGCCAGAATCACTGGCAAGGCATTGGGAATTTCTACCTGACGTAAACGCTGGAATTTGGTCATGCCGATGCCGTTGGCAGCTTCAATCAGTGACGGCGGTACGGCGCTTAATCCGGAATAGGTATTACGCACGATAGGTAACAATGAGGCGAGGAACAGGGCGATTAACGCAGGCCGATCGCCAATCCCGACAATGACCATGGCCAGTGCGAGAACAGCCAGCGGCGGCAAGGTATTCCCGACGTTAAAGATCTGCATCACATATTCAGCCCAACGACGAGCAAACGGGCGGCTGAGCAAAACCCCGCTCGGAATGCCAATCAGCAGGGCGAAAAACATTGACCAAAACACTAAAAACAGATGCTGCTGACCCAGATAAATTAAGTCTTCTTGCCGGTCGCGCAACGTATTCAACCCGATTCCCCAAACCAGCAGGGCAATCACCGCGACGATGGCCAGTAGTGCCAGCCCGGCTCTACTAACGAGCGATGCATTTTGCATGCGAAAGTCTCCCTGATTCGACAAATTGTTCGATCTTGTTATGTCATTTCACGGTTGAAGGCGTAGTGGAGAACAAACCACATACGAAAATCCTTCACGTTAATAAATTGCAGATAAAATGACTGTTAGATGGTGCTTTTCCAGCGAATAACTGGAAAGTGCTGTTAAAAGCTATAGCAATGCTTAGCGTATTGCGCCAGTTTTCACGGCAAAATCAGACAGATAGAAGGGCGGTTAAAACCTTCTTAACCCGCATGAAATAAGGCATCATCTGACAATAAAAAAAATTCATCGAATTATGTGACATTGTCACATAATGGGCGCACGCAGAGGAAACTCGTCTGATGGAAAATCAGCTAGCCTTGAGAGAAAAAGGGAGACGTATGACTGAAACTGCAGAATTGAACACGGAACATCGCCACTGGATCCTTATCGCCTGCATGCTCGCCATGTTTATGGCCGCGATTGAAGTCACCATTGTGGCGACCGCGATGCCGACCATTATTGCTGAACTCGGCGGTTTCTCGCAGTTTGGCTGGGTCTTCTCTATCTATTTGCTGACTCAGGCGGTGAGCGTGCCACTGTATGGTCGGCTTGCTGATATGTGGGGGCGTAAACGACTCTTTTTCATTGGCGTTTCGCTGTTCCTGATCGGCTCGGTATTGTGCGGTTTTGCGCATACCATGACGTGGTTAATTCTGTTTCGCGCGTTTCAGGGGCTGGGGGCAGGCGCGATTATGCCGCTCACCAGCACCATTGTGGCCGACATCTACTCCCCGCGCGAACGTGCCCACGTGCAGGGATGGCTTTCCAGCGTCTGGGGTGTCGCGGCTATTATTGGGCCACTGAGTGGTGCCTGGCTGGTTCAGCACTTTAACTGGTCGGTGATTTTCTGGGTGAACGTGCCGATCGGTCTGTTTTCCATGCTGCTGTTAGCGCGTTTCTTACCGGCGCGTGAGCATCACAAAGGGGCGACGCTGAATCTTACCGGCAGCTGCTGGCTGATGATTTGCGTTACGGCACTGTTAGTGGCGCTGTTGCAGGCGGATGCCCTTGGTTACTGGTTACTGGCATTCCTGTTATTGGCATTGCTGGCGGGCTGGCAATTAAAACAGCATGAACAGCGAGCTGAGGCTCCGCTGTTTCCTCTGGCTATCTGGCGCAGCCGGTTAATTCTGGCAGGCAATGCCGGTAATCTGATCATCGGTGCCACCATGATGGGCATCAGCGCGTTTCTGCCAACCTGGATTCAGGGTATCACCGGTGGTACGCCGCTGCAGGCGGGTAGCGCGTTGGCGATGATGTCGATTGGCTGGCCGCTGGCCAGTACGTTGAGTGGCCGATTAATGCTGATCACTTCCTACCGTTTTACCGCGCAACTCGGTGCCTTGTTATTGATTGCGGGCAGCGCGCTGCTGCTGCTATTGCGTACCGACAGTTCAATCATGCAAGCCGGGCTCACTGCTTTTGTCATCGGCACCGGCATGGGCATGACCAGCACCACTTTTCTGGTGTCGGTGCAAAACCATGCGCACTACGACATTCGTGGCATCTGCACCGCGTCTATTATGTTTAGCCGCATGCTGGGTTCAGCGATTGGTACTGCGCTGATGGGCGCGGTGCTGAACTTCAATCTTGCGCAGCGTCTGCCACAGGCCAGTGATCCGATGCAGCAAATCATGTCACATGAAAGCCGTCAGTCACTGTCCGAAGCGACGTTGCATCAGTGGACCGGACAGATCGCTGCTTCGCTGCATTGGGTGTTTGTGGTGGCGTTAGTGATTGCGATGCTAACGTTGTGGATTGCGTGGTTGATGCCGCGTCAGCGCCCAGAGGCAGAATAGAAAAGGGCGGCCATCAGCCGCCCTTTCAGTATTACTGCGCGGGAGCATCCTGTGAACTGCCTGCGCTGGCCGGGACATTGCTTTCACTGTCTCGGCCGTTTTTCTTGTACACAATTTTCTGGCTGTCATTTTCGCAGTGACCCACTACCTGGCCGCCCGCTTGATCGGCCTGATCGTTAGGCACGATATCCAGCGTAAAGTCCGATTCGGCCACGCCGTTACTGACGATCTTCTTACTGATATCCGCTTTAACAGTTTCACAGGAAGCCTGCGCCAGCATCGGCAACGCCAGCATTGCCATCAACATCACTGCATTACGTTTTTTCATCACACTCTCCTTGGTTCTGAATTCCCTTGAAAACTATAGCAGCAACAGCGAATTAAGGGGCGATCGTACGGCCGGTACGACGATCAAGGCAGCGCAGAGTGTTCGGTTCCCAATACGCATTGACGTTATAGCTCTTCTCGCAGCTATCACGGGTGTCAAAAGCTTTATCGGTTTTATCGAACTCTTTCTCGACGCGCGTGTTGACCTTATTGCGCAGATTCTTCGTGTCGTTCCACTGTTCTTTGCTTTGACGCGCGGCTTCGTTGCTGGAAGCACTGTTGCCGTTCTCAATGATCAGGCGGTCAGTTTGGGCCGATGCCAGCGGTGCAGTCAGCAGCGCGCCGCAGGTTAACGTCACAGTCAGCAGGAGAGAAAACAGGTTTTTCATTGTGATTTCCTTTAGTTAACACCAGCACAGCCAGAAACCCGGCTGTCACAACCATGAGGGCTAGTATATCATCGCTGCAACTTTGCTCACCAGCGGTGAGCCTTTTGTTTAGGCGAGAGAGAGATTTTCTATGCTGGTGAAAACCACTTTACTGTTTTTTTTGACTGCGATTGCCGAAATTGTCGGCTGTTTTCTGCCGTGGCTGTGGCTGAAGAAGGGAATGACCGCGTGGCTTTTACTGCCTGCAGCGGCGAGTCTGGCGTTGTTTGTCTGGTTGCTGACGCTGCATCCGGCAGCAAGCGGTCGTGTGTACGCGGCTTACGGGGGTGTCTATGTGGTGACGGCGCTAATTTGGCTGCGCGTGGTGGATGGCGTCAAGCTCAGTACATGGGATTGGATTGGCGCGCTTGTAGCGTTTAGCGGCATGTTGATTATTGTCGCTGGTTGGGGCCGGGCGTAAGCGATGGGCGCAACCTGTGCGCCCGTGACAATATTCAGCCTTTATGCACTTTCAGACCCGCAAGCGTCTGGGAGACCGGCATGATTTCCAGCGTATTGATATTGACGTGTTTAGGCAGTGTCGTGACCCAATACACCGCTTCAGTGACATCTTCCGCTGTCAGCGCGGTGGTGCCTTCGTAAACGGCATCCGCACGCCCATCATCGCCTTTGAAGCGCACATTAGAAAACTCGGTGCCACCCACTAAGCCCGGCTCGATATCGGTGACGCGCAGCGCGGTACCGTGCAGATCGGTACGCAGATTGAGGCTGAACTGGCGCACGAATGCTTTGGTCGCGCCATAAACGTTGCCGCCCTGATAAGGCCAGCTGCCCGCGATGGAGCCGATGTTTACGATGTGACCGACATTGCGCTCCACCATGGCGGGCAGCACGGCACGCGTCATGTACACCAAACCTTTGTTGTTGGTGTCGATCATATTTTCCCAGTCTTCAATATTGGCTTTGTGCGCGGGCTCGATCCCTAATGCCAGACCGGCATTATTCACCAGCACGTCGATTTCACGCCACTCTGCGGGCAGCGCAGCGATAGCTTCATCGATAGCGGCGCGATTACGCACATCCAACTGAACGGTATAAAGGTTGGCACCCAACTCCTCTTTCAGCTCTTTCAGACGCTCTGCGCGGCGTCCGCTGGCAATCACTTTATGACCATTAGCGATGAAGCGACGGGTGATGCTTTCACCAAAACCGGCGGTGGCGCCAGTGACAAAAATAATCATCTCACTGTTCCTTAAACAATTGTACGTCAATGTTAACCAATTGATTTTAAATTTAAAAACCAACAATGAAACTCTACGAATTATGGGCGGGGGAAGCGAGATCATTTTGTGAGTGCCTGGTTGAGCAAATTTACCCGGCTGTAATCAGCTCTCCAATCCATAAACCGTATACATCATAAACCATCTATGCAGGCTCATGGTCTTTGTGCGTTGCGATAAATGTGGGATTAGCCGCTGTGGAGGGAATTTAACATGCGCAACAATCTGGCTTTGAGGAGGGCGGAGGCAAGGGCACAGCGCTGCGTAACATGGGTCAATTCATGCTAACAGGTTGCATGCTTTGGTTGATTCAAGACATGCTGCTGCTTTTATGACTTACCGAGCCTGACGTGTGCTATCTGGCTGGCGGTGAGAGGTATTCAATTCATAACCGGATTCGGCCTGCTGTTTGCTCAGCGTTGCGAACGAAAGCGAACCTGGCATCGCGGTTTATCACCACGATACCAGGCGCCTGTTTGGCTCAGTGAATCAGAAAGAACTCCAGTTATCCTCTGGGGAGCTTCCCGCTGTAGCCAGCGCTGTACGCGATTTTAGCGGAGAGAGAACCGGCTTTTTCACTTGGCTTTCAGCTTTGGGTATCACCGCATCAGCGCTCTCCATCAATTTAAACGTACTGACCAGTTCTGCCATTACGGCGGCCTGCTCGGACATGGACTGGGCTGCACTGGCTGACTCTTCAACCAACGCCGCATTCTGCTGCGTGGTGGTATCAATTTGCCCCATCGCGATATTGATTTGACCAATACCATCGCTTTGTTCGCGGCTGGCATGGGCAATTTCTTCAATCAGCTGCGTCATATTGTGGATATCAGACACAATACTGGTCATTCCCTGATCGGCTTTCACAACCAGCTCCCTGCCTGACGTCACGCGTGCAACCGTGTCATCAATCAGTGTTTTGATCTCGCGCGCGGCACCCGCGCTGCGCTGCGCCAGACTACGCACTTCGCTGGCAACCACCGCGAAGCCTCTTCCTGATTCTCCCGCTCGCGCAGCCTCAACAGCGGCATTCAGTGCCAAAATATTGGTCTGGAAAGCAATGCCGTCAATCACCTTAATAATTTCGGACATTTTCTGCGAATCGTTCGAGATTTCCTGTATGCGTGTCGAAACATCGTTCATTACGGCACCGTTGTCTCTGACCGCGGAGGCCACGCCACTAACAAACTGGCGCGCCTGCTCAGTATTACTGGCGGTATTGCTCAGCGTTGAAGTCAGCTCTTCTAACGTGGCGGCCGTTTCCTCCAGGCTTGCTGCCTGTTCATCGGTACGAGAGGCCAGATCATTGTTGCCACCGCTGATTTCACTGGAAGCAAGCGCGATGTTGTTGGCACCTTCACGCACGCGGAGCAGCACGCCCGAGAGTTTTTCAACAAAGCGGTTGAATGCCGCTGATATCTGCGCCAGCTCATCGCCGCCACGCACTTCCAGGCGACGCGTCAGATCACCTTCCCCTGAAGCAACGTCTTCCAGGGCGTCGCGTAAAATGGCGAGGCGACGCAACTGCTGGTTGAACACCAGCCCGGCAATCAGCGCGGTAATAATCAGACTCACCAGGGTGATGAGGATGCTTTCCCGCTGTAATGTCGTCAGCGATGCCGTCACTTCATCACGATCAACGGCGATCACCAGTGACCACGGCGTCCCTTTTACCGGAGAGGCGTAAACGAACTGCTGTTCACCGCCGATGATCAGTTCAGCATGCCCACCCTGACTGGCCAGATTTTGGATAACTTTGAGGTCGAGTGAAGGTGACAACTCAGTGACCGGCTTGAGAATAAGGTCAGACTTCGGCGCGGCAATCAATTTACCGCTGCTGTCCACCAGGAATGCAAAACTCTTCTCCAGTGGATGAATCGCATTCACCGTATTGGAGACGGTATCCAGGTGTAGATCGCTGCCGATCACACCCAATGTTTTTCCGTTATCGACAATCGGCTGAGCAAAAGTAATGGTCAGCTTGCCGGTTGAGGCATCAACATAGGGGTCCAGCAACACCGGATGGCCAGCTTTTACCGTTTCCAGATACCACGGACGCTGGCTGCCATCATAGGTGGCTGGCATAGGATGGACGAACACATGGGAATGAGGCTCAGGATAGACGATATAGGCATCATCAAACTCGCCAGCTTCGATCGCCGCACGCAGAAAAGGGACCGCATCGTCATGACGACCAAAAGCCGTTTTGATCGAACCGGTGATACGTTGTTTTTCTGCTGCCCAGCCAGCCAGTTCAGCCGCATGAACGCGGGAGAGCTGGCCAATGCGCTCATCAATGCTTTCAAGTGTCTTTCCACGCACGGTGGTGTAGGTAAAAGTGGCAAGTGCGATAAGAGATACTGCCGTGATGACCACGCTGATAGCGATTAAACGCGAGCGTATTGTTTTAAACATGTTTACCTTCCACCCAACTGGATCACATTAGAGGTTTGATTTTTCCAGAATGCGTCCTGCGTCACTGAAAATACGGAATACGTTCTCTGTTATCGGTAATCCCATCTAAAACTGTAGGGAACCGATTGCGCGTGGAAGAGTATTAAGGCACTAAAAAGGGAAGGGAGTCAGCGCGCCCGTCGTCCTGATAAAGAGAGACGGGCACACTATACTTAACGAAGCGAGCGCTCAAATGCACTCGCTGATACCGCTTAACTTAACGCGACGAGGGACAGCTGATGCGAGTCGGTATAACGGTCAGTGGCCAATGGCATCGCGTCCTCATCAACCTGGAACTGCGTCACCGACTGCTGCAAATTCACCACCTGCTGTTGCAGTGAGCTGGCAGCGGTTGCCACTTCAGCCACCAGTGAGGCATTCTGTTGTGTTACACCATCCATCTGCTGGATAGCGATGTTGATCTGCGAGATGCCGCGCGTCTGCTCGCCGGAAGCCAGCATCACTTCATCCATGATATCGACCACTTTTTTCACATCGAGCATCACTTCATTCATGGTGACGCCAGCATCTTTAACCAGTCCTGAACCCTGCTCAATATTGCTGAGCGAGTCATTGATCATCAGGCCAATTTCCTTCGCGGCGGTGGCGCTGCGCTGAGCCAGCACTCGAACTTCCGAAGCGACCACAGCAAAACCGCGTCCCGCTTCTCCTGCACGCGCGGCTTCAACTGCTGCGTTCAAGGCCAGCAGGTTAGTCTGGAAGGCAATGCCGTCAATCACACCGACGATGTCGCCGATTTTTGTCGAGCTTTTCTCAATAGAACTCATGGTGGTGACCACTTCAGACACCACTGTTGCACCACGCGAAGCAGAATCTGAAGCCTTCTGCGACAATGCGTTAGCTTTGCGCGTGTTGTCCTCATTGTTTTTCACTGTCGCCATAATCTGCTCCATACTGGATGCCGTCTCATCCAGTGAGGCCGCCTGTTGCTCAGTCCGGCTGGAGAGGTCGATGTTGCCCGTCGCGATTTCTTCAACGCCGGAGCCGATCGCATCGGTGCCACTGCGGACCATCAGCACCATGTTTGCCAGGCCATCGCGCATACGCTGTACCGCGGCAAACAATTGCGCAATTTCATTTTTACCGGAGATATCGATGCGCGCACGTAAGTCACCTTCGGCGATGCGATCAAACACGTTGATCACATGATTGAGCGGCTTAACGATAAGATTGGTCATCACCGACCAGGCCAGCGCGGCCAACACCAGCGCACAGGCGATACAAAAGTACAGCGTAAACGCCATATGCTGAACCCGATCGCTGGAGTCACTGTAGGCGACATCAATACTTTTAATTTTAAAGGCCACCAGCGCTTTAGAGGCTTTATCAAAGGCACCGTACAACGCCGTTGATTTCCCTGCACGCTGGCGGTATTCATCCAGTTTGCCTGCTTCGAGCGCGGCAAAAGCCGGATCGATAAACTCTTTCATCAGCGCATCGCGTGTGGTGGCCATTTCAGCCGCAATTGGCTTCTCCGCTGAGGATTGTGGATATTTCAGATATTCCTGCCATTTCGCACTGGCGTTATCTATTTTACCTCTGGCGCGCTCAAGCGCGACTTTGGCTTTTTCGGCATCGCCACTGCCCACCAGTGATTCATATAAACGCAAATCCAGTCGTCCACGTAATAAAAGTTCTGAGCTTTCATTGAGCGCCACCAGGCCCGGCAAAACTTCGGTATCAACGGTGGCAAAGGATTTATTGCCAGACTGTACGGCAAATAACCCTAAAATACCGACGAACAGCAATAATGCTGTTAATGAAAAAACCATGATGCTGAGGGCGGTGCGGATCTTTATTCTATGAAACATAACTATTCCCTGAGAACGTTTAATTGAAAAAGATGAAGGCGTAGTAACAATGATTTTTTTATTAAATGGGGAAGTCATGAGTGTGACTTCCAGTAAACAGGCGGATTTAACCCAAATACTAAGGCTTAGCGGTCTCGGCTAAGAAGGTCTGCAGTTTTTTATTATAAAACTTTGCTTGCATCATAGTGCCATGACCGCTGGTTTCAGCACTGGCCGGAATGAGCAGTAACTCCGCTTTCTTTATCTTGGGCAATTCACTCTGCAAAATGCCGGTTTCAACCGGATTACGTTCATCATCTGCTGAATTAATGATCAGCATGGGTGCGGTAATACGGCTCAATCCAGGCATGGCATTATAATTTGCCGACGAACCCCAGATATAAATGAAGTCGTTGGCATCCGCGGTGACAGGCGCAGCAAGACGTGCATCCACCAGTTTATCCGCCAGTGCGCGCGTCGGAGCTTTATGTTGATAAGCTAGCGTACCGCCGGTGGTGGCAATACTGAACATGATATTGGCGGTTTTAAGCGTAGGGGGTTGCTGCTGATAGTTGCCTTCAGCCCAGGCAGGATCGCCTTTGATCGATTCAATCAGCATGCGGCGAAGCATCCAGTTGCGGCCCGATAACTCATTCGGCTGCGACGCCATCGGGACCAGTGCATCCATCATGCCGGGATATTTTTCACCCCACAGCCACGTCTGCATCCCGCCCATGGAATAGCCCATCACCAGGCGTAAATGCGAAATGCCCAAACCTTCTTTAATCAGCCGATATTGTGCTGTCACCATATCGTCGTAATCGTAATGCGGGAAGGCCATTCTCAAGCCATCAGAAGGTTTGGATGATTTTCCTGAACCAATGCCTTCCGGGATGATAATAAAATACTTGCTGGCATCCAGCGCCTGTCCCGGGCCAAATAACTCCCCGGCAAATCCCGGTGCCAGTAAGGCACTCAGAGGTTGATTGGTTCCGTGCAGTAATAATACCGCTGGTTTATTCTTATCACCTAAAGTAATGTAGTGAATGCGCACATCTTTTAATTTTTCACCGCTATTAAAGCTAAATTCTTTTGCGATCCAGTCAGCTTCTGTCGGCGTGGGTAATGAACTGGCTGCGTGCGTTAAGGGTGATACAGTTAACAGAATGGCACTGGCCACTCCTGATATCATGCGATTAAACATAAAAGTCGCTCTTAAGTGATGATATTCCCTGGAAGGCTGATATTAGTTTTAATAGAGATAAATCCCAATTAATATCAACGGGGTTCAAGGAAAAGCAGACAATAATCTTCTTTTTTGAGTTTTAACGAGACGATTTTTATGCGGTTTTTCTTATGCTAATACATCCGCATGCCATGATGATGTTTAACATTTCTGTATTAATTCTCTTATTTCATCTGTCTCATCGTATTCCCTCTCATTTGTTTTCACTATCAGCGCTTATTAGCACACCCAAATCCTTCCTCTGCCACACCGGAATCTTCCTGAAGTAAAATCTGTGCACTACAAGCGTGCGGCGCTGCACTTAAATGGTGCGCAGTTCGTGTTGTCATTACGCTTATTTCCTCAGGCATCTCATACCTGACACGCTTTTTATCCCCATGCAATCGGTTGCTTATTTTCGCAACCGATTGCGCATTCGATTGCGGTTCCAAAGGGACATGAAATTGAATGTGTGGTTTTTAAGTTGTTGATATATAGCGATATTTTTATAAATCCTCATTGGCATAGCGTTTGCAATAAACCTTGAAGGCAACTCATTGCACTTTTACTTATCAAGGAACCGTTATGCCTTACGCCTCTGAAACGCTACTGCGCGCCAGCTTTTTTGATTTCACCGCACTGGCTTCTCAGCCCGATGATATCGCTGCGCATGCGCGCTACCTCGAAGACGGCTTGCTAACGTTGCGCGCGGGCAAGGTGGTGTCACTTGAAAGCTGGGAGATTGCAGAAGGGCGCGTTGATGCTGCCACGGTGATTGACCTGCGCGGCAAGCTGATCGTGCCGGGCTTTGTGGATACACATATTCACTATCCGCAAACGGAGATGATTGGCGCATTTGGCGAACAGTTGCTGGAGTGGCTAAACCAATATACTTTTCCGGTTGAGAGCCAATATCACTGCCCGGATCACGCGGCACAGATGTCGGCCTTCTTCCTGCAGCAACTGTTATCCAATGGCACCACCACGGCGCTGGTGTTTGGCACGGTGCACAAACAATCGGTCGATGCGCTGTTTCATGCCGCGCAACAGCTGGATATGCGTCTGATTGCCGGAAAGGTGATGATGGACCGCAACGCCCCCGCGTATCTGACAGAAACGCCGGAAGAGAGCTATCAGGATTCACGTGAACTGATTGAACGCTGGCATCAGCGTGGTCGTCTGAGCTATGCCTTGACGCCACGTTTCGCGCCCACCTCCTCGCCAGAACTGCTGGAGAAAGTCCGTCAACTGCGCAGCGAGTTCCCGGATACCTGGCTGCACACCCATCTGAGCGAAAATCAGCAGGAGATCGCCTGGGTCAAATCGCTGTTCCCGGAGCGGGACGGCTATCTCGATGTTTACCACCATCATCAGCTCACCGGAAAGCGCAGCGTCTTTGCACACTGTCTGCATCTGGAAGAGAACGAGTGGCAATGCCTGCACGACACCGATTCTTCTATCGCATTTTGTCCGACGTCGAACCTGTTTCTTGGCAGTGGCCTGTTCAATATTAAACGCTGCTGGCAGCAGGGCGTGCGCATGGGCATCGGCACCGATGTCGGCGCAGGCACCACCTTTAATATGCTGCAAACGCTGGGTGAAGCGTACAAAGTTGGGCAGTTGCAGCAGTACAAACTCAGCGCCTGCGAAGCCTTTTACCACGCGACGCTGGGCGGTGCGCATGCACTGGACATCGACGATAAAATTGGCAACTTCAATCCCGGTAAAGAAGCGGATTTCGTGGTGATCGACCCGGCGGTTTCGCCGCTGCAAAAGCTGCGTAGCGGTAATAGCAAAGATATCTGGGAGCGCTTGTTTGTGATGATAACGCTGGGAGACGATCGCAACATTGCGCAAACCTGGGTTAGCGGCAAACCGGTGTGGCAGCGCGATCGAGAAGAGGCAACGGTATGATCCAGTTTCTGCTGAATAATCGGTTGGTCACCGAAACGGCCTTAGACCCGAATCTGACCGTGCTTAACTACCTGCGTAGCCATCAACAGCGGCGGGGAACCAAAGAGGGCTGCGCATCAGGTGACTGCGGTGCCTGTACGGTGACGCTGGGAAAAGTGGTGGCGGGGCGAATGCAGTATCAGGCCATCAACAGTTGCCTGACGCTGGTTAGCAGCCTGCAAGGCAAACAGCTGATCACCGTGGAAGATTTGAAACAGGGCCGTGAACTGCACAGCGTGCAGCAGGCGATGGTGGATTGCCACGGCTCGCAATGCGGCTACTGTACGCCGGGCTTTGTCATGTCGCTGTTCACTTTGCAGAAAAATACACAGGGCTGGAATCCGCAGCAGGCTGAACAAGCGCTGGCAGGCAATCTGTGTCGCTGCACGGGCTACCGGCCAATTATGGCCGCCGCACAGCAAGCTTGTGAGCAACCCGCAGAAGATAATTTTACGGCGGATGAGTCGGCACTGGTTCAGCGCTTACAGGCGTTGGATAACCGGGAAGTACAAATTCTCGAAGCCAACGGCAGTCGCTGTTTCGTCCCGAAAACACTGGCACAGCTCGCGGCACTGTATCAGCAGTATCCTGAAGCGCAACTGTTGGCCGGCGGCACCGATCTCACATTGAAAATGACTCAGCAGTATCAACGTTTACCGCTGCTAATTGCGCTGGAACAGATTGAGGCGTTAAGCGTTTGTTCTGAAGATAAAGAGGATATTCATCTGGGCGCTGCTGCACCGCTTCACCATTGCTACCATTTCCTGGCAGCGAGAATTCCTGCATTCAGTGCCACATTAGAGCGCTTTGCATCATTACAGATCCGCAATCAGGGTACGCTCGGCGGCAATATCGGCAATGCTTCACCGATCGGTGATTGTGCGCCCATGTTGCTGGCACTCAATGCGCGATTGGTGTTGCAGCAGGGAGAAAGCCTACGTGAAGTGCCGCTGGACCAGTTCTTCACTGGCTACAGGCAAACCGTGTTGCAGCCAGGGGAATTCATTCACTCAATAGTGATACCGAAAGTGACGGTGTCACCTAATTTCGTGGCATGGAAAGTGGCAAAACGTCTGGATGATGATATTTCGGCGGTGTTTATCGCCATCAACATTCATCTTAAAGAAGGCGTGGTGGTGCAGGCACGACTGGCCTTTGGCGGCATGGCCGCAACGCCCAAACGGGCAACCGCAGCCGAGGCCGCGCTTAATGGTCAGCCACTGAATCAAGCTTCCATTGAGCAAGCCTGCGCGGCGCTCAGCCAGGATTTCCAGCCGTTAAGCGATTTTCGCGCCAGCGCCGACTACCGCTTGCAGGTCGCGCGCAATCTATTGCGTCGTTACTACGCGCAAACCTGTGGCGAACTGACCCTCACCGAGGTGGCGCGCTATGTCTCATAACCGACCCGAACTCAGCGAAACGCTGTTAAAAAGCCAGTTTGCCAGCGACATAAAAACCGGTGTGGGCCGCAGTCAGAAGCATGAAAGCGCCGATAAACACGTCACGGGTGAAGCGATTTATATAGATGATCGGCCGGATCTGCCTGGTCTACTGCATTTGTGCCCACGTCTGAGTGAGCATGCGCATGCGCGGATCACACATATCGATGTGCAGCCTTGCTATGCCGTGCCCGGCGTGGTGAGCGTGCTAACCTGGCGCGATGTGCCGGGTCTGAATGATGTGGGTCCGTTAGAGCCGGGCGATCCGTTACTGGCAATGGATATCGTGGAATATCTGGGGCAGATCGTGATTGCGGTGGCAGCGGATTCACCCGAAGCCGCGCGCGCCGGTGCTGCCGCCGCCATCATCGAATATCAGCCACTGCCGGCGATCCTGGATGTGCGTGAAGCCCTGGAACAGCGTCACTTTGTGCAGCAGCCGCACGTCCATCAACGGGGTAATGCTGAAGCGGCACTGGCGCGTGCGCCGCATCGTATTCAGGGTGAATTTCATATAGGCGGTCAGGAGCACTTCTATCTGGAAACCCAGACCGCGTTAGTGATCCCAGGTGAAGACGACAGCCTGCAGGTTTTCTCATCGACGCAGAACCCGACGGAAGTGCAGAAGCTGGTGGCCGAAGTGATGGATATCACCATGAACAAAGTCACCATTGATATGCGCCGGATGGGCGGCGGGTTTGGCGGTAAAGAGACGCAGGCTGCGAGTGTGGCCTGCTTGTGTGCGATTGCCGCGCGCCAGACGCTGCATCCGGTAAAAATGCGTCTGGCGCGACGCGATGATATGCGTATCACCGGTAAGCGCCATCCCTTCTTTGTGCGTTACGATGTGGGCTTTGATGATGAAGGTCGTTTCTGTGGTGTCAAAATCGATTTGGCGGGAAACTGCGGGTATTCCCTCGATCTGAGCGGATCAATTGTCGATCGTGCGATGTTCCACGCCGATAACGCCTATTACCTCGGCGATGCGCTGATCACCGGTTATCGCTGCCGCACGCACACCGCGTCTAACACCGCCTATCGCGGTTTTGGCGGGCCTCAGGGCATGGTGGCGATTGAGCAGATCATGGACCATATCGCCCGCGAGCGCGGTTTGGACCCGCTCGAACTGCGTAAGCGAAACTATTACGGCAAGCAAGATCGCAACATCACCCATTACCATCAGCAGGTGGAGGATAATCTGCTGATGGAGATAACGGAACAGCTGGAAGCCAGCAGCGATTACGCCACGCGTCGCGCGGACATCACAGCGTTTAACGCCAGTCATCGTTATATGAAACGCGGTCTGGCCTTAACGCCGGTGAAGTTTGGCATCTCCTTTACCTCCAGCTTCCTCAATCAGGCCGGTGCCTTAATTTTGATCTACACCGATGGCACGGTGCAGCTCAATCACGGTGGCACCGAAATGGGTCAGGGACTGAATACCAAGGTGGCGCAGATTGTCGCGGAAGTGCTGCAAATCGATATCAGCCAGATTCAGGTCACGGCGACCGACACCGGAAAAGTGCCGAACACCTCACCCACGGCGGCCTCCAGCGGGGCCGATCTTAACGGCAAAGCGGCGCAGAATGCCGCGCAGATATTGCGCGATCGCATGACGGAAATGCTGTGTCAGCAGCATCACTGCACGGTCGACGCCATCTCCTTTAGCAATGGCATTGTGCGCGTTGGCGAGTTGCACTTTACTTTTGCGCAGGTGGCGCAGCAGGCGTGGCTGAATCAGGTGCCGTTATCCGCCACCGGATTTTACAAAGTGCCCGGCATCCATTACGACCGCAATGCCGGACGCGGCAAACCCTTTTATTACTTCGCTTATGGCGCGGCGTGCTGCGAAGTGCTGGTGGATACCTTAACCGGTGAATATCGTTTGCTGCGCGCGGATATCCTGCATGACGTTGGCGCCTCGCTCAATCCGGCGCTGGATATTGGGCAAGTGGAGGGCGGTTTCGTGCAGGGCATGGGCTGGTTAACCTGCGAAGAGCTGGTGTGGAACGATCAGGGCAAGCTGCTAACAGACGGCCCGGCGAGTTACAAAATCCCCGCCATCAGCGATGTCCCACATGATTTGCGCGTCACGCTGGTAGAGAACCGTAAAAATCCGCAGGACACGGTATTCCATTCGAAAGCCGTGGGTGAGCCGCCGTTTATGCTGGGCATTGCGGTGTGGTGTGCGTTACAGGATGCCGTAGCCAGCGTGGGTAACTACCGCCGCCATCCGCAACTGGATGCACCCGCCACGCCGGAGCGCGTTTTCTGGGGCGTTCAGCGCCTCTCAGGAGCGGATGATGATTTATCATGACTGGATCGCCGTACTGCACAGTTTACGTGAGAAACGTGAGAGCTGCGTTTTAGTCACCGTGCTGAGCCAGCGCGGATCGGTCCCGCGCGATCGCGGCAGTAAAATGGTGGTCAGCGCCAGCGATACTTATCTCACCATCGGCGGCGGTCATCTGGAATATCAGTGCATTGCGCTGGCGCGCGAGATGCTGGAGCAGCGTTGCCAGCAGCCGCGCAGCGAAGAGTTTGCGCTGGCTGCGCGCCTCGGCCAGTGCTGCGGCGGGCATGCCACGCTGCTGTTTGAACCGCTAATGCAGCAGCAACCTGAAATCCAGCTTTACGGCGCAGGCCACGTCGGTCAGGCGCTGGTAAACCTGCTGGCAACGTTACCCTGTCACATTACCTGGATTGATAGCCGCGCCGCCCAGTTTCGCTATGTGCCACCGGGTGTCACGGTGCGTCAGGTAGAGGACCCGATCGATTGCGTCAAAGAGGCCGCGCCCGACAGCTACTTCATTGTGATGACCCACGACCATCCGCTCGATTTGGCGCTAAGCGAAGCCATTTTGCGGCGCGGTGATTTTCGCTATGCCGGCGTTATTGGTTCGGCTACCAAAGCGCAGCGCTTTCGCTATCGGCTGGAAGGCAAAGGGATCGCTGCGGATGCAGTGGCGCGGCTGCGCTGTCCGCTTGGCCTGCCGGATGTGAAAGGCAAACTGCCAGCGGAAATCGCCGTGGCGGTAGCGGGTGAAATCATCAGTGTGTATCAGCGCCAGCAGAGCGGTTGTTGAGTGACGTTGAAACTGCCAGGATAGAAGCATCCCGCCGCACCGGTTGCGGCGTTGCTGATTATCAGGAGCGATAATGACTTCACGAGCCAATCCGTTTTTCACCGTCAGTGCATTGCCCTATCAAACTCCGCCTTTTGACCTGATTCAGGAAGCCGATTTTCTTCCGGCGCTTGAAGCGGGTATTGAAGAGAAGCGTCAGGAAATTGCCGCCATCGCCACTAATCCTGAACCGGCTACTTTTGCCAACACCTATGAAGCTCTGGAGCGCAGTGGACAGTTGTTAAACCGCGTCAATCTGGTATTTGGTGCCATGACGTCAGCCAACACCAGTGATGTGTTGCAGGAAGTTGATGAGCTAATCACGCCTAAACTCACGGCGCTAAATGATGAAATCCATCTCAACAGCCAGCTGTTTGCCCGTCTCGATAACGTTTACCAGCATCGCGGCTCTGCCTGTCCGGATGCGGAATCGATGCGTTTGGTGGAAGTGAGCTGGCAGCATTTCCAGCTGGCTGGGGCCAGCCTGAGCGACGCAGATAAAGAGCGGCTGCGTGCCTGCAATCAGGAACTCGCCACGTTGAGTACCCGTTTTGGCAATAAGCTGCTGGCGGCGACCAAAGCGGGCGCGTATACGGTGAGCAGCGCAGCGGCGCTGGCGGGATTGAGTGAAGAAGAGTTAGCGCATGCCAAAGCCGCAGCGGAGGCGCGTGGATTGCACGGCGAATGGCTGCTGCCGTTACAGAACACCACGCAACAGCCTGCGTTGCAGTCACTGGAAGTGCGCGCCACGCGTGAGGCGCTGTTCAACCAGGCACTCACGCGCAGCGAACAGGGCGACGACAACGACACGCGCGCGATTGTGTTACGTATGGCGCAGCTGCGTGCAGAGCAGGCGAAGCTGTTGGGTTTCAAGACTTATGCGGAATGGAGCATGCAGGATCAGATGGCGAAAACGCCGGATGCTGCCTTTGCGTTTATGCGAAATATCGTCCCGGCGGCGCGGGCACGCGCTGAACGAGAAGCGTCAGACATCCAGCAGATCATTGAACAACAGCACCACACTTTCCCGCTGCGTGCCTGGGACTGGAATTTCTACGCTGAACAAGTGAGAAAAGCCAAATACGCTCTGGATGAGAGCCAAATTCGCCCGTACTTTGAGCTGAATAATGTATTGGAAAAAGGCGTGTTCTGGTCTGCCAGCCAACTGTTTGGCATCCGCTTCCAGCAGCGTCACGATCTGCCGGTGTATCATCCGGACGTCAACGTTTATGAAATCTTTGATGCTGACGATACGCCGCTGGCGCTGTTCTATACCGACCTATACAAGCGGGATAACAAAAGCGGCGGCGCCTGGATGAGCAACTTTGTTGACCAGAGCACGTTGCTGGGCACCAAGCCGGTGATCTACAACGTCTGCAACTACACCAAACCGCAGGCGGGACAACCCGCGTTACTCAGCTGGGATGAGGTGATTACCCTTTTCCACGAATTCGGTCATGCGCTGCACGGTCTGTTTGCCACCCAACGTTATCCAAGCCTGTCCGGTACCGCTACGCCACGCGATTTCGTCGAGTTTCCTTCGCAGATTAACGAGCACTGGGCCAGCGATGAAAAGGTGTTTGCCAACTATGCCCGTCATTATCAGAGCGGTGAGGCGATGCCCGTGGAACTGCGCGAGAAGATGGTGCGCGCATCTAAGTTCAACAAGGGCTACGACATGACCGAACTGCTGGCGGCGGCTTTGCTGGATCTGCAATGGCATTCGCTGACCACGCATGACAACCCGCAGGATGTCAGTCACTTTGAATTACAGGCGCTGGCGGCGGAAAACATCGCGTTAACCACGGTGCCGCCACGTTATCGCTCCACCTACTTCCGTCATATCTGGGGCGGCGGTTACGCGGCTGGTTATTACGCCTATATCTGGACGCAAATGTTAGCCGATGATGGTTATCAGGCTTTCGTTGAACGTGGTGGGTTGAGTCGTGAGAATGGTCAGCAATTCCGCGATCATATCCTTTCACGCGGTAACAGTAGCGATCTGCAACATCTGTGGCTGGCATGGCGTGGAAAAGCACCGGAGATTGGTCCGATGCTGAAGAATCGCGGTTTAGAAGAGGCGTGATAAGCAGGGCGCACGGCGTGCGCCCTGGCATTAACCCAACGGGCCACCTTCAATGGTGTCGCACATGCCGGCCAGCACTCGCTCGCCGGTTTCGTTTTTCAAATCGGCGTACCACGCAGCGGTGATTTCGGCATCTTTGGCATGCGTCACGTCGCAGCGTTTACGTGCTTTCAACACCAAATCTTTGGTGCGTTCCACGCGGCGCGCCTCGTAGCGCTGCAATCCATCTTCGATACCCAGCGAATGCGAGGCCAGCGTCTGCGCCAGCACCACCGCATCTTCCATCGCGGCGCAACCGCCCTGGCCGATATCTGGCGTGGTGCTGTGGGCGGCATCGCCGAGCAAGGCCACACGACCTTTGACGAAACGGCTAAAGGGTTCGATATCGTGGATTTCGACCCGGTTGGTGGTGTCGGGATTAATGCTGTCGATCAGGCGCTGCACCGGATCGGCCCAGCCGGTAAAGTAATTCTTCAGATCCTGGCGCAGGGTGGAACGATCTTCTGCTAAGCCTTTGGGCAAAGGTACGTCGAAGAAGAAGTAAAAGCGGTTGCAGCTCACTGGCATCAGGGAGACGCGCTTGCCTTCACCGACAAAGGTTGTCCACTGATCGGCTGGGGCGATGCTTTCATCTATGGTCACTAAGCCGTTCCAGTTAACGTAACCGGCGTAGCGTCGTTCTACATTTTCACCTAGCACATAGTGGCGGATCACGGAATGCGTACCGTCGGCGGCGACCAGGAAATCGCCTTCAGCCTGACTACCATCATCAAACCAGGCGGTGACGCCGGTGGTGCTTTGCTCGACGTGGGTCACGCGTTTACCGAACTGAATGCGTGAGCGACCATAGGTATCGATCAGCATCCCCTGTAACTCGGCGCGAGCGACCGGATAAGGGTATTCGCCCACCTGCTGCACCAGGGGTGACAGGCTAAAGCGGGTCAGGGTGCTGCCACTGTGCGCATCGTTATAGGCCATAAACGCCATATTGCCGCCCAGTGCCTGCAGTTGCTGTTTCATGCCAAGTGCGTTCAGGCACTTTACGCCGTTGGGCCAGATCGAGATCGCCGCACCGACTGGCTTCATCTCTTTGACCGCTTCAAAAACGGCAGTCTCGAAACCCGCTCTCTCCAGCGCAATCGCCGCGCTCATGCCGCCAATGCCCGCTCCAATCACAATCGCTTTCATCACTGTCTCCTTTGTCTACCTGATTAACCCTGCAACTTTCGTACCATCAGGTTTGTTGTGAACTATTTCTTCGTAAGGAATTGATTATTAATGGGTGTTTTTAATGGTCTGATGCGTGCATTGCACCGTTAGTGCGCAACGCTTTGCACAACAAGAGGGCGGTGAAAGCAGGGCTTGAATCAAATGTTCCAATATGGCGTTTGGCAGAGAAGAGGCCATACTGTTTAGAACCTTTTCGCGAGGAATTTCCCATGAAGTGGATAATGGTGTTGATGATGCTGTTCAGTGCGGGTGCAATGGCGCAAACCCAGTGGCAACCGGAAAGAAAAGCGCCCGTGGTGCAACTGACGCCGGTGGCGGCCAAATGCGATCTCTCGTCCTGCCAGCAAAACTGTTATGTACAGCAATCGCAATGCAAAAATGACAACGGCGGCGGCTGTGGATCGCTCGCACAAATTTGCGTACAAAACTGTTCGAACGAGTGCCGATGAATGAAATAAATCTGTCATAACAGGGTGCTAGCGTGTTTCCCCGGCAAGGTAATATTCTGATAACAGGGGAAAATAATGAAAACCCGCTACACACTGATTGCAACGGTTTTACTGCTCGCTCAACAGGCCCATGCGACAACACTGCCGCAGGCGGCCGCACTGGCTGCACAAACGTCTACCGGTTCAACCCCAGGCTATACGCAGCTGGAGCAACAGTCGTTGCAGGCTCAGCGCACCTGGCTGCAAGGCGACAGTGCGTCACTGAAACGTGAGCAACTGGAAAAAGCCAAACAGACCAGCACGCAGGCAGACAAAGCCTGGCTGAAAAGCAGTGGCTATGATTTCAACGTGAAGCAAAATCAGCAGGCTGGCATCGCGCTGTTATCAGGTTTCAGCACATTGCCAGACAGCGTATTGACGGCTAACCGCGCCACCGTGACTGATATCAACCTGAATGCCACGCAGAACGTGCGTCATCAGGCGTTGCAGGATGCGGAAGCGATCGGCTCGCTGTATTTCCTGTCTGATGCCATGGGACCGCGTCTGGGTAAAGCCTTCATCGCGGCTTATGACAAAGGCGAACTGAGCAAAGCTGCTGCGCTGATTAAGGCCAGTGAAGTCAGCACCAGCGCTGCCAAAAAACACTTTAACTATCCGCGCCCGTTCCTGCATGAAGGCAATACCATCCATCTGGTACCCGATGATGTGGTGGTGAAAGACAATGTGCGCTATACCGCGGACGGCGGATCGTTCCCCAGCGGGCACACCAATACCGGTTATACCGATGCGCTGCTGATGGCCGAAATGGTGCCGGAACGCTTTGAGGCACTGGTGACACGCGGTGCGCGTTATGGATATTCGCGTCTGGTGTTAGGCGTGCACTATCCGCTGGACGTGATGGGTTCACGTATGGTGGCAGAGCGCAACGTGGCGACTTATCTCAACGATGCACGCTATCAGGTGCTGTTCAAAGAGGCGCGCGATCAACTGCGTGCCGCGCTGGAGAAGGAGTGTGGTACTTCGCTAGCTGAATGCGCACGCACAACCGGCAAGGACGATCCTTACCGCGCGCCGGATATGAAGCAATTCTATCGTTTCACGCTGAGCTACAATCTGCCAAAAGCCAATGTGAAAAATACGCCGATTCAGGTGCCGCAGGGCGCAGAGATCCTGCTGAAAACGGCGCTGCCGCACCTGTCTGACGCGCAGATTCGTCGCCTGATGGTGAAAACCGCCTTGCCAAACGGTTATCCGTTGTCGGGTAATGCTGAGCAATCCTTCTGGCAGCGCGTCGATCTCACCGCCGCGTACAGCATGGCGAAGTGATCCTGACGCGGGCACTAACGTCGTCAATACGTCGGTGCCCGCAACTCACGGATTTGCGTTCTTGTTATGGTGATCAAACGCAAAGAGCGTAGAAAGGATTAACGCTGACTGCGGCAACAGCGGGATAGTCAGGACAAACCGCACATTATCTTTTCAGACTACCGTATTCAGCATGATGATTCGCAGTGTATAGCCACGGCCCGAGAGCTAATCGACGATGAATAGCTTCGCACCGTACGTCGTGGAGGAACGATGTGCTTCGGCATTATCGGCAACCTGATAGCTCACGCCCGGGGTCAGGGTAAAAGTGCGGCCATCTTCCAGTTCGGTGATCATTTCGCCTTCCAGACACAGCAATATATGACCTTTGCTGCACCAGTGATCGGCAAGATAACCTGGCGAATACTCCACCATGCGCACACGAATATCGCCAAAACGCTGAGTGCGCCACAGCGCAAACCCGCTGTCGCCCGGATGTTTTTCGGTCTCGAGGGTGCTCCAGTCGGTAATGCCAAACGGTAGTTGATTGATCTGCACGACGCTATCCTTATTGAATTCGACGAGAACACAACATTACCGCCTGGCAAAAAAATAACCAGTGAATTCAACCAACTTCATGCCACATTTCGCTCATCGCCAGCTCCAGCCTTTTAAACACCCGATAACGTGCATCATGAAACGCAAAGCGTTCCGGGCGTGGCTGTAACTCGCCGGGATTAAGGCGTACTGCTTGCTGTGCCGCCATGGCCAGATCGGGCCAGACACCTACGCCGACGCCCGCACAAAGCGCAGCACCCAGCGCGCCAGTCTCTTTGCACTCAGCCACGCGAATCGGAACGCCCAACACATCAGCAAACATTTGCGGCCAGATGCAGCTGCGCGCCGCGCCACCAGAAAGGGTCGCGTGGGTAAACGAAATCCCTGCTGCGCGTAAGCGATCAATGTGTGCGCGATGGGCAAATGTCACGCCTTCAAACAGCGCAAACAGCATATCTGCGCGCGTATGCCAGCCGCTCAAGCCATAAAACCCCGCTTTTGCGGGTTCAGATTTACGACCGGAATAGAGGTAAGGATGATAGAGCGGCAACTGCGGGTTGGGTTCAACATGGGCCACGGTATCACTGCTGTGCGCCGCGCCGTTGCCAGCGCGTCCATCATCAAACTCACGCAGGAACCAGTCGAGATTGGCGGCCGAGGTGGCGCTGGCTTCAATCGCCATAAAGCGATCATTTTCAATAATTGAATTCATAAACACTGGCCGCTGGTAATCCGGTTTATCGACCACCACCTGATTGATGCTCCAGGTTCCTGCGACGATGGAAGCCTCTCCGGTTTTCACCACGCCAGAACCAATGGCGCTGGCCACCACATCAAAAATGCCGGCCACCACCGGAATACCTGACGGTAATCCGGTGAGTTGCGCGGCGCGCGCGGTCACGTGTCCGACCACCGCACAAGACTCGCGCAGAGGCGGCAGCAGATTAAGCGCCTCTTCAATGCCATACAGCGCCATCAACTCGTGGCTGTAATTGCGCTGTCGATAATCGATTAATCCGGCTCCGGCGGCATCGGAAACCTCAGCGCTGATAGCCCCGCAGAGGAAATGGGCGATGACATCTTTAGCACACAACAAATGGCCGATCTGCGCCCAGCGATCGGGCTGATGCTGTTTAATCCAGCTGATCAGCACGGGCGTGGCGGCGGGCCAGGGCTTCTGCAGCGAAAGTTGATAGATGGCTTTATCGTTACCGCTGGCTTCCAGGCCCTGCACGGTTTCGATGGCACGATGGTCGATGGATTGAATGCCGAACAACGGCTGCTGCTGCTTATCAAGTGCATACAAGCCGTTACCGTGACCCGCCGCGCCCACGGCAATAACCTCATTCGCCGCGCTGCCCGCCTGTTGCAGGCAGCGCGTGACGGCCACGCTGACCCCGTGCCAGATATCTTCTACCGGACGCTCCGCATAACCTTCTTGCGGCTGGAGGGTTTCTCCCGCACATTCGGCAACCGACAGTACGCGGCCACTGAGATCGAACAGTACCGCTTTGATCATGGTGTTTCCGGCATCTATGCCGAGAAGTTGACTCATATCCGACTCCGATTCACAGACGAAGACGGCGCAGCGCTTAAGCGCCGGTGCAGGTAAAACTCAACCCTGCTGATAAATGTCCAGGGCTTCCGCGCCGCTGGCGCCCCGGTGAATGATCGCCATCAGCGCTTTCACCACGCGAGACGGATTATCGTGTTGATACACGTTCCGGCCGTACACCATGCCGCTGGCACCTTGCGCCATTAACGCCGCGCTTTTGGCCAACACCGGTGCCAGTTCCCCTTTGCCGCCACCGCGCACCAGCGTTGGACAGCGCGCCGCTTCCACCACGCGGTGAAAATCTTCCACCTTCTCCGTGGGGTCGGCTTTGATGATGTCGGCGCCGAGTTCACGCGCCAGACGCACCAGTGGCACGATTTTCTCTACATCACCGATCGAACCGTAAGCCGCGCCTTGTCCTGCCGGCGCCATTACCAGAGGTTCGATCATCAGCGGCATCGCATAACGATCGCAAGCCTGACGCAGACGGCCGATGTTCTCCACGCACATACGGAAAATGCCGGGTTCATCGGGGATCAGATAGAGATTCACTACCACCGCAGCCGCATCCATCTGCAACGCGGCGAGGATTGGCTCATCCGGGTTGTGCAAAACCGCCCACATTTCGCGATGGCGCGCCGCGTTATAGGCGTTGCCGACATCCGTGCGCATCACCAGCGCCGGTTTTCGTCCCGCGACCTGCTGCAACAGATCGGCCTGGCCGTAATTCACCTGAATGGCATCCGGTTGCGCGGCGATCAGGTTCTCCATCACACCTTCGATGTTCTCTAATCCAATCAGAAAGTCGGGCTCATTCGCAATACCGTGGTCGATAGCCACATCAAGGCACTTACCGTGTTGAAACAGACGATTCATGCGGACTTTATTGCTGACTAACATGGCGTGTTTCCTCCTGGAAAAGAGTGGGGTTGAGATCGGTCAGGCCGTGCTGTCGCGCCAGACTGGCGCAAGTGTTTTGCAGATGGTTTTGCAGTTGAGTGACATTCCAGCCGCGCAGATCCGCCATCAGTTGAGCAATTTCTGCCACCAGTGAGGGGGTCAATTCGCCGCAAATCGCCAGCGACGTGCGGCGCACCAGCAGGTCTTCAAGTTGTTGAACCTGCTCATGCTCAATAAGGTAACGAAGTTCCAGCGCGCTATACCCCGCATGATGCTGTAGCGGCTGTTCCCCCTGTTGCTGGATCAATTGCAGGATTGGCAGGGCGCGGCTGCCATAACGGCGGACTAACTGCGATACGCGGGACAAGGGCAGTGAATGCAGATGCGCGAGTTGGGCAAGCCACGCGGTTTGCCCGGAAGGTGCAGGGAAGTCGCGTCCACCGCCGATGGGCAGATCGCCGCTCGACACACGGCGCTTTTCTCCGATCAGACGCAATACCCGATCCGCGGCCTCTTCACCAAACTGACGAAAGGTGGTCCATTTGCCGCCGACCAGGCATAGCAAGCTGTAAGCATGTGCGGCATCAGGCGGCAGCAGCACCAGCGAGTGATTGCGCGAGATTTGCCCGTTAACTTTGGCGTTGCTGGCCGGAAGCGGACGCACACCGCAAAAGGTATAGAGAATCGACGATTCCGGCACCACGACGTCAGGAAAAACAAAGCGCAGCGACTCAAGAATGTAGGCTTTTTCCTCCTCTTCACACACCACGCTATCGGGATCGTCCACGCGGATATCCGTGGAACCGAGCAGCACTTTGCCAAACCACGGAAACATAATGCAGACGCGGCCTTCCTGGTTTTCGAAATAGACCATTTCCCCATCGAGCATCTGTAACAGTTTGGGGTGATCAATGATCAAATGCGAACCCTTGGTCCCGCCAATCAGTTTGGTGAAATGTTCCGTGGGCGCCAGATGCTGATTGAGCTGATCTATCCACGCGCCGCCGGCATTCACCAATACATGCGGCTGCAGAGTAAAGTGCTCACCGCTGAGTGCATCCTGTAACGTAACGGATTCGCCATCGGCGCTCACCAGTTGCAAATAATTCAGCGCCAGTGCCTCCGGACAAGCACGCTCGGCATCTTCAATCAATTCATAACCCAGTCGTTCCGGTGCACTGATCCAGGCATCGTAGTAGCTGGCGCTGTATTTCACCCAGGGGGCAAATCCTGGCCAGCGGTCGCGCGTGGCTGCCTCACCGCGCACCTGATGTTTGGGCATCGATCCGTACTGCCTGGTGTAGACATCGTAGAGACTGAGGCCAGTTTTGATCAGCAGAGCGCCGCGGCGAGTGGGTTTGTCGCTCAGACGCAAAAAACGCCGCGTGGCATTGAGCAGTCCGCCGCCGAGGTTGTCGATCGGGACAGTGGTACGCAGCGGAAAAACATAGTGCGCCGCGTTTTTCAGTAGCCGGTCACGCTCCATCACCGACTCTTTGACCAGCGTAAACTCGCCGGTTTCCAGATAGCGCAGTCCGCCGTGGATCATACGAGAAAGCGCACCGCTGGCCGCCTGGCACCAGTCACCTTTTTCCACCAGAACCGCCGGAATACCCTGCAATGCCAGTTCGCGAAAGGTGCTGATGCCGTTGATGCCGCCACCGACAATCAGCACTGGTGTGGACGTGCGCTGTCGTAAAGCGCTGAGTCGCTGCTCGCGTGTTGCATTATTCTCCATGGATTGCTCCCCGGCTCTTGGCCATTTCGAGTACGCCTGCTGCGGTGGATTCGTCGGTGACCATGCCTTTTAGCCACTGGCCTTGCAGCGCACAGTGGATGGGATCCACTTTGTCGCGTCCGGCCACCACCGCCATAGAAAAGGGAATACGTTGTAGCTCCGATAAGGTCAGCCCAACCAGCCGCTGATTGGCGTCAAACGGCGCGGGCTGGCCTTGTGCATCGAGTAACCAGGCTAGCAGTTCGCTGCGTGCGCCACTGGTTTCGATGCTGGCGGATGCATGACGAGCTGCCAGATTCAAATCGTAGTAGCTGGAACTGTCGCTGTGAATAGAACCAAGACCGACCACTGCCAGCGTAGCGTTACGCGCTTTATCCAGCACCCGGTCTACGGCACTGATTCTCATCAACATGTCACGTTCAGCAGCAGAGTCAGTGAAGAGCGGGGCATGAATCTGCCAGGCATGGCCGCCAAGCCGAGCCGCCATTTCAGAGGCAACATGATTCACGTCGGTATAGTGCTTTCCTTGCACGCAACCCAATGCAGGCACGACCTGAACATCGTATTTGCGCGAAGGACGCAGTGCCTCCACCAGAGCGCTCACGCCTTTGCCACCGGTGATCGCAATAACGTCGCCATCTTTCAGACGTGATAGCAAATAATCCGCCGCCGCCGCGCCCACCATCTGTAAATTCTGCTCATCACTGCGCGCGACATTGGGTGCCACCACCACCTGTTGCAGTTGACCCCATTGCTGCAGATCACTTTCGAGTTGGTGGGCCGACAGCCAGGGCGATTTAATAGTGATTTCTACCATGCCGCTCTCTTTGCCCTGACGAATCAGGC
Organism: Pantoea sp. JGM49; assembly: GCF_018257655.1. Classification (NCBI taxonomy): domain Bacteria; kingdom Pseudomonadati; phylum Pseudomonadota; class Gammaproteobacteria; order Enterobacterales; family Erwiniaceae; genus Pantoea; species Pantoea sp. JGM49. The sequence continues at coordinate 547,572 of NZ_JAERJM010000001.1, read as the reverse complement.
GATTCACGCTGGCGACCGACAACCCGGTTTCCACCGCAATCTCCGACTGCTTTTTGCCGTCGAGGTAATACATCACCAATACCTGATAGATCTGGCGTGCACTGTGAAATGCTGGATGTTCGCTGGCGAATTCCATCGATGATGCGTCCTTATGCTGCCCGATATTTGTTCAGCAGGTGGTCAATCGACACCGCCGCCAGCAGAATTAAACCTTTGATCAAGTCCTGCCAGTAGACGGAAACATTAATCAGGATCAGTGAGCTGGTCACGATGGAGAGCAGTGCGACACCTAAAACCGCGCCCAGAATCGAGCCAGTGCCGCCTTTCAGGCTTGCGCCGCCTATCACCGCCGCCGCTATCACGTTCAGTTCCATCCCTACGCCAAAGGTCGGGGTAGCTGAGCCTAACCGCGCCATATAAATAATGCCGGCTACACCTGCTAGCGTTGAGGTGAGTACCGTGACCCACAGTTTTATGCGGTTGATGTTGATGCCGGAATAGGCCGCTGCACGCTCATTACTGCCGGTATAAAATACTTTGCGGAACAGCGTGGCTTTGCGCAGCAGGAAATCGAACAGGGCGACCAATACAAAGAACAGCAGGATGACAAACGGAATGCCCCACATGGCACCCTGGCCGATAAATTTGAAACTGACGGGAAGTGTGAACAGCGACAGCGGCGTGCCCTGGGTGATGATCATGCAAAGCCCGCGCACAATCACCATCGCTGCCAGCGAGGCAATAAAATGACTCAGGCCGATTTTGGTCACTGTTAAACCCATCAGCAAGCCTACCAGTGCGGCGGCCGCTATTCCTCCCAGGCTGGCCAGCCAGGGATCCACCCCACTGAGAAACAGTTGTCCCGCGACCACCATAGAAAGGCACACCACCGCGCCGACCGAGAGATCGAGACCGCCGACGATCAACAAGATCGTCATACCGATCACCACAATGCCTTCAATCGAAAACGACAACAGCATCGCTTTCATATTGGCCCACGTCAGGAAGTAGGGTGAGGTAAAACTCATCACGATAAAGATTAACGCGATGATCGCAATCAAGCCGATTTCCCGCTGCTTGTGCAGGCCGCCAAACAATGACAGCCGGGATTTGCCTGCTCCGGGCAAGGTCGTATTCATGGTCATAGCGCCTCCACTTCAGGGGGAATGCCAGCAGCCAGTCTCATCAGATTCTCCTCGGTCATTGCATCGCCGGTCACTTCACCGGTGATGTGACCTTCATGAATCACGATAATGCGGTCACATAAACCAATCAGCTCAGGTAACTCTGATGAAATCACCACCAGTCCGACACCGTTATGTGCTAATTGGGCGAGGATCTGGTAGATCTCTGCCTTGGCGCTGACATCGACGCCGCGCGTCGGTTCATCAAGAAAGATGATTTCGGGGTGCACCGACAGCACGCGCGCTAGCGCCACTTTCTGCTGATTGCCGCCAGAAAGCGATGACACCGGGTCGCTCAATTTGCCGCGTTTCAGTTTGACCTGATACGCCAGCGCTTCCGCTTGCGCACGCTCGCGTCTTGGGCTTAGCGTCAAACCGCGATGGCTAATCGCGCGGACATCCAGCGCCGAGATGTTCCAGTCAATTGGCATTGCTAAAAACAGCCCGGCGTCCTTACGATCTTCGGATAAATAAACCATGTGATGTTGGATACTGGCGGCGTAATTTTTCAGTGTTGCTGGCTGGCCTTTGATACGAACAGTGCCGTGAGTTACCGGCTGCAATGCGCACACGCCCTGAGCGATTTCGCTACGGCCCGCGCCCATCAAGCCACCAATGCCGAGAATTTCGCCGGGATACAGCTCGAAGTTGATATCGTAAAAACGCTGACTATCGCTAAGAGATCGTACCTCCAGCAGCGGTGCGGCACGATGAGAGGGGCGTTTATCGGGATAGAGTTGCGACAATTCGCGACCGACGAGGCGCGTAATGACTTCATCCGGTGTCATGCTGTTCAATGGCGCACTGTGCACCGTCCGGCCATCGCGCAGAATGGTGATGTGCTGACAAAGCGCAAAAATCTCGGCCATACGATGACTGATATACACCACCGTGATGCCCTGATCGCGCAGTTGACGCACGATGGTGAACAGCGTCTGCGCTTCTGGTTCCGTGAGCGCTGCAGTGGGCTCATCCAGAATCAGCAAACGACAATCCAGCGTCAGTGCTTTGGCAATCTCTACGAGTTGCTGTTGTGACAACGACAGTTCACTAACCTTTTTACTCACTGGAATCGGCGCAAGACGATTCATAACCTGCTGCGCTTTTTCCCTCAAGGTTTTATGCGGTAATAGAAAGCCGCGCTGCTGATGCGCCATCCAGATATTTTCATAGATAGTAATATCCGGGCACAACGCGATCTCCTGATGCACCAGCCCGATGCCTAACCGCTGCGCCTCACGCGGCGAGCGTATGGTTACGGATTGCCCCTCCAACACTATTTCACCGCTGTCGGGGCGCAGAATGCCATCAATGATATTCATCAGAGTAGACTTACCCGCGCCGTTTTCACCGGCCAGCGCATGAATTTCACCGGACCTTAGCGTAAGATCAACGTCCTGTAACGCCTGTACTGCGCCGAAGCGTTTGCTGATGCTGCGTAACTCAAGCAGTGCCGTCATCATCTTTCCCCTTACTCGTTGATGCCTTTGGTTCCACGACGTTTCAGGTAACGGTCCCAGCGGAAATCATCGGCATTTTCTTTAGTCACCACGGCATAACCATTGTCGAGGATTGGGAACGAGAAGGGATTCACACCGTTGCGTTTGGCATCATTCATGGGGTCAATCAATTCTGGGTGGGCGGCAAGGAACAGCGTCATAAAGCCCATGTAGCCCTGTATTCCCTGATTGGGGTTGATAGCACCAAACACCTCGCCGCTTTTGATCATATCCAGTACTTTGGCGTTGACGTCCACCGTCATCACTTTCACTTTGCCACCGTTTTCCACCACTGCCTGTGCGGCACCGATTGCGGAACTGGCTTCAGGCATGAAGATGCCTTTCAGGTTTGGATTCGCTTGTAGCATCGACAGCACGGCGTTGTAGGCTTTTGATGGATCCTGATTAGTGGCGGCGCGCGCAACCAGCTTGCTGTCAGGAAACGCGGTTTTCATCTCATTGATAAAAGCCGTAACCCGACGGTCATGATTATCCTGCCCTGGATTTTCCAGCACCGCATACTCCGCGCCTTTGCCCATGGCTTTACCGAGTTCATCGGCGGCGGCTTTACCTTCACGGAAGTTGTCTGAGGTGATGTAAGCGACACGCTTGCTGTTGGGGGAATCAGCGGCAAAGGTTACCACCGGAATGCCCATCTCTGCCGCACGATTAATTGGCTCGATAAAGGGGTCGGGATTCATCGGATGGAGGAAAATCCCGGCGGGTTTCTGCGCCAGAATCTGTTCGAAACTGGCTAACTGCTGGTTGACGTCATAAGCGGGCGTGCCACCATAAACGGTTTTGCAGCCCAGCTGATGCGCAGCTTGTTTAAACATCTCGTACACCGGAAACCAGTATTCAACACCGGTCACCATGACGTTCATGTAGTAAGTTTCGCCAGGTTTGCAACGGAACTGTGGTGATTCATCGGCGGCACGTGCGGTGCTGGAGAGTGTGCCCGCTAACGCAAGGCTGGAAAGAAGGATGGCGATTTTTTTCATGTTTTTCCCCGGAGCAGACGCTGAATTTAGAGGCTCAGCCGTGACGACTTAACGCGGAAAAACGAGCCGGGGTACGTTTTGAAAATTATTTCTGATTCGTGAAATAATTTTCATAAGCTATAAAAGCTGGCGGGGAAAAGATCAATTAATGGTTAATGAAATGTTTCTCGCTTGTGATCGCCTTCACTTTCCCGCAGATAGCAGAATATTTGGTTAGGTGAAACCGTGACGGAATTTTATAATCACGTGCTGAAATTGTGGCTTAACTGAAATAAAAGGAATTTTCATGCGCTTATCTCTTACTGCGCTAACGCTGCTGGCAAGCACCAGCGTCCTCGCACAAACCCCTTCACCTGACGCCATCATCAAACCGTTGATGCAGCAATATCAAATCCCTGGCATGGCGGTGGCTATTCTGCACGATGGCAAAACCGAGTTTTACAATTACGGTGTGGCATCCAAAGAGACTCAGCAGCCAATTACCGCGCAGACCTTGTTTGAAATCGGGTCACTCAGCAAAACCTTTACCGCTACCTTAGCGAGCTATGCGGCTCAGCAGAAAAAACTGCAGTTTAGTGACAAAGCCAGTACATGGTTGCCCGACCTAAAGGGCAGTGCGTTTGATCAGGTGTCACTGCTTAACCTTGCTACTCACACCACGGGCACGCCGCTGTTTGTGCCAGACGATGTCACCAATCAGCAGCAGTTGATGAACTGGTACAAAAACTGGCAACCGCCGGCTCAGCCGGGCACTCAGCGTGTCTACTCCAATCTGGGGATTGGTATGCTCGGCATGATTGCCGCCAAAAGCTTGCATCAGCCGTTTATCAGCGCGATGGAGCAGCAACTGTTACCCGCGATGGGCATGAAGCACACTTATATTCAGGTGCCTCAGTCAGAGATGGGCCAATATGCGCAAGGTTACAATAAACAAGACAAGCCGGTACGTGTGACGCCAGGCCCGTTGGATGCTGAATCGTATGGGTTGAAATCGACATCCGCTGATCTGATTCGCTGGCTGGCGATTCAACTTGATGAACAGAAGGTCGCGACGGAGTGGCAGCAGGCGATCGCCACCACGCATCAGGGCTACTTCAAAACCGAGGCGTTTACGCAGGCGATGATGTGGGAATACTATCCGTTGCCTGTCTCATCAAAGCAGTTGGTGGAAGGCAACAGCGGTCAGCGCATCATGAAAGGGATGTCGGCCACGTTGATCACGCCACCGCAGGCTGCGCCACAACAGGCGTGGTATAACAAAACCGGTTCGACCAATGGTTTCTCAACCTACGCGGTGTTTATTCCGTCACAGAAGATTGCGGTGATTATGCTGGCGAATAAATGGTTCCCGAATGACGATCGCGTCATCGCGACGGACAAAATCATTCAGATGTTGGCTCACTAACGGATTGTTGGGCGCGCCCCGACGCGCCCAATTAAATCGCAACTTACTTTCGTGCATCCAATGCGAGTTTGACGGCCATGCCCGCCAGCACCGTGCCCATCAGCCAGCGCTGCAAACGCTGCCAGCTGGGGCGCGTCAGTAAAAATGTCGACACCTGGCCAGCGGTAGTAATGAAAATCGCATTGACCGTCAGGCTAATCACAATTTGGGTGACGCCCAATATCAGCGACTGCATCAGCACACTACCGTGATGCGGGCTAATAAACTGCGGTAATAGCGACAGAAACATCATGGCGATTTTTGGGTTCGCGAGGTTGGTGAGGAAACCCATGGTGAACAATTTACGCGGGTTGTCGGCAGGGAGATCGCGCACGGCAAATGGCGAGCGGCCGCCAGGCTTGAGTGCCTGCCACGCAAGATACAGCAAATAGAGTGCGCCACTAAAACGCAGCGCATCATAGGCCCATGGAACGGCAAGCAACCACGCGGTGATACCCAGCGCCGCGCACAGCATATAAAACACAAAACCTAACGCCACGCCGCCGAGGGAAATATAACCCGCCCGCTTGCCCTGACACAGCGAACGCGAAACCAGGTAGATCATATTGGGGCCGGGCGTAAGCACCAATCCCAACGCCACCAATGCAAAGGCTAACCAACTCGACAGTTCTGGCATGCAACACTCCTTGCGTTATTTTCGCGATTATGGCGCGAACCAGGCATATCAGGCAACGCACGTTTTCAGACTGACAACAGGAATAAGCTGCGTTAGTTTGGCTTGGCTTATTGTATTTAAAAGGGAGATGAAAATGACCGTTCCTGTAGTGGCATTGCTAACGGCAAAACCGGGTTGCGAAGATAAAGCTGAGCAATTATTTCGTGGTGTGATTGAAGAGACGCTACGCGAAGAAGGGTGTATTACCTATCAGCTAAACATTGATAGCAAAAATCCGCGCCGCTTTGTCTGGACCGAAGAGTGGGCGAGCCAGGAATTACTGGATAAGCACCTGAATGCCCCGCATATCGTTAAATTATTCGCGGATCTTGAACCGCTGTTAGAACACGCGGAAGTGGTGGCATTACGCAAAGTCGCGGGTGGCAATGCGTGATAAAGAATAAGCAGACTTCGGTCTGCTTTTTATTTGTTGATATCCAGATGAGATTTCGCGTCAGAATATAAAGGAAACCAAAATGAGAACACAAAAGCGTTGCATGGGTTACGTCGCTATTGTGGTCGATGATTATGACCGCGCGATTGAATACTATACGCAAAAACTGGGGTTTCATTTAATCGAAGATATCCCACAGCCGGGCAAGCGCTGGGTGGTGGTCAATCCTAATCCGCAGAGCGATTGTAACTTGCTGCTGGCGCAGGCATCGAATGAGCGCCAGCAAGGGTTTATCGGTAATCAATGCGGCGGCCGGGTGTTCCTGTTTTTACAGACGGACGACTTCTGGCGTGATTACCAGCAAATGAAAGCCAATGGCGTCACTTTCTGTGAAGAACCCCGCGAAGAAGAGTATGGCACGGTTGTGGTTTTCGAGGATTTGTACGGCAACCGTTGGGATCTTTACCAGAACAAATGATCGACCGGTCTGACTCGCTTCAAAATCCAGGTTTCATACACCGGTTAAGCGGCCGATAATGGAAGCCTGAAATGACCTGGTTTCCCACTTTAAACAGGTAGATGCGGGCGGTGAAATTCTCGTCCGCCAGCGGATCAATATATTTTCCGATAACGGGATCCTGCGTATCAGGACCCGCAATACGAAAAGATTTGCGAGTGGAAACCGTTACGGAATCAGGATGGTAGTCATAATCAAGATTCACGGTGCGATCAACATTAATCCTGCTTTCAAGCCCCTGCGGCGACATAAATGCCAGATAAGCATTTAAATGACCTTCACGACTGCCGCTCAAAATATCCCAGTAGCCATGACTGACTACGGTCCGGTCAGGTTCGTCATAGATGATATAGGTCTCGGCCCGGCAATCGCCAGAAAATGGCCGTACAAAATAGGGCAGCGAAAACCAACCCAGCAACAATGCCAAGAGGCAACATGCCGCGGAAACAGCCATTCTCATGGATGGTTTCTCCCGATAACCGCAAATGTCTGGCAAGAGGTTGTCGCCAGTGCAATTTCGCCTTTGCACACAAAGAAATTAATCGCGTTGCCACGATCGGCATTAATGTAGATTTTGCTGTGCGGCGTAATAGAAACCTGCATTTTGTTAAGCCAGTAACTCACGCGTCTTGCCGAGTCATGTTTGTCATTTTCCACGTATTGCGAAAACAGAAAGCTGTGCCCATCAAGCAGAAGTGGTTCGCCATACCGCAATGGGTGGATAAGTTGTTGGCCACGAATCACAGTGCCCACGATAAAAAACAGGCAGCAAAGCAGCAGCGTAAGTACCCTGAGTTTTATCTTTGTCGGTTTATTCTTAAGCGCTGATTTCGATGTATCAGAAACAGAGATCGCTGATGTTTCTTGTTTTTGATTCAAACCATCCTGGCGTTCCGGTAACGAATAATTGTGTGAGTCTGAAACGAGAGTGATGCAACCGGGTTTTAAGCGATATCCCATGTATCCCAGTGTTTCAAGAATTTCGCCTTCTACTTCCAGTGAGGCGAGTGATTTCCGGATGCGAAAAAGGGTTTGTCGTACAGTATTATCGGAGACCACAGCACCATGGTTTCTCCAGCAAGCGTCATGTAATGCTTCTTTGGAAACGATATTACCTTCATGCTCACACAGGTACGTCAGGCATATTTTACTTTGCCTGCTAAGAATAATCTCTTTATCTTCCAGCCTGATCAGACCGGTATCGGTAAAAAAAATAATGGTCACTTCTGCCTGATCCCCACGGCGCATCTTCAACGCACACTTTTCATGCGGCTGATTATAACACGGTCTGACAAAAGGGCATGCTGATGATGACAATCAGGTAGGTAACAGCTTTGTCACAGGGTTATCTATATGATTAATATGTGAATTATCTCCATGCTGGTGACTTTTAAGTGACATTTACGGCAGTATGTTGAAAGCCTTCAATCTAGCCAATAATATCCGCATCGGATTAATCGCATGGCATCGGCTAATATCGTTCAGATGAATCTGTAATAATTGCATATTGGCGTGATCACAATTGAGGAACATCACCAATGCATAGCGCCATTAAAATAACGACAAGCAAAATCAAAAATAAAAATATCGCTATTATGACACCCAGCGCGATCACCTATTATGGTATTCGCGCCATGTTGACAACATTGAATGCTGTGACGGTGACTCACCATCCCATCCAAACCCATGATGAACAGATCAACATCATTGATAGAGATTTGGATCTGATTATTATCGATACTGAGGTTGGCAATGCAGATGTTATTTCTATGCTGATAAAATCTTACTTGCCCACAGCATTAGTGATAATTTTAACCCGCGCATCGGATATCAGGCTATTACAAAAATATAAAAAATCAGGTGTGCAAGCCATATTAAACAGGAAAAGCAATCAGCGCGAGGTTGAAGATGCGGTGACGGCAGTACTTGAACATCGAGTCTGGGGATTTGAAGTCAAACCCACTGCACCGCAAAAGGGTTCATCTCTACGACAGGTATTCTCATCAAGAATGTATGAAGAAGCGATGCTTTCACTCAGTACCACGGAAAGAACGATCATCCGCTCCATCTATCGCGGCCGTACCGTAACGGATATTGCTCTTGCCAAAGACAAAAGTATTAAAACCATTAGCAGCCAAAAACAGTCTGCAATGCGCAAACTCAATGTAAAAAATCTGGCTGAACTCCATCAGCGGTATCACGCCTGGCTGGAATAGTACCTGCCAGGCCATTTCCTTCCCACATACCACCGTCTTTTTCCTCTTGATTTCCCGACATTTTTCCTCATTTCCCGGCACCGGAGAGCCACTCCGGTGCACCTTCGGTTGGACGTTGTTCTTAATTTTTTTGTGATGGGTTTCTTAAAATCGTGCGCTGCAGTTAGGTGAAATGCCGACAGATTGTTATGAATGAAGCTAACTTAGGTTTCATTCGAAACAATCGGAGCGACAAAATGAATACATCCTTTACCTCTTTACAACAACCTGAAGATGCAAAGCAGCATATCCGCTTGATGAAACAGGTGCTCAGAGCGCAAATCGGCGATGTTGAGGGCCTGTTTGAGCAGGTCAGAAGTAAAATCCTCAGCGAAATTGCTGTAGCTCGTGAGGAAGAAGCGCGAAACGGCACGGCATGGCCACAGGTACGTTGGGATGACATCGCCGCAGGGCGCATTTCCGATGAAGTGAAGGATCGCATTCGTCGTCGCGGCTGTGTGGTGGTGAAACAGACCTTTACGCGCGAGCAGGCGTTGGGCTGGGATGCGTCGATGCTGGAATACCTTGATAAAAATGATTTCGATGAAGTCTATAAAGGGCCGGGTGACAACTTCTTTGGCAGCCTCGATGCCTCACGCCCTGAAATCTATCCGATCTACTGGAGCGAAGCACAGATGTCGGCGCGTCAGAGCGACGCCATGGCACAAACCCAATCCTTCCTGAATCGCCTGTGGACCTACGAATCCAACGGAACGCGCTGGTTTGACCCTGATGTCAGCATCATCTATCCGGATCGTATTCGCCGTCGTTTACCGGGCACCACATCAAAAGGGCTGGGCGCGCATACGGATTCCGGGGCGCTGGAACGCTGGTTACTGCCAGCTTACCAACAGGTGTTTAGCAAAATCTTTAATAATCAATTCGATCAATATAATCCCTGGGACGCGGCACATCGCACAGAAGTGAATGAATATCAGGCTGGCACCACTACCAAATGTTCAGTCTTCCGCACTTTCCAGGGGTGGACTGCGCTGTCAGACATGCAATTGGGTCAGGGCTTGCTGCATGTGGTGCCGGTTCCGGAAGCGATGGCGTATCTGTTGCTGCGTCCGCTGCTGAAAGATGTGCCAGAGGATGAACTCTGTGGTGTGGCGCCAGGCAAAGTGCTGCCCATCTCAGAGCAGTGGCATCCGGAACTCATCAAGGGACTGTGTTCCATTCCGGCAATGGAAGCGGGTGATTCTGTCTGGTGGCACTGTGATGTTATCCATTCGGTTGCACCCGTTGAGGATCAACAGGGTTGGGGCAATGTGATGTACATTCCGGCTGCACCCCTGTGCGAGAAGAATGCCGCTTACGCCACTCAGGTTGCTGAGGCGCTGGCAACCGGTGCCTCACCGGGTGATTTCCCGAAAGAGGACTATGAAGCCAGCTGGCGCGATCGGTTCACTTTGGACGCGTTAAACAGCAACGGTCGTCGCAGTCTCGGCTTAGAGTAAGTTTCTGGTAAGCTGGATAAAATTTTAATTAAAGCAGGCACTATGAACGCACGTCATCAGCACATTATCCAACTGGTCAGCGAACGCGGCAGCGTCAGCGTCAGTGAACTGGCGCAAACCACCGGCGTTTCCGAGGTGACGGTGCGTCAGGATCTGAATGTTCTGGAAAAGGGCGGCTTTCTGCGCCGCGTGCACGGTTCAGCCGTGGCGCCAGAAAGCGACGATGTCGGCGCACGCATGCAAACGCGTTTTGCCGTCAAAAAACGTCTGGCGGAGTACGCCGCTTCGCTGGTTAACGCGGGTGAAACGGTGTTTATTGAAGGCGGCAGCACCAACGCGTTGCTGGCACGCGAATTGAGCGAACGCGGTGATATCACGATTATCACCGTCAGCCATTACATCGCGGGATTGCTGCGGGAACAGGGCGGTGATGTGATCATTCTTGGCGGGCTGTTCCAGAAGAGCAGTGAGTCGGTAGTCGGGCCGCTGACGCGATTGTGCATCCAGCACCTCAACTTCCATAAAGCCTTTATCGGTATCGACGGCTGGGATGCCATCACCGGTTTTACCGGTCGTGATATGCTGCGCTGCGACGTGGTCAACGCCATCATGGAAAAGCAGACGCACACTGTGGCGCTCACCGATTCATCAAAGTTTGGTCAGATACATCCCTTCGCTCTGGCACCGACCGTGCCCTTTAAGCAGGTGATTACAGATAGCCAACTGTCGCCGGTGTATCAGGAAATATTGCGCCAGCAGCCAATGGAGTTAACGCTGATTTAGGGGCACTTTTCATCAGCGTCGACAATCATCATTGTCATAATGAAGGATCACATGTTCCCTAACATCACCTCTAAAAGACTGCACTATCGCCAGTTAGTTACCGATGACTGGCGATTCTTTCTCTCGCTGCAACAGGATGAGCGTGTGATGCGCTATGTGGCCGATCCGCAGCCTGAAGAAGAGATTCGACGTGACAGGTTCGAGATAAGATTGCCCCACTGGCAGAAAGGCAGCACCCATTGGCTGTGTCTGGTGATGATGGAACAGGGGCAATCAGCGCCGTTAGGCGTCACCGGATTTATCGATCGCGGTGACGGCGTAGCGGAAGTCGGTTTTTTGCTGGCAGCAGAAGCTCAGGGCAAGGGATTTGGTACGGAATCACTTCACGATATTGCGCGTTATGCGCTGAATGAACTGGGCTTTCGCAAGCTAATTGCCACTGTGACCGCAGGAAATGAAGCCTCATGCAGGACACTATTAAAAGTGGGATTCCAGCAGGAGGGCACCTTGCGGAAAAGCTATCATCTCGCGGGTGAGTGGCGCGACGATTGGGTATTTGGATTATTCGCGGACGAATGGAGGCCACTCTAACCTGCGATTAACGCCTGTGCCGTTAATTCATCGGTAATTAATCCCGTCACCAACCCGCTGGCCAATACCGCGCGGATCGCGTCGACTTTGCTTAATCCCCCCACCAGCGCCACAATCTCGGCGCGGTGGGCAAGCTCTAAATCCACCGAGAGCGTACGCGCTGTCAGGCTGTTGTGAATCATCTGCCCGCTGGCGTCAAAGAAATGACCGAGCAGCTCACCGACAGCGCCAGAAGCCGAGATATCATTGATCTCGGCTTCATCAATCATACCGGCTTCAACCAATTGCGCGGCCGGTTCCACAGTACCGATCCCCACCAGTTTCACCTCACTCTGCGCCGCCATGGCAAACACTTCGCTGACGCCACGCTGTTTAAGCAGCACGTCGCGGTCTTCCTGAGTATTGGCGAAGAACGGCACCGGCATCATGTAAGCTTGCGCACCGGTTTTTTCCGCTATGCGATGCATAACATCGTGGGGATTGAGCGCGTAGTTGCGCGTCAAACAGCCCAGCAGCGAAACGAAGCGCATATGCGGGGCGTCAATGCGCGAGAGTTGGTGAATAGCGGCGGAAAGGGTGCGGCCGTGTCCCAGCCCCAGGGTGATCGCAGGCTGCGACGTGAGGAGATTGCGCAGATAATCCGCGCCCGCCATACCCAGCGTTCGCACTGGCAATCCCTCTTCACCAAGGTCAGGCGCAACGTGGCAAAAACGCAGTCCGTGCTTTTCGCGCAACTGATCTTCCAGCGCCACGCACGCCATGATATCGCCATCAATCGACACCTTCACCGCACCCTCCGCGACCATCTTGGCAATCATGCGATGGGTTTTGACAGACGGTAATCCCAGACGTTTGGCGACTTCAGCCTGGGTCAGGCCGCCCACGTAGTGCAGCCAGGCGGCACGCAGGGCTAAAGAGTCATCGCGTTCAGCGGGAGTAGGAGCCGGTTTCATGTTTCATTTCCTGATCAATAGGCTTAGGAAGCCAGATGCAAATCCTGCACGCCCGTATCAATGTGCGATGCCCAAAACGCAACGCTTTCCGCGATATCCGCCACCACCTGGCGGTCAGTGGGTTCACGCTCTTTAAAACTCAGTTCGAGGCAAATTTCGTTATCCTGCGCGCCACCGCGCGCCAGCGCGTCCAGCAGCGGCTGGGGCTGAATACGGCCGCCCGCATTGTACTGCAATGTGAAGGGTCTGTGGCCGCCTTTGTCCATCATGCTTTGTTTTATATGAATAATCGGCGAATAGCGCGGCACCGCTTCAGCCCACGCGTAAGGGTCGTAATCACGCGGGTCGATTGAAGTGACATCGCCGTGATCGATATCCGCCATCATCCACATCGGCAGGGCAAAGGACTCACTGCTCAAACGCTGCTGCAGTGCGAGGCAAGCCGGAATGGTCTCACCAAACTCGCGTCCGATGCTCATCGGTTCCCAAAACAGGTATTTCAATCCGGCGGATTGCGCATGCTCCGCCACCTCGGCCCAGCAGTCTATCGCGATATCGATCAAGGCATCCCGCCTCGCCGCATCGTTGAAATCCTGCTGGGTGAAAATGGCGAACTGCGATCCAACCGCCTCGCCCCCCAGTTCTGCGGTGATATCGGCGAAGGTTTTGAACCAGTCAACGTAGTAGCGTCGCACGTCAACGTCCGGATGACCAAAATGATTGAGGCGGCCATAGGGACCAGTCATACCCGATGTCACGCGCACCCCGGTTTCCCGCAACGCCTTCTGCATCTGGCGCGACATGCGGTTGATGGTGGCGGCTGGCCAGCCAGGATTGATAAATTCATGGGTTAACTGCAGATCGCGGATACGGATCTGTTGTGCCACGGTGTGAATCAGATCCTGCGGATCGGCAAAACGATTCACCAGTGGGTTGGTATTGAGCGAAAGCGTTAAGGGCATGATTACGCCTCCTTACGCAGCGGCACGGCCGCAGCATAGGTCGCGTCAAACCATTGGCTAAAGGCCTGCTGCTGAACTTCGGTCAGATGCAACTTGTGCTTAGTGCGACGCCACAGCACATCCTCCACCTGCTGCGCCCACTCATTTTCTACCAGGTAGCGCACTTCGGCTTCATACAACTGTGCGCCGAAATGGCGGCCCAGATCGTTTATCTCACGGGCGTGACCCAGCACTTTCTCAATGCGCGTGCCATACAGGCGCGCATAGTGTTTGCGTAGCGGCGCTGGTAACCATGGCCAGCGCGTTTTCACTTGCTCAAGGAAGCTCTCGAAATCGCCATTTGCCATATCACCGCCCGGCAAAGTGGCCTCGCGTGTCCAGTCTTTACCCATATCAGGGAAGAAGGGCGCAAGCTTCTGGATAGCGTGTTCTGCCAGCTTGCGGAAAGTGGTGATTTTGCCGCCAAACACATGCAGCAGCGGGGCGTTTTGCTGATCGTCGAGATCGAACACGTAGTCACGCGTGACGGCAGAAGGGTTGCCTTTGCCATCGTCAAACAGCGGACGCACACCCGAGAATCGGGTAATCACATCGCTGGCGCGCAGTTTTACTTTGAAGTAGCGATTGACCACATCGATAAGGTACTGCTGCTCGCTGTCATCGGCGGTCACCGCTTCCGCTTTGCCCTGCCACGGAATATCGGTGGTGCCGATCAGGGCTTTATCGCCTTCATAAGGGTTGATGAAAATGACGCGTTTATCGGTGTTTTGCACCAGATACGCCTGCTGGCCTTCCCAGAATTTCGGCACGATGATGTGTGAACCTTTAACCAGCCGCACGCTGCGGTTGCTTTTGGTCTGGGTGACCTGATTTACGATATCCAGTACCCACGGGCCGGCCGCATTCACCAGCACTTTGGCATAAACCGTGCGCTGTGCACCGCTGGTCTCATCCTGAATCGTGACTTCCCACTTGCCGCTGATACGTTTGGCCGACACACAGCGGGTACGCGGCAGAATCGTGGCGCCGCGTTCCGCAGCATCCACGGCATTCAGTGCGACCAGGCGTGCATCATCGACCCAGCAATCGGAGTACTCGAAGCCCTTGCTGTAGCTATCGAGGATTGGGGCGCCTTCGGGATCGCGCATCAGATCAAGCGATCGCGTGCCGGGCAGCTTTTTGCGCCCGCCTAAATTGTCATAGAGGAACAGCCCTAAACGCACCAGCCACGCCGGACGATCGGTCGGGCTATGCGGCAACACAAAGCGCATCGGCCAGATAATATGCGGTGCGGCATTCAGCAACACTTCTCGCTCGATCAGCGCCTCGCGTACCAGTCGGAATTCATAATATTCGAGATAGCGCAGCCCGCCGTGCACCAGTTTGCCCGAGCGCGAGGAGGTACCCTGTGCCAGGTCATCTTTTTCACACATCATCACGGACAAGCCGCGCCCGGCCGCATCACGTGCGATGCCCGCGCCATTAATGCCACCGCCAATGACAAACAGATCCAGCGTATTTTCACTCATGGTGTACTCCTTAAAACTTATTCAGTGCATGCCAGGCGGCAGGGAGATCGCTGCGGATCTGCTGATAATGGGGAAACAGTTGGTTATAGCGCTGCGACAGTTCAGCGGAAGGCGGTTCAGGCGCATCCAGCAACGGGCGCACCCAGGTTTCCACGCATTGCGCCATGGAGGGATAGGCGCCAATCGCCACCGCTGCCATCATCGCGGCGCCCGCTGCACCGGCTTCATCACGCTGGCTGATACGCACTGGTGCGCCAATGCAGGCAGAGAGGATCTGCCGCAACGGCTGAGAACGCACCGCGCCGCCGGTAAGACGAATTTCACCCGGCAAAGTACTGCCCATCGCCTGATAACAATCACGCGCGGCCATGCCGATGCCTTCAATCACGCCGCGCACCAGGTCGGCAAAATTGTGCTGATAGTTAAGTCCGGTGAAGCTGGCGCGCGCGTCGGCGTTGACGAACGGCCCGCGTTCACCGGCAATTGAGATGTAGGGATGGAACAGCAGGGTGCCGGGTTCGGCTTTGTTGAGCCACTGGTCGATATGCGCCACCAGCCGCGCATGATCGATTTCACAGCCGAATCCGCTCAGCAATTCACTCGCCACGTTCAGCAGCCAGTCGAGATTAAGCGTTGAGGCCATATTGGTTTGCACCTGCGTCACATAGCCCGGCCAGGGCAGAGGAATCACATAGCCAGTTTGCGCTGGATTCAACCACACCTCATCAATGGTCACACTGCGCAGATGCACCCCGGTAGAGCCGACAATTGAGCAGGCGGTATGGGCTTCGCCGGTGTGCACGCCTGCGCCCAGCGCGGTCATTGCCATATCCACGTAACCCAGCGAAATCGGTGTACCCGCGCGCAGGCCGGTGAGCGCAGCGGCCTCTGCTGTTAACGAATGAGTGATTTGCGTGCCATCGATAATTTCCGGCAGCAGATGACGTCGATGTTCCAGTCCCAGCGCTGCGATGACGGTATCGTCATAACGCTGGGTGCGGAAATTACCAAAAGTGAAGCTGGCCTCAGAAGGATCGGTGGCACGTACGCCAGTGAGATTCAGGTAAAGCCAATCTTTGCAATGCAGCGCCACTTCACTCTTTTCCAGCAGCTGCGGAAAGTGCTGGTCCATATGCGCCATCTGTGAACCCTGCTGGCAGGTGTTCAGCCCGGTACCGGTCGCCTTGAATCGCTCGGCCGCAAGCGCGTGTTGGTTTAAAGCATCCACGGTGTGAGCTGCACGCGCATCCAGCCAAATCCAGGCATCCTCTACCGGCTGATTATTGGCGCCCACCAGCCAGGTGCCATCCCCTTGTGCGGTGACGGCCACGGCCACCACGCGGGAAGAGAGATTTTCCACACGCTCGCCCAGTTTCCGTATCGCGTCCACGGCATCTTGCCAGGTCTGCGACATGGATTGCTGCGCGGCACCACCTTCGCTGCGGTAATAGCGGTTACGCACGGAGGCGCACGCCAGCTGTGTGCCTTCCAGATCAAACGCCACCGCTTTCACCACGGAGGTGCCGGAATCCAGACCCAGAATGATATCGCTGTTACCCACGTACACCTCCGAAGGGAAGAAAAGTTGACCCATCACGTCGTGTTAATTCCTTGTGATGAATTTGCTAAATAATGTCTTACACCACTTCTCATGGAGATAACATATCCAATGTATTATTTTTCGATAAAACGAATAAATTTCACTTCAGTTAGCGAGTTTGATCACGAAAATGGCGGTAGTACACGACAATATGAAATGAGATATCACATGAATAAGGCTTGTATTGCGGGCTTTTATTAGCGATGAAGGCGTTAGGGTGTGAATTTAGCGATCCAGATCGCGCTCCTGAAAAATTCGTGAACCCCCTGTTGACAATTTAGTCACATCAGCACAATCCTCATCACAAGAGTTATCACATTTATAACATTTAATGCGGCGATTATCGCAGCAGATAACAGTGAGAGGTCACGTTATGTCCGATGTCTCAATGCTGGCACAGCAGCTCTCCCGCAAGCGCATCCGCCGCTACAGCATCATCGGTGTTGTGGTGGTTGCGGTGATTGCCGCCATGGCCATTGACACAAAAGTGGTGAAAATCGGTTCCGAGCAAGATGTGCAAGAGCAAGGTTTCTCGCCGGATAGCTACGGGGAGAAAACCTTCCCCGGTATTCAGCAGGATGTGGAAGCGCGTGCGGTGGATGCCAAAACCCTCGCCGATGCGCTGAAAGCCAATCAACAGGAAGCGGTACAGAAATACGGTGTGGGTTCGCCGCTCCCGGTGATCCCCGTCAAGCTGGAAGGCGTGGTGCAGCCCGGTCAAATGGGCATTTTCCCACTGAAAGTGGCCGGTTTACCGGAAGGAAATGTGATTCGCCTGCAAACGGGCCCGGCCATTACCGGCACCGATTTACGTGATGCCAGCGGAAAAATCCAGTTCGGCGATTTTACCAACCAGATTGAGTATCAAAACGCCGGTTCGGCGATCAATCGCGCCATGAAAGCCAAAGTACTGGATAAGTTGGATCGTGATGCGCTGCCCGGGAAAACCGTGCAGGTGGTCGGGGTGTTCCGTTTGCTCGCGCCGAATAACTGGATGGTGACGCCAGTCAGTCTGGAGGTGAAATGAAACCATTCAACGTTAACCCGGCGCTACTAAAAGGCGAAGTGATCCTTGAAGCGCGCAACATCAGCAAAATCTATGGATCGACCCATGCACTTAAAGGCGTGAATTTTGAGATCCGTCGCGGTGAAGTCACCACGTTGTTTGGTGAAAACGGCGCAGGTAAATCCACGCTAATGAAAATTTTGTCGGGCGTCATTACGCCAACATCCGGGGAAATTCTCTACAACGGCGAAGAGAAAGTGTTTCGCTCTGCCACTGAAGCACGCGATTGCGGCATCTCGATTATCCATCAGGAGCTGAATCTCGCTCCCAACATGAACGTGCGCGACAACATCTTTATGGGGCGCGAAATCATGAAGCCGGGTGGGGTGGACTACGCGGAAGAAGCCCGCATAACCGCCCATCTGATGGCGGCGCTGGAGGAGGAAATTGATCCGCTGACGCCGGTGGAAAACCTGCGTCTGGGCCAACAACAGATTGTCGAAATCGCCCGTGCATTGTCGGTGAATTCACAGATTCTGATCATGGATGAACCGACATCGGCGCTCAGTGCTGCGGAAGTCGCGGTGCTGTTCCAGGTGATCCGCGATCTCACCAGTCAGGGTGTAGCCATTGTATACATCTCACATCATCTCGAAGAGGCACTGGAGATCACCGATCGCGCCGTGGTGCTGCGTGATGGCGTGATGACCGCGTACGCGAAACGCGATGAGATCGATCTCGAGTGGATCGTGCGCAATATGGTGGGCGATCACTTTGACCTGGGTTCGCCGCCGCAAGGGTATGAGTTTGGTGACCAGGCGTTGACCGTGCAAGACCTAACGGTGAAAAGCAAAACCGGGATTCGGCTGGTGGATAACCTCTCACTGTCAGTGAAAGCCGGTGAAATTGTCTGCATCTATGGCCTGATGGGCGCGGGGCGCACCGAACTGCTGGAGTGTATCGCCGGGCGTATTCATCAAAGCCAGGGCCGCGTTCTGCTGCAGGATACCGATGTCAGCGGCTTAACCATTCAACAACGTATTCAAATCGGCCTTGCGTTGGTGCCCGAAGATCGGCAACGCGACGGTTTGGTGCAAACCATGTCAGTGGGCGAAAACCTGTCGCTCGCCAGTATCAACGAATTTGTGCGCGGTTTGGTGCTGTCACCGCGACGTGAAAAGCAGCTGGTGACGGACAGTATTCGCAACGTCACGGTGAAAACCGCTGGCGGCGAGGCGGCCATCGGATCGCTCTCCGGTGGCAATCAACAAAAAGTGGTGATCGGCAAAATGCTGGCCACCCGTCCCAAAGTGATTCTGCTGGATGAACCCAGCCGCGGCATTGATATCGGTGCCAAAGCGGAAGTGTTTCGTCTGCTGGCGGAAAACGCCAAAAAGGGGCTGGCGGTGGTGTATACCACCTCGGAAGTGGGCGAATGCCTGAGTATTGCGCATCGCATTGTGGTGATGAGCAAAGGGCGCATTAACGCCATTTTCGATTCCAGCGTGAGTAAAGAACGCATTATGGCCGCTTCAGGCGAGTCTCTGGTGGCATGACATGAAAAACGGAGCAAACGGTATGACAGACAGAACACACACGCTGGATTCGCCACCCGTCGCGAGTAAAAAGAAAACCGATAAAAGTCTCAATCTGGCGCGATTGCTGCTGGAAGGGCGCGCGTTTATTGCGTTGCTGGTGATTATTATCACCTTTTCCTTGCTCTCACCTAACTACTTCACCGGCGCCAACTTCCTGACCATGGCTTCGCATGTGGCGATTTTTGGCTTACCTGCCATTGGCATGTTGCTGGTGATCCTCAATGGCGGTATCGACTTATCCGTCGGTTCAACGCTGGGTCTGGCTGGCGTGATGGCCGGCTTTATGATGCAGGGGATTAACCTCGACGCGCTAGGTGTCGTGCTGTATCTGCCCGTATGGGCGGTGGCGATATTGACGCTGGTGATTGGCGCGCTGGTGGGATTGGCCAATGGCGTGTTGATCGCCTGGTTCCGCGTTCCGGCGTTTGTTGCCACGCTCGGCACCATGTATGTGGCACGCGGTATTGCCCTGCTGATCACTAACGGACTGACCTACAACAAACTCTCTGGCACTGAAGCGCTGGGTAACACCGGCTTTGACTGGTTGGGCTTTAATCGCATCTTCAACATCCCGGTCGGTGTGCTGGTGCTGGGTGTGGTAGCACTGGCCTGTGGTTTCCTGCTGAGTCGTTCGGCGTTTGGCCGCTGGCTCTATGCCTCGGGTGGTAATGAACGCGCCGCCGATCTCTCCGGCGTGCCGGTGAAACGCATCAAAATCAGCGTTTATGTGTTGTCGGGTATCTGTGCCGCGATGGCGGGGCTGGTGCTCTCTTCACAGCTCACTTCAGCCGGTCCAACGGCGGGCACCACTTATGAACTGACCGCGATTGCCGCGGTGGTGATTGGCGGTGCGGCCTTAACCGGTGGTCGCGGTAACGTGCGCGGCACGCTGCTGGGCGCTTTTGTAATCGGTTTTCTCTCTGATGGCTTAGTGATTATCGGCGTCTCTGCCTACTGGCAGACGGTGTTCACTGGCGCCGTGATTGTGCTGGCGGTATTGCTCAACACCCTGCAATACGGCAAACGCAGTCGCTAACTCACGCGCGCTGTCTGGCAGCGCGCGGTTATCCGTAAAACCTGTACCCTAAATAATAACGGAGCACCTATGTTCACAAAACGTTTGTTTATTGCTGCCGCAGCGATGGCGATCACCACCTTCGCTGCACCGACCTGGGCGGATAACGGGTTGATGACCATCATCGTCAACGATCCATCCAACCCTTACTGGCTGACAGAAGGTCAGGTCGCGCAAAAAGCCGCTGAAAAACTTGGCTACAGCGCAAAAGTCAGCGCGCACAAAGGTGATACCAACACCGAAAGCCAGCTGATTGATACGGCGATCACCAACAAATCAAAGGCGATTATTCTTGATCCGGCTAACGCCGATGGTTCTGTCGGTTCAGTGAAAAAAGCCATCGCGGCGAATATCCCGGTGTTTATCATTAACGCTGAGCTGAATCAGAGCGGATTGGCCAAAGCGCAGTTGGTTTCTAACAATGCGCAGGGCGCGGCGGTGGGCGCGATGGAGTGGGTGAAACAGGTAGGCGATACCGCCAACTATGTTGAATTAGTGGGCCCGCCATCCGATAACAACGCGGCAACGCGTGCCAATGGTTTTGATACCGTGTTGTCACAGTACCCGACGCTGAAGAAAGTGGGTCAGGAAGTCGCCAACTGGGACCGTACCCAGGGCTTCAACAAGATGCAGTCACTGCTGCAGGCTAATCCAAACATCAAAGGCGTGATCAGCGGCAACGATGAAATGGCGCTGGGGGCGATTGCCGCACTGAAAGAAGCCGGCAAGCTGAACCAAATCAAAGTCGGTGGTTTTGATGGCTCGCCGGATGCCGTTGATGCCGTAAAAGCCGGTACGCTGGCGTATACCGTGATGCAGCCCGTGGCGCAATTCGCGCAGAAAGCGGTAGAGCAGGCTGACAGCTTCCTGAAAACCGGTAAAACCGGCGCAGCATCGGAAAAACAGTTGTTTGACTGCATTTTGATCACCAAAGAGAACGCGGGCAATTTCGTATCACCGTTTGTGTTAAAGCAGTAATGCATGACGTGCGGCTTTCGGGCCGCATACTGCTCAGCGGACGCACTCCGGTGCGTCGCTGTAACCCTTCTCGTGAGTCCAAACACCACACCATTTGCAAAAGGCGCGTTTCCGCGTTGTAATCACCTGGAACCCGCATTTCTGCATCACTTTCTGGACGAAATATGGCGCACAACCCGCAGGACTCTTCTCTCAACGTCTTCATGGCCGAACCCTTACCCAGCGACAGTCGTCAGGCGCGGCAGTTGGCGCGACGCCAGTTGATCGCGGAAGCCGTGATGGCAGAAGGCGCTATTCGCATTGAAGATATTACCGACCGTTTCGGCATCAGTCTGATGACCGCGCACCGTGATATTGATGAGATGGTCGAACGCGGATTGCTGCATAAATCGCGTGGGGTGGTCTCCGCCACACCAACCAGCCTGGTCGAGTCCAGCGATATCTACCGCGCGACGCGTCAACTGGAAGAGAAGCAAGCCATCGCTGAGGTGGCGGCCACTTACCTGGAGCCAGGACAGGCGATCTTCCTCGATGATTCCACCACGGTATTGCAGATGGCGCGCTTGTTACACGCGCGCGCCCCGTTAACGGTGATCACCAACTCACTGACGCTGATGAATGAGTTGCGCAACGGGCGCGATATCACGCTGATGGGATTAGGCGGTCAGTTTTATCATTGGTGCAATGCGTTTATGGGCCGCATGACGCGAGAAGAAATTGCCAGTCTGCGCGCCGATGTGTTCTTCGTCAGTATGTCAGCGATCATTGATGACACGGTCTTTCATCAGTCAGCGGAAACCGTCGAAACCAAACGAGCGATGTTTGATGCTGCACAGAAACGTATTTTGATGATGGATAACACCAAATTTGAACGCCGGGCGCTGCATCGTTTTGCCCATCTCAGCGAGTTCGATGTGGTGATTGTCAACCAGGGTACGCCGGTGCCGATTCTGCGTCGTCTGCAGGATCTGGGAGTGAATGTCGTGGTTGCACCGATGAAGACCCACGCTGGATCGCGCGAAGAATCCTGATTCACCTGTAAACTTATTCTTTCAGATAACCTGAGGCACTCACTGTCGGCCGCGGCAGTGGTGCATCGGCCTGTTCAAATGCGTTTGACAATGCAATCTACCTACTAGTAGATTGATTACTCTACCGCCGTGAACGAAGACGGTGCAATTAATTGCCACGCGCTAATCATTCAGCTCGGGTAACTGCCTTGTCTTAATTTATGCCATGTTGAGCGAATCTATGAACAAGCCTTCTCTGACGACCGGCCAGACACTCACCCGTCTGGCCGCTATTGCAGTGGTACCATTGATAGTCATCGCGTTATTTCTCTGGGTTGGCGGCTGGTTAACACCGGATAAGTTGACCTCCGATAAGCTCATTACCGTGCTACAAAAATCAGGCGGGGAGCATCCCGGCTACCGACGCAATCATGCCAAAGGCGTCTGCATCAACGGCAGCTTTGTCGCTAACGGCAATGCCAGCGTGCTGTCGCGTGCCGGGCTGTTTGCACCGGGCGAAACCCCGGTGATCGGGCGCTTTGCTATTGCCGGTGGCAATCCAAACGCCCCGGATTATGCCGTGCCGGTGCGCAGCATGGCGTTAGCGTTTTACCAAAAAGATGGTCAGCAGTGGCGCACCGGGATGAATGCCATGCCGATGTTTCCGGTGAAGAGCGTGGAAGGGTTTTACGATCTGCAAATCGCCACGCTGCCGGATGCCAAAACAGGCAAGCCCGATCCCGCCAAGATTCAGGCCTTTGTAGAAAAACATCCCGAAATCAAACCGTTCTTCGGCTGGGCGCAGCAGTATGTTCCTTCCTCTAGCTGGGCCAGCGATCGCTACAATAGCCTTAACGCCTTCAACTTTATTGATTCGGCCGGCAAGAGCCATGTGGTGCGCTGGAGTATGGTGCCGCACAGCGAGTATCAGCCCATCAATGCCGCCGATAAGAATGACAGCGACTTCCTGCAGAACGATCTGCAACAGCGTCTTGCCAAAGGGCCGCTGCAGTGGGACCTGATCATCACTGTCGCAGACGCGCAGGATAAAAGCAGCGATGCTTCGATTGCCTGGCCAGCGGACCGGCAGACCATCAATGCAGGAACCCTGACTATCAACCAAACCACGCTGCAGCAGCAGGGCGCCTGTAACGATATCAATTACGATCCGCTGATTCTGCCCGAGGGCATCACCGCCTCGGATGATCCGATCCTCAATGCACGTTCATCGGCTTATGCCAAATCCTACAACGCCCGTACCCGTGAACAGGCAGGAGCACACTGATGAAACACACAGAGACTTTCCATCCGGCGTTGCGCGCGATTCACTGGCTGATGGCTGCCGCTATTATGACCATGCTGTTTATCGGCGTGGCCATGGTCGCCACCGTCTCGTCACTGCACAGCTTGCTCGTGGCGATCCATAAGCCGTTGGGCTTAATGATATTGCTGCTGGTGGTGGTGCGATTGTGGCTACGTTTTACCACCGCCAAACCGGCCTTGCCGGAGACGTTATCAAACGGGCAAAAAGCGCTGGCACACCTTTCGCATTGGGCGTTGTACGCAATGATGCTTGCGCAACCTCTTATCGGCTGGGCGATGCTGTCGGCGGCAGGCTATCCGATCAGTCTGGGAGGCAGTCTGGTGCTGCCCCCCATCACGCCAATCAGTAATGATCTGTATGCCTGGTTGCGTCCGCTGCATAGTTGGGTGGCTTTAGCCTTGTTCGTTACGGTGATGCTGCATCTTGCCGCCGCGTTGTTCCATGCGCTGATTCTGCGTGATGGCGTCTTCAGAAGTATGACCGGTCGCCGTAAGCGTCCTGAAGCGCCTTGACATCACCGCTGCAGGTCAGTAGGTTCAGTGCCAATTTACTGATTTGCAGCCATTTCATCTTTGCTGCCGGAGCCCTGCATGACCGTTGAACGTTCGCCTAAAGCCACTGAAATCATTAACCACACCCGAGCGCTGCTCACAGCTGGTGGTTATAAAAGTTTCAGCTATGCCGATTTGGCAGAACGCGTACAAATCCGTAAAGCCAGCATTCATCATCATTTTCCGGGCAAAGCCGATCTGGTGCTGGCGGTGGTCAATGATTATCGTGAGGAGGCGCGAGCCGGCATGGCCGCGACCAGTGAGCATTTCAGTGATGATCCGCTGGCTGAGCTGAACGGATATGTGAACTTCTGGGCAACCTGCATTAAGGAAAACAGCTCACCGTTCTGTATTTGCGTGATGCTGGCAGTGGAGCTGCCGACCTTACCGGAAGAGGTGGCGGCTCAAGTCACCGGACATTTCGCCGATCTGTCCGCGTGGCTGGCCGGTGTGCTGCAGAAGGGGGAAAAGCGCGGGGTGTTTATTCTGCGTGAAGGGGCGGAAATGGAGGCCAAATCGCTGATGGCGACGGTGCATGGTGCGATGATTGCCGCGCGCGCGTTTAATAACCCCGAACTGTTCTTACCCATGATTAAACCGGTGCTTAACAGTCTGGTTATTTCCGTTTAATGGCTTTGCGGCCATTTATCTTCGCGACTCTTTCATCAACAACAGAATCACTTTATCCACCAGATAAGGTGCCTGCTTATTTAATTCAGGATCGTTGCGTAATTGCGCAGCAATGTTCAACGCAAATTCGCGAACCTTCTGTTTATCCGCTTGCGTTGATTCACAATCTGAAGGACGGCTGTCAGGATATTGGTTAGGAAAATGAATCACACTCACAATGCCCCCTGAAATCGTTGCTAAGGTCAGCCGAATAAATATTAATCTACTAGTTGGTAGGCTGGCAGTCAAGGGAGGAATTTGCAGTAAAGCACAGCAGGTTTAAACCTCCGTGAGAGGCCGGGTAGGGGCGTTTCGCGCGCTTTCTCACCGCTTCGCCAGTACCGCCTGAAAATAGGAATTTTTACCTTTCGTCGTTTCACAAATCCTCTTAAATTAGCGCCGACGAGCAGTGCAAGTCGCCAACGATTTGGTGTCTTAACAACAATCAAATTAAAAACAATTGCATTCCATTTTTTAATGGTAATGAGGATTTCGATGCTTTTAAAACGCAGCTGCAGTATCGCCATTGTCGCTTTAGTCTGTTTATCAGTTACCGCCTGTGGTATGTCCCATCGTGGTCGTAATACGGCAATTGGTGCGGGTGTTGGTGCTGTGGGTGGCGCGGTATTAACCGGCGGCAGTACCTTTGGTACGCTGGGTGGTGCAGCCATCGGTGGCTTGATTGGTCATGAAGTGAGTCGTTGATTCATCCTGCTGATCTATTTCGTCGCGCACTCAATGCGCGACGAAATAATAACTTTTATACCTTCGTTTTATTCCCCGATTAAATTTTCTTTAACTGGCCAAATACCTGTTTGCCGTTATGGAAGGTTGCTATCACGGGTGCAACATGCGCCACCGCTTCAGCAGAACAACTCGCCGCCACTAACATCATCGTTGCGCTATCCTGCGCCTTCGGCCACTGTTGTTCACCCTGGTCATTCAGCGGCAGCACTTCATGGGTGGCGATACCCAAGGCGCGACTCAATGAGAACTCATCCGGGCCACGATACAACTGCGCATAGACGTTGGCTTTTTCCAGCATGCTGCCGCTGCCAAAAGGTTGCCAGTGGTCGGCAATGGTATCGGTGCCGGACCATACCGGTACGCCCGCCGCACGCAGTTGCGGCAATGGCATGATCACGCGCCCAATCGGCACGGTGGTGGCGATGCTGAACTGCTGCGCTTTGAGTTCCTCGATCATCGCATCCAGTTCATTCCCCGATAACGTGCCCAGCGCAAACGCATGGCTGATGGTGACTTTGCCTTTTAGCTGCGGATTCTCACGCACCGTTTTCAGCATATAGCGTATCGCGGCGACGCCGTGCGGCTCGGTTTCGTGCAGGTGGATATCCACCGGCGCAGCAAAATCGAGTGCGATGCTGAACATCGTATCCAGCGATTTCTCCATCGCACCATCAACGTTGGTCGGATCCAGGCCGCCGACAAAATTGGCGCCCATTTTCATCGCTTCACGCATCATGCCTTCGCCCCTGGACCGCAACAGTCCATGCTGCGGGAAGGCGACAATCTTCACGGTAAAGTCCTGACGGTGGTTAGCAATCGCCTGTTGCAAGTGCGCCAACCCGTCCAGTTTGCTAATCGGGTCGATATTGCAGTGGCTGCGCGCTTCGGTGCTGCCTTTCGATTGCAGCAGGCCAATCAGCTTCTCGGCACGCATTTCGGAGGTCGGCACGATCTCAGGAAGAATCTGCTCTTCCTGATGAATCATATCAATCACGCTTTTACGCGGCAGCGGGGCGCGCCAGCCATCACCATAGAAGGTTTTATCGAGATGGATGTGCATATCGCGCGTTGCAGGCAGCAAAATATGACCCGCCGCGTCCCAGGTGGGAAGAGTGCTGCTGAAACCCGCTGAGTGTATACCCGCAATATTCTCGCCGTTGACTTCAATATCGTACAACCCGGTGCGTGTCGCGGTGATCACGTCGTGATGACGTACAAAGGCTTCTTCCAGCCGCACATTGCGCAGCAGATAGTGGCTAACGTCAATCTGCATCAGGTTTTCAGGGGGACAGGCAGCGGCCGCAGCGGAACGGCTACTTAATCCGGCACCGAGCAGCGTACCTGCCGCCGTGAGTTTGATGCCAGCGGAAAGAAAGTCCCGGCGGTTGCCGGAAGTCATGAGGCTCATCGATTATGTTCTCCTTGTAGGGGAGATTCACCCTAGAGGAGCGATAAGCGCTGTGCTGTGATTTTTTCCACTGATAACTATGGAGAAAAGTAATGACGCATCGGACAGCATCGCTATCCGATGTTCTGTAGAAGGGTTAATGATTTTGCGGTTTGGGCATCGGCGGTGTGCCATGAGTATGGAACGTCTCAATGGTTTTCAGGCCCCACGCCTGGCCTTTCTTGCGTTCGCTTTCCGTCCAGACCACCGTCTGCCAGTCTGGCGCGAGTATCAGTCGGGCCCCGGAATTGGCCAGCTCGACGCGATTCCCCGCCGGTTCCCAGACATACAGGAAAAACGTGCCCTGGATGGCATGCTTGTGTGGGCCGGTTTCAATATGCACGCCATTTTCCAGGAAGATGTCGGCCGCGCGCAGTATGTCTTCTCGCGTATCGGTGGCGTAGGTCACATGGTGCAAACGTCCGTTGCCGCCACCGTGCTCTTCAGTACAGGCCAAATCATAGGTTTTATTATTGACGGTGAACCAGCAGCCACCAATCCGCCCATTATCCAGCTGAATCATCTCTGTGACGCGGGAGCCTAAGCAGGTTTCCATAAAGCGCTTGAATTCACTGACATCTGCAGCCAACAGATTGAGGTGATCCAGACGACGCGGACAGGCGCCACGCGCATGGTAACGCTGAGACAGGTTTTTCAGCGACGGGCGTTGGTCATCGGGTGCCTGATAACGGACCGTGTCGTAATAGATCTCAAAAATGTGGCCAAAAGGATCGGTAAAGCGAAATGCCTGTCCGTGACCCTGATCGTCGTTGACCCAACCAAGCACTTCATAGGGGCTGGCTTCAATCGCCGCAACACGCCGTTCCAGCGCAGCCTGTGAAGCGGCGCGATAGGCAATGTGCCCCACGCCAGTCGTGTGATGACGCGTAAGCTTCAGGCTGTGAAACTCATAATCATCCCAGGCGCGCAGCCAGGCGTGATCGTTGTCTTGCGCGGTGACCGTCAAGCCATAAACATTGACAAAGAAGTTGAGGCTCTCTTCAAACTTGTCGGTGTAAAGCTCCACGTGAGCCAGATGCGCAATATCGAAGCAGGGTTCAGAAAGTTGAGATGTCATGATGCCATTCCTATTTATTGAGGGTTTGTGACAGCGCCGGAAGGTCATCCAGTGCTGCGCCCTTTATTTTCAGAGACAGAGAAACATTGCGATGAAGCACAATGCTGATCGCAGCCAGTAACGCGGGTAGCGCGAGAATAAAGAAAATCGCCGACTGCGCCGGGAACGCACCCATCAGCAAGCCGCCAATCGAAGAACTGAGAATCGCACCGGTACGGCCTATGCCGTGCATCCAGCTCACGCCGGTGGCGCGCATTTCGGTAGGATAATAAGCAGGGGAATACACCTGTAGACCATTCTGTGCGCCATTAATACACATGCCGATAATGAAAATGAATACGCCCAGCGCCACCCCGGAAAACGTGAAGATGCCTTGTGCTAACAAGCAGAGCCAACCCAGCAGATAGACCACGCCAATCACTACTCTGGCGTTGCATTTATCCATCAATGCACCGACCAGAATACCGCCCAGCGGACCACCAAGCTGGAATAACCCCGCCAGAATCGCCGCTTGTTCGAGGGAAATACCGCCCGAGCGCATAATGGTCGGCAGCCAGCCGTTAAGCAGAGCAGCAATCTGCGCGCGAGGTGCCCGGCGCACCACCAAATTTAACGCGGATTCGGGCAGCAGATAACCTAATAAGGGCAACATAAGCAGCGGCAGTGCACCGCCGAAAATCAACACCGCATTCCAGTGATAGTGCGCCAGCAACGCGGCCGCGATAAAGCCCCCCAGACCGGATCCGATATTAAAGCCGCTGAACATCAGGGTAATCATCACGCCCTTACGACGCTCAGGCATATATTCTGCCAGCAGCGTGACGCAGTTGGGCATGACCGCGCCCAGCCCGAGCCCGGCAATGAATCGCATCATCGCCATTTGCAGCGGCGTGGTGGCGAAAGCGCAAATCAGACTGAAAGCGGAGAAGATCAGTACTGCCAGCAGGATGATTTTTTTACGGCCAAATCGATCGGATAAGGGACCCGCGATCAATGCGCCAATCGCCACGCCAAACATCGCCGCGCCAAGGATCGGCCCCATCGCGGCGCGAGAGATATGCCACTGCTCAATCAGCGCAGGCGCAATAAATCCCATCACGGCAGCATCGTAACCGTCGAACATAATGATGATCAGGCAGAGGAATAACACGCTCCACTGAAAGGCGGAAATGGGTCGCGAATCAATCCAGGCTTTGATGTCGACCAGCTTATTTGTATTCATACGTTCGCTCTCTCTTCGGGCACGCAAAGTCTATTGAATGACAAGTCATGATTAACTCATCCAGCTCCACGGTAAGCACCGTGTGGCAGGCTGTCTGTCAAAAAAGGCTTTTAGCGGTATGAGTTACGTTTATATTGTGAGCGAGTTGTCATAATCCACGGTGTCAGTACGGGTTTGTGGTGCCCGGTAGAAAAGCCCTATACGTAAACGGCGTGCAATCTTTGTATGAATTTCGTTTAGGTCGCTGTTGGATGAGCTTCGGCGCTGATGCACTCAATCAGCGCCAATGTAGCCGGGGAATGCAGCGCACCCGCGCGCAACGTGATGCCGATATCACGACGCGTATCGGGTAGGGTGAAGGACAGAGGTTGGAGCACACCTGACTTCAATTCGTACTCCAGCTGGTGCCATGACACTGCCGCCACCATATCGGAGTCCATTAATAAGCCGCGCACGATGGCGAGGTCACCGCTCTCAACCACCGGTTTGGGTACCGGAATATCCAGCGTCGCAAAGGCGTGTTCTAGCAGATGGCGGGCCGGACTGTTTTCTCGCGGCAAAATCCACTGTGTGTCGGCGAGATCGGCAGCGCTTAACGTTCGACCGGCTAACGGATGTTGTGGCCTGGCGAGCAGCACAAGTTCTTCGCTGAACAGCCGCCGATTATCGATATCAGTAACGTTGCTGTCATGACGCAAAGCCCCGACAATCAGATCAACGTCACCTGCACGGAGTTCGGTAATCAGCGTGCTAAAGGCACTTTCGTTGGTCACGACTTTGATCGCCGGATGTGCCGTCACCAGGCGGGTGATCGCGCGGGGCAATAACACACTGCGGCACAAAGGTAGTGCGCCAATATGAACGGTGCCCTGCAGAACACCTTGCTGGGCGGCAAGATCTTCCGGGATATGGCGAATTTCATTCAGGGCGCGGCTAATGTGTGGCGCCATTTCACGCGCGGCAGCTGTCGGCTGCATACCTCGCGGCGAGCGCTGGAACAGCACGATGTTGGCCCCTTTCTCCAGCACCTTTAGCGCGGCACTGACGGCGGGCTGGCTGATGCTCAGCGAACTGGCCACGCTTTGCGTATGCTGCAAATGAAACAGCCTTAAAAATATCTGCAGGCGCCTGACGTTGAATAACCAAATCGGTTCGGCGTCATCCCGCATGGACTCGCGCAGTTTAAATCGAGCGAGAAGTGCAGGTATCTGTTTGAGTTCCTGGAGGGCGCGCTGTGCGCGGGGCAGTACACATTTACCATTCTCGGTGAGCAGCATCCCGCTGGCATGACGTTCAAACAAAGGCGTGGTGAGAGTGTGTTCCAGATCACGTATCGATCGCGTCACCGCCGATTGCGTGCGAAATAAATCTTCCGCAGCCTCCGAGACGGTTCCCCGTTCTGCAATCATACAAAGTGACCTTAGCTGCATGATTTTAATGTGATTAGTGTCTTCCTGTTCCTGCATGCCCTCTGCCCCTGAACCTCTGATAATGATCACAACATAAATAAAAATCATAGCTCGCACAATGAAAGGCATTATTCGGTCACGGTGGTGCGTGTCAGGATGAAAAAAACGTAATAGCAGGGGAACATAATGGAAAACGCAGTGAAAAAGAGTGCCTTGGTGGTCAGTGCCCATTCCGCTGACTTTGTCTGGCGCGCAGGCGGGGCCATCGCGTTGCACAGTGCGAGCGGCTATGACGTGCACGTCGTCTGCCTCTCTTACGGGGAGCGCGGTGAGTCGGCAAAACTGTGGCGCAAAGGCAATATGACCGAGCAGACCGTCAAGCAGCATCGTCAGGCCGAGGCCGAACGGGCCGCGGATGTGTTAGGTGCCAGCATTGAGTTCTTCGATCTCGGCGATTATCCCCTTCGCGCGGATAAGGAAACGCTGTTTCGCCTCGCCGATGTGTTTCGCCGCGTACAGCCTCACTTTGTGCTGACGCACTCGATTGCCGATCCTTACAACTACGATCATCCCCTGGCGGCGAATCTCACCCAGGAAGCACGCATCATTGCACAGGCAGAGGGGTATCGCCCGGGAGAACCAATTATCGGTGCACCGCCGGTTTACTGTTTTGAACCGCATCAGCCTGAACAATGCCTGTGGAAACCGGATGTGCTGCTGGATATCACCTCGGTTTGGGAAAAGAAATATCAGGCGATTCAGTGCATGGCCGGTCAGGAACACCTGTGGGAATACTACACGCGCGTGGCGCTCCAGCGCGGCGTACAGGCCAAACGTAATACGGGGATTGCATCCACGCGCGTCATCACCCACGGCGAAGGCTATCAGAGTCTGTTCCCACGGGTGACGGAGGATCTCTCATGATTGCGGTCAATCAGAAAGGCATCGTTGTTAAGCAGATTGAACGGACCGATTCGGCTCTGATTGCACAATTTGCCCGTGCCGGAGTGGCGACTGTCCACGAAGCGCAACAGCGGCAAGGTCTGCTTGATGTGCGGATAAGACCCATTCAGCAAGGTGTCTCGGTAGCCGGTAGCGCGGTCACGGTGCTGGTTTCTCCCGGCGATAACTGGATGTTTCATGTTGCAGTCGAACAGTGTCAGCCGGGCGATGTGCTGTTAGTGTCGCCGACCTCGGATTGCCATGACGGCTTCTTCGGTGATCTGTTGGCCACTTCGCTGAAAGCGCGCGGCGTGGTGGCGCTGGTGGGCGATATCGGTATCCGTGACAGCCAGACCCTGCGTGAGATGGGTTTCCCGGTCTGGTCGCGTGCGGTGTTTGCTCAGGGAACCGTTAAAGCCACGCTGGGGTCGGTGAATGTGCCAATTCTCTGTGCCGGTCAGCTGGTTTATCCCGGCGACATTGTGGTCGCCGATGACGACGGCGTGGTGATTGTGCCGCGAGCGGATGCGAACATCGTTGCCGAGGCAACCCAACAGCGGGTCGCCAATGAGGAGAGTAAACGAGTAAGACTGGCTGCGGGGGAATTCGGGCTGGATATTTATCAGATGCGTGGCGCGTTAGCGGAGAAGGGATTGCGCTACGTGGAGTCTCTGGATGCCCTGCAAAAGAGTTCGCTATGAAACAGACGCTGATACCCTGTGTCTTAATGCGAGGCGGCACCTCCAAAGCCGCCTGTTTCCTGGCCAGCGATCTGCCAGAAGCGGCGCCGCAACGAGATCGCGTGTTGCTGGCCGTCATGGGTTCACCCGATCCCCGTCAAATTGATGGCATCGGTGGGGCTGATCCGCTGACCAGTAAAGTGGCGATAATTTCTCCCTCCACTCGGCCTGATGCGGATATCGATTACCTGTTTGCACAGGTTAACGTGCATCAAGCAGTAGTCGATTATGGACAGAACTGCGGCAATATCCTCGCCGCCGTGGCGCCTTTTGCCATTGAGAAGGGCCTGATAAGGGCACAGGGCGACATCACGCGCGTGCGCATCTTTATGGTCAACACCGGGCAAATCGCAGTGGCGCAATTTGCCACGCCCGATGGCACGGCGGAATATCAGGGCGATACCCAGATAGACGGTGTGCCCGGTTTTGGCGCAGAGCAAATTTTGCAATTCGAGGATATTGCAGGCTCCAGCTGCGGATCGCTGTTACCGACCGGAGAGGCGCTTAATCGGTTTGACGGGATTGAGGTGACCTGCATCGATAACGGTATGCCCGTGGTGATCCTGCGTGCTGAGGATGTGGGATGCACTGGACAGGAAACCCGTGAACAGCTGGAGAGTAACGCTGAGTTAAAAGCGCGTCTGGAGTCCATCCGCTTACAAGCGGGTCTGTTGATGAATCTCGGGGATGTGACGAAACGAACCGTGCCGAAAATGACCCTGATCGCGCCGCCCGCTAATGGCGGTGCGCTATCCACGCGAACATTTATTCCCCATCGCTGTCACGCCTCTATAGGCGTACTGGGCGCGGTGAGTGTGGCTACAGCCTGCCTGATCCCCGGTTCCGTGACGCAGGGCATCGCGCAGATTACCGATGCCAGGCAGCAGCGTCTGGCGGTAGAGCATCCCAGCGGCGAGTTTAGCGTGATGCTGACCCGTGATGAGGCAGGGAAGGTGACGCAAAGCGGCCTGATACGTACGGCACGTTTGTTATTCGACGGGCGGGTCGCCATTCCAGGCTCACACTAAAACACGAATTACCCTGCACGCTGACGTTCTCCTGTGCTGACAACCTTATGGGTTGTCGGCATTCTTCATTCGCTCTGCAAAATCTTCGTTTCCACGCGTGACTGCGTGCTCCTACTCACACTGCCTGGCCAGACTCCTTATTTTCCTTAAATAAATGTCGCCTGATTCATTATTAATGTGACAAGTGTGCGCACGGTGTGTCTTTAATGTTACGAGTCAGTATATTTAATAGCGAGGTTTTTAAAGATTTAATGGCGCAGGAATTAAGTGTTCTGAAAGTGATAATTGTTTTTGGTTTGTTAAATTAAATCATTCCGGCTGTTATTAAAATACAATAACTCAATGCTTGTTAAAATTACGTATTATTGATGTTGAGCTTATGTCTACGGTAATTGTAACCCTGCTAAATAATAAGATAATCGCATCATTACGGGCTGCACGCCGATTCTTTCACTCTTCAGTGCATCATAATTAACGCTCAAAACCACGCTAAAACCTTGAATTAGGTTGATTAAAATCAAAAATTCCTCATAAATTAACGCTCTCATTACATTTAATTCACATGAAAATCATTCATTTATACAGCGAATTTTTTCTTTTTGTTACAAGTTACCCCTTTAATTTGGATGCCTTTGTGTAAACGAAAATATAGAATAATTTACAGAAAAATTCTTATTACGAGCCGTGTCGATACCTACGCCTGCAAGTGTTATCGACAGACATTTCGTTAACAATCGTGATTTATTTTCCCCGTTCTTTCTCCGGAACGAACGCCGAAGTGAATATCCTATTTCCCAGACGTCACCTGTCTGGAAAATAAACTGTGGTTGTTGCTCGTGGTTAAGAGAAAGACGACAGTGCGGCACCGATTTCAACTTGTTATGCACGAGCTTGCTTCATCTCACTTCATAACATGTGAAACGGCGCTGGATTGCCGTTAACTCATTCGGTCACTCAAAAAAAGAAGATAGTCATGCTAAGTAACGATCTTACATCGCTGATCACGCGTATTGACTTCGCGCTAATTTCATCCATTCACATCATTTTTCCCCCGCTAACCATTGGACTGGCTGCACTGTTGTTCATCTCTGAACTGATGTGGGTCAGGAAGCAAGATGAGCAGTGGTATCGCCTGTGTCGCTTCTTTGAAAAGTTGTTTATCGTTAACTTCGGTGCTGGCGTGGCAACCGGTGTCACCATGGAAATGGCCTTCGGTATTCTTTATGGTCGCTTCTCGCAGGCTGCCGGGCCGTTCTTTGGTCAGGTGCTCGGCTATGAGACCATCACCGCCTTTATGTACGAAGCCGGCTTTATCGGACTGATGATTTTTGGCTGGGGCAAGATCAGCAAAGGGATGCACCTGTTTGCGACCTTTAACGTGGCGCTCTCTTCTACGCTTTCTGCGATGTGGATCCTGGTGGCTAACTCCTGGATGCAAACGCCAACCGGTGTTGAACTGCATAACGGTATTTTCATCGTAACTGACTGGCTGGCCGCGCTGTTAAATCCTAATGCGCGCAGTGCTTTCCCGCACATGCTGCTGGCAAGCTTCGAGCTCTCGCTCTGCTTCGTGGTGGCGACCTGCGCCTGGTATGTGCTGAAACAGCGTCATGTTGATCTGTTCCTGAAACCCCTGAAGTATTCACTGATGGCGCTGGCCGTGGTCGCCGCCGTTCAGATCTATATGGGTGACGTGCTGGGTGAAGCCACGCTGGAACATAAACCGGCGGCGCTGGCAGCAATGGAAGGGCACTACGATACTTATGATTCTGCGGGTAACGTCAACAGTGCCTGGCACATCCTCGGTTGGCCAAACAAAGAAGGCACCGGCCTCGCATGGTCAATCGATATTCCGCACGGTTTAAGCCTGATTGAAACCAAAACCTGGAACGGTACGGTAACGGGCCTGAACAGCTTCCCGAAAGATCAGCAACCGCCTGTGGTGTTGCCGTTCTACGCTTTCCGCGCCATGTCAGGTGCTGCGGGTGCCATGCTGCTGGTTAGCCTCTGGGGCGTCTGGCTGATTGCACGTCGTCGCATGACCGCTGAGCTGGCTCCGCGCAATAAGCTGTTCCTGGCGCTGGCCGTTATTATGGTGATCCTGCCTTATATCGCAGTGATTGCGGGCTGGTGGACGCGCGAAATTGGCCGTCAGCCGTGGATCGTGTATGGCCTGATGCGCACCGAAGACGGTATGAGTCCAATGACCCTGGGTCTGGCGATCTTCTGGCTGGTGGGCTTCGCTATCTTTGAAACCGCTGTGGTGGCGGGCACCATCTGGTTCCTCGCTAAAGTGGTGCGTATGGGTCCTGATTTGACCAGCAAAATCCCGGGCGAGGGGCATGAGCATTTGGGTCACCTTGAAATGCCTGCCAGTGGTCATGCTGACCATCCTGAATATATCCGTCCGGTTTGATGGGAGATTAAATCCATGGACATGCTTAATTCGACTCAGCACTTCCTGATCATCGCCTGGTGGTTAGCATTTGGTATCAGCGTTCTTTTATATATCGCGCTGGATGGCGCCGACCTGGGGGCGGGGATCTTCTCGCTCTTCGTTCGCGACCATGATGAACGTGGCGCGATCATGTCGGCAATGGCTGGCACCTGGGATGCCAACGAAACCTGGCTGATCGTCGCCGGTGGTATTATGTTCGGCACCTTCCCGTTTGTGTACGGTTCGGCATTTAGCTACCTGATGGTGCCAATGGCGCTGGTGTTGTGGGGCATTATGTCCCGCGCGGTGGCACTGGAGTTTCGTCATCTGGCCTCGCCATTCTGGCAGAAGTTTTCTGACGGCATCTTCGGTGTCGCCAGTCTCGCGGTGACTTTCTTTGGTGGGATGAGCGTTGGTGCGTTGCTGCAAGGTTTCCAGATGGATTCGCCAGCTCAAGGGGTTCCAACCTATGTGGGCGGCGCATTTAACTTTATTTCAGCGTTCTCCATCTGGACCGGCGTGGCTTCCTGCGTGGCAATGACGCTGGCAGGCGTGCTGTTCGTACGTGCTCGCTTCGAGAAAAATGAACCGATTCGTCAGGATGCAGCACGTTGGACGGCGGTGATCTTCTGGTTAGCTATCGCTGCCGTGGTGATTACCTGGGTGTGGAGTGCGGTGATCTTCGACTGGGCACGTGCGAAATGGTTTGGTCCGCATTTCTGGATCTGGGGCCTGTTTGGCTTGATCGCTCTGGTCTGTATTGATCAGGTGCGTCGTGACACCCTGAAGGACAAAGATTTTGCAGCGGTGATGTGGTTCAATGGCGCGGCATTTATTCTGGGCTTCGGTATGTTACTGACCATGTTCCCGTGGATCGTGCCAGGCACCTGGACCATCTGGGCGGGCGCAAGCCCTCAGGTTTCGCTGATTACCTTCACCATGACCATGGGCGGTTTTGTTCCGGTAATGCTGATGTACAACTGGTATCAGATCTGGGTATTCCGCGGCCGTATCTCCAAGCTGGTTGGTCACGGGGGACACTAAGACATCATGTCTGCTAGTTCCCCTCCAAGTGGAATGGCAGCCCGCCTGGCGGAGCGTTGGCTTTCGAGCCTGCGCCGCCAGGCAGGCGGTTTATTTTCACTGTCGATCAGTATGGCGGCGCTCAATGCCATACTGATGATTGCACAGTGTTGGCTGTTAGCCTGGCTAATCAGCAACGCCGTCCTCGGTGGTAAAACCTTCACCGCGCTATTGCCTTATCTCTTATTGCTGCCGGTTGTGATGTTGCTGCGCGCGGGTATCGATATCCTGCGCCAGGGTTTTGCGTTTGAAGCCTCAGCACGTATCCGTCAGGGATTGCGCGGGATGTTGTTAGACCGCATCGCCACACTGGGTCCCGCCTGGAGCCAGCATCAACGTACGGGCAGTATCGCCAGCTCCCTTGGCGAAGGCGTCGAAGCTATCGAAGCCTATTTTTCCGGTTTTCTCCCGCAAAGAATCATCATCGGCATTGTGCCGCTAGCCATTCTGGTGGCGCTTTTTCCTTTTGACTGGGTCTCCGGCTTGATCATGCTGATCACCGCGCCGCTGGTGCCGTTGTTCATGATCGTGGTAGGAAAGGGCGCGGAGAAAATGAGCCTCAAGCAGTGGCACAAACTCAGCCTGATGAGTGCGCACTTCTTTGATGTGATTGCTGGCCTGACAACGTTACGCCAGACCCATGCTGCACGCCGACAAGCGAACATCATCGCAGCGATCTCGGACAGCTATCGTCAGACCACCATGAAGGTGTTGCGGCTGGCATTCCTTTCATCATTGGTGCTGGAATTTTTTGCCACCATCAGCACCGCGATGGTAGCGGTGTATGTTGGATTCCGTCTGTTCTATGGCGAAATGGGCTTCCTGCCGGGGCTGTTTGCCTTGTTGCTGGCACCGGAATTTTTCCGTCCGCTGCGCGATTTGGGCACGCACTATCATGCCCGAATGGATGCAATTGGCGCGACGGAAGGTCTACTGGCGATCCTCAATGCTGAAGCGCCGGAATCGTCACAGGGTAATGACGCGCTCCCGGCGAAACCTCGTGAAATCAACGTCGAAGGCGTGAGCTATCAGTATGAAGAGGGCGGCGGCGTTACCGATGTTTCCTTTACTTTACGCAGCGGGGAAACACTGGCGATCGTCGGCACCAGCGGTGCCGGTAAAACCACCTTATCGCGAATGCTACTGGGCTTTATCGCGCCGAACTCAGGACGCATCGTCATTGATGGCAAGGATCTTTCTTCATTAGATCTTCCTGCATGGCAGCAACAGATTGGTTGGCTCCCGCAGCGACCCACTATGTTTGCCGGTTCGATTGCGGAAAATATTCTGTTGTCGCGTTCGGGTATCAGCCAGGCAGAGGTTGAAGCAGCGGCACAGCTGGCTCAGGCTGACACTTTTATCCATTCGTTGCCGGCGCAATATGATTACCGCCTGGGTGATGGTGGAAAAGGGCTGTCCGGTGGGCAGATTCAGCGTATTGCAATGGCCCGCGCCGTATTGATTTCGCCACCGGTGGTGATACTTGATGAACCTACGGTCGCGCTGGATCGCCAGACGGCACAGCAGATGATTGCCGCCTTGGGTAATGCATTACCGGATAGCGCACGCTTGATCATCACCCACGATACGGAGATTGCCGCCACGGCCGACCGCGTTATCGTGCTGGAGAAAGGGCGTGTGGTTGAAGCAGGGACGCCGCAGGCATTGCGCGATCAGGCTGGCGTCTTCGCTGAACTCGAGCGTCTGCAAACAGGAGACCTCGCATGAAGGATCTTTGCCATCTCTTGCGCCTGGCGCGTCCGTGGCGTTTCCGCATGGCGGTGGGAATATTGCTCTCTGTGATTGTGATTCTCTCCAACGTGGCACTGCTTGCCTTGTCAGGCTGGTTTATTACGTCCATGGCGCTGGCTGGCGTGGGCTCACTGGCACTGGAGTTTTTCACTCCGGCTGCAGCGATTCGTGGGCTCGCGGTATTGCGTACCTTCGCGCGTTATCTGGAAAGATTGGTGACGCACGATGCAACTTTGCGCTTGTTGTCGGTTTTACGTGTCTGGTTCTATCAGCAGTTAGCCCATCTTGCGCCTGCGCGACTGCAGGATTTTCGCGATGGGGATGTGCTGGCGCGTTTTCGCGCTGATATAGATAGCCTCGACAATTTCTATCTGCGTATTCTGACGCCGGCCATTGCAGGGCTGATCTCGTCGCTCATCATTTTGGCAGGAATTTGCTGGTTCTCACCTTCAGTGGCCTTGATTGATGCGGTGGTGCTGATACTTGCGGGCGTGGTCGTGCCGTGGATTGTGGCCTCACTGACGCAAGCCTGTGGCAACCAGATCGCTACCGTGCGCTCATCCGTTCAGGCCGCATCCACCGATTTGGTGCGTGGATTAGCAGAGTTACAGATGGTCGGAGCCGTTAGTCATCAAACCGATCATCTGCGCCAGCTTTCTCAGCAACTGATCAGCGCACAGCGTCGGCAAGCCTGGATCAGCGCCAGCGGCGGGGCGATCTGCGCCTTAATGGGACAGCTCGGGTTATTTTTCGCCTTTATCCTGTTATTTAATACTGACCATGCAACCGGCATTTCTGCCAGTGAAATCGTGATGTTGCTGTTCACCATACTGGCGAGTACTGAAGCGGTGGCTGGGTTGCCCGCTGCCTTTGCCGCCCTTGGCACTACGCGCGCAGCGGCACGCCGTCTGTTCTCCATGACGGAGCTAACACCGGCGATTGTCCTGCCTGAAACCAGCCCGATGCCGGAGAGCAGCGAATTGTCATTTGCGGCCGTGACAATGCGTTACACGCCTGATGCGCCTAATGTACTGGATAAGCTGAGCTTTACCGTGCCGGTCGGCCATTGTCTGGCGATTTTAGGTCCCAGCGGAGCAGGAAAAACCACCGTACTGAATCTGGTGCAAGGATTCTGGGAAACGACAGCAGGGGATGTGTCTATCGGCGGTCGTCCGGTCAGGGCGCTTTCTGAAGATACACTGCGTCAGATGATCTCGGTGGTTGGCCAGAAAACCTATCTCTTCAACGCATCGATTCGAGACAACCTGCGCCTGGTTGCACCGGATGCGGATGACGAGGCTTTATGGGATGCACTGGCGCGCGCCGCTTTAGACGACGAAGTCCGCGCATTTCCGCTGGGGCTCGACACCCTGGTGGGAGAGTTAGGAGGGCGTCTGTCTGGTGGTCAGGCCCGCAGGATTGGGATTGCTCGCGCGTTTCTTTCCCATGCGCCGATCGTGTTGCTGGACGAGCCCACTGAAGGGCTAGACGCAGTAAATACCGAATTAGTACTTAACTGCTTGAAAGAACTCATTAAGGGTAAAACCACGCTGCTGGTGACCCATCAGATCCAGCCACTTTCCCTCGCGGACAGTCGGTTACTGCTCGATAAACAATAACAAGAGCAGGGATCTGTTTTTTGTTTTATTTACATCTGCTTAGGGGCAATCTGAGCAGATGCTTAATCAATACAAAAATAAACTTGTGAGACAACTGACAGGGATCACCATGGATAAAATGACAAACTCCAAAACCCGACGAAAACATATTCGTTTCCCACATCTGCTGATTGATCAAATCGAAGAGAGTATGAAGAGCGAAAACATTCAAAACTTCTCAGCCTGTCGTCTGAAAGCGCGGGAAGCTGGCAACGGAAAGAAGTAATTCATCATTTCCCGTTGGTGGCAGGTCATCATCGCTGACGTGTTGCGGACGGGAAACCTCATCTGATTTGACTCTTCAAATTCTCATTTCAGGCCTGTGGCCGATGCCAGAAACCGTCGCATTAGTGGAACGCTACAGAGCACATCCAGCTCAGCAAAACGCACGCATTTCCCAGGAGGTCACTTTAACTTAGCCAGATAATAAAAGTACGGGTAATGTATATTATGTTAAATAAGATATCGAATTGCGCACGCCAGACTGCACTGGGCTATTTCCTAATGATATTTGATTGCATTGCTGTGAATGGCCAGCGCCCCATGCTGAAGTAAACGACTTCCGTTCCTGACTTGTCATCGACCCCTCCACTCTGCTCAGCCGTTCATATCGTAAATGGCTCAACATGGGGCATGCCGCTTAACTCATGAAAACTGCTCGCTCGTATGAGACAAGTCCACATGAAGGCACCCTGTATGTGGTCTTCAATGTAGAGTTATCTTCACTCTCATCCTGATAGGCGTGGCTAAGTTATCAATACCCCCTTCATTAATCGTTTAAAATGCCGCCAAATTAAGGCGTCGCTACGCCAATCTTTGGCAATAATCCCTCACATAAAATCTCAGAATTCACGTAGCGACGTCAGAGAATGCAGCGTTCAGCCAGTGTCCTAAACCGACAATCATTCAAATCCCGATATGATTCTTAACCGCTATCTCAGGCGTTTTTCCTGCCATCAACTACAGTTAACTTATTCAAACCCCAGCAAAAAAAAACATCATGCCCTTTTCGCTCACCACACATCTGTTCGCGCGACTACGTCTGTTGATATCGATTGTTGCAGGGGTCGTCTGCTATTTCTTACTGCCTGCAAAACTGGGAGAACTGCAGCGCGTGCTGATTGGCTGGAATGTGCTAGCGTGGCTTTATCTGTGGTTTATCTGGTTTCGCATGCTGCGTACCGATGCTGGCGAGATCAAACGTATCGCTCAGATGCAAGATCAGAGCGCTGCGTTAGTTTTGGGTATGGTCATTGTGGCCTGCATGATCAGCATCGTGGCAATCATGAGCGAACTGCCGGCGCTCAAACATCTCACCGGCACGCCACGCGTGTTACATCTGCTGCTGACGGCCATGACATTGATTGTCTCATGGGCATTACTGCCAAGTTCGTTTGGCATGCATTATGCGCATCAACACTATTTGCATCGCAGTCAAAATGTCACGCCCATGATATTCCCGGAAAAACCGGACGAACCGGCATACTGGGATTTTCTCTATTTCTCATTCACCATCGCGGTTGCATCACAGACCGCTGATGTGGCAACGGGCACCACCGAAATGCGCAAACTGGCGCTGCTGCAATCGGTGATCTCATTTATTTTCAATCTGGCCATTCTGGGATTGTCGGTGAATGTGGGCGCCGGATTGCTGAGTTAACGCTTAACGACGCCCTTTATTAATTGAGGCAGACCAGTTGAAGTCACTGACTTCGCTGGCAGATTGCGCTTCAGGTTTCTTGCGGCGCGCAGGTGTTTTCTTTGCTTTGTCCGCTTTGGCTTTTTCTTTGGCTAGCTTGCTGGTCATGACTTGCTGACGCGCATCTGCGGTATATTCTTTCTCTTTTTTCGCATCAGGCTCTTTACCACTGCGCTGGCGATGTTTTTCCATTAACCCTTTGAAGATTTCATCCACTTCACTTCGCTCAGCTTCATTGAACTGGTCGATTGAAATCATTTTCTTATCGCTCATCGCGTTATTTCCTCAGTAAATGGCTAAGCTCAAGTCTACACCATTGCTGCCGGCACGGCTTTCTTGTAATCTTGCCCGCCAATCATCCGCCTGCAAATTAGGACGTAATATGACCCCTCACTCTTCTAAAGATCCCATGCACGGCGTGACGCTGGAAATGATTGTTAATGCGTTAGTGGCGCGTTATGGCTGGGTTGAACTCAGTAAACTCATCAATATCAACTGCTTTAAAAACGATCCCAGCGTAAAATCCAGCCTCAAATTCCTGCGTCGTACTCCATGGGCGCGTGCTGAAGTGGAAGCGCTGTACCTGGATTCTCTGGATGAACCCGACAAACAAGATTCAGCTGACAGCAATTTTAATCCCTGGACCCAGGGCCACTAATAATCACAGCGGCTTACCCTCTCTTCACCCTTTCCTTTTGATGACAACCTTGCCAGCGTCATCACATTTTCCAATGACAGGCTGCCTTGTAACTTCTTTTCTCGCGTGACAATATCGATACATGTATATACATGTATCGCCTATTGCAAACACAACTGATAAACAAAAATAACATAACGCACCGCGTTCATTGTTTCAGCGAGGAAACTATGTCAGCCGAATCACCTGCAGCCGATTATTCAGGCAGAGAAAACCAGCGCCTGTCTGAAACCCGCTCCATCGATTACATTCCGCTCCGCGAACGCCATGGCCACCCTTTCAGCCAGTTCACTCTCTGGTTTGGCGGTAACCTGCAGATCACCGCCATTGTCACCGGAGCGCTCGCCGTGGTGTTGGGCGGCGATGTGGTGTGGTCGCTTGTGGGTCTGTTGGTGGGCCAGATTATTGGTGCCGCCATTATGTCGTTGCATGCCATTCAGGGCCCACGTCTTGGCTTACCGCAGATGATCACCAGTCGCATGCAGTTTGGCGTGTTTGGTGCGGTGATCCCGCTGCTGCTGGTATGCATTATGTATGTTGGATTTTCGGCAAGTGGCACCGTGCTGGCCGGTCAGGCACTGGCAAAGCTGATTAATGTGAGCAACGCGACGGGTATGATCCTGTTCAGCGCCATCATTGTGGTGATTGCGGTGCTCGGTTATCGGGTGATTCACAAGCTGGGTAAAGTGGCGAGTGTGATCGGTGTGCTGGCCTTCGCTTATCTGTTCATCACCCTGCTTTCCACGCATGATTTGTCGGCCGTGTGGCAAAATCAGCACTTCACGATTGCCAACTTCCTGCTGGCCGTTTCACTCTCATCCTCCTGGCAGATAGCCTTTTGCCCGTATGTGTCTGATTACTCACGCTACCTGCCGGCTAACGTCTCGGCGAAAAAGCTGTTCAGTTCGGTGTTTTTCGGCACCGTTTTAGGCACCCAAGCCTCAATGACGTTGGGCGTGATTGTGGCGGCGATTGCCGGAAAAGCGTTTTCCGGTAATGAAGTGGGATATATCGTGGGTCTGGGCAGTAGCGCGACCATGGCAATGGTGATCTACTTTGCTATCTGTTTTGGCAAGATTACCTTCACTACCCTGAATGCTTACGGCAGCTTTATGTCACTCACCACCATCGTGTCAGGCTTCCGGCAGCAAACGTCCCTCAGCCGTGGCGGTCGGGTTCTGTTTGTGGTGTTGATGGTCACGATCGCCTGCATCATCGCCCTGATCAGTGAACCGGCCTTCCTTAAGTCGTTTACCCATTTCCTGTTGTTCCTGCTGGCCTTCTTTGTTCCGTGGAGCGCAATCAGCCTTACCGATTTTTATCTCATCACCAAAGGGCGCGTGGATATTCCGGCACTTTCACAGCCTGATGGTCGTTATGGGCGCTGGAACTGGGCAGGGATTGTGGTCTATTTCCTGGGTGTGATGGTGCAACTGCCGTTTATTGATAATCCGCTGCACCATGGCTCATTGACCTGGATATTTGCAGGCAATG
This sequence comes from Pantoea sp. JGM49, assembly GCF_018257655.1. Classification (NCBI taxonomy): domain Bacteria; kingdom Pseudomonadati; phylum Pseudomonadota; class Gammaproteobacteria; order Enterobacterales; family Erwiniaceae; genus Pantoea; species Pantoea sp. JGM49. The sequence goes on along the minus strand of NZ_JAERJM010000001.1, from coordinate 503,080 downwards.
ATGTGTCGTGGATTATTGGCTGGTTTGTCACCGCATTGCTGTGGTTAGCCGCACGCCGACTGGATCGTCGGGGCGCGTTGGCAGAGTCTATCTATCCTGTAGAGTGACGTTGTCACGGCCGCCAGTTCAGGCGGCCGTATGACTTACTTATCGTTGGTAAACCGTCCCACAATGGTGGCAGCCCCCAAGGTATGGCCTTTCAATTTGGCGATCAACTCATCATGTGTCAGTCCGCCAGGTAATTGATTTACCGGCAAATCTGTTGCCACCATCACGAAGTTATAATGATGTATGCCACTTCCCACTGGTGGGCATGGACCGTAATAATTTGTGGTGCCCGGCGAATTCTTACCTCCAGTGTATCCTTCGCCTTTACTTAATTCGCCCTGCGCAAACTGCGTGCGATCCGCCGCGATGTTATAGGCCACCATATGTGTCACGCCTAAGCCTTTTCCTCCTACGGGATCGGTCAGCATCAGCGCAAAGCTACGGGTGCCGGCCGGTGCATTTGACCAGCTTAGAGCGGGAGATACATTGTCGCCGGTGCATGACGGGTTACTTTTGTTGTTGCCTGCAAAGGTTTTATCCAGCATGGCACTGTCGTTAAAATCCGATGATTGCAGCGTAAATATCGGGGCAGCCAGCACGGTTCCCGGAAGCAACGCCAATAATAGTGCGCGTTTGAACATCATCATTTCTCACTCCTGTTGATGAAAAAATCAGCCAAAACATCAAGTATATAACCTGCTCACAATCATGCTGCAGGCTACACTGCTGAAAGTCCTCTTTGAAACCCCAGGAGCATCGGATGCCAGCCTCTTCACTCGCGTTGTTTACCGCCGCCACGCAGCAATGGTTTCGCGACACCTTTAAAGCGGCGACGCCCGCACAACATGAAGCCTGGCAGGCCATTTCGAGCGGTAAGAACTGTTTGGTGATTGCGCCCACCGGTTCTGGTAAAACGCTGGCGGCATTTCTCTATGCGATTGATGCCCTGTTTCGTGAACGCAGCGCCGAAGATCTCCCCGAACGAAGTCACAGAACACGCATTCTTTACCTCTCTCCGGTGAAAGCGCTGGCGGCGGATGTTCAGCGCAATCTGCAACGGCCTTTAGCGGGGGTGGCTGAAGAGCGGCGCAAACGCGGTGAAGCCGAGATCACCCTGGAGGTGGGCATGCGATCGGGCGATACGCTCAGCAGCGAGCGGGCAAAATTACAGCGGCGCCCACCGGATATTTTGATCACCACGCCCGAATCTTTATTTCTGATGCTGACATCAAAAGCCCGCGACACGCTGCGTGGCATCTCTACGGTGATTGTTGATGAAGTACATGCCATCGCGGGCAGCAAACGCGGCGCGCATCTGGCGCTCAGCCTTGAACGGCTGGATACGCTGCTAACGCACCCTGCGCAGCGTATCGGCCTCTCAGCCACGGTGAAACCGCCGGAGGCCGTCGCACAGTTTCTAGGGGGGAGTCGCGAAACGCTGATCGTGAATCCTACAGCTCAGCGCCCGTTAGCATTAACTATCCGGGTGCCTGTTGAAGATATGACGGATATTCAGCAACGCCCCGATAGCCGTTCAGTGCAGGATGCCACACCGTCCGCAGGATCCATCTGGCCACACATTGAAGCCGGGATTTTGGATGAGGTGTTACGCCATCGCGCCACTTTGGTGTTTACCAATTCCCGCGGATTGGCTGAAAAACTTACCGCGAGGCTGAATGAGCTCTACACGCGTCGCCTCGGAGAAAAGCCCACTGCGCCAGAAGAGTCCTTTGCCTACGGTTCCTTTACCGGCGGTACAGAGAAACGCACCGTCACACCGAATGACTTATTGGCCCGATCCCACCACGGTTCTGTTTCTAAAGAACAACGGCTGGAAATTGAAAACGCGCTCAAAGCGGGCGAGCTGCGTTGCGTGGTCGCCACATCAAGCCTGGAGCTGGGTATTGATATGGGCGATATCGATCTGGTGATTCAGGTTGGTGCGCCCCCTTCGGTTGCCAGTGCGCTCCAGCGCGTCGGGCGCGCGGGTCATCAGGTCGGCGGTACGCCGAAAGGCATCATCTGGCCGCGCACCCGACGCGATTTGGTGGATGCGGCTGTCATTGTTGAGTCGATGTTGGCGGGTGAACTCGATGCGATTACCCTGCCACACAATCCGCTGGACCTGCTGGCTCAGCACACGGTCGCCGCCGCCTCAATGGACACGCTGGAAATCGACAGCTGGTTTGAGCTGGTACGGCGTGCAGAACCGTTTAAAACGTTACCACGTCACGCATTTGAAGCGGTGCTAAACATGTTAGCCGGGCGCTATCCTTCCGATGAGTTCGCCAACCTGCAACCCCGCCTAATTTGGGACCGACATAATAATACCCTGACTGGACGGCCTGGCGCGCAGCATCTGGCTGTCACCAGCGGCGGCACCATCCCGGATCGCGGGATGTTCAGCGTTATGCTGCCCGAAGGTGAAGAACAGACGGGCGCACGACGCGTCGGGGAACTGGATGAAGAGATGGTTTATGAGTCGCGGATTAACGACATCATTACCCTTGGCGCAACATCATGGCGTATTCAGCAAATCACCCATGACCAGGTTGTGGTGGTGCCTGCGCCGGGCCGTTCAGCGCGTCTGCCATTCTGGCATGGCGACAGTCTCGGCCGTTCAGCGACACTGGGTGAAGCGATTGGTGGTTATTTACGACAGGCCCATAGTGAAACGTCACTGCCCGGCGACAGTCTTGACGCCAATGCCCGACACAATATTAAAAGCCTGATCGCCGAACAAATTCAGGCAACTGGCGAGTTGCCCACCGACCGCAGCTTGTTGATTGAGCGTTGTCGGGATGAAACCGGCGACTGGCGCGTGATCCTGCACTCCCCTTATGGTCAACGCGTGCACGCGCCCTGGGCGCTGGCGGTGGCAGAACGCATTGGCCGCATCATGGGGATCGATCCGGCTGTGGTCGCCAGCGACGACGGTATCGTGGCACGCTTCCCCGATAGTGACGGTCGGGTGCCGGGTGCCGAGCTCTTTTTATTCGAACCTGATGAACTACAACGTATCGTCATGGCATCAGTCGGGCATTCGGCGCTGTTCGCCGCACGTTTTCGCGAATGTGCTGCCCGCGCCCTGCTATTACCACGCCGCAATCCCGGCAAACGTTCTCCTCTCTGGCAACAACGTTTACGCGCGAGCCAGTTGCTGGAAGTGGCGCGTCAGTTTACAGACTTCCCGATCCTGATTGAGACGGCACGCGAATGTTTGCAGGATGTATACGACCTACCCGCGCTGCATCACCTGATGGCGCGATTACATCAGGGTGATGTGCGGTTGACAGAAGTCACCACCGAAACGCCCTCGCCGTTTGCCGCACCGCTGCTGTTTGGCTACGTCGCCGAGTTCATGTATGCCAGTGATGCACCGCAGGCTGAACGACGCGCTTCAATGCTGGCGCTCGACAGCAATCTGCTGAGTGATCTCCTGGGTCAGGCGGAGATGCGTGAGTTACTGGAACCCGCCGTGATTGCACGTGTTGAACAGGAGTTACAGCGCTGCGTGGCTGAGTATCAGGCGCGCACTATTGAGGCTCTGGTGGATATGCTGCGCGAACTGGGTCCGTTATCAACCGAAGAACTTGTTGCACGCTTCAATGGCGATGAGCCCCTTGAGCCCGGCTTACACGCGCTGCAACAGGCGCAGCGGATCGTCAGTGTGAAAATCGCGGGTATCGCACGCTGGGCAGTGGCTGAAGATGCGGTACGTCTGCACGATGCGCTGGGTTGCGTGTTGCCGACAGGCCTCCCGGCTGCACTGCTCGAACCGGTCGTCCGACCATTGCAGGATCTATTGGGGCGCTACGCCCGCACCCACGCCGTGTTTACCAGTTTGCAAGTGGCTCAACGCTTTGGCCTCGGTCGCGCCGTTGTGGATGAAGCTTTGGATCAGCTTCGCCAGCAAAATAAATTACTTAAAGGCGATTTTCTCGCTTCAGGATCTGATGAGTCCACGCAGTGGGCAGCAGAAAGCGTCTTTCGCCGCTTACGTGTGCGATCGTTACAGTCCGCGCGCGACGCCACTCAACCGGTTGCACCAGCCGCCTATGTGACGTTTCTGCTTGAGCGTCAGGGGCTGTTGAGTGATGCAAACGCGCGACAGCCACAAGGCGCTTTCTCCGGTCTGAATGGCGTAATGAGAGTCGTTGAACAACTGGCAGGCGTGGTGCTGCCGGTATCACTGTGGGAATCGCAAATCTTCCCTGCACGCATTCGGGATTATCAGCCAGCCATGCTGGATGAATTGCTCTCATCGGGAGAGGTCATTTGGGTTGGTCATCCCTCATCAAACATGCAGGACGGCTTGGTTTCCCTGCATTTAAGTGAATTCGCCAGCGAAACCTTGCCTGCACTGGATAACAAAGTGACATTGTCACCCATTGAGTCATCTTTACTGGCGTTGATGCAGGATGGCGCGGGTTGGTTCGTCAAACAACTGATCCCGCGCATAACCGAAATCCGGGACAACGGAGAAATAATCGATCCGACGGAGATTTATCAGGCTCTTTGGCAACTAGCCTGGCGCGGCGTCCTCACCATTGATACCTGGTCGGCGTTGCGTAATCTCAGCCAAATGACCATCACACCCAAACCACGCCCTGTTCGTGCACGTCACGGACGGCACAGTCGATCCAGTTTTAGCGCCAGTCGCCCGGTCGAATCACGACTCTTACTTCACGCTATGGCTGGTCGCTGGTCGTTGATTCCTCGCCAGCCGATTGCGGACACCGAACGCGCGCTGTCAATGGCAGAAAATATGCTGGATCGATTTGGTGTCATCACGCGTGGTGCCGCAATCGCCGAACAGATTCCCGGCGGCTTTCCGGCGTTGCAACCGGTGTTGCGCGGGATGGAAGATGCCGGGCGACTGTTGCGTGGGCGTTTTATTGCAGGCATGGGCGCGGCACAGTTTGCCGATAACCCTGCTATCGATCGTCTGCGTCAACTCGACGCTGGCAAGTCAGTGCGACATCCCCCTGTCGTATTATCCGCAGTTGACCCCGCGAACCCCTTCGGTTTAACACTACCATGGCCGCTCAGCCTCACAGGAGCCAAACCCACGCGCCGTGCGGGTGCTTTTACGGTCATCGCCAGTGGTCGTGTCCTGCTTTACCTTCCCCCTGGAGGTAAAGAGCTGATGACCTTTGATGCGCAGGATGGCGACGAAGATCTTCATGCCGCACTGGTTGCGCTGGGCCAGGCGTTAAGCCGCGAAAAGCATCTTAATTTCACGCTGGAACGGGTTAACGATCGACCCGTCGGACAATCCAACCTGCTCGCAGCGTTGAAAGAGGCGGGTTTCTCACGTGTCCCCAAAGGTTACAGTTGGTACGGTTAATAAGCGCGCTGACGATAATCCTGCAGTTGCACTCTTTCCAACTGGCGCGGCGTGGCAATGGGCCACGCTTGCTCAGGAAACAGGTAAAGACGAATGCTAAACAGATGAAACAGCGGTGTGAGTAACCCGTCATCCTGCTTTGCCAGCCGCTCCAGCAGCAGCAACAGCCAGTCGAGTTCGTCCAGCAAATCCTGGTGTGGTCGTGTTTGCAGCGATTTCAGACGCCGTTTCAGAAACAAGGCAAGCTCGTGAAACATCTGTCCACTGTCCAGCTGATGTTTTGCCAGCAGATCTTTGTGTCGCGCGTAGTAATCAAAGCTGTTCACGCCCAGCCACACCTCCGTTAACAACATCCCGGCGGTCGACATATCCGGCTGTGGATCGAGTCGTAAACGTGGTAACACCACGTTGACCTTATCCAGCATCAAACTGATGAAACGCTGTCTGCCCAGCAGCGATGAACCGGTACGTTCAAGTTCCTTGATAAAGCGTAATAGCTCACGTAACCCCTGACGAACCGCACGACGCGCCGTCCATGAAGGCCGTTTATTACGCATCAATACAGTCATAATGACGGCAAATAGCACGCCAGCCAACGAAGCAATCGCGTTGTTAATCAACAACACCAGATCGGGCTTAAGATGATGGCCTAAACCAATAAAGCCGGGAATCTGGATAGCCACGCTGATGCCAATCATATTGGTTGAGGGGCGTGCAATCATCAGGCCGAGTATCAGCAAGCCCGGCACCAGACAAATAATCAACGCTTCAAATGAGGTGGCCTGCGGTAACAGCAACGCCACATAAATCACGCTGATGAAGATGGCCACAATTACACCGCGCACAAACAATTTCATTGAGGTCAGTGGCGTATCCATACTGGCAAAGAGCGAGCTCAGGATGGCAGCCATTACGGGTGCTGAGGCACCGTCGTGCCAACCCGTGCCAATCCACAGTAAACAGGAACCAAAAATCGCGCAGAATGCGGTTAAGGCCGACAGCCTGATCAACCCTTTGTCATAGAAACGATGGGTACGTTTGCCGCGTGCGGGTGTGGTGTCACCCGAGAGATCGCTGACCAACCCGCCGACGCTTTGATAAGCGCCCGCAATGCGGACAAAGTCCGCCATGCGCTCCAGCAAACCGGTAAACAGCAGGCAGTGTTCAATCGGTAGCTCCCCGCTACGCCAGGCCTGGTTGATATCACTCTGACAACGGCTTAATTCCAGCTGGATACCGCTGGTTTCACCCACGGCTTCGCCATCGTTGAGCCAATGCAAAAACAGGCGGAATGCTACCGCGACGTTGTCCGGGAAGGTAATCTGCAATGCCGATAATCGCTGCAGGCGTAGTTCAATCGCAGTGAGCGTGGGGATTAAATAAGAGAGATGTTGATACTGCACGCTGACCAGACGAATCAAACGGCGCGCGGCATCACCCTCGTAAACACAGTGCGTGATCAAAATTTCCACTTGCTGCGGATTGGTCGCCATACGCGTCAGTATTTCATCGCGTTCGGGAGACTTATCCCCCGGAATACCGGACAGCAAATCGTGGCAAAGTTTGCGCGCATTCAAATACCACTGGCTGACACTCTGTTCCAGCAAACTACGCATCGAGACCGGAAACAATAGCGCATGTACCAGGCTGCTACACACAGTGCCAACAGCGATCTCTTCAATGCGGGATAACACGGTATTGGTGATAGACAGCGGCGTCATCACCTCAGGAAATCCCATGATGGCAGCGCTGTAACCTGCCAGCATGAATACATAGCTTTTTGGCGTGCGATCGTGCAGGGAAAGGTACAGGCACACACTCACCCACAGTGAGATAATGAAGCTAAAAAGTAAGGGGTGTTCAACAGTGACGGGAAAAACAAAGAAGATAAACACGCCGCCTAACAAGGTGCCGAGCATGCGAAACAGTGATTTCGAAATGGTGGACGCCGAGTAAAGCTGAGAGGCAATGAAAACCGTGGTAATGGCCCAGGCGGGTTTATCCAGGTTGAGTTCCAGTGAGAAGTACAATGCCAAAAAGGCAGCCAGACAGGTTTTTACAGCAAAAAAAACGGCGTTTTTTGAAAACCACTGCATGACAGTATTGAGACCAGACGGCACTAAGTGCGGCGTATCCTGCCAGAATATTCAATCTACTCACGGCGATAAATATGTCAGGTTGTTACAGCATCAAAATTGGTGATATTGGCAGGCAATCAATATCAGGGTAATTATTAAGGGTTACTAATGGACTAAATGCAAATTCAGCTTCTATTTACAGAATCTCTCTGATTTATAAGCCTATTGCTTCACAACCTGTCATCAGTCGTATAAATGTGTCCTGGATCACACTTTTCTAAACAACCTCAATGATTACAACGGCTCCATAAAAACATTTCGCGCAATCTGGCGCAGAGCATTGCGCCAGATCATCGCAAGGGGGACTCAGTCACTTAGCACCGTTACCCAGTTCGCATCTTTACCAGCAGGCGCTTCACCCACACGCTTTAACGAACCACTTTTGGCATCAATGGCGTAGCTGCCTGTCACTGCGCTTTTTTCACCGCTGGCGATCAGCCATTTGCCGTCCGGTGTTATGGCAATACTGCGCGGCTGCTTCTCTACTGGCCAACTACCTATCAGCGTCAGTTTGCCACTGTGTTGATCAACGCGGTATCCGCTCACTGTGCTGCTGGTGCGTTCGGTCACAAACAGGAAATGACCGTTTGGCGTCAGATGAATATCGGCTGACCAGTTGCGTGGCGTGGTATCGCTGTAACCTGCCGGTCGCTCACGTCCATGCTGCAACTTATACTCTGTGGCTACGGCGTTGGGGGTTTCGCTGACTTTGACCAGTTCGCCACTCGGCTCGCGACGGAACTGGGTGATGATGCCGCCCATCTCACCGACGTTATACAGAAAGCGTTGATCCGGTGATAACACCGAATGACGCGGGCCATTTTCGTCGGCGGTTTTGACATAACCGTTGCCCAGCGCGCTGAGTTCCCCCTCCTCGCTCAGCTTCAACTGCAATACGCGGTCAGTACCGAGATTGCCGACGTAGGCGGTTTTACCGGCATTATCAACAATCACCGAATGTGCCGCATGGCCAGTCTTGTAGCTGCCCACCGGCGGTGCTATCACCTTGCCATCTTTGGCTAGCCGATAGACATGCACCACATCGCCATCGTAGGAGGCGCCCAGCAGGAATCGCCCCTGTTTATCGGTGCTGATATAGGGATAACTGGCCATGGCAGGCACTGCAATCCTCTGATTAAGGTCGCCCGTCGCGCGATCGATGTGCCAGCTCACCAGTTGCAGTGGTTTACTGCGAATGGCCGCGTATAAATGCTGGTGGTCAGCACTCAACGCCAGCGGCATCACTTTTCCGCCTGCCTGAGTGCGCCCCATCAACTGCAATGCGCCGGTTTGTTCGTTCAGCGTGTAGCGGGCGATGGTGCCATCATCCGCTTCTGATACGTAGACAAAAGTTTTTGCCAGCAATGGTGCGCTGAGCGCCATCGCCGTAAGTAATGTGGCTATGTGAAAGGTTTTCTTCATTTAATGTCCTCAGCGAACCAGAGCCGGACGTTTTGCGTCAAAACGCCAGTTATCAATCAAAAACTGCATGCCCAATGCATCGTTGCGGTTCTTATCGGGCAGTGCGTTATAGAGCGCATGCGCCTGCTCGACGCGTTCCATATTCAGTTCAATGCCCAAACCTGGCCCCGGCGGCAGCTCCAGATAACCATCACGAATTTGCGGTGGCTGGTGGCTGAGTGGCTGGCCATCCTGCCATATCCAGTGCGTATCGAAGGCGGTCTGACGATTGCCAGGTGCTGCAGCACCAAGATGGGCCACCATCGCCAGTGAAACATCAAAGTGATTATTGGAGTGGCAACCGGTGGTAAGGCCCCATTCGTTACACAGTTGCGCGACGACGTTGGCGTTGCGCATTGTCCAGAAATGGGGATCGGCGAGCGGGATGTCGATGGCGTTGAGCTGCAGAGCGTGCTGCAGCTGCCGCCAGTCATTGGCGATCATATTAGTGGCCACCGGCACGCCAGTGGCGCGACGGAACTCGGCCAGGGTCTCGCGCCCGGAATATCCCTGCTCTGCGCCACAAGGATCTTCCAGGTATGGCACCTTACCTGCCAGCTGTTTACCAAAGCGAATCGCTTCATCCAGCGACCAACTGGCATTCGGATCCACGGTGACGCGAGATTGTGGAAACCGCGACAGCAAGGCTTCCACGGTTTCGACTTCCTGCTCGCCATGCAAGACGCCGCCTTTTAGCTTGAAGTCCCGAAAACCGTATTGTTCTACTGCGGCTTCTGCGAGCCGTACCACTGCTGCACTGTCCATTGCCGGTTGATGACGTAACCGGAACCAGCCATCCGCTTCGTCATCACCCGAACGGTAGTGCATGTTCGTGCGTTGACGATCGGCGATATAAAACAGATAGCCCAACACCGGAATACGCTCTCGTTGCTTACCGCTGGCGAGCAGATCCGCTACCGGTAAATCGAGGAATTTACCCTGCAAATCGAGCAACGCAGCCTCAATAGCCGCCGCCGCGTTGTAAAACTTCTCTGGATTCATCTGCGGAATATGAATGTCATTGGTGTGCGAGGTGTGTTGCTGCCGCGCGTCGCTGGCGAACAGTTGGCTCAACGTGGCGTTAGCACGCATCAGTGAGCTACCGATAATCAGCGGGCGAAAATGTTCCAGCAGTTGCAAAGTTGAAGCGTGGCACGGCGTTTCCCCCACGCCGCTGTTGCCTGCTGAATCGGTAAGGATCACCAGAATGCGCGTGAAACAGCAGTTATGCGCCCCGCCGATGTTCAGCAGCATGCTGTCGTATCCGGCAACCGGAACGATACGCATCGATTTAATGACTGGTGTGTCGGACATGGTTTCTCTCCGTGTGACCGAATGCAGGGGGAACAGGTTTGCGTCGCAGCAGCAGCCAGACACCGGTGATTACCGACACGCTGGTCAGCGCATACAGCCCGCCGGTGGTGCTGCCGGTATGAAGTTCAAGATAGCCAAACACGGTGGGTGCAAAGAACCCGCCGAGGTTGCCGATGGAGTTGATGAGAGCAATACCAGGCGCGGCGATTGAAGCAGGTAATTCGCTTTGCGGCATTGGCCAGAAGAATGCCGCGCTGACTTTCGAGCCAATGCAAGCGACGATCATCGCGACAAAGCCAAACCAGGGTGTGCCGGTGGTGGCCATAAAGGTGCCGCACGCGGCAATCAGCATCGCAAGCCCCAGCCCTTTATCCAGCTTATCGCGGTAGCGGTCGGTGGTTTTACCCAGCAGGAACAAGGCAACAATGGCACATAACCACGGAACGGCGGTCAGCAAACCTATTTCAAAGCTGTTGTAACCCTGAATACGCTGGATGATTTGCGGCAGCCAGAAGACCAGGGTGTAACCGGTCATGGTCATGGTGAAAAAAATCAGACAATAGAACAGTAAGCTGCGATCGCGCAATAAACCCCAGCGGCCGTGCTCTTTAGCATGTACGTCACGAGCGGCATCCTCTAACGCTAACTGTGCTTGCAACGCACGTTGCTCTGCTGGGTTAAGCCATTTGGCATCCTGCGGTTTAGAGACCAGCACTAGCGCGGCCAGCAAACCAATCACAATCGATCCGCCCCCTTCCAGGAACATCACCCATTTCCACCCGGCTAGCCCGTTCACCTCATGCAGCATCAGAATGGCGCCAGTTAAGGGGCCGGAAAACAGAAAGGCGCTGGCGGTGGCACTCAGCACCATCGCGGTGGCACGACCGCGCCATGCGTTCGGCACCCATTGGCGAAAGTAGAATAAGACGCCAGGGAAAAATCCCGCCTCTGCCACACCCAACAAGAAGCGCAGGACATAGAAATGCAGCGGCGTGCTCACAAAACCGGTTAACACCACCACGATGCCCCAGGTAATCATGATGCGCGTCAGCCACACGCGTGCCCCGAGTTTTTTCAGCATCATATTGCTGGGCACTTCGAACAGCGCATAACCAATAAAGAACAATCCTGCGCCCAGACCAAAGGCTGCGGCACTGATCCCCGCATCCGTCTGTAATTCGGCTTTGACGAATCCAATGTTGGCTCGGTCAATCTGGTTAACAATCAGCATCAGCGCCAGCATCGGGATGATGCGACGGAAAAACTTAGCGATTGCGGAGGCGATATGCGCGTCGTGATCTGCTGCTAAATCATAAGATTGTTGAACCGTCATGCGTCACCTATTGGGTTAATTGCACCGCTATAGGTATACGCAGTCGATTAAAGAGCAGTTATGTGAGAATGCCCGAGACCGTTTGTGCAGATGTTGAAGGGGCTTTTATGTTCAATGCGTTAGCGGTTTTCCCAGCGTAAAGTTTTGTGTGGGTTTGTGCGCTGGCTCACTGGGAAGATAGATACCTCCCAGCGCTATTAGAGCAATGAGTCAGTTTTTCGTTTTTTAGGTCGTTTGACGTCAGTGGTTAAAAATACATTGTTAGTCGCCACGCTGCGAGTCAGAGACTGGGCGATTGATTCCTTAAGCGCAGGGAAATCATCGAAAATCGGGTTGTTATTTATTTGGTCACTTATGATATCTGCGAATTGCTCAATGATATCAGCAGGCTTGATGATTTTAAGCTCACGCGCAAACTTCAGCAGATTATCTCGATTGGGGAATAGTTTGCTTTTATTTAATTTAAGCGCCAACTCTTTATCAGTAGTTGGATAAATGTCTGTATTGACCACGTCATAGAGTGGGGATAACTTGGGTGATCCATTATTTTCACTTGCATACAGTAATGAAAAATTCTTCAAATGCGCGTCACCGTTGCCTACCATGCAGCTAAAAAGAACATAGCGCCAATACAACTCAACCTGGGACTGATCGCGCGTAAATAAACTCACAATTTTCCCACCGGTTTCATAAGAACCACTGTATTTATGGTCTGATGTTTTCCCTGATAGCACACAGAAGTCCTCCATTGCCAGACGTCTATTATGCTGAATATCAAAGCGTTCCATAATAAAAAGTTCTTTATTATCAGAAAGCCAAAAATCGGCAACTGGCAAGCCACAAAGCTTCGCCAGGGACATACAGATAAATTCATTTTCCGCTAATCGTGGGTACTCTTCATCACCCGTTTTCGCTATAAGATTTGGGTACAACACGGTACCACGATTCTCAGTGCTGATCATTACCTTAGGCTGCACACCCGAAATGGAGGTTTGTAGCAGGTATTTATTTAGCAAATATTGAAAAGCGCTTTCTTTATGATCCCAGCGAAGCAAATCATCCAGTTTTTCCGGTGAAGGCCGCGGAAAATCGATCTCACTTTTATACGATAATGCGCCTATTCCAGTGTCCTGCTGTAATGCGAGGAAAAGCATATCACTCACGTTCCCCACATAACGGCGTAAACGTTCAGCGATGTGGTAGCGAACATAGCCTTCAGGTATGTTCATCTCAAAAATATTAAATAATCGACTACCGTTATAACTGATCCGATTTTCCGCCAACATGGTAAGCGATACGGGGCGTGCCATTTCAGAGAAATAACTGAAATTGTAACTCCCCCGTTCATGCAACAATCTTCCGCTGTACTCACCCCCGCTAAACACGTCAATGTAACGCAGTGGCTTTGCCAATTGGTTGAAATCAGTCATCGTTAAACAATTCCTCCAGTTCATCCAGTTGCGGTATGCCCGCAGACTGCACGGAAAGTTTTAGTTCGAGCGTATTGAGATACAACGTCAATACTTTGAGTGACCCAGAATAAAGGCCGTTCTCAATCTGCGAGATCACGGTGCGGTGAACACCCGAATGCAAGGCTGCTTTGGCTTGCGTCCACCTTTTCGCTTTACGTTTTTCCTGGCACTTTCTGCCGATATCTTGCATGCCTGGCAGCATACGCCTCCAAATGTTGTTATATAGCAACATATATGTAAAAAACACCTAATTGTTATTATATAGCAACATTTCAAGATTGCGACAAACTCTTAAATAGGTTTCTACTACACTTGCCTGATTCAAATGAGTAAAGAGGTTTACATGACGCAATCCCCTGACAGCAATCAAGCCTGGCTATTGGCATCGCGCCCCGATGGCGAACCGGTTAAAGAGAATTTCCGGCTTGTTGAACGACCTATTCCCTCCATCAAAACAGGTGAAATGCTGCTCCGCACGGTTTACCTCTCACTGGATCCTTATATGCGCGGGCGCATGGATGACAGTAAATCCTATGCGCCTCCGGCACAACTTGATCAGCCAATGGTCGGCGGTACAGTTTCACAGGTGGTTGAATCGCAGCATCCCGATTATAAAACCGGTGACTGGGTACTGGCAGGCAGCGGATGGCAACGTTATGCCGTCTCGGATGGCACTGGCGTAGCGAAAATCGGCGATCTGCCCCACCCATCCTGGGCGCTGGGCATTCTGGGGATGCCCGGCTTCACCGCTTACATGGGCCTGATGGACATTGGGCAGCCAAAAGCAGGCGAAACCCTGGTGGTCGCCGCCGCGACGGGCCCGGTGGGAGCCACCGTCGGGCAACTGGGTAAGCTCAAAGGCTGTCATGTGGTTGGCGTTGCCGGTGGTGAAGAGAAATGCCGCTACGCGATTAAAAACTCGGGTTCTCAGCCTGTCTCGATCACTATCGCGAGGATTTTGCTGAACAGTTGGCGAACGCCTGCCCGGACGGGATCGATATCTATTTCGAGAACGTTGGTGGCAAAGTGTTTGATGCCGTGTTCCCGCTGTTGAACACCGCCGCTCGCGTACCGGTTTGTGGACTGGTCTCAACCTATAACAGTGGCAAAACCCTACCCGCTGGTCCTGACCGTACGCCACAAATCCTGAGTGGGATATTGAAGCGCCGAATCCGTATGCAGGGGTTTATTATTTTCCAGGATTACGGTGATCGATATCCGGAATTTCTGCAGGCGATGACGCCATTGGTTGAACAGCAGAAAATTCACTATCGTGAACACATGATCGATGGATTAGAAAATGCACCACAGGCGTTCTTCGATATGTTGAAGGGTAATAACTTTGGTAAAACCGTGGTCAAAGTGGCTGAAGAAGAGTGATAAGGGCCGGTTATTCTTAACATTAAATAACCGGCTAAATAGCAGCGTTATCTCTGTTTGGCCTGCGGCAGCAAGAGTTCCGTCAAAATTTTATTACGCTGTTTTTTGGTCAGCCAAAACATGCGTGGAACCCACGCCGGACGCGGCTGCGCGGCATAGAAATGCTGCATTTCATCTAACCAGGTTGCGTTGTTCATTGTTCCCTCCTTTGTTAAAAAAAGTATGAAGGGAAAAAACCGGAACAAATAGTGAGAGGATTATAAAATTTGTTCCGGGTTTAAACAGTCATGGCAAATCCAGGGAAAATTTAACGCCCTTTCTTTTTACGACCAGGTTGAGCAAAGCGCTGACGTCCTGCTGGTTTGGCCGCAGCTTTCTCTGGAATCTTTGCACCGTTCGATGCGACTTTTTTCGCCGCTGCTGCTGGTTTCTTTTTCGCCTGGCTTTGCTGCGTTTTTTTGTCTTCGGATGAAGAATCCTCGATCAAGTTAAACAACTCAATCAATTCGTCATCAGTAAAATCACGCCATTCCCCCAGCGGGATGCCTTTCAGACTGACATTCATGATACGCGTACGTTCAAGCTTGGTGACTTCGAAGCCAAAATGCTTGGTCATTCGGCGAATCTGGCGGTTAAGACCCTGAACCAGGATGATACGAAACACAAAGGTCGACTCTTTCTTCACTTTGCATTTTTTGGTCACAGTACCCAGCATCGGCACACCCGCCGCCATCCCGGCAATAAACTCGTCGGTGATGGGCTTATCTACGGTCACCACGTACTCTTTCTCGTGGTTGTTACCGGCGCGCAGGATCTTATTGACCAGGTCACCGTGGTTGGTGAGGAAAATCAGACCCTGTGAGTCTTTATCCAGACGGCCGATCGGGAACACGCGTTTACTGTGGTTAACAAAATCACCGATGTTATCGCGTTCACCCTCTTCCATAGTGGTAATAATGCCCACCGGCTTGTTGAGCGCAATCAGCACTAAATCTTCTTCGTTACGCGGCTCGATCAACTGCCCATTCACTTTCACTTCATCCCCGGCAAAGACCTGTGCGCCAACGGTCGCGCGCTTGCCGTTAATAAAAACGTTGCCTTGCTCTATGTAACGATCGGCATCACGTCGTGAGCAGATTCCGCTCTCGCTAATGTATTTGTTCAGGCGCGTGGATGAGTTGGGCAGCATGGTTCCTCCGAAAAAAACGGACTATACAACAACCTTAGACGTTGTGTAAGACACGGTTAAACATCATTGTTCTAGCTTGTAACCTCATCACCGTTTGGTAACAGCACACTAACATTGTGGTTGTTCCTCAGGAATCGATCAGCGACAATCGCCATCCATCGCGTTTTCTTATGACAGAGTATGACCTTCATGATACACCTGCGTCGCGCCAGCTGGATAACATCGCTGCGGACTTTCCTTGCCCGTCTTTGGCCGCATCCGTTACCGGTCGCCAAAAAACAGAGAGTGATGGCCAGCATCGGTGCGGGCCTCGGCCTGATGATCACCAGCCTGACCAGCCACTGGCTGCTTGGTGAGGTCAACTTATGGTTTGTGGCACCGATGGGGGCGTCTGCAGTGCTGCTTTTCGGCTTACCGAATAGTCCGTTGGCGCAACCCTGGTCGATTGTTGGCGGGAATCTGGTCGCAGGCGTGATAGGTGTGACAACCGCGATGTATGTGCCCTATCCCGCAGTCGCTTGCGGCATTGCGGCTTGTCTCGCCATTGCCGTGATGTTTCAGCTGCGCTGCTTGCATCCTCCCAGCGGGGCGGTGGCGCTGACAGCGATTCTGGGCGGCAGTGGCGTTCAGCAATTGGGATATCAGTTTATTCTCTCTCCCGTGCTGCTAAATTCCGTGTGTCTCGCTGTACTGGCAATCATTTTTAATAATCTTGCGGGTCGCCGTTACCCGCATCCGCTGGCTGCTAACGAACCTAAAACGAATTCAGTGGCGCTTGAAGTGCCAATTACTCGCGATGATCTGCATCAGGCACTGGAGAACGGTCAGCTTCTCGACATTGACGAGGATGATTTGCAGCAGTTGTTAAAGCGCGCTGAAGAGATTGCCCGTCGTCGGCAACAGTTACCGCCACAGCCCCTGAAGCGCGCCGGTTAAATTGCAGGCGATATGAGCCCCGCCGGCTGATCGCATTAACACAAACCTCGGCTTATCTCCCCGCCGAAACCGTGAATCCTTACACCATTATCATCCACTTCGACCACCGCAAAGGGCACTTCGGCTGGGCCATCGAGCATGCCCTTCATGGTATAAAACCCTGTCTGACCGATGTATGCAGCGTTGCCGCGGTGGTCATGTCCTGAGAAGCAAAAATGTATGTTGTAACTAGATAGGAGATTCACCAGCACACTGGCGTTCATCAGTATATGCGTGGTGTGAGGCGCCAGCGGGTAATGACCAAACACCCCCACTTTTTCCCCCCGTTGCTGAGCTTCAATCAATTGCTGTTCAATCCAGTTCAGCTGCTGCTGACCGACGGCACCGTTCCATGGCTGAGCCTGCGGCTGTCGCTGCGCCTTTAATTCCGCTAACAGGTTCTCAGCCTGGTAATAGTCATCACCATTCAGTGCATTGCAGTACAAACTGACATCGTTACCGTCATAAACAATAAACCGCCACCCCGCTAAGCGAAACGAGTAATAACTTTTGGGGAGTGCCGCACGATTATTCAGATGCTGAGCAAGGGTTTGCGCATCATGATTCCCCAACACTACCGCATGCGGATGCACCAACTGGTCATACAGCGGCAGAATGGCGGCATAGCTTGCCCAATCGCGGTCAACCAAATCCCCCAGCGTGACAACAAAATCCAGCGGTTGCTGATTCAGGGCTTCAATTGCCTGCGGTAACTTATCAAGTGCATGACGGTAGTAGAGGTTATTGGCGATATCAGCTTCGACATCGGCATACTGCGGATCAGCAATCACACCGAAACGCAGCACGTTATCCATCATTGCAGGACGTAAATCAGGTAAAGCATAAAGCTCGGCCACATCGCCGAGGAGTTCGCGCTGCAAGGATGTCAATGGATGCGGATGAGTCACGAAAAACACTCCTTAGCGAATACCAGCACGCATGAACGACTGAATAAACTGGCGCTGGAAAATCAGGAACAGCACCAGCAACGGCAAGGTGGTCATCAAGGTAGCGGCACCAATGAGCGCCCACTGTACACCCTGCTCTGGCGCCGAGAACAATTGCAATCCGACGGTGAGCGGTCTTACGTTGACGGAATCGGTAATCACCAGCGGCCACAGGAAATCATTCCAGTGGAAACTGATCGAGACCAGGGCAAAAGCGATGTAGATCGGTTTCGCCAATGGAATGTAGATTTTGCGCAAGATATAAAACCGACTGGCTCCCTCCACAATCGCCGCCTCTTCCAGCACCAGTGGGATACTTTTGAACGTCTGACGCAGCAGGAAAATGGCAAAAGCAGAGGCGAAATACGGCAATGCTATTCCCGTTAAAGTATCGCGCAGCCCAAACGCACCGATGGTTTTGTAATTGTTCAAAATCAAAACGTCCGGACTAATCATCAACTGCAGCAGGATCAGCGCGAAAATAACTCCTGAGAATTTCATTTTGAAACGCACCAGCGCATAGGCCGCCATGGTCGCCAAAATTAACTGCACCACAACAATCATCAGCACCAGCAAGGTGGTATTGAGGAAGTAGCGGGCAAACGGCGCGGCATGCCAGGCCTTGATGAAATTATCAAAGGTCAGCGGTGAGAACAGCGAAAAACTGGCCTGATCCGATGCAGGATGGATTGCTACCCACAGGGCGACCAGAATCGGCAACAGCCACAGCAGCGCGGCCAGCCAAATGATGAGGTTCAGACACCAGCCACCCAACGCGTTCGTCTTCTTCATTGATAATGGGCTCGCTTGTCCAGCAGCGTAAATTTAATCAGCGCAATCGCCGCCAGAATCACCAGCAATACCACGGTCATCGCCGCGGCAGCAGGCATATCCCAGAAACTGAATGCGGTGCGATAGATATAGAACAGCAGCAGACTACTGCTGTTGTTGGGGCCCCCGTTGGTCATGGCAATCACCTGATCGACAATGCGGAAGGCGTTCATCGAAGCATTGATCAACACAAATAGCGTCGTTGGCATCAACAGCGGCCATTGCACGCGACGGAAAAAGTAACCGCGTGAAGCCCCTTCAATCGCTGCCGCTTCATTGAGGCGGGGATCGATCTGCTGTAAGGCAGCAAGATAGAAGATCATAAAGAAGCCCGCTTCACGCCAGACAGAAACCGCCATCAGACAATAAAGGGACGTGCCCGGCTCACCGAGCCAGTTCACGGCAGGCAGTGAGAACAGCGCCAGCAACTTATTCAACAGCCCCAACTGAGGAGTGTAGAAAAACAGCCATAGGTTGGCGATGGCAATCATTGGGAGCAATGATGGAATAAAAAACGCCGCGCGGACCAGCGAATTTGCCGCCAATCGTCGATTCACAGCCAGCGCCATCATTAACGCCAGCGCGACGGCCAGCGGAATGGTGATCAGTGCATACAACAAGTTGTTCCAGAGCGACTGGATGAAGATATCGTCATCCAGCAAGGCCATGTAATTATCCAGCCCAACAAAGTGGGCCGGATGATTATTACGGGAAGCGCTGAACAGACTCTCCCAGATCGTCGCCACCGCGGGATAATGCGTAAACAGCAGCAAAAAACTCAGTGCTGGCAAAATCAGCAGGTAACCATAAAGCTGCGTCGACCAGAATGCGGGACGACGCTGCGCCGTACTGGCATTTATCGTGCTCATCGCGCTTCCATTACTGGTAGGACTTCAACAGGCGATCCGCTTGCTTCTGCGCACCTTCAAGCGCTTCTGCCGGGGTTTTTGCCTGGGTCACCGCCGCTTCGACAGCATGGTTCAACGCATCCTGAATCTGTACGCTGTTGTAGGTCGAGAGTTCTGGCTGCGCATACTTCAACTGCTCACGCGCGACCAGCGCCTGAGGGACCTCTTTCACGTAGTCTTTCATCACCGTGGTGTCCCATGCTGCTGGAGATGTCGCCACATAGCCTGTCGCGATACTCCAGCGCGCAGCTTGCTCCGGTGAAGTCACCCAGCGGATAAACGCCATCGCGGCTTTTTGCTGCTCGGGTGAGGCATTCTTAAAGACGTAAAGGTTACCGCCGCCGGTTGGGCTGCCACGCTGTGTTTTCTCTGGCAGCATCGCCACACCAAATGGGAATTTGGCGTTATCGCGCACGTTGGTCAGGTTACCGGTGGTGGTGACCATCATGGCGGTTTTACCGCTGATAAAGTCCTGTGGTGTGGTACCCCAGGCGATGGCGCCTTTCGGTGACACTTCTTCTTTTTGCCCGAGGTCGGTCAGCCATTGCAGTGTTTCAACGTTACCAGGGGTGTTGAAATGTACGGCCGTGCCTTTTCCGTTATCCAGACGACCGCCATTGGTGGCAGAGAGTCCCTGGAAGTTCCAGTAACCGTTTGGCGTGGACGGAATCTCGATGCCCCATTGGCTCACGCCGTTAGCATCTTTGATGGTCAGTTTTTTACTGAATTCCACCACCTGCTGCCAGTTGGCCGGCGGTGTGTCGCCATTCAAGCCAGCTTTCTCAAAGGCCTGTTTATTCCAGTACATCACCACGGTTGAACGCTGGAATGGCACGCCCCACACTTTGCCATCAATGTGACGCAGGAACGCTGGATAGAATCCATCGATCCATTTTTTACCTTCATCATCGGTCGCCAGATCGCTGGCGGCGACAATCGCGCCCGCATCAATCAGGGAATAAGCCTCAATGTCACCAATGACCGCCAGCTGCGGAGCATTGCCACCCCGAAACGCGGTCAGCGCTTTGGTGACGGTTGTCGCATAGTCACCGGTATACACCGGCTGAATGCTCACTTCCGGATGCACTTTTTCGAAATCAGCCACCAGCGCGTCAACGGTGTGGCTGACTTTGCCACCGACCGCGATCGGATAGTACATCTGCAATTTAACCGGATCGGCGGCAAAAGCGGAAACCGTAGTACAGAGCAGTAAAGCAGAGGCCAGGCGTGAGTAACGAATCGCAGACATGATTATCCCTTGGGCGAAAAACAACGGTTAAACAGCGTATTTTTTCTGTGAAACAAACATCTGTTGCTCGGCAGACAAACAGCGCTTGCCGGTCGTGGTGGAAAACAGATATTGACGGGTTGCGGACCACTGCAAGCCGACCTGGCTGTCCTCGACAAAATGCTGCATGCCGGGCACTTTTACGGTGATGGCATCGGACAGACCCGCGAGTTGGCACACCAGTAAAGTGTCAGCGCCCATGTATTCGTAGCTGATCACTCTGGCCTTTAAGGCAGCGAGCTCAGGTGAGATCAGTTGAATATCCTCGGCGCGCAAGCCCAGGCTCAGAGCAACTTCATCACATTGCTCAACTACCGGCGCCGGTAAATGGCTAAGATAATGACGGTTTTCTTTGTTGTGCAACGGCAGGATATTCATAGGTGGCGCGCCGATAAACTGCGCGGCAAAAACCGTGGCGGGGTTGTTATAGAGATCGTTCGGTGTGCCTTGCTGCTCGATGTGGCCGTCATTCAGCAGAATAATACTGTCCGCCATGCTCATCGCTTCGGTCTGGTCGTGCGTGACATACAGCATGGTGAGCCCCAGCTTCTTCTGTAAGGCACAAATCTCACGGCGCATGCTTTGGCGAAGTTTGGCATCAAGGTTGGACAGAGGTTCATCCATCAGACACAGGTTGTTATTCGCGATAACCGCCCTTCCCAACGCCACACGTTGCTGTTGGCCCCCCGAGAGCTGAGATGGCAGGCGATCAAGCAACTTATCCAGTTCCATCAGCTTGCTGACGTCATCCAGTCGGCTCGCAAACGTCTGCTTGTCTTCCCCACGCGCTTTTAAGCCAAACAGCAGATTCTCGCGGACATTCAGATGTGGAAACAGCGCATAGGATTGAAAAACCATCGAGAGTTTGCGCTGCGATGGGGGCAAATGAGTGATATCAGCGTGTTTAAAGTGGATTTCACCGCGGTCGGCAGTTTCCAGCCCGGCAATGGTGCGCAGCAGAGTAGATTTTCCACAACCGGAGGGCCCAAGCAGCGCAACAAAGCTCCCTTCTGCGGCATCAAAGGTAATGTCATTGAGGGCAATTTTTTCCCCCCAGGCTTTAGTGATGTGATGTAGCGAAAGGTGGCTCATGCATCCGCAGTCCTGAAAACAGAATGGCGGTAAGCTAGCTCAGGGAAATGAAGAATTTATGTTGCTGGGGTGACGGTTGGGTGACTGGAACTGGCTACCCTGCTGTTATAAGGGAGTGAAAAAACCTGCCGTGCAGTTTATATAAAGTCAAAAGGACGGCGATAATTGCCGTGCAACTCAAACACAACAAACCAAAACTTCCATCTGGTTTGCTTAATTTGAAATTAACGGCGATAATTGCCGTCATATGACCATTATGCAAACCAAAAGCAATGTTGAACGCTGAAAGTCGTCAAAGGCTGAAACAGATACTTCCTGCGGGATTACTCGCCACTAAACCCTGGTTGGTGACACAGGGTTTAAATCCGCACTTCATTGATAACGCGGTCAAAAGCCAAACCCTGCTGACACTGACCCCTGGGGTGTACGTCCGCGAAACATCGCAGGTTAACTGGAAAGGCGTTGTCACCTCATTGCAAAGAATGAGTCTCTTCCCCGTCCATGTCGGCGGATTGAGCGCACTCGATCTGGAAGGACTCGCACATTATCAATCACGTAGCAAACATATCCACATCGAGCTATACGCAGAAACGGCATTGCCTGCATGGCTGAATAAAATTGACAGCAACATTCATTTTGCATGGCACAGCACCCGCCGGTTATGGCCAGCTTCACTGATGCAGGAAATACGCTATCTTCGTGAAGATCACTGGCGAGAGTCACTTCCGCCCTTGCTCTACTCTACACCCGAAAAAGCGATTCTTGAGGCCCTGGCCGGGGTTCCAACAGCAATGAGCTTTGAACATGCAGATCAACTGATGCAGAGCTTGCCTACTCTATCGCCCAAAAAAGTGGATGCGCTTTTGCGTGCCAGCTCCAGCATCAAGAGCAAACGATTATTTTTATGGCTGTCTCAGCAGCATAATCATGCCTGGTTCAAATACCTTAAGCCGGAAGAATATGATTTAGGTGTGGGTAAACGTGAAATAGCACGTGGCGGCAGATTGGATAAAACATGGAATATTACCGTCCCCAGGGAGTCGAATTAATGGACCGCCAAAGTGTTTATTGGTGGAAATTACATAATTTATCGAATATGCAGCCATCTAAACACACTGAGGCGCTGGCGAAACTCAAAGAGGTATTGCTAATAACCACTTAGCTAAGCCATGCAGCATGGCTTAGCCACGGAATAGGATTTACTGCGACATACTCAAAATCGTCCGAATATTTTGCGCCGTGGTCGCTACAATGTCGATCGCCCCGGTACGCAGTGCGCCGAGTAGTGCCATCGCTTTGGTATTCTCGGAGGCAATGGCAATCACGCAGGGAATTTTACGTAATTCCTCGATGCTAAGACCAATCACCCGGTCATTCATCACCGTATCCACATGCTGTCCCTGGGCATTGAAGAAGTCATAACCCGCAACATCCCCGGTGACGCCCTGATTCACATGCGCATCGATGATCTCATGCGGCGTAAACCAGCCGAGTTTCACCATATAGCTGTTTTCATTCATATCACCGATACCCACCAGCGCCACATCGGCCTTACGTGCGCGATCGAGCGTCTCTTTGATGGTGCCATTCTGCATAAAGGCATCGCGTAGTGCGCGGTTCTCGACATAGGCGGGGGCGTACAGGGTTTCACTGGTACCGCCAAATTTCTTGGCGAGTCGACGGCTGATATGATCGGCGTTAATCGCATCACCGGGACGATGAGTCCCACCAATGCCGCTGATAAACAGGCAGTTACGTGTCGGCACCTGGCCGGGGTAATCGGCGACAGCGGCGACGTTGCGCCCTTGCCCGACAGCGACAATCGCATTGTCTTTTAATGATTGTGCCAGATGGGCTGAGACTAACGCCGCTACCTGACGACGCTGTTCTTCATCGTCCGGCGAATCCAGTGCAATGAGCGCGCGTTGTAGTTGGGGGAAACGGCTTTGCAGCTGTTGTTCAAGGCGCGTACTGAACACCGGATGGTAGCGCACATTAATTTCGACGATGCCCTCTTCACGCGCACGTTTGAGCAGTCGGCCAACTTTAATGCGGGATATCCCAAACTTACGCGCAATCTCCTCCTGGGTGATTTCGTCCTGATAATAGGCCACCGCAATTTCTGTCAGCAGCTCGGAGTCCTGAGAAAGCGTGTTTTTTTCCATCCGTTACCTGTCTTGTATCGTGACACCTGATTTAAGGAGGGAGTTATATCATTGATACGACTCGCTTCGCCAGACAGCAGCGAGGCGAGTCGCAGGTTGCATCACGCTTAACGTTTAATGGCGTCGATTTTCAGCATGCGGGCAATCACGATATCCAGCTCTTTCTGATCGAAGATCTGCTTCCAGTCTGGCTTCACAATCTTCTCGCGACCGTATTCCATGGCGATCATACAGGCATCAGAGAACGGGTTGGTGGCGCGGAAGGCCACGGCCAGTGCGATCTGAATATGGCCATACAGCATCGCTTTGGCCGCTTCTTCCGGCACGCCGCTGTGCTTGACGGTCTCATCCAGTGCTTCTTTCATAAAAGCACCCACCATGCAGGCCACGGTTTCCACCAGCGTTGGCTCCAGATAGGCCAGCTGCGTCACCGTTACCCAATGCACTTCCTCTACCGGACCGTACATCACTCTAATGACTTTGCTCAGTTCGGCTTTCTGCGCATCTGAGCCGGTTTCATACGAAGCCGCCACATGCTGTACCGCCGCGATGCCACCGAAGGCATCCGCGTGCTCTTCTTTGGTGTAGCGCTCCAGGAACACGGAAGGATGGCAAGGGTGCGCCACCGCATATTCGATGCCGTCACGATGGGCAATCAGGTTTGCGTAAGCCGCAGCCGGGTCCAGCGTCAGCAGAATCGCACCGGCCTTCATCTGTGGCACCACGCCCTCAGACACTTTGCCCAGAACGATATCCGGTACCGCCAGAATTACCACGTCACTGACCGGCACAACGGAAGCGGCATCAGACAACTCACGGCCTTGCGCCGTGACTTGTTCCTGCGCCTTCGGTGAGTTCTCAACGTAAAACACCTGGTAATCGCTTTTCTGGAAGTTGGCAGAAATGCGCATACCCATTTTGCCGCCTGCGCCAATTACGGTGATGGTTTTCAATGCATTGCTCATTGATATAACTCCTGATCTTGTTTACTACGTAAGAATTCAACGGTGCGGCGCGTCCATTCGGCTTCGCGCTCGCAGGTCAGCACGGCATCGTCCTGCCACGGCAACCAGTGTTCAACGATTTGATTAATTTCTCTTTCTGCCGGACGCACGCTGGCGATCATCCGGTCATAGTCCAGCAGGCCTTCGCCCATCAGGCAGCCAGCATAGGTAAAGCCGACCCAGCCATCACGACGCGTAAAGGCAAAATCTTTAATGTGCAGGTTGCCGACGCGCGCCGCCGTATTGGCGATCACCTGTTCAGGCAATTCCAGTCCTGCTACGCAGTTAGCGGGATCGAGACACACGCATAACCACGGCGAAAGAAACTTATTGATCACCGACATCATCGCGCCGCTGTTGACCTGCTCATACGTCTCCAGGCACAGACGCACCTGCTGACGGGCGAAATCAGGCAACACCGCACCAATCAACTCTGCCGCTTCATCCAGTGACGGACGGTGATCAGCGGTGTAGAACATGGAGCGCACCACATGCGCATCAAGAATGTTCGCCATATGCAGATATCGACGCAGATGCGCAGTGCCTAAGCCACGTGTGCCTAACTCCAGGGTGATGCCCAGCTTGTCGGCCAATTGGCGAAGGTCCTGCAACTGCGCATCAGACCAGCTTTCAATCGCCGGATAATCACAAATCTGGAATACCGAGACATCCATCTCGGCGGTCTGCTGCAGCATCTGCTCCAGCGATAGCGGGTTGGGCACTTTGCTGGACATGCGCCAGAAAAAGGCATAAGTACTGAGTCCGATACGGCTCATTAACGGATCTCCTTCGCCAGCACGCTGGCCTCTTCAATGATTTGCGCCAGTGCATTCGGGTCATGGGCAAAACGGCCCAGGAACAGACCATGAACGCCAGTCCCCAGACGCTGAATCAGCCCCGGCCCGGCGCTGCCGCCATAAATGATTTTTAAGGTGATACCCTCCGGCGTTTTCAACTGTTGCAGGCCCGAACACACTGCGCGGATATAGCTATCCGGTGCAGGTTGTGGTGCACCAATCGCCCACTGCGGCTCATAGGCAAAGAACACCTCGCCTTTTAGACCTTGTTGCACTGCATCAGCCAATGCTTCCGCCAGTTGCTGTTCGCACAGTGCGATAGCCTGATCCGGCCCGGCCTGCTGTTCTTCGCCGATACACAGCACCGGAGTTAATCCGTGTCGCAGCGACATAGCCACTTTGGCAGCAATCTGCGCTTTATCTTCATGAAAGTGGCGACGACGTTCAGCGTGACCGATTTCGGCCAGTGAGCAACCGAGCTCCTGCAACATGCTGGCGCTGACCTCACCGGTCCAGGCGCCGTTCTCAGCCTGGCAAACATCCTGGCCGCCATAGCGCACCGGTGTTTTTGCAAAAATGTCAGCCACAGCGGGAATAGCCGGATAAGCGGGCAGTACAAACAACCCGACATCACCGTTTTTCACCGCCGGCAACTGAGCCAATCCGGCGACTTTGCGGCACCAGTCCAGTGTCTGCTGGTAACCGAAATACATTTTCAGGCTGACGCCGAGCCAGATTTTGGGCTGAGACATCATTACGCTCCTTGCTGAGAGGCTTTATGTTCTTTTAGCAGATCGCCAACGGTATTGACGATCATCGCCAGTGAAATGGCTCCCGCATCTGGCGTACCGACACTTTTTTCGGCTAGCGGACGCGCACGACCCATTTTCGGCACCAGTTGAGCGGTGTCTTGTGCGGCCTTATCGGCTACCTGCGCCGCCGCCAACCAGGCATCGGTCAGTGAAGCACCCTCTGCGACTGCAGCGTTAAGGCTGTCGCTAAACGGCGCCAACACATCGACCATGGTTTTATCGCCCACCTTCGCTTTGCCAAAGTGCATAATGCCCTCTTTGGCTTCGCGTACGCCGGTTGCAACGCGTTGCGCATTGGGTGACTGCTGATCGCCAATGGCCGTCCCCAGCGCAGTTAATGCCACACCCCATAGTGCACCCGATGTGCCGCCAGCTTTATCGGCCCAGGCATCCGCAGCACGGCACAACAGGCTGCCGGCACCTGCACCACGCGCAGCCACTTCACGCGCCTTCTCCACCGCGCCCAGCACGCCACGTTCCATACCGATACCGTGGTCACCGTCACCGGCCACTGCATCGATATCACCTAATTTTTTCGCGTTACGCTGTAACAAATCTGCCACTGATTCCAGGATATGTAACACGCGCTGTGCGCTCTGCTGGGACTCAGCTGAAGCCTGCGGCAATGCTTCTTCCGTGCTCTCTTCACGCTCTTCCGCACTTAGCGGTTCCGCGATCAGCACGCTTCCTTTGCGATAGGCTGGTGCATTTGCCGGCGCACACCACAGTGTCTCCAGCTCATCGTCCAACCACATCAGCGTCAGCGATGCGCCCGCCATGTTGAAGCTGGTAACAAACTCACCGACATCGGGCTGAACCACTTTAAGTCCTGCAGCGTCCAGCAGTTGTGCCACGCGGCGATACACCACGAATAACTCTTCATACTTCACTGAACCCAAACCGTTGAGGATCACCGCCACGCGATGACCTTCAATCTGTTTGACGTCGGCAGGTACTTCGCCTAGCAGACGTTCAACAAACAACTCGGCCAACTCATCGGCACTCGGCACATCAGTCTCACTGATACCCGGCTCACCGTGGATGCCCAGACCGAGCGCCATGCGCCCTTTCTCGACTTCAAATAAAGGATGCGTGGCACCCGGCAAGGTACATCCGCCAAATGCCACACCGAAAGTCCGCGTACGATCGTTAGCGTGTTGTGATTTCTTCAGCACGGTCGCTAAATCGTCGCCCGCTTCTGCCGCTGCACACGCTGCTTTAAACACACACAAATCGCCGGCCACACCACGGCGCTTCACCCGTTCGTCTTTACTGGCGCTGGAAATATCGTCCGTTACCGCCAGAATTTCACAGGCAATACCTTCGGCACGCAGGCGTTCGCAAGCCTGGCCGAAGTGCAGTACATCGCCCGCATAGTTCCCGAACATCAGCAACACGCCCGCGCCGTTATGTGCCGCTCTTGCCACGTTGTAGATCTGCTGAGCAGACGGCGAAGCAAACAGGTTCCCCATGGCTGCGCCGTGTGCCAGACCTTGTCCAACCAACCCGGCGAAGGCCGGATAATGACCGGAACCGCCGCCCACAATCACCGCAACCGTATTGGGTTGGCTGCGCGTGCTGCGCACCACACCACCGGTGACCTGACGAACTTTATCGGCGTTGGCGGCGACAAAGCCTTCAATGAGTTCAGCAGCAAAGGCTGAAGGTTGGTTAAACAGGTACGTCATTTTAGTGCTCCTGTGCGATAGAGGTCGGCTGAGACTGCGGGCGCTGGCGATTCAATAACAGCATAAGGACGGCTGACAGCAGCATGAAGCCACCGACCACGAACATCGGTAACACATAGCTGTTGGTGGCGTCGTGCAGTGCGCCAGTGATGTAGCCCGCGGAGAAGCCCGCCACGTTTCCTAAGGTGTTGATAAGTGCGATAGCCGCTGCGGCTGACGCGCCGGTCAGGAACTGCGTTGGCAGTGTCCAGAAGTTAGGCAAGGCAGCAAAGATGGAACTGGCAGTAATCGCGATCACCATGATGGTGGTGAACGGTGAATCCATATACAGCGCCAATGGCACGCTGATACCACCGGCCAGCGCTGGAATCGCGATGTGCCAGGTTTTGCAACCACGACGGGTGGCATCTTTTGACCAGAAGTACATCACCACGGCAGCAATCAGGTATGGCACGCCGGTGATCAATCCCTTCTGCATCACGTTAAAGGTAGTGCCGAACTGCTGCTGGAAGCCGCCGATAATGGTTGGCAGGAAGAAGGCCAGCGCATACAGGCCATAGATAAAGCCGAAGTAGATCAGGCACAGCGTCCACACACGGCCGTTGCCCATGACGGAGCGCAGGCTATGTTTCTTATGGCCCTGCTTCTGTTGATGCTCCGCTTCCAGCTCGTTGGTCAGCCAGGTCTTCTCATCTGCGGTTAACCATTTCGCCTGACGCGGTGAATCCACCAGCCAGAACAGCGCCACAATACCGATCAGAATCGCTGGGATGGAAACACCCAGGAACATTACGCGCCAGCCATCCAGACCGAACAGACCGTGTTGCTCAATCAAACCTGCCGCCAGGGGCGCACCGAATACGACGGTCAGCGGCTGTGCCAGATAGAACAAGGACAGGATTTTGCTGCGATGACGTCCCGGTACCCACATGCTCAGATAAAGAATCGCACCCGGGAAGAAGCCCGCTTCAGCAATACCCAGCAGCAGGCGCAGCGTATACAGGCCTTCGACACTGCTCACCCAGGTGAACAGCAGCGAGACGATACCCCAGCTGATCATGATGCGTGCCAGCCAGCGACGTGCGCCGAACTTATGCAACGCCAGGTTGCTCGGCACTTCCAGCAAGATATAACCGATAAAGAAGATGCCGGATGCCAGACCAAACTGCACACCTGTCAGACCGAGGTCCTGCGTCATGCCATTTGGGCCAGCAAAAGAAATTGCGGTGCGGTCAAGGAAGTTAATAAAGAACATCAGTGCCACGAAAGGCACCAGACGCCAGGAGATTTTGCTGATAGCGGATTTCTCAACCGCCGTCATGTTTTGCTGACTCATAACGCACCTCCGTGACGTGCGTGGTTAGAACTGTTGTTTGGTGTTGACCAGACGCGAAATGAGCGCTGGCTGCAGGTGTACTGAGAGGTACGGTGTAAATGACACATGTTCGAGTCCTCAAGGGGTCTTCTTGTACATTGGTATCGTTATGCGAACAAATGAACACTACACGTATAAATGTACATCTCTCAACTGCAATGATTGAAAATGTGAGCCTGCTCATGAGATTTGATTTTGGCCCTGAATCGAAAAAATTACGCAGAAATGCGGCGCAATCCGCGCGGTATCAACCCCCTTCGCGCTTTGCATCACAAAATCAGTACGCAAGACACATGAACAACCATTGAACATATGATTGGATTTGTGGCAGGCTATCGATGAACATCTTCTCGCCTGCATAACAAACGTTCAGGCGTCAGAACTAAACCCTGCTGGAGAATGACGATGAAAACTATCGCAATTGGCGCCGATGATGCGGCTATCGAATTGAAAAACATCATTAAAAAACTGCTTGAAGAGAAAGACTTTCAAGTTACGGACTATACCAATGACGCACAAAATGACCGTCCGATGTACCCGGATGTGGCATTTGCGCTGGCAACCGCTATCCAGAAGAATGAATTTGAGCGCGGCATCCTGCTGTGCGGCACCGGTATCGGCGTGGCAATCGTGGCCAACAAAGTGGAAGGCGTGCGTGCGGCACAGTGCCATGACACCTTCTCTGCTGAACGTGCCCGTAAAAGCAACAATGCTCAGATCATGACCATGGGCGCACGCGTTATCGGTCCAGAACTGGCGAAGAACATCGTCAATGCCTGGCTGGCCTCAGAGTTTGAAGGTGGTGGCTCCACCGCCAAAGTCGAGAAGATCGGTTACTACGAACAAGTTTCACATACTAAATAATCACCGACTTCTTACCTCTGGAGAACCTTATGTCAACACGCCGGGAAAGAGCCAACGCCATCCGTGCTTTAAGCATGGATGGCGTACAACAAGCCAAGTCAGGTCATCCGGGTGCCCCTATGGGCATGGCGGACATCGCCGAAGTTTTGTGGCTCGATTTTTTACAGCACAATCCAAACAATCCTAAGTGGGCTAACCGCGACCGCTTCGTCCTGTCGAATGGCCACGGTTCGATGCTGATTTACAGCCTGCTGCACCTGAGCGGTTATGATCTGCCACTCAGCGAACTGAAGAATTTCCGTCAACTGCATTCAAAAACGCCGGGTCATCCGGAATACGGTTATACGCCAGGCGTTGAAACCACCACCGGCCCGCTGGGTCAGGGGATCGCCAATGCCGTCGGCTTCGCGATAGCCGAACGTACGCTGGCGGCGCAGTTTAACCGCCCTGGCCACGACATCGTTGATCACCATACCTATGTGTTTATGGGAGACGGCTGCATGATGGAGGGCATTTCACACGAAGTCTGCTCCATCGCCGGGACGCTGAAGCTGGGGAAACTGGTGGCCTTCTATGATGACAACGGCATCTCTATTGATGGTCACGTTGATGGCTGGTTCACCGACGATACCGCCGCCCGTTTCGAAGCGTACGGCTGGCACGTGGTGCGTGACGTAGACGGTCATGACGGCGACGCGATTAAGAAAGCGGTTGAAGCAGCCAAAGCGGTCTCGGACAAGCCTTCTCTGCTGATGTGCAAAACCGTGATCGGTTTTGGCTCACCGAACAAAGCCGGTACCCACGATGTGCATGGCGCACCACTGGGCGACGACGAAATTGCACAGACTCGTCAACAGCTGGGCTGGCACCACGCGCCGTTCGAAGTCCCTTCAGAACTTTATGCGCAGTGGGATTCGAAAGAGGCCGGCCAGGCGAAAGAGTCCGCGTGGGAGGCAAAAGTCGCGGCTTATGCCGAGGCTTACCCGGAACTGGCGGCGGAGTTTAACCGTCGTATCAAAGATGCGTTGCCGGATAACTGGGAAACTGAGTCGCAACAGTTTATCGAGCAGCTGCAGGCCAATCCGGCGAAAATTGCCAGCCGTAAAGCGTCGCAAAATGCGATTGAAGCCTTCGGCAAGATTCTGCCGGAATACCTTGGGGGTTCTGCTGACCTGGCACCCAGCAACCTGACGATGTGGTCGGGTTCTAAGCCGATCAATGAAGATCCCGCGGGGAATTACATTCATTACGGCGTGCGTGAATTCGGTATGACCGCGATCGCCAACGGTATCGCGCTGCACGGTGGTTTCCTGCCTTACACCGCCACCTTCCTGATGTTTGTCGAGTACGCGCGCAATGCGGCACGTATGGCGGCGTTGATGAAAGTGCGTCAGATCATGGTCTACACCCATGACTCCATCGGCTTAGGCGAAGATGGCCCCACCCACCAGCCGGTCGAGCAGATGGCAAGCCTGCGCGTGACGCCAAACATGAGCTTATGGCGTCCGTGTGATCAGGTTGAGTCTGCGGTGGCATGGAAATACGCGATTGAGCGCGTCAACGGCCCTACTGCCTTAATCTTCTCGCGTCAGAATCTGGCGCAGCAAGATCGTACCGCTGAGCAGTTGGCTAACGTGGTGCGCGGCGGTTATGTGTTGAAAGACAGTGAAGGGGATCCAGAGCTGATCCTCATCGCCACCGGTTCAGAAGTGGAGCTGGCGGTTGCTGCGTATGAGCAATTGACGGGCGAGGGCCGTAAGGTGCGCGTAGTTTCGATGCCTTCAACCGACGCCTTCGACAAGCAGGACGCGGCTTACCGTGAATCTGTGCTCCCTAAAGCGGTGGCCGCGCGTGTGGCGATCGAAGCCGGTATCGCCGATTACTGGTTCAAGTACACCGGTCTGCACGGCGCGATTGTCGGCATGACCACTTTCGGCGAATCCGCGCCAGCGGAGCTGCTGTTCAAAGAGTTTGGTTTCACCGTGGAAAACGTGGTTCAAACGGCGAAATCGATTCTGTAAATGGTCAACGCCAGAAATGGCGTGCGCCTGGCTACATAAGATGTGAGATGCCTCCAGGGGCGGCAAGAATGCCGCCCTTTTTCAGCCATTTCAACACAGCACTGATTTCCCGCTCGACGTGACATCATCAATGGCCTCCTCTGGTTGCAGGATGCGCACCTGACTCAACACGAAAATCACTCCGCTTATCTTTGCATCCGAATCAGCGTATTCTGTCCTCCGCTTGCCCTTTTCTCACGGAACTGGAGGAAACATGTCCACCTTACGTTTGCTGATCTCTGATTCACACGATCCCTGGTTTAACCTCGCGGTGGAAGAGTGCATATTCCGTCAGATGCCTACCACGCAGCGCGTATTGTTCTTATGGCAGAACGCTGAAACGGTGGTGATTGGCCGCGCGCAAAACCCGTGGAAAGAGTGCAACACGCGTCGGATGGCGGAAGATGGCATCAAACTGGCGCGACGCAGCAGCGGCGGCGGTGCGGTGTTTCATGATTTGGGCAACGCCTGTTTCACCTTTATGGCCGGTAAACCGGAGTATGACAAAACCGTCTCGACGGCGATTATTTTGCAGGCGCTTGAGAAGCTGGGTATGCGCGCCGAAGCCTCCGGTCGCAATGACATCGTGGTCAATGTGAATGGCGATATGCGTAAGATTTCCGGTTCCGCCTATCGTGAAACGCCGGATCGCGGTTTTCACCACGGCACTTTCCTGATGAGCGCCGATCTTTCGCGCCTTGCCGATTACCTCAACCCGGACATCAAAAAGCTTCAGGCCAAAGGGATCACCTCGGTGCGTTCCCGCGTGGCGAACATCGCGGATTTTATTCCTGATATCCGGTTTGCAGACATCCGTCGTGAGGTGATTGCGGCTTACTTCGCGCATTACCATGAAACCTGCGAGCCCGAGTTTATTTCACCGGAAGCCCTGCCTGACCTTCCCGGCTTTAAGGCGCAGTTCGCCCGCCAGAGCAGCTGGGAGTGGAATTTTGGTCAGGCGCCTGATTTCTCACATCTGCTGCAGGAACGTTTTGTCTGGGGTGGCGTTGAGATTCACTTTGACGTTGAGCGTGGCACCATTACCCGCAGTCAAATTTTCACCGATAGCCTCAATCCCGCACCGCTTGAAACGCTGGCGATGCAGTTGCACGGTGTGGCGTATCGACCGGAGTCACTGCAGGCTGAAATGCAGAAACTGATTGCGGCGTTTCCGGAACAGCAGAAGGAACTCACCGAACTAACAAACTGGCTGGTGAACAGCATCAGATAAGGTGGCGCTGCACCAGCGCCTCAATGAGTCCCTGCAGTTCCTTTACGCCATCCAGCTGCCGGATATCGCCACACACTACAGCGTTTGAGAGGGCGTCTGCCGCGCCCAGTAAACCCCACAGGCTGGATTGCGGCAGCTTCGCCTCAGCAAACCACAGACGTAACTTCGCCATGAAATCGAGTTGGTATTTGCGCTTCACTTCAGCCAGTTCTGGCGAGCTATTGAGTGCTGACAGCACATCGGGAATTTCGCGCCCTTGTGTCAGTACACAGTTCACGTAACAAGCGGCTACCGTGCTGGCGCGTTCTGCCAGATCGTCTCCCGCTTTTGCCATCGCCGCGTCAATGACAGCGTTTTGCCGCACATCGAAGTCCTCATACAGCGCAGCGAGCAAACCGTGGCGAGTGCCAAAATGCTCATACACCACAGGCTTGCTGACACCCGCTTCAATGGCCACTCGCCCAAGAGTAAGGGCATCGCTACCCTGCTCTCGCACCAGATTCCACGCTGTGTTCATCAGCTGCTCGCGGCGGGCGTCAAAGGTCATACGCTGGCGCGTGGGTGAGTTCATGCAGATTCCTTCACAGTAAAAAGTCGCTGCCCCAGTTGCCGGGCAAGCGCGTAATGCGCATCAGGATAACCCTCATCGGAAGGCAACAACAGTTCGCTGTTGACTACCGGCGCGCCGCAATAACCAAATATTCCCTCATCGATCTGATTGCGCATACTGCTGAAATAGCCGCGACGCAGGTAAGTGCGCGTATTCGCCGCACCCAGTGCCAGCAGATGCACCTGCAGATGACCTAACTTTTTGATGACCTTTTCGCCGGTGTCGTCGTACGCCCAGCCCTGGGTAAACACGCGGTCAATCCACCCTTTTAACTGTGCCGGGAAAGACCACCAGTAAATCGGATACACCAATACCAACGCATCGGCACGATTGAGACGCTGCTGTTCGGCCAATACATCCTGAGGCGAAACGGTTCCCGATTTGAACTGTTCGACATCCGCCTGATTGAAGCGTGGATCAAAGTGCTCAGCCGCTAAATCGGCGATTTCAACACTGTGTTGGCCGCTCGCTGAAATGCCTTTAACCAGCTGTTCAACCACAGCATGGGTGTGTGAGTGATGGTCTGGATGAGCTGTAACGATAAGCGTGTGCATGGGGTTAACCTCCGACAATGATTGACCTACCATTGGTAACTTACTGGTGGTAGGTTGTCAATTGTTCGTTTGCTGTGTGAGTTCAGTGTGTAATACCGTTTGGTGGGAATGGTGGGTGCTCAGGTGATGACGCAATCTGGAGCCACTGTGGGTTTCGTCTAAACGGGCACCATATGAATGGCGGTAGCGCCTCTGATGCTGCAAGGGCTATCCGCAGCGCTGAGGCTTTTACGTTGGGCCAGGAGATCCACGCAGGGATGCGCGGATCAGTTCGGGGCCGACCGGGATGGTCGATCCCCGAACGTTCCGTCGGCACGACGTGGAAGCCGAGGGTACCGCGTCAGCGGCGCGAGGACTGCCCGGCAGCAGCAGAGGTGCTACGGCCCGCACTAGCGCACATAAAAAGCTGCCATTAATTTAACTATGGCAGCCTGCACTCACACAAACGTGACGCCGTCACTCACCAAAAATGCAATCACTGTCGCGTCACGCTCGCCTTGGACTGCAGGCAATGCGCCCTGCTCGCTGATAGAATCCCCCTGCAACAGCCGCTCCTCGCCAACAGTCACAATGCCATCCAGCAAGGTCAGCCATGTTGAGTAACCGGCAAGATGTGGCACCTCAACCTGTGCGCCCCGCTCCACTTTCAGATCATAAATAAACACCTCCTGACCCAACGGCAGCGGTGCGTCGCTAGTTTCGGGTCCAGCCAGCAATGTCCAGGCGTTGAGCGGCACCCCATCAGCGCGAGTAAAATCCAGGGTGCGTGGTGCACCGCCGCTTTTGGCCGGACGGATATAAGCCTGCAACATCTCGGTTTCAACAAAAGGCGCAGACTCTTCATAACGCACGCCACTTCCTGCACTCACCACCATGGCGCGTTTGGCATTCAGCGCGGTTTTGTCGCCATTTTCAGCAAGGTGCTGCGCCGAACCACGCCAGACGTAGCTGAAAATCTCTTCGTCCTGACGGCTGTGCATCGGAATACGCGCATCCATTTTCAACGACATCTGATCAATAATCGTCAGCGGGCCAAAAGCCTCGCCAGGCCGTTGCCGGCGGATGGTAAAGGGACCGTATTCAAACAGTTGGTCACGCTGGGCACGCATTACGTTCATAATTTGCTCCTCAAAATGTGGCTATGCTCATCATGATAGCGACAAGAAAATCCCTGAACAGGTGTGCAATTTGCTCACTTAAGTCAAAATTTTTGAATATTGATAACTAACAGCAATAATAAGAAAAAGAAACAATCTAAAGAACGCAACTATTTAGCATTCAGGATTAGTCAGGCTGCTTGTTTTTGCGTAAAATACGCTTTTCCGTGATGAGTAAATAACATGAATCGCAGCGAACAGATTCTTGATGCAGCTGAACAGTGCATGCGCCTAAAAGGGTTTCATCAAACGTCTATTCAGAATATTGCCAGCCAGGCAAATGTTAGCATTGGTTTAATTTATAAATATTATAAAAACAAAGATGCCATTATCGAAGCGCTGGTGACCAATGTGGTGCAACGCATGATCGCATTATTAAACGCTGATTTTGAACGAATTGCCCATGCGGGAGGCGTCACGCATTCGGTGCAGGACATTGTGCCGCCCGAAGTTGAGCACAGTATTGTCTTGTTGATGGAAGTCTCATCTGAAGCCACACGTAACGAGCGTATTCGTCAGATAATGAATGATGCGTGGTTGGTATTAAAAAACAACTTTATTGCTCAGGAGCAGACACTCAATCCGGCGCTGAAAGCCGACGTCATCAACACCCGACTGCATATCATCTCTCTGGTGATTGATGGGATGATCATTCGCCGTTGCATGAAACAACGTGACGTGCCCGACGGATTTATGCCCTTTTTTGATGCCATCACGCGTGACATCAATCAGCATGATATGGCCTGAAATCAGCCAAACAAATGATGTGTGAGAATGCCATTAATCCTGCCCTGTTCGTGATGATCCAGGTTCTTATCACCAAATGCGCGGCAGGCAACACCGTCTACCAGCATTAACAAAAATTGGATACGCTCATTACGCTGCTGTGGACTCACTTGAGCATACTGGCGGCTAAACGCTTTTTCCAAATCAGCAATCAATAGCTGTTCTTCTTGTGCCAAAACTTCCCGCACAGATTGATTACGCGACGCTTCCGAATACATCTCCAGTAATAAGCAGCGGTCCTGATAGGGCCAGTCCTGCCAAAATGGCGATTCCGCATCAATAATATCGCGGGTGCTGCTTTGCTTCGGCAGATTATCTTGTAAAAAAACACGCCAACTCGTGGCGATACTTTTAATCGTTTCACTGACGATGAATTCTTTGCTCTCGAAATAACGATATATCTGCCCTGCACCCAAACCTGATTCCCGGCTTATATCAGCCATGCTCGTCCCGTGAAAACCGGTGCGACTAAAACATATTTTTGCAGCGGCAATAATTATTTGCTGTCGCTGTCGCACGAAGGCGTCATTCTCTGATTTGCTCAACATAACTCCTAAAAGTGGCCGGCGCGTTATTATTGTTTTTTCCTATCATACGCGAAGGGATTTATAGCCGATATGCTGGCTATAAATCCGGTTACATTTTTTCCCAGGTCGCTAACGCATCGACCCGGGGCGATCATCACAGTTTCAGTTCAGATTCTTTCAACGCAGTACCACCACCCATCACTTTGTAGAAAGTATTGAGGTTCTGGTAGTAAGCCTGCTCAACGCTCACCAGGCTAGTGCGTGCTGTATACAGCGTGCGCTGTGCAGTTAACGCATTCAGATAGGTATCCACACCATTTTGATAGCGCAGATCTGCCAGGTGGTAATAGGTTTGCGAAGCAGCAACATTATTACGCTGACTGGTCAGCTGATCGTTGATAGTGCCGCGTCGTGCCAACGCATCGGCCACTTCTGAGAACGCCGTTTGGACCGCCTTCTCATACACCGCCACGTAATACTCTTTCTGCGCTTTGGTGTAGTTGAGGTAGGAAACGTTGTAGCCGCCTTTGAAAATCGGCAGCGAGATACTTGGGGCAAACGACCAGATTCCCGCACCGTTCTTGAACAGCGAAGACAAATCTGAACTGCCCACCCCACCGCTGGCGGTGAGGGAGATGCTTGGGAAGAAGTTAGCGCGTGCCGCCCCGATATTGGCATTAGCGGCTTTTAAGTTGTGCTCTGCCTGCAACACGTCCGGGCGATTATTCAGTGCATCCGATGACACGCCAGCAGGTACGGCTTTCAATGCATCGCCAATGGACTCAATGCTTTCAGGCAACAAATTATCTGGCACGCTTTTGCCTACCACCAGATCCAGCGCGTTTTTATCCTGCGCCACGCTTGTGGTGTAACTGGCCACATCCGCCTGAGCAGATTGATAAGTGGTCTCTGCTGACGCGACATCCACCATCGAATCCACACCGTTCTGCAGACGCTTGCGCGTCACTTCCAGTGACTGACGCGCACTCTCTGCCGTCTCTTTAGCGATCGCCAGATTGCTGCGATCGGCGGCCAGCTGCAGCCAGTAATCCACGGTGTTATACAGCACCGTCAGGCGCGTACTGCGGGCGCCCTCCAGCGTGCCGAGATAAGTTTCATACTGCTGGCGCGACAGACTCTGGTTCTTGCCAAACAGATCCAATTCAAACGAGCTGACGCTGCCCTCGGCTGAAGTGGTATTGCTGAGCGCAGTTTGATTTCCCTCCCCGGTTAGCGCGCGTGAACGTGTGCCGCTCACGCCAGCGCTCAGGCTGGGGAACAAATCGGCACGCTGCTCACCATACTGAGC
This sequence comes from Pantoea sp. JGM49, assembly GCF_018257655.1. Classification (NCBI taxonomy): domain Bacteria; kingdom Pseudomonadati; phylum Pseudomonadota; class Gammaproteobacteria; order Enterobacterales; family Erwiniaceae; genus Pantoea; species Pantoea sp. JGM49. The sequence goes on along the minus strand of NZ_JAERJM010000001.1, from coordinate 464,415 downwards.
ATGAGCCGATTTCACACTGGCGACCGCTTCATGCAGATCGCGGCTGCTGTCCAGCGCCATCGTCACCACCTGGCGCAGCTTCGCATCCAGCACATAATCCTGCCAGCTGATATCACGATAGTTAGCCGGTGTGCCTTGTAACGTCCGATAGGCATCGCCGGTGGGCGCGGTGGTATTCACCGCATCCTTTGGCCGATCGTAATGCGGATCGAGAGATACGCAACCCGCAAGGAAACACGGCAAAAACACCATTAAAAGTTTTGCAGACATATTACTCCTCCGCCTTCACAGCAGATTCGGTTGACTGTGCATCGTCATGCGGAATCGCCGGGAAAACGCGACGGACCAGAACAAAGAACAGCGGTACAAAGAAGATGGCCAGCAAGGTCGCGGTCAGGGTGCCGCCGATAATGCCGGTGCCGATAGCGATACGGCTGTTCGCCCCCGCACCGGTGGAAATCGCCAATGGCAGTACCCCAGCGGTAAACGCCAGCGAAGTCATGATGATCGGACGCAAACGCATGGTGGCGGCATGCACCGCGGCTTTCACCAGGTTCTCACCCTTGCGATAGTTCTCCTCAGCGAATTCCACGATCAAAATCGCGTTCTTGGCCGAGAGACCAATGATGGTCAACAACGCTACCTGGAAATAGACGTCGTTTTCCAGACCGCGTAGCGTAATGGCCAGCAAGGAACCGATGACGCCCAACGGCACCACCATCATCACCGAGAACGGCACTGACCAACTTTCATACAGCGCGGCCAGACACAGGAACACCACAATCAGGGAGATGCCATACAACGACATTGCCTGGTTGCCGGAGAGTTTTTCCTGATAAGAGAGGCCGCTCCATGCATAGGTGGTACCGGTTGGCAGTTTGGCCGCCAGTTTTTCCATAGCGGTGATGGCATCGCCGGAACTCTTGCCCGATGCTGAAGATCCTTCAATCTCATAGGAAGCCAGGCCGTTATAACGTGACAGCACATCTGGACCGTAAGCCCATTTTGAGGAGGCGAACGACGAGAACGGCACCATAGTGGTGTTGCTGCTGCTATCCGTTCCGCGCACGTACCATTGATCGATATCTTCAGGCTTACTGCGGAATTGCTGATCGCCCTGCATGTAAACCTTCTTCACGCGACCGCGGTCGGTGAAGTCGTTGACGTAACTGCCGCCAATCGCTGCACTCAAGGTGGTATTGATGTCACTGATGGTCAGGCCCAGTGACTGCGCTTTGGCATCATCAATACTCACATCCAGCTGAGGCAAATCGGGTAACGAGTTGGCACGCACCGCGCTCAACACCGGATCCTGATTGGCTTCAGCGATCAGCTGGTTACGCATCTTCAGCAGTTGGTCACGATCGGTTGAGCCGCGTGCTTGCAGTTCAAAAGTAAAGCCGTTGGACTGGCCCAATCCCGAGACTGAAGGCGGTGACAACACGAAAATCTGTGCATCACGAATACTGGATAGCGCAGCCATGGCGCGTCCTGCTATCGCATCGGCGCTGTTCTCTGAGCCTTTACGCTCACTCCAGTTTTTCAGCGAGATAAAACCAATACCGGCGTTCTGTCCGCTGCCCGCAAAGCTGAAGCCGTTCACCAGCATGCTGACGTTAACGTTATCTTTCTCTTTGGTCGCGAAGTACTGCTGAACCTGCTGACGGACTTCACTGGTGCGGTTTTCCGTGGCACCCGGTGCCAGCTGATACTGCACCATGATATAGCCCTGATCTTCGGTCGGCAGGAAGCCGGTCGGCAGGCGCAGATACAGCACCGCACATCCGATCAACAATACGCCGTACAGCAGCAGATAACGCACTGAACTGTGCACCACATGGCCGACGCCGTTTTGATAGCGCCCCTGTACTTTTTCATAGCTACGGTTAAACCAGCCAAAGAAGCCTTTGGTGCCGCTTTCATGGTTATGTGGTTTCAGCAAGGTGGCACAGAGTGCCGGTGTCAGCGTCAGCGCGACAATCACCGACAGCACCATCGACGACACAATGGTGATCGAAAACTGGCGATAGATCACACCGGTTGAACCACTGAAGAAGGTCATCGGCAGGAACACCGCCGACAGCACTAAGGCAATACCGATCAGCGCCCCTGTGATCTCTTTCATCGATTTTTCGGTGGCCTGACGCGGTGGTAATCCCTCTTCGCGCATCACGCGCTCAACGTTTTCCACGACGACAATCGCATCATCGACCAGCAAGCCGATGGCGAGCACCATACCGAACATGGTTAAGGTGTTAATCGAATAACCAAACAGCGACAGCACACCAAAGGTGCCCAGTAACACGACCGGCACGGCAATCGCCGGGATCAGTGTGGTACGAATGTTCTGCAGGAACACGAACATCACGATGACCACCAGAATCACCGCTTCGATCAGCGTTTTCACCACTTCTTCAATCGAGATTTTTACGAAGTCGGTACTGTCGAGCGGATAAGCGATCTCATAGCCCGCAGGCATACTGCTGCGGAACTCATTGATGGTGGATTTCACCTGTTCGGCGGTGGAAAGCGCATTGGCACCCGACGCCAGCTGAACCGCGATACCCGAAGCGGGATGGCCGTTCGCCAACACGTTGGCACTGTAATTCTCATCACCCATCTCGACGCGCGCCACATCACTCAGGCGCACCACGGAACCGTCAGACTGGCTTTTCAGCACAATATTACGGAACTGTTCTGGCGTTTGCAGACGTGAACGCGAACGCACCGTTGCCACCAGTTGCTGCTCTTTACTGGCAGGCTGCGCACCCAACTGGCCGGAAGAGACCTGGGTGTTTTGGCTCTCCAGCGCGGTGGTGACATCCGACGGCATCAGCGAATAGGAAGCGAGTTTGCTCGGATCTAACCAGATACGCATCGCGTATTCGGCACCAAATACCTGCACGCTCCCGACGCCGCTGACACGCGCCAGCGTATCTTCCATATTACTGACCATATAGTCAGCCACATCGGAAGAACTGCTTTTATTGGTTTTATCGTACACCGCAAGGATCAGCAGGAAGTCGCTCTGCGCTTTTTCCACGGTGACACCCTGTGTGGTCACGGCGGTAGGCAGACGGCTTTCTGCCTGCTGAACCTTGTTTTGTACCTGTACCTGAGCGATATCGGGGTCAGTGCCTTGCTGGAAGGTCACATTGATTTTTACCTGACCGGTCGATGCGGTGCTGGTGGAGTTGAAATAGAGTAAACCATCCAACCCGGTCAACTGCTGCTCAATCACCTGGGTGACACTGCTCTCCAGCGTTTCCGCCGAGGCTCCGGTGTAGGTGGCCTGAATGCTGATCTGTGGCGGCGCCACATCGGGATATTGCGCCACGGGCAGGCTGTTAATACTGAGTAAACCGAACATCATGATGCAGATGGCGATAACCCAGGCAAACACCGGCCGACGAATAAAGAACTGAGCCAACATATCAGTTGCCCTCGCTGGTCGCGGCTATATCGTTTGGCGTCACTTCTACGGCTTTAACGCTCATGCCCGCCTGCACTTTACCGGTACCTTCAACAATCAGTTTGTCGCCGCTGTTGAGACCAGAGGTAATCAGCCACTTATTGCCGATCACGCGATCGGCCACCACTTCACGGCTCTCGACTTTATTCTCTTTATCCACCACCAGCGCGGTGGCATTGCCTTTGGCGTCACGTGTGATGCCCTGTTGCGGTGCGAGGATCGCGTCGGTTTTAACGCCGTTAGTCACATTGGCGCGCACATACATGCCCGGCAACAACTCATGTTGCGGGTTAGGGAAAATCGCGCGCAGCGTCACGGTGCCCGTCGCTTCATCTACCGACACTTCCGTCAGTTCCAGCTTGCCCGGATGGTCATAAGCACTGCCATCTTCCAGTTTCACCGTCACCGGCACGGCATCCGTGCTCTGCTGCAAGGAAGCCTGCTGACGTTTCAGCTTCAGCAGTTGAACGCTGGATTGGGTGAGATCGACATAAATAGGATCGAGCGCGCGAATGGTCGCCAGCGCGGTGGTCTGGCTAGCAGTCACCAGCGCACCTGGCGTCACGGAGGAAATGCCAATGCGTCCACTGATTGGGGCTTTGATCTGCGTGTAATTAAGATTGATGCGAGCGCTTTCAACCGCAGCACGATACTGATCCACGGATGCGACATTTTGCTGGTAAGTGGCTAACGCGTCATCTGCATCCTGACGCGACACGCCGTTCTCTTTCACCAGTGCTGCATAGCGCTCCGCTTTGAGTTTGCTGCTTTTCACCAATGCCTGAGCATTCTTTAATTGTGCCAAAGCCTGATCGTAACTGGCCTGATAGCTGGCCGGATCGATTTGATACAGCACCTGACCGGCTTTCACTTCATCCCCTTCGGTAAACAGGCGCTTCAAAATAATCCCTTCAACCTGGGGGCGCACTTCTGAGGTCATACTGCCCGTCACGCGGCCCGCGAGCTGGCTGTCCAGCGCCACTGACTCGCTTTGCAAGGTTTTAACACCCACTTCGGTGGTCGGAGTGGCGGCTTGTTGACTGCTGTTTTGATCGCAGGCGGCGACTAACATCACCAGCCCGGCGATCACACTGCGCTGAAAATTCTTCATGAATTACCCTGTAGTGAACGTTCATTCTCAGAATGAAGTCTATCAAATTAGCTTTCCTTACACTGTCAGGAAAATGAAAAGAGAGAGGGCGTAGTGGATTTTTACAATGCGGACTTTAGATAAGGTGATGATGAATCTTTGTCGTTATAACACATGCTTTTCCCAAACTTCGTCGCAGCACGAACTCTCGTGCTGCGACGAAGCATTATTCCGCCGATATACGTACAACACTCTCAAGCTTTGCCGCTTTGGTCGCCGCGCCGTCATTTTTCACCGTGACGAACAGGGCGTGATTAGCCTCATCGAGTGCCAGGCTATTGGGGTGCGGAGGCAACGCCAGGGTGTTAATTCGCTGCAGCGATCGGGCATCAAAGATCGTCACCGTGCCCGCGCCCTTTTCGACTCTGACACCGTTGCGGTTGGTGACATAAATGCGCTGCTGCTGTGCATCCAGCAGTAAGCCAATCGGCACCTGATCGGTATCCACCTTGGCCAGAACCTTGCCGCTGTCTGCATCCAGAGCAAACAGCTGATGTCCGCTGCTGCGTCGGGTGTAGGTCTGTCCCAGATAGTTATTTCGCGGCTTGTCACGATCGATCCCCTGATCAACGCCAAGCAGGCGATTCCCCTGCGGGTCATAGACCAGATTGAGCAGCAGTTTGGCGCGCGCATTGGTGGTTTGCACTTCGCGCGGATCGCCCACCGGCGTGTAAGCGGGCAGATCGATGTCACTGCGGCGGCGCTGGCGATCAACGCTGACACGAAACGCCAGCTGTTCATCAATCAGTGGGCCACTGGCCATCGCCGCCAGTTATGAGGCGTGCTGATTGCCAAATCCACCCTTTATAGCGCTCTCCCATTCGAAGCTGGGATCTTTGGTGGTCATCACAATCGCACCGGCGATGGCATTGCGACCCTGAATGTAACTTTGCGGCCCTCGAAACACTTCCACGCGATCTAAATCCCACAGCGATTGCGGTCCATAGGCCTGTTCGTTATAGGTGAGCGCACGGCCATCCAGTGATAATCCTAAACGCGGGCGTGTTCCGCTAAGGAATGCCCCTGCACCCGTCGATGGGCCGGAGCCATGCACCCCGCGCACTGTTGGCAGATCGTTGCCGATCCCGACATCAACGGTATTCGCGGTCATCCGCATTAAGTCTGAAACGGTTTCAGCACCGGGCAGTGAATCAATCCTGCGGCTATCAAAAACTTCAACGCTCGATCCGGTATCAAAAATCGATCGTTCCGTTTTCTCTCCGGTTACCACCAGCTCTTGTTCGTCCTGATAGCTACGCTCCCGGCTGCTGGTAACTTCCTCCGAGTCCTTTTCTGCGGCGACGGCGGAACCCGACATGCCAATACACAGGCCGATAGCGATACTGATGACTTTACGACGCGCATAATAGCCGTGGTGTGTGGTAATAGACTGACGCTTTTCGCGTGTCTCCTTCATCCCAAAGGTTTAAAAAACATTCATGTTTATTGACACAACCCACATTTTATTGAGTGCCATCAGTCTTTATTTTTCTGACTAACGGCAATAGCAAAGCCACCTCTTTTGCAGAGGTTGTTATAAGAAGATGTTCGTGAAGCGTAAAAAAGTGTTGCCAACCATAATCACTAATATCAGGCGATGCAAACAAATATTACACATTCATGAAAGCGTATTGTTATTAGCGGATCTATTAACCTGCCGGATTCAGCGGTTATTAACATGCGATAAATATCTGCACTAAAATAATCTCACAGTGATATGATTTTAAATCACAAGCGGATTCTTAATTTTTTTTGTCAACCTTGTTCAGGTTGCTGGAGATGAAAAATGGGACTGATTGAACTGTTGAGACATACGCCAACATGGGTGTGGATATTACTCGTCTATCTGATTTTTCGCGGCATTAAGGCATTACAGACTCGTGAAGTCGCGGTGCAAAAACTGTTCTACATTCCAGTTTTGTTTTTAGTTTGGGGCTTTTATGGCGTATTTCGGGAAACCACCTGGGTTGCTTATACGCTGTTTTCCATGATTATCGGTTTACTGATTGGGGGTATCATCGGTGCCATGTTGTCTCACGCGACAGGCAAACCCATCTCCAGTGAAAATCACGGCATGATTATTCGCCCAGGTTCGGCGTTGCCATTAATATTTATGTTATTAGCCTTTGCCGCCAAATATACGCTTTCCGTTTCTGTGGCTTTGCACCCTGAATTAATCGCTTCCCTGTCATTTAATCTGATTCACGGTGCAATCAGCGGCGTTACTGCGGGGATATTCTGGGGGAGCATGCTGGTTTATTTCATTCCCTGGTATCGACAGCTAAAGAGGTTATCCCTTTAACGAGCAAAAGAGGGAGGACGCCACCCTCAGGCGTTCCCTTCGCGACATTAACGCTTTGTGATCAACGCGGCTAATGCCAGCTGCGGAATCGTCAACGGACGCTCGCTCTCCGGCAGGCTGTCTGCCGCCGCCGCCATTGAAACCTGCGCCAGTGCTAGGTGTTGTGCGCCCTGCTCGCGTCCCTGTTTTACCGCGTCAGCGATGAGCGCGTGGTAGCGTTGATGATCACCCGCTTTAAATGCGGCCCAGGCGTCAGGAATCAGAGCGACCTGTGGCTGTTTTTCAGATGGCAACGTTGGTGGACAGAACAACAGACGGGTAGCCGCTAAGGTTGACTCAGCCGCGCAGAGTACCAGCGCAGGCCCTGCCATTTGATGCAGGTGATCTGCCAGCATCCGATCTGCGCGATAGACCGGGCAGCCCGATTTTTGCGGTTGGAAGGTGTCGGCCACTGGCCCCAGCGTTGAACAGGTAATGACTATCGCATCAAACCAAGGTCCCATACTGTGCATCAGCTGAGCCAAACGTTGCTGTTGCTCCTGCGTCATACCGCCACTTTGCTCAGCTTCAGCCAGCAGGTGCGGCATCACAATATGGCTCAGTGTGTGGGGAGGTAATTCAAGGGCGTGTGCCGCGTGATCGAACAGCGCGATATTACTGGCGGCGGTGTGCAGGCAAGCTATGGTCATGGTCATCCTTATAGTTATGCTATTTATAGGTCCGCTGAGTCCTGGCGGCGTGATTGCAGTGGTAGATTATTGCTTCACCGTCTAATAATATTCAAAATTATTTAACATTCCTTAGCCGTTACCCTCATGAACCTGCACCTGCTCGCCTTTATCATTGCGATCTTACCGGTGGCCTTGTCGCCAGGGGCGAGTTTCACCCTCGCGATGAATAACACGCTGGTGGCAGGCACGCGCGGGCTGGCGGCGATCATTCTCGGCACGGCTCTGGGTATTTATACCCATGCGCTGCTGATTGGCCTGGGCATCAGCGCCCTGCTGGTGCGTTCCCCCATTATCTTTAATCTGTTAAGCGTGGCGGGGGCTGCTTATCTGCTGTGGCTCGGCGTACAGTTGTTGCGTCGAGGTCGTCATATTTCCCAACCCGTCGCCTCTTACCGTAGCGCCCGCATGGGGATTAAAGATGCCTGGCTAGCCAATGTGCTTAATCCAAAAGCGGTGATGTTGTATCTCACCGTGGTATCGCAATTCGCCGGGCGCGATCATGCCTTGCTGCATTATCTGCTGCTGGCCTCCATACACGTTGCCATTATGGCACTGTGGCTGGTGATCATCTGTTTTACGCTGCTGACTTCAGCACGAGTGATCAACATTCGTAAGCTGTCCATCGCCATCAACATTGGCGGCGGGCTGATACTGGTGTTTTTTGCTATCAGCAATTTGGTTCAGCTTTTTATGACATTAAAAGGATTTTCATCATGATGGCATTAAGCGACTTCGGCCCACGCATCTGCATTTTGGGGCCTTCAAACAGCGGTAAATCGACACTGGCTCAGGCCATCGCCAGCAAGACAGCGCGCCCGCTCATCCACCTGGATCAGCTTTATCACCTCCCCAACACGCACTGGCAAGCCCGCGCTGAAGCAGATTTCCGGCAACTGCATCTCGACGCTATCGCAGGGGAAAGCTGGGTCATGGACGGCAATTATGTGCGCACGCTACCGGACCGCTTAACGCGTGCCAGCGGTATCATTCTGCTTGACCTGCCACCGACTCAAAGTTTCTTTCGTTATCTGCGTCGTACGCTGTTTGATGCCCAGCGCATTGGCGGTGTTGTCCCCTCACATCAGCGCGAGAAGTTGACCTGGGAAATGACGCGTTATCTGCTTATCACCTCTCGGCGCCATCGCCCGCGTAACCAACGCATGTATGCGGAATGGACCTTGCCCAAGCTGTTGCTTAGCTCGTCAGCAGACATTAACCTGGCCTATCGCGAATGGGGTCTTCTCTCAGAGCACCCTTCTATACCCTAATTCTGCCCTTCGCTCATCTCCCGCTTCGCCTGCAAGTTTGGCCTGCGCTGCTACCTTTAGTGGGTTGCATTAACCTTACAAAATCTGGAGATATTATGAGCAATGACGATCGTAAACCGACCACCACGGATGCTGGCATTCCGGTAGCTAGCGATGAACACTCTCTGTCAGTCGGGCCGGACGGTCCGCTGGTGCTGCACGATCACTACCTGATTGAGCAGATGGCGAACTTCAACCGTGAGCGTATTCCGGAACGCCAGCCGCACGCCAAAGGCAGCGGCGCGTTTGGCCATTTTGAAGTGACGGACGATGTCAGCCGCTATACCAAAGCTGCGGTATTTCAGCCGGGCACAAAAACTGATGTGGTGATGCGCTTTTCAACCGTTGCAGGGGAACGCGGCAGTCCCGACACCTGGCGCGATCCGCGCGGTTTTGCCCTCAAGTTTTATACCAGCGAAGGCAACTACGACATGGTAGGCAACAACACCCCGGTGTTCTTTATTCGTGATCCGATGAAGTTTCAGCACTTTATCCGCTCGCAAAAACGCCGCGCCGACAACAATTTGCGCGACCACGATATGCAGTGGGATTTCTGGACGCTGTCGCCAGAATCGGCGCATCAGGTTACCTGGTTGATGGGCGATCGCGGTATTCCCAAAAGCTGGCGTCATATGAACGGCTATTCCAGCCACACCTACATGTGGGTCAACGCGCAAGGTGAGAAGTTTTGGGTCAAATATCACTTCAAAACCGATCAGGGCGTGGAGTTTCTGGCGCAGGAAAACGCGGATACCTTGGCCGGTCAGGATGGCGACTACCACACCCGCGATCTGTTTAACGCGATTAAAAACGGTGAGTTCCCCAGCTGGACGCTCTACATGCAGATCATGCCGTTTGCCGAAGCTGAGACCTATCGCTTCAACCCGTTCGATCTCACTAAAGTCTGGCCGCATGCCGACTACCCGCTGATCAAAGTCGGCAAACTACAGCTAAACCGCAATCCCACTGACAACCATGCACAGATCGAGCAAGCTGCGTTTGAGCCAAACAATCTGGTACCGGGCATTGGTTTGAGCCCTGACAAAATGTTGATTGGTCGTGTATTTGCCTATGCCGATGCTCACCGCGCGCGGTTGGGCGTGAATTACAAACAGATCCCGGTCAATGCGCCTCATTCTCCGGTGCACAGTTATAGCAAAGACGGTGCGATGCGGATGAATCCGGTCTCAGATCCGGTGTATGCACCTAATTCCAAAGGCGGTCCGGTGGCAGATGGCGAGCGTTATCCCACCGACTCCACTTGGGAATCACAAGGCAACATGGTGCGTGCGCCGTATACGCTGCGCAAAGATGATGATGATTTCGGTCAGGCGAATACGCTGGTGAATAAAGTGATGGACGATGCGGCACGCGACCGTCTGGTGAACAACGTCAGCGGGCATTTGTTGGATGGCGTGGAAGAACCGGTGCTGTCACGCGCGTTTGCCTACTGGCGTAACATTGATCAAACCATTGGCGACCGTATTGCACAGCAGGTGCAGAGTGAGCGCGCAAAACGCTAAATAAAAAGGGGCGCCGCTGCGAACAGTGTGCGCCCCCTATTCATGACTTCACTACTTCATTACTTCATTACTTCAAACGGAATGCCACCACACTGTCACCCGCCTGGGTGCCCAGCGAACCGTGACCGCCTGCCGCAATCACCACGTACTGCTTACCGTCTTTACCCATAAAGGTCGACGGCGTGGCCTGCGCACCCGCGCTCAGCTCGGTCTGCCACAGCAGTTCACCGGTGGTGCTGTCGTAAGCGCGGAAGAAGTTATCCGCGGTTGCGCCATGGAACACCAGGTCACCCGCTGTCAGCAATGGACCACCGTGTGCCACCATGCCCATCGGGAAGCCGATTGGGAAGCGGCCCGGCAGGAAGCTGGTTTTCAGGTTTTTGGTGACACCCACACGGCGCAACCACTCGGTTTTCCCGGTTTTCAGGTCTACGCCCACCATACGACCCCACGGCGGTGCGATACACGGAATGCCGAGGCCAGAGGCCAACTGCTGAATGTGAATCGCGTAGTCACCCTGGAAGTTTTCATTCCAGTATGGCTGACCATCTTTGGTGAACAGACGCTGCGTTTCAGTCTGCGGCGTACGCTTGATCAGGTTGTATTTGTAGGCCAGGCGAACTGGCGCGGCAATCAACATCTGACGCTGCGGATCGACTGCCACTGAACCCCAGTTGAACACGCCAATGTTACCCGGGAAGATCAGCGAACCGGCTTCAGTGGCTGGCGTCCATGGGTTGCCATCGTAACGCAGTGAACGGAAGTCCATGCGGCATGACATCTGGTCAAACGGCGTGATGCCCCACATTGATTTTTCGGTCAACGGGTCTGGAATAAAGTTCAGGCTTGATACTGGCTGTGTCGCGGCAAACTTCTCACCCGGCACACCACCTTCGGTAGAAACCTTCACCTGATTAACCGGATACACCGGCTGACCGGTCAGGCGATTCAAGACAAACAGGTTGCCGGTTTTAGTTGGCAGGATCACCACAGGCTGTTTCTGGCCCTGATAATCGATATCCAGCAATGACGGCTGAGACGGATTATCGCGATCCCACAGATCGTGGTTAGAACTTTGATAACGCCATTTAAATGCGCCGGTCTGCAGATCCAGCGCCACTAACGCATCGCGGAACTTCTCGGTGTTGCTGTTGGCATCACGTTCGATACCCACTTCATCCGGTGACGCGTTACCAAACGGCACGTAAACCAGACCATTTTTCAGGTCAGCGCTCAGCGTACCCCAGGCGACTGGCGTATCTTGCGGATAGTTTTGTCCCGCAGCGATCGGCGCCGTATTTTCTGGATTCGATGGATCAAAGTTCCACACCAGACGACCGGTTTCAGCGTCATAAGCACGAATCACACCTGATGGGTTACCACTGTTGAAGCCGTTGTCCATCACGGAACCACCGACAATCACCAGCTTGCCGGCCACCAGCGGTGCGGCGGTTTGCATCAACGCATGTGGACGCACTTCACCCATGTTGGCATGCAGATCCACTACACCATTGGTGCCGAAATCAGCACAAGGTTTGCCGGTATCGGCATCCAGTGCAATCAGCTGTGCATCGGTGGTGGCGTTGAAGATACGCTTACGGCAGATGGCCGGCGCTGCAGCAGAATCCTGCGCAGCAACCGGGCTTTGCTCGTAATAGCTCACGCCACGGCAGGTCTGGTGCTGCTGCAGGTAAGAACGATCTTTATTCGGCGTGTACTTCCACTTCACTGCACCGGTTTCGGGATCAAGTGCGTGCACTTCGTTATGCGGCGTACAGAAATACAGCATGCCGTTGGCTTTCACCGGCGTCGCTTCGAAGGTGTATTCGCTGGCATCCGCATCCTGACGCAGGTCACCAGTGTGGTAAGTCCAGGCCACTTCGAGGTTTTGCACGTTTTCTTTGGTGATTTGATTCAGTGAAGAGAAACGCTGGCCATCAGTGGTGCCGCCGTACGCGGTCCAGTCGTTAGCGGCGCCCTGCTCGCTAGCTTGTTCACGCGCATTGCTAATCGTGCCCGCCTGCGGTAACGGATCGTAGAAGCACAGACCGAGCACCACCACAATCATCACGATCACCGTGCCACCCAGGAAGGTGTGGAAGCGGCGTTCGCCTTGATACAGCGGTTTCACCACCCACGGCATCGCCAGCCACAGGCCAATCACGCCAAACAGGTCGCCGCGTGGGATCCACTGCCATTTATCAAAGCCCACTTCCCAGATAATCCAGGCCAGGGTAATCCACATCAAAACCGCATACAGCGCCAGTGCACTACGCTGGTTTCTGAACAGTAAAATGGCGGTGATCAGTAAGCCCACCGCCATCAATGCATAGAACGCGCTGCCGCCCAGCATCAGCAACTTACCACCCATATAGAGCAACGCTAATGCCAGAATCGCCAGCACGATACTGGTTAATTTGTTAACCATGCCAATCCCTCAACGTTTTTCATCAATTACCACCCAAAATAAACCTACATAAACTCAACAGAATTTTAACTTACGTTATCGAATAGTAAAAACCCGTTGCTGAGTGTGTCGTTAGCTCCGCTTATGAATGTAGCCGGGCTAATGACTGACAAATCAGGCAGCCTTCAATCTGTGACTGAAATCACGTTTTATTTTTCGTTGTGATAATTAATCATTAGTGAGGATAAATCGCATTTTTTGATAACGGGAGTTGCGAAATCTTTCACCCTTCGTGGATTTTGCGCTCATTGCATATCGTTGCGCGGATTTGTTACTACGCCTGCTGTAGCGGAAAACTTACGCTGTTTTCTTTTTTCTCAGGGAAACATCATGAAACTCACGTTTATCGCCAGCGCATTGTTGGCCGCCACCTTCACCACTTATGCCGCCAATACCGAACTCGTGGTCGGCGACCAAAAGGGGAACGCCCGCGCCGTGATGTCAGCAGCCGGTGAACTCACCAATGTGCCTTATGAAATCAAATGGTACGAATTCCCTAACGCCGCGCCGCTGCTGGAATCACTCAACTCACAGCATCTGGATGCCGGATTAGTCGGTGATGGTCCGCTGGCTTTTGCCGTGGCGGCTGGGGCTAAAATCCGCGCTATTCAGGCCTCACAATATTTGGGTAACGGGCTGCTGGTTAAAAAGGATAGCGCCGTCCATACCATTGCCGACCTCAAAGGCAAAAAAGTGGCCACGGTGAAAGGTTCATCGGGTCAGAACATGGTACTCAACGCGCTGCACCAGGCCGGTTTGCCTGATGACAGCGTTAACTTTGTTTTCACCACGCCTGCTGAGGCGACATTGGCATTGGATAACGGTGCCGTGGATGCGGTGGCGACATGGGAACCGTATGTCTCTTTTGCGGTGGCTCAGTCAGGTAATCGCATCGCCATTGACGGCAAGGAGGCACCGGTCTCCAACTATCTGGTGGCGACCGATAGCGCTATCAGCAGTAAACGTGCAGAGCTGGCTGATTTCCGACAGCGTCTGATTCGCGCTCGCGCCTGGGGTGTGGCTCATCCGCAAGAGTATGCCAATGGCATCGCGTCTTTACTGCGTCTGCCAGATGCCGTCGCCTTGAGTAAAGTTCAGCGTGAAAACAACGCTCCGGTGGAAGACTACACGCTGGTGGCGCAGCGCCAGCAGGCAGCCATAGACACTTTCGCACGCAGCGGGTTAATTAAACCCGGCTTGCAGGCGAGCAGCCTGGTCGATGCGTCATTCTTTGCCAAAGCAGGAGCCACTAAACCATGATGAACCTGGCGCTGTACCTCGACTCAGGCATTCATCAGGGTGGCTGGCGTCATCCGCAAGCCGCCACGACCGGTGGCCGCAACTGGCCGCTGTACCGCAAAATTGCCCAACGCGCTGAAGCGGCAAAACTCGATATGATCTTTGTTGCGGATAAGCTGGCGATTGATGATGTGTATGGCGGACATCTGGCGCATACCGTGCAGCATCGCCAGGTGGGCTGGTCTGAGCCGCTCACCTTGCTGGCCGCGCTGGCGGCGGTCACCGATCATATTGGCTTAGGCGGCACCGTCTCATCCTCCTATTCCGAGCCCTATACCACCGCGCGACAGCTGGCCAACATCGATCACATCAGCGGTGGGCGCGCCGCGTGGAATGTGGTAACTTCATTAACCCATGCCGAAGCACGTAATTTTGGCCGCAGCCAACACTTCAGCCATGAGGATCGCTATCGCCGCGCGGCAGAGTTCATCGACGTGATGAAAGCGCTCTGGGACAGCTTCGAAGAGGATGCGTTGGTGGTGGAAAAAAGCAGCGCACGCTTTGCCGATCCGGCACGTTTCCACCGCTTCGACCATCAGGGCGAGTCATTCGAGGTACAAGGACCGTTGAACCTGCCCCGTCCACCGCAAGGGCATCCGGTAGTGATACAGGCTGGTGTTTCTGAGGCATTTATTGACCTGGCGGCCCAACACGCGGAGATGCTGTTTGTCGTGCAACCTAACCGGGAACGCGCACAGCAGTTCTACCAAACGATCAAGGAGCGTGCGCAGCACTATCAGCGACAGCCAGATCAGCTGCGAATCATGCCGGGATTAGTGCCGATTGTCGGCCACAGCGAGCAGGATGCACGCGACCGCGCTGAACACCTCAAATCACTGATCACCGTGGAATCCGGGCTCAGTTTTGTTTCTGCCAGCATGAACATCGATCTGTCACAGTATCCGGTGGATGGACCGGTGCCCGACTTGCGCGAGCAGATTACCGGCAGTAAAGGACGTTTTCAGTATGTGATTGCCAATGCTATAGAGCAGAAACTCACTCTGGGGGAGATGGTCAAATGCTATGCGGAGAGTTTGTCATTCCCTTCACCGACCGGCACGGCGGATCAAATCGCGCAACAGATGATTGACTGGTATCAACATCAAGCCTGCGATGGGTTTGTAATTCTCCCCACCTATATTGATGAAAATGAAGATCTCTTCCTCAGCCAGGTGGTACCCCGTTTGCAGGATGCGCGCGTGTTTCATCAGGATTATGCTGCGGGCACGCTGCGCGAACGTTTGGGCCTCGTGAAACCAGCTAATCGCTTTCATTGATGGATTTTGATCATCGCAAGTAATCGCAAAATGTGGGTGTTTTGAGATTGCTTGCGATCATGAGTAGTTAACAGATGACTGGATGTCGCTCAGAGGTCATTTATACCCTTCGCACTATAAAAGAACGCTTATGTGATCATGCTGGTGCAGACAGACATACAACGGGCGTCCTGATGGTCGCCCTTGCTACAGAAAGGCCTTACCTTGTATATCCGCGCTAATTGTTAGCAGCCTTACCATTCTGGCATCAGCTTTGCTTAATGAATCCTGTGTTCTATTTCAGGAGTCGCGCTATGCAAGCATCCTCTACTCGCTACACTATTTTTTCACTGCTGTTTCTCATCGCGCTGATCAACTACGTTGATCGCGGCGCACTCTCGTTTGCTGCTAACGCTATCTCTCAGGAATTTCACTTCACCAAAGTTCAACTGGGTGCGGTATTGGGCTATTTCGGTTTTGGCTACCTGTTCGGCTCGCTGTGTGGCGGTTTTCTCGCTGATAGATTGGGCACCAAAAAAGTGTGGTTGATGGCGGGGATTCTTTGGTCCTTGCTGGAAATTGGCACCGCATGGGCCGGTGAAGTCGGCATGGCGCTGTTTAGTGGTTCAGCCATTATGGGATTTGCTGCATTGCGTATCCTGTTTGGTTTTTCCGAAGGCCCGGCCTATGCGTTGATGAATAAAACCATTGCCCACTGGGCCCCGGATAATGAACGCGGTTTTGCGCTGAGCATCGGTTTACTCAGCACTCAGGTAGGTTCACTGCTGACCGCACCCATTGCCGTGGGTTTGCTGCTGTTAACCAACGACTGGCGCATGATGTTTATCCTGCTCGGCGCTTTCTCGCTGCTGGCGATGTTGCTGTTTGCACGCAACTTTACCGACACACCGCTGCTGCATCCCCGCGCCAATACGGCCGAACGTCAGCTGATCATCAATGGACAAAAGCCTGAAAGCCAACATGAGTGTGCACTGCCGTGGTGGCGTTTCTTTACCAGTCGCACGCTGGTGTGCAACGCACTTGGCTATTTCAGTTTTCTCTATATCACCTTTACGCTGGTCACCTGGCTGCCTAAATATCTGCAAGATAACTTCCACTACGATCTACATTCGTTATGGTACGTGGCGATGATTCCGTGGAGCGGTGCCTGTTTCACTGTGTTGCTTGGCGGGCGTATAGCCGATCGTTTGCTGGCACGCTTTAACAACCTTCGCCTGGCAAGGAACGTCTTCGCAGCCGTCACGCTGTGCGCGACCGCCTGCTGTTTTATGGCGATTCCGTGGGTCAGTTCAGCGGCAGGGATCATCGCTCTGATGACGCTAGGTAACGCGCTCAATGCGCTGGTGAATAACGTGTATTGGTCGGTGGTGATTGATGTGACGCCAAAAGCTTCGGTAGGTGCTTACAGTGGCATGACGCTGGCGATAGCCAACCTTGCCTCCATCATCTCCCCGATGCTGTGCGGCTGGCTGGCGGAATATTACGGTTATAACGCCATGTTCACCGTTACCGCCTGCATTGCGTTTGGCAGCATGCTGGCGATGACGCTATTACAACCCGAGAAACGCCTGCAGGCTGATGCACCCAAAGTGGCAGCACAGCAGGCGATGTAATTTTACACCGCGTGCCGCTGGCAGAACGCAGCAATGTCTGGCGATTGGAAATCCGCCAAATGCGTCATCAGCTTCTCCAGCGGCCAGTTCCACCACGCAATCGCCTGCAACTGCGCCGCGATTTCTGGTGTGAAGCGGCCACGAATGGGTTTCGCAGGGACGCCGCCCACAATGGTGTAAGGGGCCACATCTTTGGTCACAACCGCGCCAGCCGCCAATACCGCGCCGTCACCAACGGTCACGCCCGGCAGCACAATGACGCCATGACCAATCCACACATCATTACCGATGATCACGCGGTCCTCGCGGCGATCGGCAAAGAAGCCTGCGTCACGCTGCGCCTGCGGGTCATAATATTCCGGGCAGTAGGTAAAACGATGCTGGGACGCACGATCCATCGGATGATTTGGCGCACCAATACGCACCTGATTGGCTATCGCGGTAAAGCGACCAATTTGCGCATCAGCGACACAACAGTGCTCGCCGAGGTAAGAAAAATCGCCCAATTCGCTATATTCAAGATAACTTTCGGCGAGGATCTCACATTGCTGACCAATGTGGGTTTCGCGCATACGCACGCTAGGATCGATGACGGTGTGTTGCAGTTTAGCCGGTTGGACAGCGGCAAGGGCCATAGCAAGCTCCAATGTGGTCAGAGGTCTGGATAACGAGTTGTAATAGGTCAAGCGCGAAGCACAACACTAAAGCGGCAAGATGACAGAAATGCTATCGTAGCGGCTTCGTTTGAGGCCATTTAAGGAAAGGGAATGAGAACACCGTGGTCACTGTTAGCTCTAATGTGGTCTTCTGGCCAGGCGTCAGCAGCACTGCCCGCTGATATCAAAGCAGGTGATATCGTGCAGGTGCAGTTATCACAATTGCATCCCACGCAAGCCGCGATTGGTTATCGCCAGTTGGATTACAAACTGCACCGTTACCAGGCCGATCCCAAAAAGCTGTTCGATGATTTTTGTGAAAGCATGGGGCAGAAAGGCGTAGACAAGTTCAACAGCAAATCACGCATCTCCGATCCTGACAGCTTCACCTGTAAAGCCCCGGTGGGTGCGCAGCCAGGACCGATGAAAACTGCCGTCATCGCCCCGGATAATGCGCTCTATCTCACTGATGGGCATCACACCTTCAGTAATTTCGCTGATGTTGGGGGTTTGAAAACGCTGGTACAGGTGCGCATCACCAATGATTTCCGCAGTCTGAAAACGATGAATGCGTTCTGGCAGCAAATGGAAGCCGCCCATCTGGTCTGGCTGGATACGCCTAAAGGCAAAATCACCCCGCATGACCTGCCTAAAGAGTTGGGCCGTAAACACATGCAGGATGATGAATATCGTTCGCTGGTCTATTTCGTGCGCGATATCGGCTTTGAGAAAGAGGACAATCCGCCGCCGTTCCTTGAATTCTACTGGGGTAAATGGCTTGAGACTGAACTGCCGCTGAAATCATTCGATCTGCACGATCGCAAAGGCTATGGCGCAGCGGTCACCGCCATTGCTGAAAAAATCACCGACGTACCTAAAGACACGGTGATTGCCCAAAGCGACGCCGGACCGCTCACCGCTGAAAAGTTGGGGGCGATGAAAAAGGTCAACGAGAAGAAACTCGATAAGATGATTTCTGCGGATGGAAAATTGGGTTGGGCATTTAAAGAATAATAGTCAGTACGGGGACATGTCGTGCCCCCGTACTGATCACCATCTTCCGATGCGATTAACCTCTTACGCCAGCTCGCAATCCTTAACATCCGCGGAAGGGGCTAACAGATTTTTATCAAACTCACGCAAGGCTGCTGCATCACGGACACGCATCGGCCAGTCGGGATTGGCCAATGCACTTTTGCCCAACGCCACATAATCCGCCCCCTGCTCCAGCGCCTGAGAGGCGGCACGGCTGTTTGACAGCGAACCATTCGCCACAATAGTCAGGCTTGGTGCCGCCTCTCGCGCTATCTGTACCAGCGAAAGCGCATTGTCCGCAAAAGCGGTTTGCAGTGCGTCGTATTCGGTGAGATGCAGGTAATCAATACCTGACTCAGCCAATAAGCGAAACACTTGTTTTGCGCCCGCTTCCCCTTCCTGCCACTTATGATGGAAATCATTCACTTTGCCTTGTGAAATACGCACACCTAAAGTGACATCGTGGCCTATACGCTGGCGTACCGCGCGGATCACCGCCAGGGTCAGTGACAGGCGGGCAGCGATATCACCGCCCCAGCGGTCATGACGCTGATTGGTGTAATCCGTAAAGAATTGATCGAGCAGATAGCCATTGGCGCCGTGAATTTCAATGCCATCAAATCCCGCTACGCCAATAGCGCGCGCAGCGGTCTCGGCAAAACTGTCAATCGCCTGCTGAATCTGATCTTCGCTCATTTCTCCTGGCAACGCATAGTCGCCATGACCATGATAAAAGCCCAGCTGTTCTCCACGCGGTTGCACGACGGAGGGAGCCAGGGTATCGCGTCGGTAAATATTGCCCTGGGAAATCGCACCGGCGTGCATCAGTTGCGCAATGATCTTGCCACCATACTGATGCACACCATCAGTAATGGCTCGCCAGCCTGCGACCTGGCGGCTATTAACCAGCCCCGCTTGAAACGCATACGTCTGCGACCAGGCTTCGTCGATATACAGCCCTTCGGTGATGATGGTGCCAAAACCCCCCCGCGCGAAACGTTCGTAATAGTGCTTCATGCGGTCGCCCGGTACGCCATCTACCGTGGCGGAGATGCGCGTCATGGGTGCCACCATGATGCGATTTTTCAGCGCGAGTCGATTTAATGTCCCGCTCTGAAATAAGTGTTTATCGGCCATTTGCTACATCGTGTTCCCTGATTATCGTCAGAGCGCATTATAGTGTGTCGCTTTAGCGGCAAAAATGACCGAATATGATACGTCTGTATAACGGAAATCGTTAAAATGAACTCCAAAGATATTGAGGTTTTCCTGATGGTGTCGCAAACGCGTAGCCTGACCCAGGCAGCACGGCGGCTGAATACTACGCCGATGACGGTGTCGCGTCGGCTGGCCTCGCTGGAGGACGATCTCGGCGTGCGACTGATGCACCGCACGACTCGCGCCATCGCGCTCACCGTCGAGGGAGCAGAGTTTCTGCCCTATGCGAAATCGCTGGCGGAAACCGAACAGAGCGCACGCAATCTGTTTTCACCACACCAGCAAGGTGCAACTGGCCAGCTGCGGATTACGGCGCCTTCTGACTTTGGTCGTCGCACCATCATTCCGCTGTTGCCTGCCTTGATGGAGGCCAACCCGGAACTACGCATTGAGTTTCAGTTGAGCGATGACGTCACCGACCTGGTAGGGTTGGGCTACGATGTCGCTATCCGCATTGCACCGCTGCGTGACTCCCGTTTAGTGGCTCACCGTCTCGCTAACAACCCGCGTATGCTGTGTGCTTCACCCGATTATCTTCAACGCTTCGGCACGCCTCAGACATTAAACGACTTACATCATCACAACTGCCTGCGACTCTCAGGCGTGGTGCAGTGGAGCTTCATCATTGATGGGCATATTTCGAGCTTAAGCGTGGAAGGCCGTTTCAGTGGCAGTAACGTGGAAGGGGTGCGTACTCTGTGCGTGGCGGGAAGCGGCATTGCTCAGTTATCTGAGTGGGACATCCGTGAAGAGCTCGCTTCAGGCGAGCTCATCGCCATTGAATTACAGGATGCTCAACCGCAGATTCTTGGTGTCTGGGCATTGTTCCCCACGACTCGCCAGTTGCCAGCACGGGTGACGGTATTTCTTCATGCGTTAAAACAAGCGATGGAAAAAACAGATTAGTTACCTGTCACGACACCCCGTTTATAGGCTTAAATCGTTGACTCACTGATTCACTTCATGGAGGCCCCTTTTGAAACCTGAAATTCAAACCCTCGCATCAACGGAAATCTATCGCAACCGCTGGATGACGTTAAAGGAAGACAAAATTCAGCGTGCCGATGGCAGCGAAGGTCTCTATTCGGTGATCGAAAAAAACGATTTTGTCGTCATCCTTCCGGTGGAGCAGGACAGCATCTTTGTGGTGGAACAGTATCGTTATCCGATAAGTGAGCGCACCATTGAGTTGCCGCAAGGCAGCTGGGAGCTGGACCCCGGTGCGACACCGGAAGCACTGGCGGCAGGCGAACTGCAGGAAGAGACGGGATTGATTGCCGATCGTTGGCAGTACGTGGGCTATCAAAAACTGGCGCAGGGATACTCCGCGCAGGGTTATCACATCTATCTTGCCAGCGATTTACGCTATGAAGGGCAGAATCTGGATGCCGAGGAAGTCGGACTCACTGCACGCAAAATGAAAATCAGCGAGTTTCTGCAGCTCGTGCTGGAAGGTAAAGTGACCGATGCCACTTCAGTGACCGCGTTTTTACTGGCGCGGGCCAAAGGGTTGCTTGATTAAGCCGGGTAACGCACAGGGCCACATTGATGTCAGGTCGCTGTGCGTTTGAAGAGTGCGCATTGCTGCGCACTCCTCCCTGAACAATGACGCTTAGTGACTCGCTATCTCCGCCAGCACTGCTTGCGCATCTGCCGCAGCAACCGCGACACCATAAATGTAAAGCTGGCGCCGTTCTCCGGCTGGCAAAGCAATTTGCAGCGTTTTCCATGCTGGCTGATAATCGCCTTTGAGTGTGAAGCTCAGGTGGATTGCCTCGGCATCGCTGCGCATCTCCCAGCTTAACCACAGCGCATTACCCTGCTGATAACCCCAGGACTCACCGTCATCTTCAAATACCAGGCCTTTGCTCTCGCCTTTACCCTGTAATGGATAAAGTTGCAGCGTGCGACGGTCATCTGCTTGTGCATCAACATGACGCAGACGCTGGCTCAGTGGCAAGGCCGCACCGGCGCGAACCAGCATCGGCTGGGTTTCCAGCGGTGCTGGCAGCGTGATCCATTGACCGCCGCTGTACCACTGTTGCGTTGCGAAGTCATACCAGCCAGTTTGGTTATCTGGCAGCCACAAACTGCGTTCACGCTGTCCTGCTTCCACCACGCTGGCCACCAGCAAATCGCGGCCCAGCATAAACTCATCGCACTCGGCGAAAGTCTGTTTATCCTGCTCATGGTCGAGGAAGGTTGGACGCAGCATCGGCTCATCATCAGCATGCGCTTGCCACAGTAAGGTATACAGATACGGCAACAGGCGATAACGCAGTTCGATTGCAGCACGAATCGCAGGCGTGACCGACGGATACATCCACGGCTCATTCACCGTGTGATCGTCATTCCACGAGTGAATGGTGAAACGCGGGTGCATTACGCCGTTTTGTACCCAGCGTACAAACAGTTCAGCGTCCGGCTTATCACCTGAGAAACCGCCGACATCGTGCCCGACGTTATACAGACCCGACAAGCTCATCCCCAGGCCCATACGGATGTTGTAACGCAGTGACGTCCAGTTAGTACGGTTATCGCCGCTCCATGTCTGCACGTAGCGTTGCATACCGGCACAGCCAGAACGCGAGATCAGGAAAGGACGCTTCTCTGGCGCGAAACGCTGCTGCGCTTCCATCGACGCACGCATCATCAACAACGGCATCACCGGGCGAATATGCTTGATGGCGATGGGCGTACCAAAGCCATGGCAACGCGCTTCGCCGTCCCACACTTCATATTCGTTGTTGTCATTCCAGGTCGAATCGATGCCCTTCGCCAACAGCTGTTGGGTGACGTTCTCCTGCCACCACGCCACCGCCTGAGGATGGGTGAAATCGAGGTGTGAACCCTCGTCGTCCCAGAACACTGAACGCTCTGGCGCATCTTCTTCTGAATCGCGAATAAACAAGCCCTGCGCCGCGACTTCTTCGTAGCGCGGATGGTCCTGCAACAGGCAAGGTTTGATGTTGGCAGCCAGACGCAAACCGGCATCGTGGAACGCCTGGCTCATCACTTCCGGCTGTGGCACTTTGTCGTAGTTCCAGTTGAACACGTAGCGCTTGTTATTGATCGAGGTATAACCCGATGACAATTGGAAAGAGTCGCACGGAATATCATGCTGTTCGCACAGGCGAATGAAGTTCATCAGCTGATTTTGTGCATCCGGTGCATCGGTGTAGTGCATGGTTGAGCCGCTGTAACCGAGGCTCCATTTTGGGCCAAACAGCGTTTTACCGGTCAGGCGCACAAAGGCCTTGGTGACATCCAACACTTTGTTGCCAACAAACAGGTAATAATCAATATCCCCGCTTTCCGCCTGCCAGCGGCGATAAGGCTGATGGTAGTTATCCAGCTCGTTACCGAGATCAAACCAGCTGCTGCTGAGGTTATCGTAGTAAAGACCGAAACTCACATCGCTGCGGCGCGTAATGGTAAACGGCACGTGTTTGTACAGCGGATCGGTTGACGAGGCGTTGTAGCCCATCGCATCGAGGTTACGCATCTCATAACGTTTGCCATTGCGTTGAAGGTCACCGGTTTTCTCGCCCAGACCGTAATAGGCATCGTCATTCATACGGCGCTGGTAGTGCGCCACACCATCACCGTGCGCGTTAATCAGGTAGGCACTGGTTGGGCGGTCGCAGGTCAGCAGTTGCCAGGCGCCAGCGCTATCACGATGTTGCCACTCCAGCGCCAGTGGCTGATGGACAATCACGCGCAGCACATCGGTGGAAACCACCAGCGTGTCGCCCTCTTCTTCCAGCGTGAACCCTGGCAGGGTAAAGCCCGCCAGGCTGTCACGTGGACGCCCTTCCCACGGCACATCGCTGTCTGGCGCTATGCTCCAGGTGCGGTCCAGTGCATAGCCGCTCTGACGTTTAATCGAAACACGGAACATGCCGGATTCCAGCACGAATAGGTTCAGCTGGTACTTCCCATCGACGGTTAACGCAACATGGTGTTGATCAGAATGCGTGAGTGACCAATTCTTTAAAGTTTTCATTGTTACCTACTTTATTCAGGCGCGCTGGGCGCGACGTTCAGCAATAAATGCAATCAGGAAGACCGCGCCAATCAGGTCGAAGAAGCCCATGGCGACAAATAACGGGTTAAAGCCAATCTTGTCGGCGGTGACACCAATTACCAGCGAGAACAGGAAGCTGGAGATCCACGCGAAGGAACCTCGCATGCCGTTGACGGTGGCCATCTGGCCTTTATCAAACTTCTCCACCACCAGCGCGCTGAGCATGCAGGAGATGATCTGGTGACCGAAACCACCAATCGAGATCAGTGCAATCGCCACGTAGGGATCTTTGGTCATCGCCACCAATGCGAGGGAGAGCATCAGGAAAGCGCCGGTGACCGAACTGGCAACCACGGAGTTGACCAGTCTGAAACCAAACAGGCGGGTATAGAGGCGCGTCAGATAGCCACTGGCGACGCTGCCGAGATCCGCCGCGAGGAATGGCATCCAGGCGAACATGGCGATCTGTTTGAGATCCATGCCGAGATCTTTCGCCAGGTAGAGCGGCACCCAAAAACTCAGCACGCCCCACGCCGGTTCGGCCATAAAGGCGGGAATGGCGATACCGTAAAAACGTTTGTTTTTTGAGACGCTTTTCAGGGCTTTAAAGAACGGTAATTTGACAGCAGGCGGTTCATTATCCTGACGAATAAATTCCAGTTCCGATGCAGACAGATTGGGATGAATTTCCGGATCGCGATACAGCAACCACCAGAGCACTACCCACGCCAGTGCCAGGCAACCCGTAAACAGGAAAGCGCCCTGCCAGCCGAAAGAAGCGTGCGCGAAGTAGATGATGGGCGGCGCCAGCATAGCGCCAATTGAGAAGCCCACGCCGGCCCAACCCGCTGCAACCGGACGCTCTTTTTTCGGGAACCATTCGCCTATCACTTTGGCGTTGGCTGGCGTGGCTGCGGCTTCCGCTCCGCCCATGACAAAACGCAGAATGGCAAGATGTACCCAGCTCGCCGCGCCTGCATGGAACAGACAGGCGACCGCCCAGACCGAGGCACAAATCAGGAAGCCGACTTTCAGGCCGATGACATCAATCAGCCAGCCGCAAATTGGTTGAAAGAAGGTGTACGCCAGCTGAAACGCACCGACGATCCATGAATATTGTTCAGTGGTGATGCCCAGGCTGGTTTTCAGCTCAGGTGCCAGAATGCCTAATGAGTTACGCGTGATGTAGTTGACGGTAACGCCCGCTAAGAACAACACCAATACCCACCAGCGCAAATTGCGGAAGGTGCGTTTGCTGCCAGCGGCAGCGATCCCTGGATTCAAACTGCGGTTCATCTGGTTCTCCATTCTTTATTAACATCATGAGCTTACAAATCCTGTGGTGAATGCGCGGGCAAGCGATAAACCGGAAATATCGTTGGCTGCCGCCCAGGAATTGTTGCTTGTTGTTGAGGAGCGACTTCAGTGAGTCATCTCTAACCATCCGCCAGGAGTGAACCACAGATGCGGAACCTGGTCGCCACTCAGATGCCGCATTTGTGATCTGGTTAACCAAAATGGCTTGCGAGGTTGACATCAGACGTTAAAGAGCCGAATTTTAGGCTCTGAGAGCGCAATCCACGCCATAAGCGGTGCGCTAACCGATAAATAGGTCAACCAATATAAGAATTGTCCTGGGTTTCATTTTCAGGACCTAAAAGAGGTAACAACATGAAGCAGACCTGGCGCTGGTATGGCCCAAATGATCCCGTTTCTCTTGCCGATGCACGACAGGCTGGCGCGACCGGCATCGTCACCGCCCTGCACCACATCCCTAACGGCGAAGTGTGGTCGGTGGACGAAATTATGCAGCGCAAAGCCATCGTGGAAGCCGCTGGGCTGGTGTGGTCAGTGGTGGAAAGCGTGCCGATTCACGAAGAGATAAAAACCGGCAGCGGTGAGTGTCAGAAGTGGATCCGTCATTACCAGCAGTCTCTGCGAAATCTGGCGCAGTGCGGTATTAAAACCGTCTGCTACAACTTTATGCCGATTCTCGACTGGACGCGCACAGACCTTGAATATCTGTTACCCGATGGCGCGAAAGCGCTGCGTTTCGATCAGATCGAATTTGCCGTATTTGAGCTGCACATTTTGCAACGTCCCGGTGCGGAGAAGGATTACAGCGCCACGGAAATAGCGCAGGCAGCTGAGCGTTTCGCCAACATGAGCGAAGCACATAAAACCCGCCTGACGCGCAATATCATCGCTGGTTTACCGGGTGCAGAAGAAGGTTACACGCTGGACCAGTTCCGTGCTCAATTAGCCCGTTATGACGGCATCGGCAAAGCTGAGTTACGTGAAAACTTCGCGACCTTCCTGCGCGCGATTATTCCAGTGGCGGAAGAGGCCGGTGTTCGGATGGCAGTGCATCCGGATGATCCCCCGCGTCCGATTCTGGGTTTACCACGCATCGTCTCTAACGCAGAAGATTTGCAGTGGATGATCGATACCGTACCCAGCCCGGCGAATGGCTTCACCATGTGCACCGGCTCTTACGGCGTGTTGGCAGAAAACGACCTCGCCGGCATGGTGAAACGTTTTGGCCCACGCATTTACTTCGCACACCTGCGGTCAACCAAACGCGAAGAGAACCCGAACACCTTCCACGAGGCAGCGCATTTAGGCGGCGATGTTGACATGTTCGCCGTCATTAAGGCGATTGCTGAAGAAGAACATCGTCGTAAAGCGGCCGGTCAGGAGGATTTGATTCCGATGCGCCCGGATCATGGTCACCAGATGCTCGACGACTTGAGAAAGAAAACCAACCCCGGCTATTCGGCGATTGGTCGTCTGAAAGGGTTGGCGGAAATTCGCGGTGTGGAACTGGCGATTCATCGCGCTTATTTCTGATGGCATTCGTTGCTGCCGGGTGCCATTGATGGCGCACCCGGCTTGATGGAGTTTACATGGAACCTAACCTCGCCAATGGCGAACTGAACGTGACCCGCCCCGCCTGGAACCATCAGCGGCTGGTGCCGCGTATTGTGCATATCGGCTGTGGCGCCTTTCATCGCGCGCATCAGGCGTTGTATCTGCATCACCTGCTTGAAATCAGTGACACTGACTGGGGCATCTGTGAGGTCAACCTGATGTCGGCGAGCGGCAAACTGTTGGTCGAACAACTGCGCCAGCAAGATCTGCTCTACAGCGTGACGGAAAAAGGTGCCGGGCAGAACGACGTTCACCTCGTTGCGGCCATCAAAGAAGCCTTGCATCCTGCACTGGATGGACACGACGGCATTATCGAAGCGCTGGCTCGTCCGGAAACCGCTATCGTTTCATTGACGGTGACGGAAAAAGGCTATTGCACTCAGGGTGCCAACGGTGAATTGGATGCGGATAATGCACTTATTCAACACGATGTTGCGCACCCTGGCACGCCGAAATCCGCCATTGGTTTTATTGTCGAAGCATTACGTGTGCGTCGTGAGCGTGGTTTAGGGCCGTTTACTGTGCTCTCCTGCGACAACCTGCGTGATAACGGCCATGTCGCGCGCGCCGCTGTGGTAGGCCTGGCGCGGTTGCGCGATGCGGCACTGGCGCATTGGATTGATGAGAACGTTACCTTCCCCAGCAGCATGGTTGACCGCATCGTTCCCGCAGTGACCGACGAAACACATCATGAGATTCGCGACTTGCTGGGCGTTGCCGATCCCTGCGGCGTGGCCTGTGAACCATTTTGCCAATGGGTGATTGAAGATAACTTTGTCAACGGCCGTCCTGACTGGGATCGCGTGGGCGCGCAGTTTGTGGCCGACGTTGCGCCATTTGAAATGATGAAACTGCGTATGCTCAACGGCAGTCACTCATTTCTTGCCTACCTCGGGTATTTGGGTGGCTGTGAAACCATCGCTGACACCATGCAACTCCCGACCTATCGCCAGGCAGCATTAGCACTGATGATGCAGGAACAGGCACCAACGCTATCAATGCCAGAGGGTATTGATCTGCTGGCCTATGCTAATCAGCTGATCGAGCGTTTTAGCAACCCTTCCCTGCGACACCGGACGCAACAGATTGCGATGGATGGCAGTCAGAAGCTGCCACAGCGCTGGCTCGATTCCGTGCGCTATCACCTGAAGCACGGCAGTGACTATCGCCACTTGATGCTGGGAATTGCCGGCTGGATGCGTTACGTCGTCGGGCAGGATGAGCGAGGTGAAGCATTTGATGTGGTTGACCCATTAACTACCACGCTAAAAGACATCAACCAGCACACGCCAGAAGGCGATGCGCGCGTTAGCGCCCTGCTTGCCGTGAGAACCATTTTTGGAGACGATTTGCCCGCCAATCCGGGCTTCGTCAGCCATCTTCAACAGGTGTACGCGCAGCTTTGCCAGCATGGTGCCCGCGCCGCCGTTGCATCCCTGAATCAGGAGCCGAAATGAAGCACTTTATGGATGACGATTTCCTGCTGCAAAGCGACGTTGCGCGTCGTTTGTACCATGACTATGCGGCTGACATGCCGATTTATGACTACCACTGCCACCTCAATCCGCAAGAGATCGCCGAGGATCGTCAGTTCGCCAACCTCGGACAGATTTGGCTGGAAGGCGACCACTACAAATGGCGCGCCTTGCGTGCTGCGGGCGTGGATGAATCGCTGATCACCGGTAAATCTACGAGCGATTACGATAAATACCTCGCGTGGGCCCACACCGTGCCCAAAACGCTGGGCAATCCGCTCTACCACTGGACGCATCTGGAGCTGCGTCGCCCGTTCGGCATCACCAATACGTTATTTGGGCCGGACACCGCACAACGCGTATGGGACGAATGCGCCGAGATACTGGCAACCCCGGCATTTTCTGCACGCGGCATTATGCGTCAAATGAATGTACGTATGGTTGGCACCACCGATGATCCGGTTGATTCGCTGCAATATCATCGTCAGATTGCTGAAGACAGCAGCTTTGATATTGATGTCGCCCCAAGCTGGCGCCCTGATAAGGTCTTCAAGATTGAGCTTGAAGGCTTTGTTGAATACCTGGGACGGCTTGAGGCAGCAGCGGATGTGGCGATCACCGACTTTGATGCGTTGCGCACCGCCCTGCTGCGCCGGTTAGATCACTTCTCCGCTCACGGCTGTCGTGCAGCGGATCACGGGATTGAAGTGCTGCGCTTTGCACCTGTTCCCGACGATAGCGTGTTAGACGCCATTCTGGCGAAACGTCGCAACGGCGACACGCTAAGCGAGCTGGAAATCGCGCAGTTTAGCAGCGCGGTGCTGGTGTGGCTCGGCGCTGAATACGCGAAACGTGATTGGGTGATGCAACTGCATATCGGCGCGATCCGCAACAACAGCACCCGGCTGTTCCGCTTGCTGGGTGCCGACAGCGGGTTTGACTCGATTGGCGATAACAACATCGCTTTGCCGCTCTCGCGCCTGCTGGATGCGATGGATGTTAACGACCAACTGCCAAAGACCATTCTGTACTGCCTCAATCCGCGTGACAACGAAGTGCTGGCGACGATGGCAGGTAACTTCCAGGGTGCGGGTATCGCCGGGAAAGTGCAGTTTGGTTCCGGCTGGTGGTTCAACGATCAGCGCGATGGCATGCTGCGCCAGTTGGAGCAACTGTCGCAAATCGGTTTGCTCAGCCAGTTTGTCGGGATGCTGACCGATTCACGCAGCTTCCTCTCTTACACACGCCACGAATACTTCCGCCGTATTCTGTGCAACCTGCTCGGTCAATGGGTGCAGGATGGCATTGTGCCGCACGATGAAGCGGTACTCGGCAACATGCTGCAGGATATCTGTTTCAATAACGCACAGCGCTACTTTATCCTCAATCCACGTTGAGAATTCCGCCCTGTGCTATAGTGCAGGGCGCAATTGATGGCAGCGTCAGTGGTCGTCAACTTCTTAATCAGCAGAAAAGAGCTCATGAAAACACAAGCATCAGCGCAGCGCCCTTATCAGGAAGTGGGGGAAATGTTGCGTAACATGATTATGCAAAAGCAGTATGCCGTGGGCGAACGCTTGCCGCCTGAGCGTGAACTGGCTGCGCTGCTGGATGTCACGCGTACGCTGGTGCGTGAAGCACTGATCATGCTGGAGCTGGAAGGCTTGATTGAAGTGCGTCGTGGTGCCGGGATCTACGTGGTAAACGACAGTCCTGCACCGCGCGCGACGACACAAGCCGCCTGTAACGATGCCGGCCCGTTTGAGATGCTGCAGGCGCGTCAATTGCTGGAGAGTAATATCGCGGAGTTTGCCGCCCTTCAGGCCACGCGTGAAGACATCATCAAGATGCGTCAGGCGCTGGAACTGGAAGAGAGAGAACTGGCATCCGGCGCCGTGAATGAGAGCGAGAACGGCGATCGTAACTTCCATTTAGCGATTGCCGAAGCGACCCATAACAGCATGCTGGTCGAGTTGTTCAAACAATCCTGGCAGTGGCGTGAAGATAATGTGATGTGGAGTCAGTTACATCGTCATCTGGTGAACACTCATTATCGTAAGCAGTGGCTCGACGATCACAAGAAGATCCTCGCCACATTGATCAAGAAAGATGCACGCGCCGCCAAGCAAGCGATGTGGCAGCATCTGGAAAATGTGAAACAGCGATTGCTGGAATTTTCAGATGTCGATGACATCGATTTTGATGGTTATCTGTTTGAATCCTGGCCGCTGGACAGTGCCAACGGCTAAAACAAGCCCTTGTTACCAAGGGCTTTCAGGCGATTACTGCGGTAATGAAGCTTTCAAACGCTGTGCTGCTACGGCCAGATTGGTTTCCGATACTGAGGCATACGAAATACGCAGCGTTGAAGTATCTGGATTATCACAGTAGAAAAACTCACCCGGGACATACACCACACCCTTGCTCAGCGTGGTTTTCAGCCATTCGGTGGTGTTGAAAGCTTCCCTGAACGTTGCCCACAGGAACATGCCACCCAGCGGGCGATAGAAGTGCAGCTTATCCCCCAACTCCGTCTCCAGCGCTGCACACAATGCATCGCACTTCTGCTTATAGGCTGCGCGGATCAAGCGAATCTGCTCCGGCAAGCGACCGGTTTCCAGATAATGACGCGTCAGGGATTGTGACAAGGCACTGGTGTGCAGATCCGTTGCCTGCTTCAGGTTCACCACTGATGACTTCAACCAGCCCGGCATGGTGATCCAGCCAACGCGTGCGCCCGGTGCCAGGATTTTGGAGAAGGTCGAGGTATAAATCACATTCTCGCTGGCCCCCATCGCTTGCGCATGGGATTTTAATGGGCGGAATGTCTGATTGGTGAAATTGATCTCGCTGTAGGGATCGTCTTCAAAAATCAGGAAATCATACTGCTTCGCCAGCGCGACTAACTGCTGACGACGCGCATCAGATAAGGTGACGCCGCTTGGATTGCCAAAGGTCGGAACGATATACACGGCTTTGATTCTTGTCTGTTTGACTAGCTCTTCCAGCTCATCAACAATCATGCCTTCGCCGTCAGTGCCAACAGATTTGAACTGCGCTTCAGCCAACTGGAAAACCTGCAATGCGGCGAGATAAGTTGGACGCTCCACCACCACCACATCACCGGGGTTGATTAACGCGCGGGCGAGAATATCCAGTGACTGCTGGGAGCCAGAAGTGATCACCACGTCGTCTGGCGTGCAATCAATACCGCGGTCGGCTGAAATGCGGCAGATCGCTTCACGTAATAGCGGATCCCCTTCACTCAAGCCATACTGAAATGCGTTGTGACCATCCTGCGACAAGGCGCGATCCATGGCGATCTGCAGGCCTTCGGTATCAAACAGGTCGGGATTCGGGATGCCACCACCCAGAGAGATCACCCCTTCCATTTTGCTGTGTTTCAATAAATCCCGAATGGCAGATGAATGAATGCGTTGAACGCTTTTGGACAATTTTTGCGACGACATAAAACCTTTACCTGATTATTTTTTTCTAAGACTAAATTCATAACATAAGTTAGCTAAGCTGATAATCACATTTTCACTGTCTGGCAAAGAGAATTTAGTGCCGGAAGGTAACTACCGATATTGAGAAAAAATCACCTGTTGAAACTAACGAAAAAAGGCGGAGGGGTAAGCTCCGCCTTGTTTCAAGTTCCGGTCAGTGCGCCTGACCGGTCAGTTGCAAAAGGGCAACGATGATTTGCAGGATCACCCGGACCAGGTCCAGGAGTAACCGAACAAGTTCCATCACTTTCCTTCTCCTCTGACAGGAGCGCGCTTTTCAGCCTTCGGAGCTTTGACTCCACCCGCCGATGGCCTGAGCACAGCTGTGAGGAGTGCTGAGCGCCACTCATTGTGGAAGCCACAGGCCAGCACCACCTGAAACCTGCCGGGATTTGACAATCCGCGCCCCTGGGAGTCATCAGAAAACAATGAGACTGCGCTCGCCACTCAACACCTGTATAACCATACAGTACTTTTGCGAAACTTGAAATATTCCCCCGCACATTTTATGATTTGATTTGTGAGGAGTGCTGAGCACCCCGTTCGCAGCGCGGTTACCAGCCGGTTAGCGAACATAAAAAAAGGATTTGGCTATCAAGCCAAATCCTTTTTTATTGCCTGCAGAAATCAATTGGCAGAGCTGATACGCCAAATGGCATTACCTGCATCATCCGCGATCAGCACACCGCCCTGCTGATCTGATGCCAGTCCCACCGGTAAGCCCCGTACCTGTTTTTGGTCATCGGTCAGGAATCCGGTCACCACCGGCTGTGGCTGACCAACCGGTTTCCCGTTTTCGAATTTCACCCACACCACCTGATAGCCATTCAACGGCGTGCGGTTCCAACTGCCATGTTCACTGATAAATGCCCCTCCGCGATACTGCGGCATGTTATCTGCGCCATAGAACAGCAAGCCAAGCGGTGCCACGTGTGAACTGAGCGCGTAATCTGGCTTGATGGCTTTTTCTACTAAGTCAGGCCGCTGAGGCTGCGCCCGCACATCGACATGTTGGCCATAATAGCTGTATGGCCAGCCGTAAAAGCCTTTGTCCTGCACCGAGGTCATATAATCCGGCACCAGGTCCGAGCCAATCTCGTCGCGTTCATTAACGATCGCCCACAGCTTGCCCGTTTGCGGTTCCCATTGCAGACCGGTGGGGTTGCGCAGCCCACTGGCATAGATACGGCTGGCACCGCTCGCCGCATCGACTTCGAGTACCGCCGCTCGACGATATTCGGCACCAATGCCATTTTCCGTAATGTTGCTGTTTGACCCTACCCCGACATATAGCCTGCTGCCGTCGGGGCTGGCCAGCAGTGACTTAGTCCAGTGATGGTTAATCGGCCCGCCGGGCAGTTCAGTCACCACCACCGGCGGCGTACGAATCTCAGTTTGTCCGTTTTCATACGGGAATTTCACCAGGCTATCGGCGTTGGCAACATACAACGTATTGCCCACCAGCTGCATGCCAAACGGCGCGGTCAGGTTATCGATAAATCGATGCTGCTCCCACTTGCCGTTCACATTACGCAACAGCGTAATACGATTGCCACCGGCCCCGCCTTTGCCCGAAGCATTTTTTACGATGCCGGTAATGAGATCTTTCGGCGCGGTTGTCGGTTTCGGTGTGCCGTTGGATTCGGCCACCAGCACATCATTGTTCGGCAGCACCAGTACCTGACGTGGATGCTGTAAGTTATCAGCGATCTTTTCAATCTTCAGCCCCTCCGCCACTTTTGGCATTTCACCGGCTTTCCAGGGGATACCCTCCGGCACCTGCATCGGCGGTACAAAGAAGTTTTGCGCCTGGGGGAGTTCAGGATTGGGGCCAATCTGTTTTTGCGGATCGATAAGTGAGCCATCATCACAAGCGCTGAGAAGCATGGCGAGGGTCACTGCACTCAAAATCTGTTTCATGCGCGACCTCCTGCTGTAATGCGTCCACGCAGCGCTAACTGCACGTTGGCGAGCAACAGCAGTGCCACCACCAGAGTCGACAACGTTACCCCAAGCGGCACCACGGCATACGCATCACGACTGTGAATAAAGGCATTTGCGATAGCCACGACGATGGC
Organism: Pantoea sp. JGM49; assembly: GCF_018257655.1. Lineage (NCBI taxonomy): Bacteria > Pseudomonadati > Pseudomonadota > Gammaproteobacteria > Enterobacterales > Erwiniaceae > Pantoea > Pantoea sp. JGM49. Next base: position 430,345 of record NZ_JAERJM010000001.1, on the reverse strand, counting down.
CAGCAGTGACAGCCAGAAATGGGTCTTTTCACTGGGATAAGGCCCGCGGAATAAGTAAACAAGACTGATTAATCTTGGCAGGATAGCGAGCACCAGACCGATAGCAATCAACCAACTGGCTGATTTGGTCCACATGATGACGAAGGTTTGCAGATAGATGATATCGAACAGCCAGGCCGCAACAAAAAAGCCCAGCGGTAGCGGTTCCAGCAGAGCGTAAAGCCCCACCGCAAACGCTGAACGTCCCGAGGTATACAACATTTCACTCTCCCTATTACGTTTATTATTCAGGCGATGGCTGCGTTTCGCTTCCCCGAAATCGCAGCCAACCGCCTGTAAAATATTAGTAAAGATGAAGAGTAATGCGCGCGATTACCGCAAAAAGCCTAAAGGTTATGACTTATCCGCAGGCAGTGTCACCCAGTAACCCGGCTGATAAGGCAATGGCAGAAACTTTTCATGGAACTCACGGAAGGTGGCGTCAGGATCGATATCTTTGAACAGATCCGGATGCAGCCACTTGGCCATCGCCTGAATCGCGACAAACTGATATGGGCTATCGTAGAACTGGTGCCAGATGGCGTGTGCATTGCCGTTGTGGGCAACCGGCAGGGTTTTAAACGCATCGCGCATCATCAGCAACTTCAGACGTGCCGTGGCTTCTTTGGTGTCTGCGCCAGGGCCAACGCCCACCCATTTGCCCACGGTGTTGTAGTTCTTCCAGTTGGCTCCGGTCACTACCACCACATCCGGACGGCTGGCAATGATTTGCTCTGGGTTCAGGGTACCGAAGGTGCCTGGGATCAGATCTTTAGCGATATTGCTCCCGCCGGAGATTTCGACCATCTGACCAAAATTCTCATTACCAAACGACATGCAGCATTCATCGGTGTAGCCACCTGCACGATCAATCATCACTTTTGGACGTGTGCCGGTGAAGTTTTTCAGGCGATCGGTCACCTTTTCGATCTGCGCGCGGCGGAAAGCCACAATCTCTTCAGCACGCTGCGGGTTATTGACCAGTTCGCCCATGATGCGGATGCTCTTCTCGGCGTGCTCCATCGGCTTCTCGCGGAAGTCGATAAACACCACCGGTACACCAACCGCCTGCAACTTTTCAATCAACTTGCCTTCATCCGTGGCGGCTTTTGATTCGAGGTTCATCAGCACCAGGTCCGGCTTTAACGTCAGCGCCTGCTCAACGTTGAAGGTGCCGTCTTTCGCCCCACCAAAGGTAGGCAGCTTTTTAATTTCCGGATACTTGTTCTCATAAGCCATATAACCGTCATAGTCGGCCTTATGGAAATCATCACGCCAGCCCACTACGCGATGGAAAGGCGCGGCGGTATCGAATGCCGCCAGCAGATACATCTGACGCCCTTCACCCAGAATGATACGTTTGGATTCTTCTTTGACTTCAACCTGACGCCCTGCGATGTCGGTGATGATTTTTGCCGAAGCAGAACCCGTTACAGCCAGTAACCCCAGTGCTAACAGCCATTTTTTCATTGTGTCTACCCATACAAATGATAATGATTATTATTAAAATTTCGCGGCGTCACTATTACCTGGCAGACGCGAAATGAAAAGCCCCTGGGACACATTTTTTTACATCCCCTTGCCGTTTTTCTTACTGTGTAGCCGCTCACAAAACGACCTACTTTCGTGAAAGTGCTCACAGCATCCCATGCAACTGCCCAGGTAATGACCTTCTCTTCCCGCACTTCACCTAATGCGTAAACAAATTGTGAACGCTAAATTACGAATTGAAACGCTGTTTTATTTTTAATTTAACGCTCGCCCTGAGCATGGAAATCCTGTCTGGAGGTCTTACCGTGAAGATCAGCGCCATTGATGTCACTCTCTTTACCTACCCTACGCGCCGCGTATCAGATAGCGCGGGCCACTCGCACCCTGGTGCAGAAACCGATGCGCAAATGGCGCTGCTCACGCTGACCAGCGAAGACGGCGATTGCGGATATGCTTTCGCGCCAGCCGAAGTCATACGGCCGCATGTGGTCAGCGCCTTCTTCCGTAAGGTGCTGATCGGGCAAAACGCCTTTGATCGTGAACGTTTGTGGCAGGATTTGGTGCACTGGCAGCGTGGCAGCGCGCACCAACTCACTGAGCGCGCACTCTCCGCTGTCGAACAAGCAATGTGGGATCTGATTGGCCGCAAGCTTAAGCAACCGGTGCATAAGCTGCTGGGCGGTTACCGTGAAAAAATTCCCGCTTACGGCAGCACCATGTGCGGCGATGAGTTGGAGGGTGGCCTCTCAACGCCGGACGAGTACGCCCAGTTTGCCGAGAAGTTGGTAGCACGCGGTTATCAAGCCATAAAACTGCATACATGGATGCCGCCGGTTTCTTTCGCCCCCAGCACCTCAATGGATATCAAAGCCTGTGCCGCGGTACGCGAAGCGGTAGGTCCGGATATCGCCCTGATGCTGGACGGCTACCACTGGTACAGTCGCAGCGAGGCACTCACCATAGGTAAAGCGCTGGAGAAGCTTAACTTCGCCTGGTTTGAAGAACCGATGGAAGAGGAGAGTATGGCCTCTTACGCCTGGCTGGCGGAAAATCTCAGCATTGACGTGCTTGGGCCGGAAAGCCTCGGCGGCAAACACCACAGTCGTGCCGACTGGGTACGTGCAGGTGCCTGTGACATCCTGCGTGCCGGAGCCAACGGCGTCGGTGGCATCTCTGCCACCCTGAAAGTGGCCAGCCTGGCAGAAGCCTTCGGCATGGATTGTGAAGTGCACGGCAACGGCGCGGCCAGCATCGCGGTGGTGGGTGCCATTCGTAACTGCCGTTGGTACGAACGGGGGTTGTTGCACCCTTTCCTCGATTATGAACAGCCGCCGGCCTACCTCAATAGCCTGGTCGATCCGATGGACGATCAGGGCTTTGTTCACCTGCCTACCCGGCCTGGACTTGGGGAGGACATTAATTTCAGCTGGATTGAAACCCACACGCTCAATCGCTGGTAAGCGTCGACCACAAGCAGTACGGCAAACAACTATAAACCTCTGACCTGCTGGACTTTGCTTATGAACATATCTCGTTATTGCAGAGCATGGTGCGCCGCGCTAATGCTGCTCACGGGTAGCCCGTCGCTGCTGGCCGCCACGCCAGACGACCAGTTGATCGTGGGCATGAACATGAACAACCTGTTGACGCTAGACCCCGCCGCGATGACCGGCAATGAAGTGGTGGGCATTGTGGTCAATCTTTATGATGGGCTCGTCGAGTTAGATCCGCGCCAGCTCACCCACGTGCGCCCTGCTCTGGCGGAACGTTGGGAGATCAGCGCCGATCATCGCCAACTCACTTTCCATCTGCGCGAAGGCGTGCATTTCCACTCCGGTAACCCACTCACCAGCGAAGACGTGATTTGGTCGATGCGCAGGGTGTTGCATCTCAATCTGGCTCAGGCGTCAGTGTGGAAATCCTATGGCTTCAGTAAAGACAACGTGGATCAGATGATCACTGCACCTGATGCCCGCACGGTGGTGATCCAGCTGCCTAAGCCTAACGATCCGCAACTGGTGATCTACTCCCTGGCAGCACTCGGCAGCATGGTGGTGCTGGACAGTAAAACTGTACAGGCCAACGCGGTGAACGATGACTGGGGCAACCGCTGGCTGACCACGCACGAAGCCGGTTCCGGCCCGTTCCGTTTTGATGTCTGGCAGGCCAAAGATGTATTGCGCATGAGCAGGGATGAAAATTACTGGCGTGGCGCTCCCAGGTTAACCCGCGTGGTGTTTCGGCATTTGCAGGAGTCACAAACCTTGCGCTTGATGATGGAGAAAGGCGATATCGACATTGCCAGTAACATGGCCATTCCTGATGTGCAGGCGCTGCGCCACGATCCGGATCTCACCATTGATGCGGTGCAGAAAGGCACCCTTTATTACCTGGCGATGAGCATGAAGGATGACCACTTCGCCAATCCGCAGGTGCGCGAAGCCGTGCGCTACTTAGTCGATTATCAGGGCATCAATAAAACCCTGATGGCCGGTTATGGCACTTTGCATCAGCGTCCGATCCAGTCTGGTATGCCTGAAACACTGCCCGATCCCGGCTATCGTCTTGATGTGCCGCGAGCCAAAGCGTTGCTGGCCGCAGCGGGCTACCCCAATGGCTTCGACACCACCTTGCGTGTGCTGGCCGATCAACCGTTCCTGAACATCGCTATCGCCATTCAATCCACGCTGATGCAGGCAGGCATTCGCGCCAAAATCATCACCGGCACTGGCAACCAGATTTATGGCGCAATGCGCGAACGTCAGTTCAATCTGCTGGTGGGGCGTGGCGGCAGTGGTGTTGAACCGCATCCGCACTCCAGTTTGCGATCGCTAGTGTACAACCCGAATAACGCCGACAGCGCCCGACTCACCAACTTCCAGGGTTGGCGCACCGGCTTCTACGATGCTCAGCTTAACCAGATGATCGATCAGGCGCTGCTGGAGCGAGACAGCACCAAACAGCAGCAGGATTATTTTGCGATTCAGCAGCGTTACGACCAGTTGATCCCGGCGCTGATGCCGATTTCGCAGATGACCGATTCCGTGGTGGTAAATAATCGCGTACAGGATTATGTGCCGCATCCTTCTGCCACCACCTTCCTGCGTGATGTGTGGAAAACGCCAAACAGCCTGGTCGGAGGTGTCCAATGACCTTAACCAAACGCCACTGGCGTCGAGTGCGTAGCCGCGCATTGCAGGTCGCCATCACGCTGTTCGGCCTGTTGCTGCTGACCTTTTTTATTGGCCGCGTGATGCCGCTCGATCCGGTACTGGCGATTGTTGGACCGGATGCCGACCACGCCACTTACCAGCAGGTTTATCACCAGTTAGGCTTTGATAAACCGCTGTGGGTGCAGTTCTGGATCTACCTGCAAGGTTTGCTACACGGCAATTTTGGGCTGGCGCTGCTCACCGGGCAGCCGGTGATTAACGATATCCTGCGCGTGTTCCCTGCCACCCTTGAACTCGCCACGCTGGCGATTGTGCTTGGCACCGGACTCGGCGTACCGCTGGGCGTCTGGGCTTCGGCACGCCGTAACAGCCTGGTGGATTATCTGGTGCGCATTATCAGTCTGGCCGGTTACTCCACGCCAATCTTCTGGGTCGGCATGATCGGTTTACTGCTGTTTTACGCGCATTTGGGTTGGGTTGGCGGTGCCGGACGGGTTGATTTCAGTCTGGATGGCATTGTGCCGCGCCGCACTGGCCTGCTGCTAGTGGATGCACTGCTGGCAGGCAATATTACGGTGTTTAACAACGCGCTCAATCATCTGATCCTGCCCGCTTCGCTGTTGGGTTTCCACTCACTGGCCTACATCAGTCGCATGACGCGCAGCTTTATGCTGGCGCAGCTGTCGCAGGAGTTCATTTTGACTGCGCGAGTGAAAGGCCTGACCGAGTGGCAGGTGATCTGGCAACACGCATTCCGCAACATTCTGGTGCAGTTGCTGACGGTGGTGGCACTGGCGTACGGATCCCTGCTCGAAGGCGCGGTGCTGATTGAAACCGTGTTCTCATGGCCCGGCTTTGGCTCTTATCTCACGGGCAGTTTGATGCTCGGCGATATGAATGCGGTGATGGGCTGCGTGCTGGTGGTCGGCCTGATTTTCGTGCTGCTTAACCTGCTTTCCGACCTGCTTTATCAGGTATTCGATCCGAGGACCAAAGTATGACTGCCTCTCTCGATCTGCTTCATGCCAGCGCCACGCGCGAACGTGTGGCGCGCTATCGTCGTACGCTCTCGCGTATAGCCCATTTCCTGTGGCAAATGGCTTGTAACCCTCTCACGGCCATCGGCGGCGGCATCATTTTACTGTTGCTGATCGTGGCGCTGTTTGCGCCGTGGATCGCCCCCTACCACCCCTTGATTCAGGATTTGAATAACGCACTCACGCCGCCGAACGCGCAGCACTGGTTTGGCACCGATGAGTTTGGACGCGACATCTTCAGCCGCTTAGTGTGGGGCGCGCGCATTACCTTGTATATCGTCATGCTGGTGTCGGTCACCGTCGGGCCATTAGGCCTGCTGTTGGGCGTCACCGCCGGCTACTTTGGAGGCAAAGTGGACAGCGTATTAATGCGCGTCACCGATATCTTCATCTCATTCCCGAGCCTGGTGCTGGCGCTGGCGTTTGTCGCGGCGCTGGGTCCCGGCCTGGAACATGTGGTGATGGCGATTACTCTCACCGCCTGGCCGCCGATTGCTCGACTGGCACGCGCGGAAGCGCTGTCGCTGCGGCAGGCAGACTTTGTCTCTGCCGTGCGCCTGCAAGGTGCCTCGTCTCTGCGTATTTTGTGGAAGCACATTGTGCCGCTGTGTCTGCCTTCGGTGATCATCCGCATCACTATGAATATGGCGGGCATCATTTTGACCGCGGCAGGTCTGGGTTTCCTCGGTTTAGGCGCGCAGCCACCCGACCCGGAATGGGGCGCGATGATCGCCAGTGGCCGCACGTATATGCTGGAGTGCTGGTGGGTGGTCACCGTGCCTGGGTTAGCGATTCTGATCAACAGTCTGGCGTTCAACTTCTTAGGAGATGGCTTACGTGACATTCTCGATCCCCGCAGCGAATAGCGTTGCTCCCCTGCTCGACGTGCAGGATCTTCAGGTTAATTTCGTTAACGGACGCCAGATTATCCCAGCAGTGCGCGGCATCTCTTTTCAGTTAGGCAAAGAGAAACTGGCCATCGTTGGCGAATCAGGCTCAGGTAAATCCACGGTGGGCCGCGCACTGTTGCAACTGCATCCGCGCAGCGCGCAGGTTACCGCCCAGCGCATGCAGTTTGCTGATGTCGATCTGCTGCAGGCTTCTCCTGCACAAATGCGTGCCGTGCGCGGCAAGCGTATTTCGATGATCATGCAGGACCCGAAATACTCGCTGAATCCCGTGGTACGCGTGGGTGAACAAATTGCCGAAGCCTGGCGCAGTCACCATCCGGGGCAGCGTGAGGTGGCACGCCAGCGGGCGCTGGAGATGCTGGAGGTGGTGCAGATCCGCGATCCTCAGCGCGTCTATCAGTGCTACCCACATGAGATCTCCGGCGGACAAGGTCAGCGTGTGATGATCGCCATGATGCTGATTACCGACCCGGAACTGCTGATCGCCGATGAACCGACCTCGGCGCTGGATGTTTCCGTTCGCTTGCAGGTATTGACGCTGCTGGATGAACTGGTGCAACAGCGCGGACTGGGCCTGATCTTTATCAGTCACGACCTCAATCTGGTGCGGCGCTTTTGCGATCGCGTATTGGTGATGTATGCCGGTCGCGTGGTCGAATCGCTGTCTGCCGATCAACTCGACCACGCCCAGCATCCTTATACCCAGGGATTACTGGCCGCGCTGCCGGATATGGATGCGCGCCGTTCTCGGTTGCCAGTGCTACAGCGCCAGGCCAGCTGGTTACAACCTTAAGGAGTGAGCATGAACGAGATGATCCGTGTGAGTCACCTTAACCTCAGCTTTGGCGAGGACGAGCAGCGCAATCAGGTGCTATATGACGTCAATTTGTCGGTGCGTGAAGGAGAAATTTTTGGTCTGGTCGGCGAGTCTGGATCGGGGAAAACCACGGTGCTGAAATGTCTTGCCGGACTGTTTACCCATTGGGATGGAGATCTCGCCATTGCAGGACGAAAACTGGAGCATCGCATTGATCGTGCCCTCTGCCGCCAGGTGCAGATGGTGTTCCAGGATCCTTATGGCTCGTTGCATCCGCGCCATACTATTGGCGACATTCTTGAAGAGCCGCTGCATATTCACGGTATCGGACAACGTTCCCAGCGCGTGATTACCATGCTGGAAAAAGTGGGCCTCAACCGCGCCTGGCAAACTCGTTATCCGCATCAGCTTTCGGGCGGTCAGCGTCAGCGTGTGGCGATTGCACGTGCGTTAATCCTCGAACCGCGCGTGCTGTTACTGGATGAGCCGACCTCGGCGCTGGATGTTTCCGTACAGGCAGAGATCCTGAACCTGTTGAGTGATTTACAGCAGCAGGAGAATCTTACTTATTTAATGGTGACACACGATCTCGGTGTGGTGGCGCATCTGTGCCATCGGGTTGCCGTCATGCAGCACGGGAAAATGCTGGAGACGCTGGATGTCGATGCATTGGTGGGGAATCGCGCGCAAGTGGCGTATACACAGATGTTGGTGGAGTCGAGTAGGGCTTAAACGGTACGGGTTGCCATTAACGGGGATGGCGCTGAGGTGAGTTCTGATCAGGTGCGCAAGGGTGCGCACCTGATTTGAGTAGCAAGATCCGCTTAACAGCAGCGCATTAAAGCAATTCACGCACGTATCGCACGATATCCTGATTCTGTCCGTGTTCGAACAGGCACTCCTGCAAACGCGCCCCGCTCACTGCGGTTTTTACCAACTCAGGGTCCAGCGCGCGCAGTGAATCGAGGTAATTGTCTTTCATCAGCGCGGCTTTGACTTCATTGAGAATGCCCGCATTGCGCACCTGCGGCTCTTTGCGCTCTGGCGGGTAACCCAGACCTTTTTCGCCGGTAAAGGCCTTCTCAAAGATAAAGCGCAGATTCAGTTCAGCACCCCAGCCAAAACCTTTGGCGAACGGCAGCGAAAGCGCGTTGCCATTGTTGATCTGAGCAAACAGATAGGCATCAGCGGGATCGATACAATAGCCACACACCACGCCAGGATGCAGGTTGAGCGATACCAAGGCGCCCTGTCCGGTGCCACAACCGGCGACCACAAAGTCCACCGCTTTGCTGTTAAGCAGGACGCTGGCCATGATGCCGAGGTGAATATAAGTCAGATGGTGATCCTGCTCGTAGCTCATGCCGACGTTGAATACCTGATGGCCGAGCGGTTGCGCGACGGTTTGCAGCTCCTTCCATACGGTTGCGTTCTTAGCGGCCTGGCTATTTTCCATCATCAAAGCGATTTTCATGATCCACCCTCAAATTAAATTGAAACACTGTTTCATTTTAATCAAGGTGCGCTAAAATGCAGCCCTGAAATGCCCTTTTCGGTGTGATTTACGTCACACATTGATGAAGTCACTGGTGAGGAGAACCCATGTTTATTTATAAAAGCGCAACCACTCAGGAAGACCTCGGTAACGGCGTGAAGAGGCGAGTCATGGCCCACGGGGGACGGATGATGGCGGTCGAAGTGACCTTTGAGAAGGATGCGGTTGGACCGTTGCATCATCATCCACATGAACAACTAACCTACGTGTTGTCGGGCCGTTTCGCTTTTACGATTGATGGGCTTACGCAGGAGGTCGGCGCTGGAGATACGTTGTATAAAGCGCCCAATGTGGTGCACGGCTGCGTTTGTCTGGAAGCGGGTACCCTGCTGGATACCTTTACACCGCAGCGCGAGGATTTCCTCGGAGCGCGGTAGATAGCGGATACACATGCAGTTGCATCTCTGGATAGTGCATGCGTTCCTGCTGGATTGCCGCTTGTCTGTTAAACGATCAGCGTTAACGCAGTCTGGGGCCGCTTTGGGGCTGGCGGTCCTCGCGCCGCTAACACGGTGCCTTCATGTCATTCGTTTGCCTTAGCACGAAAAAAGCTGCCACTCCGAGAAGTGACAGCCTGGCTAAGCAGTAATCTTATCTGTCAGTCAATACGCTGTTTAGCGCGATCTGACATTCACTTACGCGCTAGCTAAATTTTTCCGCCCACCAGAGCCGCAATTTCAATCCCCAACTGCTGCTCCAGCCGGTGGTGGTGCTCACCACTTTGCCCTGCTGCAATACGATAAAGGTCGGTGTCACGCTGATATCCCAGCGTTGACTCACTGCACCGTTTTCATCGTTCACCGCTGGGCCTTGCAGCCCTTTCTTCTCCAACCAGGTCGCAACACGCGAGTCATCACCCGACCGCAATGCCACGCTCACCACCTGCGTACCGCTCTGGCTGAGCGCGGCTACCGTTGGCGTGGTGAGTTTGCACACCCCGCACCAGGTGGCCCACACATACACCAGCACCGGCTTGTCCTGGCTTAATGTGGCCAGATTGACTTCGCCTTGCAGCGTCGTTAGCGGCTGTTGTGCCAGATCGGCTGGCAGCTGCGGGGCGCGCAGCCAATCCATCCCCCAAATGACAGCAGCGGCGATCAGCACCAGCCAGAGCGCTTCACGCAGCCAGCGCTTAATGCGCATCATGGCTTCGCCTGCAACGCGCCCTTCACTGCCGCTTCGAGTTGCGCATACGGCACCGCGCCGCTGATCAGCTCATTGCCCACCAGCGTGGCGGGTGTGCCCTGAACACCTAACTGCTGCGCCAGCGTCAGGTTCTCGTTGATGGTATCGAGGCTGGCTTTGCTGGGTTCTTTCAGCTTAATGCCGGTTTTATCCAGCGCCGCGGCAATGCTCGCTTCGTCGTGGTTGCCCTTTTTCGCCATCAACCGCTCGTGGAGTTTCAGGAAGTTTTTAGGTTGCTGTTCCCAAACCGTTAACGCCAGACGCGCGGATGTCAAAGAGGTTTCGGCACGATACGGCAGCGGTTTTAATACCACCGCCACCTGTGGATAGGTTTTCAGCAGCTTCTCAATATCCGCATCGAATTTCTTACAGAACACGCAGTTGTAGTCAGTGAAGTACACCAGCGTCAGCGCGGGTTTTTCAGCGCCGATGCGTGGTGAACCCGCATCGTTGAACAAGGCATCGTGGTTTTTCTTCACCATCTGCGCGACAACGCTCTGCTGCTGTTTCGCCGCTTCTTTATCAAAGGCATCCGCTGCTTCGGCCAGAATCGCCGGATTCTGCACCAGCGTTTCTCGAATCAGCTGTTTGATGCGTGCCTCTTGTTCAGGTGTAAAAGGTGCCGCCGCCAGTACAGGCATAGCCAGGAACATCAGTGACAGTAACAGGGATTTCTTGATCATTTTTTGGCCTTAGAGAGAGTAGAAATCACCGCTTCACGACTCAGCAACGGTGACAAAATGTGGCCATGCGGCAGTGCCGGGCCATAAATTTGGTTAAAAGGGATGGCGACACGGTCGCGTTTACGCAGGAATTCACCGATCGCCGGATCGGGCTGGGTCCAGTCACCGCGCAGCAGCACCACATCGTCGGCTTTCAGCGCGGCGTGCACGTCAGGTTGATTCAGCACGCGGGATTTATTCACCTTGCAGGTAATGCACCAGTCGGCGGTGACATCGACAAACACGCGTTTATCTTGCTCCAGCGCCTGATTGATTGCCGCTTCGGTCAGCGGCTGCCAGTAGAGCGTTTCCTCCTCTGGCTCAATGCGCGTCATCAGGAATACCGCCCCCACCAACGTCAGAGTGATAAATACCACACCGGCTTGTTGCAGCGCCCGACGCTGAATTAACCAGCCACAGAGCACCAGCAGCAATACGCCACCCAGTACCGTGGCAACGGTGCTACCCCAATGCGGGATCAACAGCTTGACCAGCCAGAAGGTGGCGAGCAGCATTAACAGACCAAGCAGAGTACGCAGATGAATCATCCAGCGCCCCGGACGCGGCAGACAGCGCGCCAAACCTGGCAATGCCGCCACCAACAGCCATGGCAAGCTCATACCGATACCGAGTGCCGCAAACAGCAACCACAGCTGCGGCAAGGGTGCGGTTAGCGCATAGGCTACTGCGGTTCCGAGAAAAGGCGCGCTGCACGGCGTCGCCAGTAACGTAGCAAAAGCCCCCTGACCAAAATGCCCCAGCAGCCCGCTACCGCCCTGCGTTGCCAGTCGAGTATTAAGGCCGGAAGGTAAACGGAAATGCAGCAAATCGAACAGACTGGCGGTGAACAGGAACATCACCAGTACCATCAATAGCAGGAAACCACTGCTCTGGAACTGGATGCCCCAGCCCAGCGCCTGCCCGCTTAGCCGCAGGCCGGTCATCAACGCCGCGAGCAGCAGGAACGAAAACAGGATCCCAACGCTGGAGGCAAGAAATTGCTGCCTGGTCTGACGCCGCGATTGGCCTTGTTGCTGCACCAGACTACTGAGTTTGATTGCCAGTACCGGCAGCACACAAGGCATGAGATTAAGGATTAAGCCGCCCATCAGTGCCAGCAATATCACCGACCATAGGGTTTGTGGGTTTCCGCCTGTGACAAGTGGCTGCGCGCCGATGACCACCGAACTCTGCTGGGCAATTCCCGCGTCAACGACCACCAGCGACAAGGTTTTACCGCGCAAATCGGGTGCCGCTTCGCCCCACTCATCGGTGACCGCGACCCGAGCGGTGAGTATGTCGCCCTTCACCGTGATCTGCGGTGCAGCCAGCATGCTCCCTTGTGGATAGTCAAAGAACAGCTCAGGTTTAGTCCATCCACCCTGACGCTGAGCGCGGATTTGCAGTTCGCTATTGACGTTGCTGACGTCCAGTTGATCGGTCAAACCGCTTTCAGCGGGGATCTGCCCCATCGCCCGGGCGTAATCGCGGGCAAAATCGGGGTCAGCCTGCTGGTCGAGATCCAGCGTGAAAGGGAAATCGGTCAGAATGCAGACATCGCTACAGGTCGACAGCGTGAGCGTGCCGGCGAGGTGTTTATCTGACACCTTCGCCAACGTTATCGGCAGCGTGATATCGTCTTTATAGCCTTGGGTGGTGAGTCCGCTCACGTCAAAACGAGCAGGTGCTGGCCAATACCACGTGGCATTGACATCGGGGGTTTGCCAGCGAATTTCAGGGGCCACGCCGCCTTCGCCCGGCGACCGCCAGTAGGTTTTCCAACCCTTTTCCAGGCGGATATCCAGCAATATTTGCGCATCGGCGCCATTGTTTGCGTTGCGTAAGCGCACTTCTGCATGGCTGTTTTGTGCATTACGCAGCCAGCCTGTGTCGGCAGCGTGCACAATACTCGTGCAACTGACCAACAGGAGCAATAGGCTCCTGATAAAGAGATTCATTCATTTTTCTCCGGTGAATAACAAGGTTTACGCGATGGACAGCGTGGTGTTATTCCCGGAAGATACAGAAGGTCAGATGCCGCCGCTGTATCGGCGGAAAGAGGGGTTCGCGACGATAGCCGCTAACAGCATTGGACGGACATAGCGTGGTAAGCAGAGCCACGACCATCAATAAAAACGGCATGACGCTGTCGATAATCGGGGCAGCCGCGTGCAGTGATTTTCCGCTGATGGAGCAGAGTTTTTCGCCACCGAACGTTTCATGATCGCTGAACGACGAGGCGCTGATCTGCGCCTGAGGGGCACTCGGCAGATTAAAGCTACGCTGGGCGAGACAGAACGCCAGCACCAGACAAAGCAGTGCCAGAATCCATTTTGCGCGTTGTGCTGATTTGGTCATGCCATCGCCCCAGAGTAAAGTGCGGGCATTTTATGCACATGCAGCAGAAACACCAAGCTTTGCTGTGTAAACTTTTGTCTTGGTGTTTTGCGTGTCGATAGCGTAGCGGCGCAATACTTTCTGGCAGCTTGATTGCTGTCAGAAGGCGCGATAGATCTCGCCGCTACGGTTTTGTGCTTACCATTAAGGGTTAAACAATGTCATCCACCACACCGCCATCGACGCGCAATGCCGCGCCGGAGGTGGCCGAAGCTTGTTGCGAGCACACATACACCACCATATTCGCCACTTCCTCTACTGTGGCGGCGCGCTGGATCACCGAACTCGGACGCTGTGCCATCACGAACTCTTTTGCCAGCACCTCTAACGATTTTCCGGTACGTTTTACCTCATCTTCCATCATCGCGGCAAAGCCATCGGAGATCGTGGGGCCCGGCAGCACGCTATTCACCGTCACGCCGCTCCCTGCGGCCACTTTCGCCAGCCCGCGCGCCAGTGAGAGCTGCGCGGTTTTAGTCACACCGTAATGCACCATATCGGCAGGGATATTGCGTGCCGACTCAGAAGAGATAAATACCACGCGGCCCCAGCCACGTTTCACCATATCCGGCAACAAAGCGCGCGACAGTCGCACGCCTGACATCACATTGGTTTGCCAGTAGGCTTCCCAGGTTTCGTCATCGGTGGCATAGAAGTCCTTCGGACCGTAAATCCCGGCGTTGTTAACCAGAATATCGATGGGCGGTAACCCATTAAGCAACTGCTTCACGCCCTGCGCGCTACCCAGATCGGCAATAAAAGTATGAATTTTGGCCCCCGCCACCAATCCATTCAGCTTCTCACGCGCGCGGCTTACCGAGGCTTCACTGCGACCGTTAAGCACCACTTCGGCCCCACTCTCAGCCAATCCCTGAGCGATGGCGAAGCCAATGCCGCCCGTTGAGGCAGTGACTAATGCGGTTTTACCGTGCAAATCAATTTTCATACAGGTCTCCTTGATGGATGCGCAATATCATGCAGAACATCCATCAAGCCTGGTTGAGCGTATGAAATAGGCCTTATCAAATCATGCGGTTATTATCACGATCCGGGATGACCATAAGCGCTTGCGGCCCGTTTTCTTCCCCGCCAAATCGTCCACAGCGCCACCGTCAGCAGTAATAAAAGTGCCGGGGCAAAACCACATCGAGTTAACGGTTGTATTTGCTTGCACTTCCCTGCACACGATCCTTTTAACACGTTCCATACTGAGAACTTGATGCCTGAAGGAGTTATCGTGATGACGACTATTGCTATCGCCGCACCGGGCGCTATGGGCGCGGCCATCGGGGCTGTGCTTGCCCAGCACGGGGCGCAGGTGATTACCCCGCTAAGCCAACGCTCCGCCCAATCTCAACAGCGTGCACAACAAGCCAATATTGTCAACTGCAGCGCAGAGGCGATTTGCGAGGCCGATATTATCCTTTCAATCCTGCCGCCCGAATCGGCACTCAGCTGGGCGCAGCAGATGGCCCCGCTTCTGCAAGCTGCCGCACATAAGCCGCTGTATGTAGATTGCAACGCCATCAGTCCGGAGACGCTAAAGCAGGTGGCTCAGGTGATCGAAAGCACCGGCACACCCTTTGCCGATGCAGCGATTATTGGCTTGCCGCCGGGCGAGCAAAATCCCACCGGACCACGCTTATGGTTTGCAGGACCCCATGCCGGAAAACTGGCGCAGTTAAGTGATTATGGATTGCGGATACGGGTGATGAACGCTGAAAACGGCGCCGCCTCAGCATTGAAGATGGCGTACGCCGGTATCAACAAAGGCATTACCCTGCTGACCTCGGCGATGCTGATTAATGCCAGCCGCGTGGGTGCCGCCGAAGCGTTACGTGAAGAGATGCAGGAGAGCCAGCAGGCCCTGCTGAAACGAATGGAAAAAGCCGCCCCGGACATGCTGCCAAAAGCCTGGCGCTGGGCGGCGGAGATGGATGAGATTGCCACGCTCAATCAGGGCGAACTGGCCACCGACCAGCTTTATCGCGCATTAGGGGAAATCTGCCGCCAGCTGGCTGACGATCGCCAACACGATCAACAGTTCAGCGCCTTACTGGCGGACTTCTTTCAACCTGATGCAGACAAAGCGGGCTGAGCACTCACCGGCAGCCGCAGCTGACGCTGCAACCAGGCACACACGGCCGCTTCATCCGGGTCGGCCGCATCAAGTTGCAGCACCGGTCCCAGCGCCATCGGCTGCGCCGTTTCCGCCAGCTTTCGCAGTTCCGGCAGGTACTCGGCACCTGGATGGCCTGGCATGCGATCGGTCAATCGTGACTGATAGCGCGCGACCGCTTCGTCCGGTGTGATGGAAAGCCACAGCTCCAGTACCCGGGTAATGCCCGCCTGCTGCAATCCTTGCTGCAGCACTTCTTTGGGCTGGAAACCAAACCAGGCGTCAATCAGGTAAACGCAGCAGTTGGGAGCCTGTCCAACCACCTTCCAGATCGCCTGATAGGCCGCGCACCCCAACTGCCGGTTACGCAGTCGGTCCACCGGCGCGAAACTGGCCATAAACGGTTCTTTCAGGCTGTCCAGCGTCAGCACTGGAAAACCAAACTGCTCCGCCATGGCGCGTGTCAGGGTGCTTTTACCCGACGCGGGGATGCCGTTGACCAGCACCACCACCTTTTCTGCAGTGTGAGAAGTCATAGGATTTCTATCACCTCCGCCACACTGCTGGCCTGGCGTAACCGCATCAGCGTCTCTTCATCTTCCAGTAACGAGACGATGGCGCGAATGCCCTCTTCGATGTGCGCATTGCTGTCGCGCGCGCCGAACATGATCACGATATCGGCTTTGTCACTCCCTTCAAAAGAGATCGCCTCATCCAGCACAATCATGCTGAAGCAATCTTTCAGCACGCCCGTTTCCGGACGCGCATGCGGAATGGCTATCCCTTCCTCAAACACATAATAAGCGCCGTGCGTCAGGGTATTGGCTATCACCGCCTCCGGATAGGAATTCTTCACATATCCACCGCTCACCAACGGTTGTGCGGCCAGCGCGATCACTTCGCGCCAGTCCGTGGCGCTGATCCCCACCTGAATCGCATTCGCTTCTTGCAGCAGTCGCTTAATACTCATACTGCCTCCTTAAATTGATTTGCGAATGGTATTACGCAGTTCATCAATTTTAACGAACAGCGGATCAATTTCCTGACGAAAACGACGGCTTTTCGCAAAGATATTTAATGCACGATTATATTCCAGCATTAATTGTTTTTGCGCATCGACCGCTTGCGGATTAACAGCGAGCTGTTGTTCCAGCTCGCTAATTTTTCCACTGATGGTTTCTGCCTGAAGATCTATTTCTTGTGAATCCTGGCTCTTATTTTCTGAGCCCTTTTTCAAGAATCCAAACATAGCGTCTCCTGCCCCGAATGGCGCCAGGGCACCTCAGGTTTATTACGTCATGAGTGAGTCGTACTTAACGGAACAGTGAAATCTTTTCTACCAGCACATTGGTAACGGCATCATTTGCGGGCACCAGGAAGTTGCGTACGCTGTCATTCACTTTACCTTTTTCAAACGTCTGCTTGCAGTTTGCCACCCACTGCACATTCATTTCCGTGCCGACGTTCACTTTTTCGATACCGCTGCGCACGGCCAGGCGCATGTCTTCATCACTCACGCCCGTACCGCCGTGCAACACCAATGGGGTTTTAGTCGCTTCAGTAATATCGGCCAGACGCTGATGCTGAATATGCGCTTTACCGGTATACAGTCCATGTACAGTACCGATGGAGATGGCCAGCATATCAACGCCTGTTTCATCCACGAAACGCTTAGCATCATCTACGGTGGTGAAAGAAGCATCGTTCATTTCGACTTCTTTACCGTCTTCTGAGCCGCCAATCGCACCCAGCTCGGCTTCAACCGAAACCTGCAACGGTCGCGCCATATCAATCACGCGGCGGGTATTGGCAATATTCTCTTCAATCGGCAAATGCGAGCCGTCGTACATAATAGAGCTGAATCCGGCGTCCAGTGCCGTTTGAATCGCATCGAGATCTGAACAATGATCCAAATGCAGGCACGTCGGTACATTACGGCTTTCAGATAATGAGCGAATCGCATCGACTAATAATTTGTGTCCGAGATATTTCGCCGTGCCGGTTGAGATCTGAATCATTAATGGACTATTGGTTTTCTCTGCTGCTTTAAAAAAGGCCGGCAACATTTCCAGGCAGTGCAAATTAAAGGAACCAAGCGCTTTAAATTCACGTTGTTTAGCCACCTGTAACAGATCGGTAAAGTTATAAAGTTTCATGAAGCTTTTCCTCGTGGGATTTAGGGGATTTTCCGTTAACAAACCAGGCGATCAGAGTGATAAAGACAATAAAGAGTGCGACGAACAACCAGTTGCCCTGGAACGCATGACCCAATACCAGTCCGGTACTGATGACGTCAGAGTCACTGAAGGTCACACCGGTGAAGCCGTAGCTTTCGAGCATCGGTACCAGAATGGCCGGCAAAAAGGTGATAAACAGACCGTGTACAAAGCCGCCAATCATCGCTCCGCGGCGTCCACCCAGCGCGTTACCAAACACGCCAGCGGTGCCACCGGCAAAGAAGTTAGTGAGCAGCCCAGGCAGAATCATCGCCAGACCGAACATTGGGAATACCAGCATACCGACCACGGAACCCAGCGTTGTTGCCAGGAAGCCGACAATCACAGCATTCGGTGCGTAAGGGAACATTACCGGGCAATCGAGTGCCGGTTTGGCATCCGGCACCAGGCGCATAGCGATACCACGGAAGGCTGGCACCAGTTCGTTAAGCAGTAAACGCACACCGCTGTACAACACGAAGACACCCGCAACAAACTGAATCGACTGCATGAAGGCATACATCAGGTAGTTCATGCCGTTGCTGTACTGGCCGATAAATTCTGGGCCTGCTGCCACTGCCGGGATCAGGTACATCGGTACCATCACCACTGCCATCGACAGATAGGTGTCCTGCAGGAACTTGAAGTTGTCTGGCAGCTTGAGATCTTCCGTTGAGCGCGAGCCTTTACCGACCACCTTCGCCACTGCCGCTGTCAACAAGTAGCCAATGGTGCAGAAGTGTCCGAGTGCCACATCATCGGAATCCGTGATTCGGCGCACCACCGGCTGAGCCAGCGCTGGCATCACGACCGCCATAATGCCGCCGAAGATGCCGCCCGTCAGGATCAGCGGTAAACCTGTCAGCCCGGCTTTGTAGCCAATCACCGCGCCGATGGTTGCCATCCACAGCAGCGCCTGCCCGGTGAGGAAGATGTATTTGAACGGCGTCAGACGCGCGATGATGATGTTGACGATAAAGATCACCAACAATGTCAGCGCCACTTCTGATCCCAACTCGCGGCTGGCTAATCCGGCAATGGCGGCCACATCGGTGATATAGCCCTTCATGCCAAAACCGTGGGTGAAGATGGTATTCAGGAAGGTCAGCGTACCGACAATAATGTTGATACCCGCCATCATAATTAAGAAGCCCAGCAGCGTTTTAAAGGTGCCTTCCACCACCTTACCTGCGGATTTTTTCTGCAGTAGCAGACCAATCAGGGCAATAAAGGCGATCAAAATCGATGCCTGCCCTAATAAGTCTTTTACCAGGAAGTTGATCACACTATTCATGGTTAGCAACCTTCAGATTACGTTCTTTCATAAACGCCACGATTTTTTCTTCAATTTCTGCCTTGTCGGTCAGCTTATTGAGAATAATCACCCGTTTGATTTGCTCGGGGCTGGCATCGGCATTCAGGACATCCGCAAAGGCTTTTTGGGTTAGAATCATGTCGGATTTAAAAGCATTGGCTTCTGAAATCGTGGTGTGATCAATATCCGCTTCAATTTCGAGTTTCTTTAATACGGATTTGGCACTCATTTCGATAGCGAAACTGGAGCCCAGACCACATCCACAGACACATAATATTTTCAGCATGGCGTTTTCCTCACAGAATATGCAGTTGTTTAGCGAGTTTGTAATGATGCCCTTCGGTATCAACCAGGCGTTTTTTCATGCTTATAAGATCAATCGGTATCGGTCGATTACTGCCATTAATAATCACCGCTTTGTTGCGCATCCCCGACTGAATACAGCGCGCAACTTCACTGGCCATAATGGTGCCTTGATAAATCTCTTCACAGGTCGGGTCACCACTACGCAAGCCGTAACCGATAATAGTTTTACGAATTCGTACCCCTATTAGCGGCTCAATCTGTTTAATTAAGGTATCAATCGCGCCCTGAAAGCCCGGCGAGTATTCGCGGGTGTAGCCTTCAGAACAGAGGATTACCACACTGTTTTGTGCAGCAAGCCGTTGCGTGATGCGCTCTGCCAACTCTTGTGTTGGGATTTGGCACTCCGGAATCAGCGCAAAATCAGCATTGGATTTAATCGCTGACTGCAGCGTCAATTCACCACAATAACCGCCGAGCAACTCCACCATGAATACGCGACCGGTTAATGCACGGCCGGTATTTCTTAACTTCGAGACTTCTTTCAAGACTTGCTCACAAGCGGTAGAGAAACCAATGGTGTAGTCACTGCCAAAAACATCATTATCAATGGTCATGCCTACACCAAAGCAATTCACGCCGAATTCACTTAATGTATGTAAAAACTGTAATGAGCCATCCCCCCCGGCCATAATTAATACATCAATGCGCAGCGATTTGAGTTGTTTGGCGATCATCTCATACTCAGGGCGAATTAATTTTCGCGTGGTTCGTCCTGATTGCATCACGGGAATGGAAGTGATGGCATAGTCCACCAGATCGCGCTGTGACATTTCCTGATGGCGATTTTCTAATAAACCGGGAATGCCTCCATTAAATAACACCATATCCGCCTGCGTCATACGTGATATCTGAAACACAAAGTTATTTATTCCGGTAACATCGCCACCGCTTATCACTATGCCAATTCTCATTGTCATCACTCCGTATGCTGCGCGTCTGACATTCATTCTTCCGGTGAACGACTTTTCTATTTGCAACAGAGATCACATTTTTGCCATGTATTTCATTCCCTCTGACGTTGACAAGGATTAATAGCCACTGTTTTTTGTGATATTTATCACATTGCAATTCTTACCCATTATTTAACAAAACCAATAAAATCATCCGGTTATATTTATTTCATGGTGTGAAACGCATTTAGCCTGCCATCACGTTTTCGCCTGAGTTTCTTTCGATCTGAATTGTGATTGCCCGCGCATTTTTATCGGTACGCCGACTTTTCCCCACGAAAGATAAAGGGATAATGATTCAGTGCGTTATTTGTTGATCAGTGCCGATGAATGATTGACGTCACGTTTATCTGGCTGTCCAATATCGCAGCAAATAAATGACGAAGAAGAGAAAACATGACCAACTCGCAGGAGATGTTGCGTCAGCTCGCTGGCATAGTGGGCGACAAACAGGTATTGACCCATGCTGATGATAAAGCCTGGTACACCAAAGGATTTCGTGTCGGTCGCGGTGAGGCACTGGCAGTGATATTGCCGCAAAACTTGCTACAACTTTGGCAAAGTCTACAGGTCTGCGTGGCACAGGACGCTATTATCCTGATGCAAGCCTCGAATACCGGTGTGACCGGTGGCTCAACGCCGGATGGCAATGATTATGACCGTGAAGTGGTGATCATCAGTACCCGCCAGCTCAAGGGCGTGCAGGTGATCGATCAGGCGCGTCAGGTCATCGCCTTCCCCGGCACCACCCTGACCGAACTAGAGCACACGCTGCAACCGCTGGGACGCGAACCGCACTCGGTGATTGGTTCCAGCTGCATTGGCGCTTCTGTCGTGGGCGGTATCTGCAACAATTCGGGCGGTTCACTGATTCGCCGCGGCCCCGCCTTCACTGAGAAATCGCTGTTCGCCCGTATTCATGACGACGGTCGCCTGGAGATGGTCAATCATCTGGGTATTGATTTGGGTGAAATGCCGGAAGCGATGCTGAAGAGTCTGGCTGAGCAACAGTATCAAACCGGCGACCAGCCAGATTGGGACGGCAAAATCTGGGCCGATGATTACGCCGATCGCCTGCGTGATGTCAACGCTGACTCCCCTGCGCGTTTTAATGGTGACCTGCGTTATCTGCACGACAGTTCTGGCAGCGCGGGTAAAGTGGTGGTGTTTGCGGTGCGCTTGCCCACCTTTGAGGCCAGCGCGGGTAGCGATACCTTCTACATTGGCACAAACGATGAACGCGAATTGGTGGCACTGCGTCGTTTTCTCCTCACCGAGATGAGCGAACTGCCGCTGCAGGCAGAATACATTCATCGCAACGCCTTCGACTTAACCGTGCGGTACGCCAAGCATATGTATCTGGCGATCCGCAAACTCGGCCCGCAGGCTATTCCTAAAATGATGGGCAATAAAGCGAAGTGGGACGTGCGTGTCAGCCATCTGCCTTTCCTGCCGCGTAATTTTGTTGATCGGGCGCTGCAATGCTTTAACCAGCTCACGCCGAGCTTTATTGCCCCGCGCGTCATGGCTTATCGTGATGAATATCAACATCATCTGATGATTAAAGTCGATGCCCAGCAGACCCCTGAATTGCAGACGTTATTGCAGCAGTTCTTTGCCGGGCACAGCGGCGGCTTTTTCCATTGTGATGCCCGGGAAGGCGCAGATGCCTTCCTGGTGCGCTTTGGCGTGGGCGGGTGCACCATCTCTTATTGTGATGCGTTGGGTTATAACCCGAATGAAAGGCTGGTGGCCTTCGACGTGGCGCTACGCCGCAATGATGAGGACTGGCGTTTAACCTTGCCGGATCACTTAGCAGCGCAGGTGCAGGTTGATTCATGCTGCGGACACTTTTTCTGTTATGTGAATCATCAGGATTATGTGTTGAAGGAAGGGGTCGATGCGAAGGCGTTTAAGGAGGCGGTGAAAGTCTATCTGGCTGAGCGTGGTGCAAAGTATCCGGCTGAGCATAATGTGGGGCATCTCTATCAGGCATCGTGCGAGCATGTGGATCACTGGAAGCAGTTGGATCCGACTAATAGCTGCAACCCTGGCGTGGGTAAAACCAGTAAGAAGAAGTATTGGGGTTAAGGTTACAGGGTAAAAAGACTTTAGCTGTAGCGGCTTGAGTTATCACGCATCCTGATGCTGTTTGGTGGACAGGATGCGTGATTTTGCGACGTTAATATGCAGTGTGAATTACTTCGCGTACGCTTCGGTAGACAAGGTCAGCGTCACATCATCGTTTACCGCTGGCACATATTTATCCAGTTTGAAGTCCGAACGTTTGATCACGCCTGTAGCATCAAAACCAATCGCCTGCTTCTTCACCATCGGGTGCATGCCCTGTTGATTCAACGTCGCGTGCAGCGTGACCGGCTTAGTGATGCCTTTCAACGTCAGATTACCTTCCACATCAAACTTATTGTCACCCTTCGCCACCACTTTGGTGCTGTGGAACACAGCTGAAGGATATTTAGCCGTATTGAAATATTCCGTACCGAGGAACTCTTTGGTCAGCGCGGGCACATGCGTATCAATCTGTGAAACCGGCAACGTAACGTCGACGCGCGACTGCTCTGGATGATCCTTATCAAACACCAGCGTACCTTTGCTGTTGGGGATGTCAGCCGTTGGATGGGAAAAACCGAAGTGCGTCCAGGTCACAATAACCGAGGTATGCGCGGGGTCGAGGTCATAATGCATCGCCGCAGCCTGAGAGACAGGTGCATACAAAGCAGCGGCTGCCAACATTGGCAGGATTAAACGGGTAACGTTTTTCACTCAGCGTTCCTTTTAGATCGGGAGAATCTATTGAGTGTCTCGGAATCCCGGGCTGAGGAATAGTGAAGAGATTTGCCCGTGACCTTCAAATATATTCAAAAATATCAGTAGGTAATGGTTTAGTGTGGTGAAAGTTTTTTTGACTGATAGTATTCATAGCCTGTTAACTATGACATCTGTCATAGCAGAAAAAACTGTGGGATTGCGCACACAACACCGCATTATTTGATTGGCGATTCATTCAAGTAGTGTTCAATTAAAAATAGCGGCTTGCCCCGTATTTTGCTATGTTCTCGTTTATATACCTACAATCTGTAATGGAATTATTGATAAGGAAATCAACTTGCACAACGACTACATCATTTCTCAAATCGAGTCAGACAGGTCTCTAGCTCTGCGCTTAGAGAACGCCGTCAAAGGTGTGAGTGAAAATCTTGCAAAACAAATGAGCCAGATTGGCTCTGGTGTGACCCGGCTCAGCTGGTATACGTCATGTTTAACTGATAACTATCTCGACGTGTGTTCTAAATTGAAGGACGAAGATGTTAGATTTTTACTCGGCCTACGGGAAATTTACAAAAGGCAGAGCATTGCAGTTGATATAATACAAATATATGTGGAGCATGAAATAAAAAACCTTAACTCTCATGGTAGAGATAAAATAATTAAAGAGTTAAGCGGGTATGGTAGTCGAATAGCATCCAACTTTGGCTTAAGCAATGGAATTTCCCTATCCATTGCATTAGCTGTAACTCGTGGATTAAATATTTCTGGATTTCATGTCGGAAAATGGACGGCTATACCTGTAATGGCGACAGGGCTTTATGGTGTTGTTCAGGATGCTGCAGAATCAGCTGGAAGATTGAAAATGTTAAATCCATTATTTCATCATGTTCTTTACACTAAAAAATTATAAATGATGTACTTTATAGTGGAACCGGTTCTTGGCCATGTCATCAAGGATTCATTTTTCGACGAAAATACAGTAATTAAAAATTTAAAACATTTGCTCACCATGTCAGGAAATATGTAATCTTATGAGAAATTTAAAAAGCTTACTAAAAGATTTCCTTTGGATGCAAGTATTTACTGTGATACCCATTATATTTCTGGTGATCATTACATCATTTACCTATGACAGATGGCCTGAGAAAACCTGGGCTACGTTAGCAATAAGTACATTTATACTGTATGGAATATTGATTTTCCTCGCTAAGAAATTTTGGAAGTAACTTCGGACTATAAGGCGTTACGTGGCTGCATTGGGCGGAGAGATAAGTATTGATGTGACTTTGCCTAACGGTAAGCACATCGCTTTTCAACTTTGATTAACGAGTATTCGCCAGCGGCGGCGTTCGCGCATTAAGCGGGTATGAAGCTGCTGGATAAGGGGCAATGTCAGGGATGCAACCGCATCGCGCGTGAGGGTCGGCAATCCCTGCTGTTGTCGTAACCCCTGCAGTGCGACTTCCGCGTTATCGCTGGCATCGCACTGTTCGCGCAGTGTGGCTTGCCAGGCCGCTAAGGTTTGCGGCGTGATAATATCTAGCTCTGCCACGATTTCGCGTAAAAAGCGTTTGCAGTGTCCAAGCAGCGTTTGCCATGGAATCTGTGGCGACTGCAGTGCCAGCATTAGCCCATCGACATCCGCCACGCGCTGGTAGCGTGCCGACACCACATAGCCAATTTGCTGATCGACCCGTAATCGCTGGAAAAAGCGCGGTTCCAGCAACAACGACAGCGCGCGCAGTGCGGCTAATTGCCTGTCATCAGCTAGCGGCAGCGGAATAAACAGCAACAGCGCCTGATCGCCTCCGGTACAAGGGACCGGCTTAATGCCCCGCTGCAAGCGCGGCGGCTGTGCACCGCTTACTAAATCAGGCGTAAAGTCGCTGAGCAGATGCGATACTCGCTGATGCAATGACGTGTGCTTACCGCACCATGCTGCCAGCCATCGAGTGTCACCGGCCGGGGCAATCAATTGAGCGGGCAAGGCGGCAAGAAGCTGCCGAATCACAATCGTTTGGGCATGCGGCAGCGGTTTTGGCTGGGGCGTCAGGTTCAGTGCCTCAAGTGCATGATGCACAGCCAGCAAAGCGTGTGACTCACAGACAGGCAGATTCAGCACCAACTGCCAGACCCCCTGCTTCTGCTGCCAACTGCCACTTCCTCCAGCATGCCGCAACGCCGCCAGCACTGGACGCAGCCGGGTTTGCCGGGCCTGCGCTTCGGCATCACTCATCGTGTGATAAAAAGCGGGTCGCAACAGCAAGGTTTCAACCTGTTGCCGGGGCGCAAAACGCGGCAGCGGCATTGCTATCGGTGATAACAGTGGCAATACGGCCGGTTGCGCAGTGGGATAGAAAAAGAATGCCGGCGTTGAGAATGTGCTCGGACTTTGCGGCAGCCCTTTTTTGCGCAGCAGCGTGAAACCTTGCGTCTGGACGCTTTCTGGCGAGTCCAGTTGCTGCTGAGTAAGCAAGCGTGAGCAAGGCGCCTGCGCCAATGCGGCGATAAAAGCACTGAAACCCTGCGGCACATAATCGGCAGGCGCAAAGCCCAGCGCCCGGCCACGCAACTGCTCCAGTGGCGATAAGCAGGCAAAATCATGCCGTGCCAGCTGCGCATAATGCTGCTGTTGCTCCGAAGAGCAGAGTTTGATGGCGTCTAAATGCTGCCAGAAGCAGTGTTCAATGTGATGAGCCTGCTCCGCACTGATTTTAGGCCCGCTAAATCGCAGTGCTAGCCAACCGTGTTGCGCATCCTGCCACAGCCATTGTCCCTGCAGCGTATCGCTTAATTCAGCCTCTCTGAGCGCGCTCAGCAGGCTGCCCGGTGCCTCATCTTGCCAGAACACGCTGAGCAAGGTGACATTGTCACGTAAAGTCCGTTCATCGCCGGATAACATCAACGTCAGCCAGAAGCTTTCATCACCTGCCAGCAGCAACATCACGTCGCCTGGAGGCTGTGTGAGTGTGAGATTTGAAGGTAAGATTTTTGCCGAGCTGATCGAAGAAAAATGCAGCGCCAGTTCCGCCAGCTCATCTAACGATTGCGGTCCCTGCAACCACAACTCCATGGCATTCGCGTGATAAAAGCGCTGATGGAAGACGCGCAACGCAACCTGCAATGAAGTGACATTGTCACCAAAAACCTGCTGATTGCCGACGCGAAAACGTTGAAATGCTCCGCCCAACCTATCCACCAGCGCCGTTTCGCAAAGCGTGTCGGCATGCTGTTGCAGAAGTTGACATTCCGCATCAATCACCGCCACTTCCTGCCGAATAGCCTGCTGGCTTAACAGTGGTGCGGCGATCATATCGCTCAACCGCTGCACACCCTCAGACAGGTTCGTTGCGGGAAGCTGGAAAAAAAAGGCGCTGTGGCTAAGTTGCGTGGTGGCGTTGACCTGCCCGCCGAGCTGTTGCACCCACGGCATCAGGCGCTCGCTATCTTTAAAACGCTCGCTGCCGCAAAACAAAAGGTGCTCCAGCAAATGCGCCAGACCCGGCCAGCGGTCGGGTTCATCCAGACTGCCCGCCTGCACGCGAATCAGGGCTGCAGCGTCGCGCGCATCGGCCTGATGATGCAGGTGGCAACGCAGGCCATTGGCTAACACCAGCTGGCGAGAGGTCATCAGGTGACTCGCTGCTTGAAGATCAGTTCAGAGTTGGAGCGATTGCGGAACTGAAGCTGGGCGATTCTGATATCGCTGCAGGTGGCTTCGCGGCGCGCTTCCAGGATCTTACCGTGATGGGGTGACTTACTGCATACCGGATCGGTGTTATCCGCATTGCCGGTCAGCATGTAGGCCTGGCAACGGCAACCACCGAAGTCTTTCTCTTTCTCATCACAGGAGCGGCACGGCTCCGGCATCCAGTCATAGCCGCGATAACGGTTAAAACCAAACGAGTTGTACCAGATGTCTTCCAGACTGTGCTCAAGCACTGATGGGAACTCAACCGGTAACTGGCGTGCGCTGTGGCAAGGTAACGCCGTACCTTCCGGTGTCACACTGAGGAAAATCGAACCCCAACCGCCCATACAAGGCTTTGGTCGCTCTTCGTAATAATCCGGCGTGACGAACAGCAGATTCGTGAGGTTGCCGGTTTCGCTCATTCGCTCACGGTACTCCGCCACTACCGATTCGGCATGGGCAATCTGTTCCCTCGTCGGCAATAAGCCCTGGCGGTTAAGATGCGCCCAACCATAGAATTGGCAGGTTGCCAGTTCCACGTCGTCCGCTTCCAGCTCAATGCACAGGTCGATGATCTTATCGATCTGGTCGATATTATGTCGATGCAGCACGAAGTTCAGCACCATCGGATAGCCGTGCGCTTTAACCGCTTTCGCCATCTCCAGCTTCTGCTGGAAAGCTTTTTTCGAACCGGCCAGCGCGGCATTGAGGGTTTCATCACTCGCCTGGAAGCTAATCTGAATATGATCCAGACCCGCATCCGCGAAAGCGTCGAGTTTTTTCGCCGTCAGACCGATACCGGAAGTAATCAGGTTGGTGTAGAAACCGAGATCGCGCGCTGCCTTGATCAACTCGGGCAGATCTTTCCGCGTCAGCGGTTCGCCGCCCGAGAAGCCCATCTGCACACTGCCCATGGCGCGCGCCTGACGGAACACCCCGATCCACTGCTCAGTCGTCAGCTCTTTCTCCTGTTGCGAGAAGTCGAGCGGATTCGAGCAGTATGGGCACTGCAGCGGGCAGCGATAAGTCAGCTCAGCCAACAGCCACAGCGGCGGCGTGGCGGTTTTATTCAGGTTCACGACAGTGGATCCATTTCTGTTCTACGGCGGATTGCAGGAATTCCTTCACGTCATCATCCACGCCGCCCGCTTCCGGGAAACGGCTGTTGAGAATGGCGATGATGGCGGCCACATCCTGTTTGCCGGTGACCAGTTCAAGGATCGCCGTCGCGGTTTCATTCAGCTTCGCCATGCCTTCGGGATACAGCACCACATGGCTATCCTGCGCCGCTTCCCACTGCATGCGATAGCCACGACGGAAGGCGGGAATCAGATTATCTTTCATCATGTTATACCAGTCTTGTGCTGTGCCAGGACACCTGATCGGTGACCGTGTGATAAGGCGGGCGTTGCAAAGAATACGCCATGGTCATGGCATCCAGCAGCGTCCAGAGAATATCGAGTTTGAACTGCAGAATTTCCAGCATGCGATTCTGCTGCTCAGCAGTGGTGAACACTTCCAGCGCCAGCGCCAACCCGTGCTCCACATCGCGGTTTGCCTGGCTCAGGCGGCTGCGGAAATAGAAGTAACCCTCTTCTTTGATCCACGGATAGTGCTGCGGCCAGCTGTCGAGGCGCGACTGGTGGATTTGCGGTGCAAACAGCTCAGTTAATGAGCTACAGGCCGCTTCCTGCCAGTTGGCGCGACGGGCGAAGTTAACGTAGGCATCCACAGCAAAACGCACGCCCGGCAGCACCAGTTTTTCGGACAACAGGACTTCACGATCCAATCCCACCGCTTCACCGAGTTGCAGCCAGGCTTCAATACCGCCTTCCTGGCCGTTGCTGCCGTCATGATCGAGGATGCGCTGCACCCACTTACGGCGGGTTGCGGGATCCGGACAGTTCGCCATAATCGCCGCGTCTTTCAGGGGAATATTGGTCTGGTAATAGAAGCGGTTCGCGACCCAGCCCTGAATCTGTTCACGCGTCGCTTCACCATTATGCATCGCGATATGGTATGGATGATGAATGTGGTAAAACGCGCCTTTGGCACGCAGCGCCTGCTCAAACTCTTGAGGCGATAAGGCTTCGGTGATAATCACGATGCGCTCTCCTGCAGATGAATCGCCATCCCGTCCCAGCTCACTTCAATGCCCTGCTGCGTCAGATACTGACGCTGCGGCGACTGCTCGTTGAGGATCGGATTGGTGTTATTAATGTGAATCAGAATTTTGCGTTGTGCAGGCAGTGACGCCAGCAGCGCCATCAGGCCATGCTCTTCCGCGAGGGCCAGATGCCCCATCGCTTTGCCGGTGTTTTTACCGACGCCAGTGGCGAGCAACTCATCGTCTTGCCAGACAGTGCCGTCAATTAACAGGCAATCGGCTTTCTCCAGCCACGGCATGATCACCGCATCGGGCTCGCCCAGACCTGGCGCATACAGCAGCGTCTGGCCATTGGCGGTGTTCTCAATAAATAGAGCGACGTTGTGGCCCGGTAACGGACGATCGCGATACGGCGAGTATGGCGGCGCGTTGCTGAGAATCGGGATGGCGGTGAACTGCAGGTTATGGCAGACATCGACGCGGAACGGTTCGAGTGGCGTAAGACCATGATGCTGCAGCCCGCCATTCCAGTGCTGCAACATGGTAAAAATCGGGAAACCGCTGGTGAGATCGGCATGCACCTCGGGCGTGCACCACACCTGATGCGGGCAGCCTTCGCGCAGACTGAGTAAACCGGTAGTGTGATCGATCTGACTGTCGGTAAGAATGATGCTGCCAATCGCCGTGCCGCGCAGCACCCCTTTTTTATTCAGCTCGGGTGTGTGGGCGATCTGCTGGCTGATATCTGGCGATGCGTTACACAGCACCCAATCTTCGCCGTTGTCACTGACAATGATCGAGGATTGCGTCCGCGCCTGAGCCTGAATCGTACCGTTGCGCAGGCCGCTGCAATTGGCGCAGTTACAGTTCCACTGCGGAAAGCCGCCGCCTGCCGCTGAACCGAGCACTTTAATAAACATGAGAGATAACCAGAATGAAAAATAAAATGCCCGCACGAATGGCGGGCAGAAAGTCTTAGCGGTTGGAGATGTACAGAGTCACTTCCAGGCCCAGACGCAGGTCAACAAATTCAGGTTTTTTCCACATAACTTTCTTCCTCAAAACAAATAACGCAGAGCAGGCTCTGCTGGAAATGCTTGCACCAGTAAACGAATTTTCTGGCAGCAAGGCACGACGCGGGCTGATGTTGCGCCAATGTAGCGGGCAGATCAACCCTGATTCGGTAAGGGAATTGTGCTAATCCTGCCAAATCTGTTGCAGGACGCGCAGCCAGTTCCCCCAGGCAAACTGCTCAATCATGACTTGATCATAGCCGAGCGACGTGAGCAGCGCATAGAGATGCGGTAGCCCTGAAACATCTTTCAACGCATCGGGCACGCTAATGCCGTCGAAATCCGAACCAAATGCTACGTTTTCTGGCCCCATTATTTCAACTAAATGATCCAGATGTTTAACAATTTCAATCAATGGCGTATCACTATCGCGCTTGCCATCCGGCCGTAAGAAAGCGTTACCAAAATTAATCCCTACCACTCCGCCACGATCGCGAATGGCACGCAGTTGATCGTCAGTCAGGTTACGCGGCTGGGCGCAAAGCGCGTGCACGTTAGAGTGGCTGGCCACCAGCGGTGCCGTTGAGAGCCGTGCAGTGTCCCAAAACGCTTTCTCATTCATGTGCGACACGTCAATCATCATGTGATGGCGATTGGCAGCAAGGATCAACTGCTCACCGGCGGAGGTCAGGCCCGGTCCGGTGTCTGGCGAATGCGGGAAAGCACCGTTTACTCCCTCACCAAATCGGTTAGGTAAGTTCCAGAAAGGCCCAATGCTGCGCACGCCTGCCTGATAGAAGGCATGCAGATCTTCGCCATCGGCATCGAATCCATCCGCCCCTTCAATATGCGCGACCATCGCCAGCACGCCATCCTGGCGACAGCTGGCAATATCCGAAGCCGTCAGGCATAAGCGGGCGCGCCCGCCGGACTGCGCTGCCAGCGTCTTGAGGATGTCGAGTTGCTGCCAGATAATATCCAGCGGCTGCCACTGCTCGTTTGCACGTTGTGGTGCCACTTCGTTGATGTAACGCTGCGGCGGGACAAACAGCGCAAAGAGCCCACCGGCAAAACCACCCTGCTGCATACGTGGAAAATCCAGATGCCCTTTCTCAATGCCAGAAAAAAAGGCGCCAGCGGGATCGTCACGATGATGCAGCCACAGATTAAGCAGCAGGTCGTTATGACCATCGAAGGTTTTAAATAACATAGGGGATCACACAGCGAGATATATAGGCGCTATGCTACTCGCGCCCGGTTGATTCGCCAAACAAAGGGGCACAAAGCGTTAGTTTTGTGCAACCTTTAGGCCATGATAAAAGGTGGGTTTGACGTCGAGATGCTGCTTAATCAGGCCCTGTTTTTGATAAAAATCGGCGGTGTCCTGCTGCTGCGCAATGGTGGCGTCATCAATGGCTTGCCAATGCGACT
Source organism: Pantoea sp. JGM49 (assembly GCF_018257655.1). NCBI lineage: Bacteria > Pseudomonadati > Pseudomonadota > Gammaproteobacteria > Enterobacterales > Erwiniaceae > Pantoea > Pantoea sp. JGM49. The sequence continues at coordinate 399,020 of NZ_JAERJM010000001.1, read as the reverse complement.
GGCGGCGTGCAAAGGACTTCGCCGCGGCTTCTTTCGGGAAGCCGATGATTTTCGCCAGCGTGGTGGAGTACGCATCAACATGGCTGTTCGCCCAGCGATCCGCCGCCGCAAGGCGATTAACGTAATCCTGCAGCGCTGCACGTTTGGCCTCGTCATTGATTGCCGCATCGGTCGCCGCGAGGAAGCTGTTGCCGCTGGAGAGGCCAACGCCATTGATCAGCACACGTCCAGTATGCGTGACTTCCGCCAGCGCGGTATAAGGATCCCAGGTTGACCAGGCATCCACTGAACCGTTGGCTAATGCGATGCGCGCATCGGCGGGTGTCAGGAAACGAAAGTTGGCGTCCTTATCCGTCAAACCGGCCTTTTCCAGTGCTTTCAGCGCTTCAAAATGGCCGATGGATCCACGCCCGGTGGCAATATTTTTCCCTTTGAGATCGGCCACGGTTTTAATTTTTGAATCCGGGCTAACCAATACCGCTAAGCCTTCAGGCACAGATTTACTCACCGCCACCGCTTTCACCTGCGAACCGGCCGCCAGCGAAAACAGCAGCGGCGCATCACCGATGATACCCGCATCGACGGCGCCCGCATTCAGTGCCTCCGCCAGCGGTGCCGCTGCCGGGAACTCCGCCCATTCGATTTTATAATTGAGATTATTGAGCTGCTGTGCCGCTTCCATCTCGGCATGCATATTGCCCTTCTGGTCGGCAATGCGCAGTGTGACGGTTTCCGCCGCAGCGGTTCCACTGGCAAGCATCACTAACAGGGCTAAAGCTTTTCTTTTCATTCTATTTTCTCTTATATCGCAAAACCCCAGACTACCCTGTTGTGCTAAAAGCCCAGATGCCGATTTCGTCTGAGGAAAATCATCCTGCGCATAAGCAGCACAACGCTTTTGGCCGTCGATTCTCATCATCCCACATTTGTTGTGAACGGTTGGGATAGCGAGGGTTCACAGAATGTGGGCCTGGCTGCTGCGGCAACTTCGCAACGAAATGTCAGTTACGCAATGTGGCTTGTCAGTTATGCGTGAGCAGCGTGCGGCGATGTGGTCCAGACTGAGTACAGACCCATAAGGAGAACCTCATGCTGAACCACCCTGCTGAAAAATACCGCCCCTTTCCGGTGATTGAATTGCCTGACCGTCAGTGGCCCTCGCGCCAGCTCACCCAGGCACCGCGCTGGCTGTCCACCGATCTGCGTGACGGCAACCAGGCGCTGGCGACACCCATGGACAGCGCCCGCAAGCTGGAGTTTTGGCAGCTGTTACTGCGCTGCGGCTTCAAAGAGATTGAAGTGGCGTTTCCTGCCGCCTCACAAACTGATTTCGACTTTGTACGCCTGCTGATTGAGCAGCATCATATTCCGCAAGGCGTTGCGATTCAGGTACTGACGCAAGCACGCAGCGATCTGATTGATCGCACCTTTGAAGCCCTGCGCGGCGCACCGCAGGCGATTATTCATATGTACAACGCCACGGCACCGTTGTTCCGCGAACGCGTATTCCGCCAGAGCAAAGCAGAGATCATTGAGCTGGCCTGCGCTGGGGCACGGCAAATCCGCGCCCAATGTGAAGCACAAAACGACACCGCCTGGACCTTCCAGTATTCACCTGAAACGTTCTGCTTTACCGAACCTGAATTCGCGCTGGAGATTTGTGAAGCAGTCGCAGCGATCTGGCAGCCGGGGCCTGAACGCCCGATGATTATTAACCTGCCCGCCACGGTGGAAGTGAATACTCCGAACGTGTATGCGGATCAGATTGAGTATTTCTGCCGCCACTTTAGCCAGCGATCGCAGGTGGCGATTTGCGTGCATCCGCATAACGATCGCGGCACCGGCGTGGCCTGCGCCGAACTGGCGATACTGGCCGGAGCCGATCGCGTTGAAGGCTGTTTGTTCGGTAATGGTGAGCGCACTGGCAATGTCGATATCGTGACGCTGGCTCTGAATTTATATACTCAGGGCGTAGCGCCGGAACTCGATTTCAGCGATATCCAGCAGGTGCTGGAAGTGGTGACACGCTGCAACCAGTTGCCGGTGCATCCGCGCCATCCGTACGCTGGTGAGTTGGTGTTTACCGCGTTTTCGGGTTCGCATCAGGATGCGATTCGCAAAGGCTTTGCCGAACGCAATGAGCGTCAGGAGGCGATCTGGCAAATGCCGTATCTGCCACTTGATCCGCTCGATATCGGTTGCAGCTACGAAGCGGTGATTCGCGTCAACAGTCAGTCCGGTAAAGGCGGTGCCGCCTGGCTGCTGGAGCAAAACCATGGCCTGCAGTTACCGCGCGGGTTGCAGCAAGACTTCAGCCGCACTGTGCAGCAGCAAACCGATGCTCACGGCCAGGAGATGACCCATCACGCGTTATGGCAGCTGTTCTGTCAGCATTACGGCTTAACGCAGCCTGCGCGTCGCTTGCTGGACGCGGAAAGCCATAGCGATGAGAAAGGTGAAACACGATTTAAAGCGCGCCTGCAGGATGGCGGACAAACGCTGACGCTGGAAGGCAAAGGCAACGGACTGCTGTCGGCGGCGGTCGCGGCACTGCGTCAGCGCTATGATCTGGCAATCAGCATTGAGGATTACCACGAGCATACGCTGGGTAAACGCAGTGACAGCCGCTCTGTTACCTATATTAGCTGTACCAATGCACGCGGCGAACGTGCCTGGGGTGTGGGCATCGATAATGATGTGACACGCGCCTCATTACAGGCGCTACTCAACGCAGCCCACGCTTTTCTGCCGCAGGAAAGTAGTTTGCCGGTGTAACGCCGAGCACGCGGCGGAACATCGCACTGAAGGCGCTCGGGCTGTCATAACCGAGTTCGAGCGCCACCGTTAACACCGTTTCGCCCTGCGCCAGCCGCGCCAGCGCCACGCTGAGGCGTGCGCGGCGCACCCAATCGCTGAACTGCAAGCCCGTTTCGCGGTTAAAATGACGCGCCAGCGTGCGTTCAGCGACACAGAGTTCGCTGGCCGCTCTCGCGAGTGTCCAGCTCTCGCCCGGTTGCTGATGAATTTGCTGGCACAGTGCACGCATCCGCTCACTTTCCGGCCACGGCAGGCCGAAGGGCAGCACATCCATTACGCGAATTTCATCGAGAATCAATTCATAAATGCGTTCCGCACGACTGCCAGAGGCGTAAGCGTCCGGCAATGCCAGAGCACTGACGATCAGCTCTCGCAGTAGCGGGGAAATCTGCACCACCTGACAACTGGCAGGCAGATCCGCTCGTGCGAGCGGATCGACAAACAGCGTGCGTGCCGCCACGGCACCCACAATCTGCAGTGCATGCCCGGTGCCCGCCGGTAACCACACGCCACGACTCGGCGGCACAATCCAGCTGCCCTGCCGGGTTTCGACTTTCACTACGCCGCTTAAGGTATGTATCAACTGTGCACAATCGTGGTGATGCCATGACTCAGCATCACCGTGCACATAATCGTGCGCATAAGGCACCAGCGGACGCTGGCTAAAATCGAAGTTGAGGCGCTGGCTCATTTAGCGCTTCAGGTATTGGTAAACCGCCGCCAGGTCCTGCTCGCCGTAACCGGCATCGACCGCCTGCTGCCAGACATCGACGATGTTCTCCAGCGCGGGCAGTTTGGTCTCACCCGCAGCATCCAGTGCCAGTCTGGCATCTTTCAAGGCCCACACCAGATGCATCTGCGGGGTGAAATCACCACTGGCGATCATACCCAGTTTCATTTTGGCGTACGGGGCTGCCAGCGGGCCACCATCCAGCACTTTCCACAGATCGTCGGTGCTGAAACCAAACTGCTCCGCCAGGCGTGTACTCTCCGCCAGACTTTGCATCAGGCCAATCAGCCAGCTGTTGACCACCAGTTTCATACGCGAGCTGGCACCCGCCTCACCCAGCCACTGTGTGCCTTTTCCAATTGCAGCAAACACCTGCTCAGCGGCCTGCGCTTTGCTTTGATCGCCGCTGGCCATCACCAGAATCTGCGCATTTTCGGCAGGCGCTTTGGTACCGGAAACCGGCGCATCGATAAAGAGCACGTCCGGACGTGCGTGTTGCAGGTCGGCAATCAGCGCATCAGTCGCTTCCACGCCAATAGTCCCCATCTGGCAGACGGTCGCGCCCTGCTTCAATGCACGGCTTGCTTCGGTCAGCGTCTGACGCGTGGTGTCGCCGTCAGACAGCATCGCGATCACCACATCGGCACCCTCTACGGCCTGCGCCGCGCTGTCGCTGAGTTGCAAACCGGCATCCAGAAGGTCTTCACCTTTGGCACGCGTGCGGTTCCAGCCGCGCACCACAAAATCTTTTTTCAGTAAGTTTGCGGCAAACGCGTGCCCCATTGCGCCCAAACCTAATACCGCCACGACGGGTTGCTGACTCATCTTGATTCCCTTTTATGCATTCAGACAAAACAGTCAGACTGACAGAAATTTCTGCGCGCAGCCAGGCGAGAGGTGCGCCGAAAGGCATTTTTTAATCTCAACCCCGACAAACACAGGGTTAATCAGCATGCTTTTAAACAGCACTGGGGGCTTTCTGGCGAGGAGAATGGGGTAACGATTTACCGGGTTAATTTTATCATTGCGGCAATGACACAAGAATTCGTATTCATCGCTATTCGATTATTGGAAAAAGTTCGCATATGATAAATGGGAAACTAACACTCTATAAATAATTACCGATGTCATCAGAAAACCAAAGCTTAAAAGTCACTCGAGAACGTGGAAGACCCCGAGTCTTCGATATGGACGACGTTTTAGATAAAGCAATGATAGTATTCAGAAAGAAAGGTTATCACGCTTCATCAATAGCCGACCTGGGCGAAGCCATGAGTTTAACGGCTGGAAGTATATATAAGGCGTTTACTGATAAGCGCACCCTTTTTTTGCGGGTATTTGAACGCTACATTGCCCTCCGTAATGCCGATTTACGTCAGCGGTTGCAACATTTCCCGGATGGCAGATCGCGGATTGAGGAATTACTGCAATTTTATTTAGACTCTGCGGTTGAGATTGAAGGGCGTAGAGGTTGTTTGGTTGTTGGGAGCACGGTTGAACTGCAAACGCTGGATGAAGAACTTTCAGCGTTAGTCAGGCAGGCCGTGTTGCGTAATCAAAACTTTCTCGTTTCGCTTATTATTGAAGGCCAGAAAGACGGATCTATTTCCTCTCAACTGGATGCTGAAACTGCGGCAGGCTTATTGCTGTGCGTGGCATTCGGCATGCGTGTGGTAGGTAAAGTTCAGGATGTGACTAATGGGAAAAAAACCATTACTATGGTGATGAAGGTTCTGGAATGATTCATTTGCCATATTAGGAAATAGTCATTTCCTAATTAAATTTAATCATAGCGCTCTCCTGACGCCTGTGATCCCTAAGAGGAATTGATATGTGCATCAATGATGTAGCGAAGAATCACAGAATGGCTATGGAGCAGGATGTGGCACCTCCAAAAGATATTTCAGAAGAGGAAGCCCTGGGGCGCGTTGTGGGCGAAATTTTAAGCGCGGGAAAAACGCTCAGTCGTAAAACACTGTGTTTTGAATTGCTCAAAAAGCTGGATGAAGCTGAAGAATCATCAGTTAAAAGGCACTATTCAAATATTTTTAAGAAATTATTGTCTTGTTAGCTTATAAATAAAAAGCGCATCCGTTTGATTGCTTTTAATATCTCTATTTTGAGCAATCATCGTTTCGTGTCGCCGACATCCTTTTTGTATTCGATAACATCATGGGCCAGTGCTTGCCGTTACGCTTATTCTTCTCGTTTCTGTATAAGAAACATCCCAATCATGGCTCAAACAAAGTAATAGGGAATAATCTGCTTTCCCCAGCGCAGAAAAAAAACAAAATCACCTCCTCATCAGATAAGAATTAATTATGTTTTTAAGTCATGAGGATAATAAAAATGAAAGACCCTATACAGCGTCGCATCCCGTCAAATTTGTCGCGCATTGAATTATCTGAACAATGGCAAATCACTTACTGGACGCTCACTCTGCATACGACTCAGGAAAGACTTACCCGGGCGGTGCGAGAAGTAGGATCAGAGACCGAAGCTGTTCGCCGATGGCTCACTGAGCATCCTCCTGCCCGACAACCTCAGTCTTATTAAGGTGATAGGCTATCGTCATGACACTGGCGGGATAGACGCATAAGGACAACGTGAGCGCAGTTTCACTATCGTTATGGCTTATGAATCCATCCGGCAGCCGCTCAGTCGTTTGCGTTGTCCCTGTTCAGCCCATTGCCAACAAAATAGCCATGAGTCAACGGCCTTTACGCAGCAAACGTCACAGCCCTCTCCCTGCCTGAGGTATAAAACGCTAATAACAGCATTTATTTAATATAATGCGTGAAAATGTAATACCATTTATCGGCAAAACTATTAACATATGCGCGATTAATGTTCCATTTGGTTCATTCCACGTCTTTATACGGTCTTTCATAATGAAAATTGCTTTACTGCGACAGGCACCGTTGCTGATGCTGCCTGCATTATTCCCTTTGCAATTGATGGCGGCGGATAATGCCAGCAATACCATGGTCGTCAGTGCCGCGCCCGCGGGCACCGGTTTGTCAGAGCTGGATACGCCCGCGGCGGTGAGTGTGGTGTCTGGTGAGGATATGCGTCATGCGGCACCACGCGTCAACCTCTCGGAAAATCTCGCCAGCGTGCCGGGCATGCAGATTCAGAATCGCCAGAACTATGCGCAGGATTTGCAAATTTCCGTGCGCGGATTTGGCTCGCGATCAACCTTTGGCCTGCGCGGTATCCGCCTGTATGTCGACGGTATTCCCGCCACGATGACTGATGGTCAGGGACAAACCTCAAATATCGACATTGGTTCGATTGATCATGTTGAAGTACTGCGCGGCCCCTTCTCAGCCCTGTACGGCAACTCGTCGGGCGGTGTCATTAATGTCGAGACCCAAACCGGCCAGCAGCCTACCACGCTGGAAGCCAGCACCTGGTACGGTAGCTACGGCAGCTGGCGCAACAGCGTCAAAGCCAGCGGCGCCACCGGTGATGGCACCCACGCCGGTGACGTGAATTACACCGTGTCGGCCTCGCGCTTTACCACCCATGGCTATCGCGATCACAGCTCGGCAGAGAAAAACCTCGGTAACGCCAAACTCGGTGTGCGCATTGATGATGTCAGCACCCTGACGCTACTGTTTAACAGCGTTCACGTGGATGCGCAGGATCCCGGCGGTTTGACCGAGGCGCAATGGAAAGATAATCCGCGTCAGGTTGCAAGTAACGTGACGCTTTACAACGCGCGCAAAACCGTCGACCAAACGCAGGCTGGGCTGCACTATCAGCGCCAGATGAGCGAGAATGACGATCTCAGCGTGATGATGTACGCCGGTGAGCGTGAAACCACGCAGTATCAATCGATTCCGATGGCGACCCAGCTGAAAGCAGGCTATCCCGGCGGCGTGATTTCGCTGGCTCGCCACTATCAGGGGATTGATACGCGCTGGACCCATCGCGATACCGTGTTCACCCTTCCTGTGACGCTGACCGCCGGTCTCGACTATGAAACCATGACCGAAAAGCGTAAGGGTTATCAGAATTTCACCACCAGCAATGGCGTGACGGATTACGGCGTGCAGGGTGATATGCGCCGCAATGAACGCAACCTGATGTGGAACCTCGATCCTTATCTGCAAACGGCGTGGCAGTTCACCGATAAGTGGTCACTGGATGCTGGTGTGCGTTTGAGCACGGTGAATTTCGACTCCAACGATTATTACGTCACTTCCAGCGATCCCGATGACAGCGGTAATCGACGTTATCACCGCTGGCTGCCTGCCGCCTCACTGAAATATGCGATTGATAATAGCTGGAATGCCTATGTGTCTGCGGGCCGTGGCTTTGAAACGCCTACGCTAAATGAGTTGTCTTATCGCTCAGCCGATCAGTCTGGCCTGAACCTCAATCTGAAGCCGGCGACCAGCGATACGGTTGAGCTGGGCACTAAAAAGCGTATCGGTAACGGTTTAATTACCGCCGCCGTGTTCCAGACCGATACCAAAAACGAAATCGTCTCTGACAGCAGCTATGAAGGCCGCACCAGTTATAAAAATGCCGGTGAAACCCGTCGTCGCGGGCTGGAGTTGGGTCTGGATCAGGAGTTTGGTTATGACTGGCACCTGAAAGCGGCGTGGACCTTGCTGGATGCGCGCTATCGCTCTAACGCCTGTGGCACTGAAAGCTGTGACGGCAACCGTATTCCAGGCATCGCACGTAATATGGCCTATGCCGGGTTAGCCTATGCGCCGGATCATGGCTGGTATGCCGGCGGTGATGTGCGCTACATGAGCGACATTGCAGCGGACGATGAAAATGATGTCAAAGCACCCTCTTATACCGTATTTGGCCTGAACTCGGGTTATAAGTGGCTGGTACAGAACTGGACGCTGGACTTGTTTGGTCGCGTGGATAACCTGTTTGACCGCACCTATGTGGGTTCAGTGATCGTCAATGAGAGCAACGGTCGCTATTACGAGCCGGCGCCAGGACGCAACTACAGTGTAGGTCTGACGGTAAGTTATGCGTTTCAGTAACTGACATCGCGCCTGATAAAAAGCCCTGCAACCTTATTCGGATTGCAGGGCTTTTTTTTTTATGCCGTTTTGACAATGCGCATGCAGTGCATGAGCATGCCTGACCAGTCGTTTTACTTCAGCAGAGCCAGCACGTCGGTGGTTGAGCCGGTTTCGCCCAGACGCGGGAAGATACGCTCAACGCTGTTTTGGTGGGTATCAGCGTTCAGACAGGTCATCGCATCTGTTGCCAGCGTGACGTTGTAACCTAGCTCGTAAGCCTGACGCGCAGTGGATTCCACGCCAATGCTGGTGGCGATACCGCACACCACCACCTGAGTGATACCACGCTGCTGCAACTGATCGTGCAGATCCGTATTGTGGAAACCACCCCAGGTCTTTTTCGTCACGGCAATTTCATCGGCTTTCAGCGCCATTTCCGGTACCAGCACAGCCCAGTCGGCTGGCAGTTCGCCACTATGACGCGCCTGCTCGTTACGGCCTGGTGCGCCACCGGCGACATTCACTTTCACCACCGGCAGGTTTTTGTCATGAAACGCCTTAACCAGCTGTGCACAACGCTCAACCACGACATCGGCTGACAAAGGCGCAACAGGAAGACGGACAATGCCGTGCTGCAGGTCAATCACAATCAGGGCGGTTTTTGCGTCTAAGGTCGTTAAAGCCATGGGAATTCCTCTCAGGATTATTGGTCGGCAATACGTTGCAGTAAGGGAATAGCGGCCATTAAAATTTTCTGCTCCGCACTATTAAGCGTGGTTGCCATGCTTTGGAGTAGCCAGTCATCACGTTGTGCACGATTGGCGGCGATCAGCCTCAGGCAGCTTTCGGTCGGCAGATAGCGGGTTTTACGGCCGTCCAGCGGATCGGCTTCCCCTTTCACAAGTCCCTGCGCCTGCAAGCTGGCAACGGTCGCACCCATCGACTGGCTGCGCACGCCTTCTAACCCGGCCAATTCGGTTACCGTCATTGCGCCATCGCGCACCAGATAACCCAATACAGAAACCTGTGGCCAGGTGAGATCGCCCGGTGGGGCCGATTCGCGCAGACGTCGCGCCAGTTTGCCATTCACGCTGCGTAGAGTCGCAGCCGCGCTATTCAGGTCGCTCATGGCACCTTCTCCTTACTGATGAAGCGCGAGTATATAAATACGAAGGCAAACTGTGTAGTTTACCTTCGTATCAATTTGTAATTGGCACTCACGGCCGCTTGATGTAATGAATCAAACTGTGAAAACGCAGAGGTGTGCTGAGGGGATTGCGATAACTGTGCGCGACATCCGCCGCAAACTGGTGCGCTTCGCCGTTGAGCAGACGACGCCAGGTTCCCTCCACGCACAGCAGCAGCTCACCTTCCAGCACCACCACCTGCTCAATCACGCCACTTTCGTGTGCGGAAGAGTCGCTTTGTGCACCGCCAGCAAGGGTGACTTCCAGCAGATCAAAACGCAACGCGGCATCATATGGCAGCAGCGGCTTCACCTGCATTAGCGCATTGGGTTGGCTAAAAGTCGCGGCGATACCCGGCGGTTGATCGCTACCCTGAACAAAAAACGAGAAAGGCACATTGAACCCGGTGGCGATTTTCCACAATGTTGCCACCGTTGGGCTGGATTCACCGCGTTCGATTTGGCCCAACATCGCTTTGCTGACGCCGGTGCGATCCGCTGCCAGTGTCAGGCTCCAGCCGTTCGCCTGGCGCAGTTGTTTTAACGCCTGACTCAAATGTTGATGCAGATTTTCCATGATATCTCCTGGCAAATTCGCGCGCAGTGTAGCACTTGTGCGTTATAACACACTCGTGCGATAGTGTGCGTTATAACGCACAGCAGGATGCAAACCGATGATCACCGCCACTTCGCGCAACGCTTTCTCTTTCCCTATGCTGGTTTCCGGCTTTATTGCGGTGCTGGTGGGATACAGCAGCACTGCCGCATTGATTTTCCAGGCCGCTCAGGCTGCAGGCGCCTCGCCGGAACAAATCGGCGGATGGCTGTCGATGCTCGGCATTGGCATGGGTCTCGCCTCTTTCGGTCTTTCGGTGTGGACACGCATGCCCATTCTGGCCGCCTGGTCGACGCCGGGGGCGGCACTGTTGGCCACCAGCGTGCAGGGCCTGACCTTAAATGAAGTGGTCGGCGTGTTTGTAGCGACCAATGCGCTGATCGTACTGAGTGGCGTGACCGGACTGTTTGCCCGCTTGATGAACCACATTCCGCAATCTTTGGCAGCAGCGATGCTGGCGGGGATTTTACTGCGCTTCGGGATCGGCACCTTCACCGGTTTACAAGGCAACTTCGCCCTGTGCGGCAGTATGTGTCTGGTGTGGCTGTTAAGCCGACGCTGGCTGCCGCGCTATGCCATCATTCTGGCGCTGATCGCTGGCGTGCTGGTGGCGGTGGGTCAGCAGGCGATTCATTTCCCGCCGCATGCTCTGACGCTGAGCGTGCCGGAATTTATCATGCCGCAGTTCACGCTGGCATCGCTGATTGGGGTTGGATTGCCCTATTTTCTGGTCACCATGGCCTCACAAAATGCACCGGGCATTGCGACCTTACAGGCGCATGGCTACCAACCGCCGGTTTCCGCTCTTACTGGCTGGACCGGTTTTATTGCGCTGATCTTGTCTCCTTTCGGCGGCTTTTCGGTGTGCATAGCGGCCATTACCGCTGCCATTTGCATGGGAGAGGATGTGGATGCCGATCCGAAACGACGCTGGATGGCCTCCGCGATTGCCGGGATTTTCTATCTGCTGACTGGCTTTACCGGCGCGCTGATTGCCATTCTGTTAAGTGCCTTGCCGCAGGTGCTGATCGCCACGCTGGCCGGGCTGGCGCTGCTGGCTACCCTCTCCGGCAGCCTGCAACGCGCTCTCGCCGAGCCCGATCACCGTGACAGCGCCATCGTCGCCTTTTTAATCACCGCCAGTGGTATCTCTCTGCTGGGGATTGGTTCTGCCTTCTGGGGATTAATCGGCGGCATGATCACCCATCTGGTGCTGAGCCACCGCGCACGCGCTTAAAATTTCAGCAACCGACGCTTACACGCGGGAAAAACACCCTGTTTTTCCCCCTTTATCAGCCGTTTGATTCCCCTGCATTTGGCTTAAGATCACCAGTATCGCCAAATACACACACTATTTTGCTTCAGGCAACCACCGATAAGGGCCCTACGAGTGGCAAAAACTTTTCTGCGCAGCGGCAATCTGGATTCGGTACTGGCACTGGGTGAAAACGGCCAGCCGGTCTGGGCTTCTGCCCTGCAAATCCGTGAAACACTGCGTTTACGTCGCCAGACGGCGCTGGCAAACTGCCTTGCCATTCCCCAGGCTAACGAACGTGGGGACCGCCTCGACTGGTATGCGCCCTTTAACGGCAAAGTAAAATCCTGGCGCGGTGCCAGCGATCATGAGCGGCAAAAAGCGCTGGAACTCCTGACACTCAATCAGCAGGATTTACTGGCTGCAAGTCTACGCGCGCGTGACGCGGAGAATCCGGCCATGCGCCTGTTTGGCGCCTTACTGAGCAAGACGTTGCAGTTCCCGGATCAGCAATATGTTTATCTGGTTGATGGCAAACCCGTCATCACCTTCTGGGGCTTTGTCGATCCGCAGGCGCGCTCACGCGATGACGCACTGGCCTGCCTGCGCGACAGCCTCGAAGAGGATTTACCGCCGTTGCTACCAGAACCACCGGCTGCGGTTATCGTGGCGCCGGTTATTGCGCCTTTGATTGAAGTGCCTGCCGTTGTGGCTGCACCCGTGGTGGAAGAGCCCGTTGAGATCGCCCAGCCTGAACCCGAAGCGCCACAACCCGTACCTGAGCCTGAGCCTAAAGTTGAACAGCCGCCTGTTCGCCGCCCTTCCGCATTGCGTCCATTGGCATTGCTGCTGCCGGTTGCCGCCGTGGTTGCGGCTGGCGTAGCGTTCTGGGTGCACAGCTCAGCGCCTGAAGCCACACCGCCAGCCCAGGTTGCCGATGCACCGGCTCCCGTTTTCACGCCACCGCCAGTGGTCGCGAAAGCTGAGAAACTGGCCGCCACGCTGCCACAAAAAACCGCCACGGTCACCGCTGCGCCTGTGCCTGCCGCGCCTCCTGCGCCGCCTGAGGTGATTGCTGAACATACGGAACCGGCCAAGGCCGATGACCTGGTGATGACCACCGAAGATGCGCGTATTGGCTCCGTGAAGTTTATCAACGGCACCTGGCGCGTGATATTACGACAAACTAACCTGCCAACCGGTAAGCCACCGAGCCTGCGTTACCAGCTGCGTAACGGTAAAGGCATCGCTACCATTACACAGGGCGACAATATCCGCTGTAAAGCCGATGTGACTGCCGCAATGACGGTGGACGGCACCATGGTGGTTCGCAGCCGCTATACTGCGACCTGCAGCGACAAATCGCGCTACCGCATGCCGGAACTGGTGTGTAAAGCCGGTGATGGCATTGCCAGTTGTACTGCGCAGTACGGCGCAGATCAGGTCTTCCCGTTGACGATTAAGCGTGAGAGTAAGTAAACATGTTGGCTCCCCTCATCGATGACAAACAAAAAATCACGCTGATTGAAGATAGCGGTGTGCAGTTTCTCGATTTTGGCTTACGTCTGCCTGCCTTGCAGGCGCGCCGCCAGTTCGTTCGTCAAACCGCTAACGGTCCGCTGCTGCGTCTGAACGTGGACGGTAACAGCGGCAAATTTTTGCTCTATCCCGAAGATGGCGGTGCAGCAGAGGTGGTACGTCCCGAGTCGGACATTGCACTGGCAGATTCGTTAACGCTGCTGGCACACCAGTGGCTGCCGCTGCCGGTGCTGCGCTGCACCAGCGGTCGCCGTTTTATTGGCGGCCCGGATAACTGGGCACGCCTGCACCTGGCACCGCTGGCACAGCCCGATGCCGCAGGTAACACCCATCGCATTACGCTGGCGTTTGACACCCGTATCGTGCCGGAACAGGACGGCGGCGAACAGCACGGTCTGAGCAAAGCCGATGCGCAAAACGGCGTGAGTTTCGCCCTTGCCTGGCACAACTATGAACTGGGTGAGTTTCTGGACCACACCTGGGTGGATGGCTGGCTGCGTGAAACCTTTACTCAGCAGGTCAACGCGCTGGAATCTCGCCGCGAGCAGGAGCTGAATCAGGCGCTGCGTGAGTTTGAGTATCAGGCACACTATCTCAACCTGCTGGAGCTGCTGGGTGAGCAGTTGGATCTGGCCGAGATCTACATTCAGGCCACCTCGCTGCAAACCCCGGCGGTGAATGTCGATATCATCCTCGACGTTGGCAACTCGCACACCTGCGGCATTCTGGTGGAAGACCACGCTGAAGAGAGCAACGGTCTGCGCCAGACTTACGAACTGCAACTGCGCGACCTTTCTGAGCCACATCAGGTCTACAACGAGCTGTTTGACAGCCGTCTCGAATTCGCAGAAACCCGCTTTGGTAAAGCAAACTTCTCACTGGAAAGCGGCCGCGAAAACGCCTTTATGTGGCCATCGCTGACGCGCGTTGGCCGTGAAGCCAGCCGCCTTGCCCTGCTGCGCGCGGGTACCGAAGGCAGCACCGGTCTCTCCAGCCCGCGCCGCTATCTGTGGGATGAAGCACGATATCAGCCAGGCTGGCGCTTTAACGCCCATGGCAGCAGTGATGAGCCACAGGCAACTGCGCTGCCTTTCACCCTGTTGCTGAATGACGAAGGCCAGCCGCTGCACGCGCTGGCGGAAGACGATCGCCTGCCGGTGTTCTCTGCCAGCTACAGCCGCAGTTCGCTGATGACCTTTATGCTGTGTGAGCTGCTGGCTCAGGCGATGATGCAGATGAACAGCGTGGCACAGCGTCAGCGCATGCCGCAGAGCCAGGCTCCGCGCCAGCTGCGTCATGTGATCCTCACGCTGCCTTCCGCGATGCCGAAACCGGAACGCGAGATTTTCCGTCGTCGCATGCAGGAAGCCATCGCGCTGGTGTGGAAAGCCGAAGGCTGGCATCCGGCTGAGGAAGATTTCAGCGTGCAGAGTCAGGCGAAAAGCCTGCGCCCGGTGCCGGATGTGCAGATGGAATGGGATGAAGCCACCTGCGGACAAATGGTGTGGCTGTTCAATGAAACCCAGGTGAACTTTGCCGGGCGTGCGGAAGATTTCTTCAGCAGCATGGCGCGTCCGGATCGTCCACGTGAAGTCGACGAAGTACCGGGTAAAAGCCTGCGCATCGCTTCTATCGATATTGGCGGCGGCACCACCGATCTGGCCATCACCCAATATCGTCTCGATGACGGCCAGGGTAACAACGTTAAAATCACCCCGCGCCTGCTGTTCCGTGAAGGCTTTAAAGTCGCAGGCGACGATATTCTGCTGGATGTGATTCAGCTTTGGATTCTGCCTGCACTGCAACAAAGTCTGCAGAAGGCTGGGCTGACGCTGGCTGAACCGCTGATGAACAAGCTGTTTGGTCACGACAGCCGCATGGATGGGCAAGCCACGCTGCGTCAGCAAGTCACCCTGCAGCTGTTCATCCCGCTGGCGCAGGCCGTGCTGGAACGCTACGAAAATTGGGATCCGCTCGACAGCCACAGCGAAATCAATGCGCTGTTCGGTGAGCTGGTGCCACAAAAACCGGCCAGCAGCGTGCTGGCGTTTGTTAACGGTGAGATTCAGCGCACGCTGGGCGGCGACAACCGCTTCGATCTGCTGGATGTGCCTTTGGTGGTCAGCATGGCGCAGCTGCACGGTGAGTTCCTGCAGCATCGCATGGCGATCATCCCGGCCCTGCGTGCCATGTGCGAAGTGGTGTCGCTGTATCAGTGCGATGTACTGCTGTTAACCGGCCGTCCTTCGCGCTTCCCCGGCATTCAGGCACTGGTACGCCATCTGCAGCCGCTGCCGGGCAGCCGTATTTTGTCGCTGGAAGGCTATCACACCAGCGACTGGTATCCGTTCAACAAACAAGGCCGCATTGATAACCCGAAATCCACTGCTGCCGTCGGCGCGATGCTGTGCCTGCTGGCGCTCGATCTGCGTCTCAGCAGCTTCTGGTTCCGTGCGGGTGATTTCGAGCCTTACTCCACCATTCGCTATCTCGGCGTGCTGGATGAAACGGCCACGCTGAGCGATGACAACCTGTGTTACAGCGAGATCGACCTCGACAAAGGGGATTTTGCACTGGATCGTAAAAGCAGCTTCCGCATTCGCGGCAACGTCTGCCTCGGTTTCCGTCAGCTGGATAATGACCGCTGGCCAGCTTCACCGCTGTACAGTCTGAGCATCACCGATCCGCATCTGGCACGTAAAGTCGCCGGCGAAAGCATCCTGCGTATCAAGCTGGCGGTACAGCCGGGGCCGGACAACTTTGGTCCGGAGCGTCTGGTGCTGAGCGATGCCCGCATGGATGACGGCACTCGCGTGCCGCTTGAACAACTGAGTCTGAAACTGAATACGCTGTCTGCGACCGGCAATGCCAACGCGCAGTATTGGATTGACAGCGGGAGCGTCTGCAAACGATGAGAACTGCCAAGAGAGCCACCTCTGTTACGCCCGCCAAACGTCTGAGCCTAATGCAGGAGACGCTGGACGGCGCACTGAACTGGATTGAAACCCATCAGGCGCAGGCACCGCGTCTGGCACTGGAAGCGGATACGCTGCGGCTGCAACTGCGCCGCGCGCGCGTGGAAAGTCATGCGCTGGCGCGTCAACTGGGACGTCCGGTGACGCTGGCGATGTTTGGCCAGTCACAGGCGGGCAAAGCCTGGCTGTTGAGTGAAATGGTGGGCGATGCGCAGGGCCAACTGATGGCGCGTCTGGGCGATAGAATTGTGAACCATTTCCAGAACATTAATCCCGGCAATCTCGATTTTGCCATTGCCACCCGCTTCAGCCACCAGCGTGAAACCCAGTCCAGCGCCTGGCCACTGGAGATGACGCTGCTCAATGACGTGGAGCTGATTCGTCTGGTGCTGGCCTGTGCCAAAATCGAAGCACAGCCAGACAGTGCGGTGATCGATGCCGCGCTGCAGCGTTTACAGCGCCATCGTCAGGACGAGCCACAGCCGGGCCTCGACAGCGATGCTTTGATTACATTGTGGGCGTGGAGCCGCCGCCAGCATCGTCACGCCGAGGTACTCGATCGTCACTTCTGGCCACAGGCGGTGGAACTTGCTCCGTGGTTAAACGTCGATGACCGCATTCAGCTGTTTGCGTTGCTGTGGCCTAATCAGGTGGCACTCAACGAACAGCTGCGTAATCTGATGCACCTGCGTCATCAGCTGCGCCAGGCACCGCGCCTGCTGGCACCGCTGAGCCTGTTAACCGATGACGCCTCGCTGCCTGCGGAAAAACTGATCAGCAACGATGCCGACTGGCAGGAAATGATTGAAGTCTGCCCGATTGTCGCCAATCGTGTCGCTAAACCACAGCAGGTGCCGTTGGGCCTGCTGGCGTTGCTAACGCTGGAAATCACCGTTCCGCTGAATTCAACGCCGCGTCAGGCACTGTATGACGAAGCCGATATGCTGGAGCTGCCAGCGCCCGGCCAGCCTGCCGACGTGGGTCAGCAAGAAGATTTAGCCCAGCTGCGCAAACGCGATCCTCTGCGGGCGGCGCTGCTGGAGCAGAAACGCGCACTGCTGCCGGGACTGTATGCCGCGCGTCAGGGCATCGACCTTATGCTGATCTGTACCGCCGCCAGCCAGCGTCAGGATACCGACATTGCGGTTAACGCACTGCGTGAATGGCATATCCATCAAACCGTAGCGGCCAGCGGCGAGAAGCCACGCCTGATTTGGGCGATTACCCCGCACGATGCGCGCTATCAGCAGCAGCAGATTAATGTTGATGAAGCCGTACAACGTCAGATCGGGCAACCAGGACAGAGCTGGGGATCCATGCTGGCACTCGATCGTGCCGGTGTCGATCGCATGGGCAGCTGGTTGCAGGATGAAATGCAGCCAGAAGCACGTCGTGATCGTCTGGCCCAGCAATTAAGCACTTTGCAGCAAAAGCTGGTAGAGCGTTTGCAACCGTGGACCGAATCCACTGCCACGCCAGAACAGGCGGCACGCAAGCAGGCGATTTCCGATACCTTGCTGAAATGCTTGCAACATCGCACTGGCCTGCACGGCGAACTGCTGGAGCGCTTGCAGCCTTCGCGCGAAGCGGTGCGTCAGCTGTGGCTGAGCCAGAGCAGTGGCACTGTCGTGCAGCACAGCGCGAAAACCGCTGCGGCTGAGCAGAGCTATTTTGGTATTGGCTTTGAGTTTGACCTGTTTAAAGATGAACCGGTGGCCCCTGCGGAACCGCGTAACAGCAGCGGCCAGCGCGATCAGCAATTCCCGCAGCAGGTGTTTGCGCTGTGGCTTGAACATCTGCGACAGTTGCCGGAAAGCCGGAGTTTGCTGACGCTGCTGAACGTGGATAAGCCGACCATGGAATTGCTGGTAGAAGAGCTGATTACCGCCAGCTTCCGCCTGAAGGTATTAAGTAAGCTGCAAAGCGCGCTTAACGAACCGGATGCGCAGGCCAGCGCGCATGAAGCGCGGACCGATCGTCAGGTCTCGCGCGCGATGACGGTGTTGGGTGATTTTGTCGCCTGGCTCGGCTTCCTGCAGCGTCCGGAGAGCGAGCGGCCTGAGAGTCGCGTTAATCGCGGACAAACCATCTTCGCCCGACCGCCTGCGCCGAGCGTGAGCTTCTCGCCAGGTCAACGTTTAACACGTTTGTCAGCCGCACCCGCCAATCATACCGCCTATTATATCTATGACTGGCTGGTGGGATTAAATTCGGTCATTGTGGAAAACAACGGCTATACCGGCGGCAGCGACCTGCCCGCCAATGCCCGTCAGATGCTGGCGATTCTACTGCTGCCGCTGCACGCGTAATCAGTCATGAATCAGGCGCAGCTCGCCTCGCAGCTGCTGCGCCGCCTCTTCCATCAGCGCCAGCACCGGTGCAAATTCCGCCTCACTGGCCAGTGCAACATGACGTAAATGCAGTTCAGCCGGCAACGCAATCCCGCCCGTCAGCCAATCCCACAGCGCATCCAGATTACAGCCAAACTCCCCGCTGCAGCCGCTTTGCGCCACAAACTCACTGTAAAACGCCTGGCGATCGGCCAACTGCTGGAAATCAAAAGAGAGGGTCAACATGGTTAGTTCACCTGTTTGAAGCTGCGATAGTGATCGGTGGTGAGAAAGATCAGCCCATCTGAAGAGTAAAGCAAACGATCGGCATCGCGGTGGCCGCAGTCGTAATTCACATCGGCTTCATACCACTGACGCCCTTGTTTCATCGGCAGACGCTGCTCACGATTGCTAAAACGATCGCCACCAATCGCCCGGCCAGGCAATACGTTGCACAAGTCGCCTTTGCTCGGGTTCCAGCCCTGATGGCGGGCTTCGCTTTTGGTGAGGTATAAATCGGGCAGTTTATGGTGCTGCTGTAACCAGCGAGCGACGGTATTGGCATCGGTGAGTTGCGCAATGTCAGCGCTGTGCGCAGCGGTTTTACCGCCTAAGTGCGGTTTCAGTCCGGCCCATGTGGCGGCCAGCGCGAGGAGTAATCCAATCCAGAGTTTCTTTGACATAGTGACATCCTGAAGGGCAGGACGCCGATAATAGCAGTTTTATCGCGGAGAAAAACGCGGGCCAGCATGGCTGGCCCTGGCGGAGGTGTTACTGCATCGCGCTGGCGGCAGGAACGGCATGTCGACGCCATGCACCTGGCGCTACACCGAACTGACGTTTGAAGCTGCGATTAAACGACTGCTGCGAATCAAACCCCAGTGAAATCGCCACATTAAGGATCGGTTCGTTGGTGGTCGTTAAACGGTCCGCCGATTTTTTCAGTTTCTTATTACGAATGTACTCGCCCAGCGGATAGCCGGTGTGCTCTTTGAACATACGCTGCAGGTGCCATTTCGAATAACCGGCGCGCCCTGCTACGGTGTCCAGATCCAGACGTGCTTCAATGTTGTTATCAATCCAGTCGATCAGATCGTGAATAAATGCGTCGCTCATCATCCCATTTTCTCCCGTCGCCTTAACGAACAGTATCAGTATCAGTTGCAATTACACTTTAAGGGTGACTGACTATGACATTTAATGCAAGTTTTATTATTGCATTAAATGCCGCACTCGCCGTAGGGGCTTTTCCCCACTGAAACGAATCGATCAAAACAGCACATAAAGTGTATCAGATATTCTTGCAGATGCAGTTTGCAGCAGCCTACACTCATCGCGTTTTAATGCAATCTTAAAAGTTGCAGATTTTTCGTACATGTCCTTTCTTTTTTCACACCAACGCGGAATAACAACAATGCATCTGCAAACATATGGGGTTCGTCGGGCAGTAAGCCTGTCAGGAGTGATGTTGCTGGGAAGCCTGCTGGCCGCTTGCGATCGGGGTGTGGCGCAAAACGCCCCGCCACCGCCGCCCGAAGTGAGTGTCGCGCAGGTGGTCGAACAAAAAGTCAGCCAATGGGATAGCTTCAATGGTCGCTTTGAAGCGGTGCAAAGTGTGCAACTGCGCCCTCGCGTTTCCGGCTATATCGATCAGGTTAACTATCGCGAAGGCGATGACGTGAAAAAGGGTCAGGTGCTATTTACCATTGATGACCGCACCTATCGCGCGACGTTAGAGCAGGCACAAGCTGAACTCGCGACCGCGCGCAGTCAGGCATCGCTGGCGCGCAGTGAGTCGGCACGCACCGATAAACTGATTGGCACCAATGTGGTATCCCGTGAAGAGTGGGAACAGCGTCGTTCTGCAGCGAGTCAGGCGCAGGCCAATGTGCTCTCCGCGCAGGCCGCCGTTGATATGGCGCAGCTGAATCTCGATTTTACCCGCGTCACTGCCCCGATTGATGGCCGTGCCAGCCGCGCGATGATCACCACCGGTAACCTGGTGACCGCCGGTGACAGTGCCAGCGTGCTGACCACGCTGGTGTCGCAGGATCGTATGTACGTCTATTTCGACGTCGATGAAGCCACCTATCTGCAGTATCAGGCGATGGCACGTCAGGGACAAAATCGCGGTTCGCTGCCGGTGGAAATCGCGCTGACCGGCGAGCAAGGTTATCCGCATCGTGGCACCGTTGACTTCCTCGACAACCAACTCACCGCCAGCACTGGCACCATTCGCATGCGTGCCACGCTGGATAATCATGAACGTCAGTTCACCCCAGGTCTGTTTGCCCGCGTGCGTTTACCCGGCAGCGCCGCGTTTAACGCGCTGTTGATCGACGATAAAGCGGTGCTGACCGATCAGGATCGTAAATACGTGTATGTGGTCGATGCGCAGGGTAAAGCCGAGCGTCGCGATATTCAGGCTGGCGAGCTGGCTGATGGCCTGCGCATTGTGCAATCCGGTTTGAAGCCGGGTGACAAAGTGATCGTCAATGGCCTGCAGAAAGTCTTCATGCCTGGCATGCCGGTGAAAGCTCAGCCGGTGGCAATGCGCTCCGCTCAATAATAATCGAGACTGCCTGTTATGGATTTCTCCCGCTTTTTTATCGACCGACCGATCTTTGCGGCGGTACTGTCGATTTTGATATTTACCACCGGACTGATCGCCATACCACTGCTGCCGATCAGTGAATACCCCAACGTGGTGCCACCCAGTGTGCAGGTGCGCGCAGAATATCCTGGCGCCAACCCCAAAGTGATTGCTGATTCGGTGGCGACACCGCTGGAAGAGGCGATCAACGGGGTCGAAAACATGATGTACATGAAGTCAGTGGCCGGTTCGGATGGCGTGCTGGTCACCACCGTGACCTTCCGTCCAGGTACCGATCCAGACCAGGCACAGGTTCAGGTGCAAAACCGTGTGGCGCAGGCAGAAGCTCGCCTGCCGGAAGAGGTGCGTCAACTCGGTTTGACCACGCAGAAGATGTCACCGACGCTAACGCTGGTGGTGCACATGTTCTCGCCGAAGGGCAAGTATGACTCACTCTATCTGCGTAACTACGCCACCCTGAAGGTGAAAGATGAGCTGGCGCGCCTGCCAGGCGTTGGTCAGATTCAGATCTTCGGGGCGGGCGAGTATGCGATGCGCGTCTGGCTCGATCCGAATAAGGTGGCCGCACGTGGCATGACCGCTTCTGATGTGGTCAGCGCTATGCAGGAGCAGAACGTGCAGGTGTCTGCCGGTCAGTTGGGCGCAGAGCCGACCAAAAAGGCCAGCGACTTCCTGCTGTCGATCAACACCCAAGGGCGTCTGGAGAGCGAAGAACAGTTCGGCAATATCATCCTGAAAACTGCCGATGACGGCTCGCTGGTGCGCCTGCGTGACGTGGCGCGCATTGAGATGGGTTCCGGTAGCTACGCCCTGCGCTCGCAGTTGAACAACAAGGACGCGGTCGGCATCGGTATCTTCCAGGCACCGGGGGCCAACGCCATCGACCTGTCTAACGCCGTGCGTGACAAGATGGCCGAACTGGCCACCCGCTTCCCGGACGATGTGCAGTGGGCGGCACCGTACGATCCAACCGTGTTCGTGCGTGACTCGATCCGTGCCGTGGTGCAAACGCTGTTTGAAGCGATTGTGCTGGTGGTGCTGGTGGTAATCCTGTTCCTGCAGACCTGGCGTGCATCGATCATTCCGTTGCTGGCCGTGCCGGTTTCGGTGGTGGGAACGTTCAGCGTGCTTTACCTGCTGGGTTTCTCGCTTAACACCCTCAGTTTGTTCGGGCTGGTGTTGGCGATAGGGATCGTGGTGGATGACGCCATTGTGGTAGTGGAGAACGTTGAGCGTAATATCGCGATGGGACTCTCTCCGACGGCGGCTGCGCATCAGGCGATGCGCGAAGTGTCGGGGCCCATTATCGCGATTGCGTTAGTGCTGTGTGCGGTATTCGTGCCGATGGCGTTCCTGTCCGGTGTGACCGGTCAGTTCTACAAGCAGTTTGCGGTGACGATTGCCATCTCCACGGTGATCTCTGCCATTAACTCATTGACGCTCTCTCCGGCGCTGGCGGCCAAGCTACTGAAGTCGCATGATGCACCGAAAGATATGCCAACGCGTCTGATTGATCGCTTACTCGGCTGGATTTTCCGTCCGTTTAACCGCTTCTTCCAGCGCAGTTCGGATGGCTACGAGTCGATGGTCGGCAAAACCCTGCGTCGTCGTGGTGCGGTGTTTGGCGTTTACGTCATACTGCTGGCGGGCGCGGGCTTTATGTTCCACACCGTGCCGGGCGGCTTTATTCCAACGCAGGATAAGCTGTATCTGATTGGCGGCGTGAAAATGCCAGAAGGTTCGTCACTGGCGCGTACCGATGAAGTGATTCGCAAGATGAGCGAAATCGGCATGAACACCGAAGGCGTGGCCTATTCGGTCGCCTTCCCTGGCCTGAATGCCTTGCAGTTCACCAATACACCGAATACCGGCACCGTATTCTTCGGCCTGAAGCCGTTTAATGAACGTACCCGTACGGCTGCGGAGATAAACGCTGAAATCAACGCGAAAATCTCCAAAATCCAGCAAGGCTTTGGTTTCTCGATTATGCCACCGCCGATTCTGGGGCTGGGTCAGGGTTCGGGTTACTCGCTGTATGTGCAGGATCGTGCGGGCTTAGGTTACGGTGCGTTGCAAACCGCCATTAATACCCTTTCCGGTGCGGTGATGCAGACGCCCGGCATGATGTTCCCGATCTCCTCGTATCAGGCCAACGTGCCGCAACTGGATGTGCAGGTGGATCGTGATAAAGCTAAGGCGCAAGGCGTTTCGCTGACCGATCTGTTTAGCACCTTGCAGGTGTATCTTGGTTCTTCTTACGTCAACGACTTCAACAAGTTTGGTCGTACCTGGCGTGTGATGGCGCAGGCAGACGGGGATTTCCGTAACAGCGTGCAGGATATTGCCAATCTGCGTACCCGTAACAATCAGGGCGAGATGGTGCCAATCGGCAGTATGGTCAACATCACCACCACCTACGGCCCCGATCCGGTGATTCGTTATAACGGCTATCCGGCGGCGGACTTGATAGGTGATGCCGATCCACGCGTGCTCTCTTCAGCGCAGGCAATGGAGAAGCTGGAAGCGATGTCGGGCCAGGTGCTGCCGAATGGCATGAACATCGAATGGACCGACCTGAGCTATCAGCAAGCCACTCAGGGCAACACGGCGTTTATCGTCTTCCCGGTTGCGGTACTGCTGGCGTTCCTGGTACTGGCGGCATTGTATGAGAGCTGGACGCTGCCGCTGGCGGTGATCCTGATTGTGCCGGTCACCATGCTGTCCGCGCTGGTTGGCGTGTGGCTCACCGGCGGCGATAACAACGTGTTTGTGCAGGTTGGTCTGGTGGTACTGATGGGACTGGCATGTAAGAACGCGATTCTTATTGTCGAGTTCGCCCGTGAACTGGAGATGCAAGGCAAAGGGATTGTCGAGTCGGCGCTGGAAGCCTGCCGCCTGCGTCTGCGCCCGATCGTGATGACTTCGATTGCCTTTATTGCCGGTACCGTTCCGCTAATTCTGGGTGAAGGTGCCGGTGCCGAAGTGCGTGGTGTCACTGGGATTACCGTGTTCTCGGGCATGCTGGGCGTGACGCTGTTTGGTCTGTTCCTGACGCCGGTGTTCTATGTGACGTTACGTAAACTGGTGACGCGAAAGCAGCCGGAAGCGGAAGTGCAGACGGTGTAAATCTGTTTTAGGTTAAATTGCGGCGGCCAGAGATGGCCGCCTTTTTTATAAGGGAACGAAGAGCTGGAAGCAGGCCCCCGGCGCGGGTTTCAGGGCAATATCACCGCGATGCAATTGCAACATACGACGAACGATGACCAACCCCAATCCACCATTGTCACGACGGTCAGGATCGATAATGGAGGGGCGTTCAAACAGGGTCTGACTGACTTCCGGTGAGATACCTGGGCCGTTGTCTTCCAGCTCCATCATCACGTTCTCCCCTTCCAGCCACAGACGCAGGGTAATGTTCCCACCCGACGGCGTATGACGGATGGCATTATCCACCAGGTTGGTCAGAACACGCTCTATCATCGACATATCCGCGTCGATCATGGGCAAACCCGACGCGATATCAACCGACAAATTCAGGCGGGATTTCTCCAACGCCAGCTCAAATTTCTGTATCACGTCCTGAACCAAATCCGGCAGCGAAAACCGTTCGTACTGTGGCGTGACGACACCATGTTCCAGCCGCGCTAACTCAAACAGTTGCTGTGCGAGCATGCCGACCTTTTCACTTTGCGTCAGGGCAATCTGTAAATATCGGCTGCGCTCCGCTTCGGTCAAGCTGGCAGCTTTCACTGCCAGCGTCTCCAGATAACCCTGAATCGACATCAGCGGCGTGCGCAAGTCATGCGAAATGTTGGCGACAAACTCACGACGCTGCTGGTCTTTCAGCTCCAGCGTTTGTACCTGAGCGTCAATACGCTGCGCCATATCGATAAAGGCGTTTTGCAACTGCGCCACTTCATCCTGTTGCGGGGAATGAGGTAGCGCGGCAAGGCGTTGTAGCGCATCCGCACCCGCTGTCACCTTTTGTGTCAGCTGTCGCACCGGTCTTGTGACCCAATAATAGGCCGCTGCACCCGCCATCAATCCAAGCAGGACGATAACCACCACCGACCAAAGCATGGCGCTGCGCAGCACGGACATTTTAACGCCCTGCTGCAGATGTTGATAATTCTCCCCCTGCAAAATCACATAGAGATAACCCACCGTTCTGTTGCCATCCAGAATAGGCGCAGCGCTGAACACTTTGAGCGCGGAAGGTGAACGAGGATCCTCACCATACACCAGTGGCGCCCCATTCAGCCACTTTTGCAGTGGACGCACGTCGACCCGATCGCGATGGACATGGCCGGCTGGCGCATCATTGGCCAGAATCTGTCCCTGCGCATCCAGCAGGTAAACTTCAACGCTCGGGTTGTAGGACATCATCTGGCCGAACAGCTGCTTGAGTGCCGGAGCATCGGTGTTTCCGGCATTCATCAATGCGCAACTTTTGGCAATAGAAGCGGCCAGATCTCGCGATAAATTCTGCATCATGGCATCACTGTATTGCTCGCGGTTGTTGTCCTGAATCAACAGGATCAGCGCACTACTGATCAGTAGCATCAGGGCAAAGACCAGCGTCAAACGCTGAGTGAGTGACAGACGTTTCATGTAACCTGATCTCCCTCACCCGGCACCACGAATTTGTAGCCCTGTCCCCACACCGTAAGAATCCAGCGTGGCTCAGCTGGCGTCGCTTCAATTTTGAGGCGTAATCGGTTGATATGGGTGTTAACCGTGTGCTCATAACCTTCGTGCTGGTAGCCCCACACCAGATTCAGCAAGCTAAGTCGCGAAAAGACCTTTCCTGGATGACGGGCAAAATGGTAGAGCAGCTCGAATTCACGAGGCGTCAGCTCAATTAACGTCTGAGCCAGCCTAACCTCTCGGGCAACCGGATCAATACTCAGGCTGCCAAGACGCAGGTTTCCCGCATCCTGGCGCAAATTTTGGCTCATCGCTTCCTGGCGGCGGAAAAGTGCTTTAACGCGCGCCACCAGTTCCAGCATCGAGAAGGGTTTGGTCAAATAGTCATCCGCGCCCAGTTCCAACCCCAGTACGCGATGCACTTCACTGGCGCGAGCGCTGATCATCACAATGGGCGTGTAGTGCGGCATATTGCGTGCACGACGGCACAGTTCCAGCCCATCAACACCAGGCAACATAATGTCAAAAATCAAGGCATCCCAACGCTGGCTTTCCAGCAGCTGACTGCCACTATCACCATCCGCAGCATGCGTAATATCAAAGCCCTCGTCACGCAGATGAATGTGCAACAGCTCGGCAATATTGCCATCGTCTTCAACGATTAAGATCTTCTTCGCCATGTTGACCGCCTCAATGAACATCCTTTAAATCTTATACAGAATTGCCCCCCTGAATTATCACATTTTGTTTAACTCTGCGTGAGGACTCTGTGATCAATATCGGCGCAAAGTCTCTTCATTCCAGACGGCATAGCAATATGCAGAGGTGCAGAGTGAAATGTGCTCCCGATAAAAAGGTTCATCCGTTGTGGTTGAGATTGACTCACTGGATCAATGCCGTTGCGATGACATTAATGATTCTCAGTGGCTGGCGGATTTATAACGCGTCTCCTTTATTTCCATTTGATTTTCCCAATAGCTATACTCTGGGAGGATGGCTGGGTGGTGCACTGCAATGGCATTTTGCGGCAATGTGGCTTTTTGCCGGTAATGGCGTGCTCTATCTGACGCTTAATCTTCTGAGCGGACGTTTTCGCCAACGTTTTCTGCCCTTAAGCATGACTCAATTAGTAAAAGATGGCCTATCTGCATTAAAAGGACATCTTAGCCATCACGATTTACGCCAATATAATATGGTGCAAAAATTTGCGTATTTTCTGGTGGTCATTGATGGCATGTTATTAGCCTTTTCAGGGTTAGTCTTGTGGAAGTCGGTGCAATTTCCGTTATTGCGAGAAGTATTGGGCGGCTATGACACGGCTCGCTTCATTCACTTTTTTGCCATGGCCTTTTTATGTGCCTTTGTTGTTATCCATCTGATCATGGTGGCACTGGTACCTAAAACATTATTATTGATGACACGCGGACGCTAAAAATGACGATTAAAAAGATTGAACGTCCCAGCAGTGAAACTGACGCCCTGTTAAAAGACGCCACCACTATTCTGGCGAAAAAAATGTCTGGCCATTCACGACGTCAATTTCTGCGCATGGGCTTGACTGCGGGCGGTGTGGCGTTACTCACCGGATGCGACATCGACAATAATCCTGACATCGAAAATATTTTAAGCCGCATGTCACGTTTTAATGACCGTATTCAGGGATGGTTATTCAGCGGTTATCAAATGGCGCCAGAATATACCCTGAAAGATATTACGCGGCCCTTCCCGTTTAATGCCTTTTACGGTGAAGAGGATATTCCGCAGGTAAACGGTGATGATTACCAGTTGCAACTGAGCGGACTGATACGTGATAAACGCAGCTGGCGACTGCCTGAGTTATATAAATTATCTCAGCATGAACAAATCACCCGCCATATTTGTGTAGAAGGATGGAGTGCCATTGGCCGCTGGGGCGGCGTTCGATTCAGCGACTTCCTGCAACTGATTGGGGCTGACACCAAAGCGAAATATGTCAGCTTTCGCTGTGCCGATGATTATTACACCAGCATTGATATGGCGACGGCATTGCACCCGCAAACCTTATTAGCACTGAGTTGGGATGGTCGGATATTACCGCCGGAATACGGTTATTCCATGAAATTACGGATTCCGACCAAACTGGGCTACAAAAACCCCAAGCATATTATTTCAATTGAAATCACCAACCGCTTTACCGGTGGCTACTGGGAAGACCAGGGCTATAACTGGTTTGGCGGCAGTTAATCTCCCCAAAACCCTGTAAGGAAATGAAGATGAAAAAGATTATTGCAACTGTATTCGCTGGCGCACTGTTGATGGCTTTCTCTGGCGCTTATGCTGCTGACAATATGGCCAAAGATGGTATGCAGAATGAAAGCGGTATGTCGCACGACGGCATGAAAAAAGACCACATGAAAAAACCGATGAAGAAACATGACAGCATGAAGAAAGATGGCATGGCTAAAGACGGTATGGCGAAGGATGAGATGTCTAAGGACGGGATGTCTAAGTAACAGTGTCAGTTACCGGGCGTATGCCCGGTAACTGTTTTACTGATATCAGCGGGATTTTTTACAAAGGTCTTCGATTTCGAGATCGGGCAGTTCATCGCAGCTACTGGTGTCGTGTTTTTTCAGCTCAGCCAGTGCGTCAGCCACCGTACGCGTCTCCAGCACTTTCAACGAGGCTTCTTCCGCCTCTTCAGCAATCGATTTGAAGTACCAGCACAGGTTGGCACTCACCAGACAACGCGGTGCGACATCAGGGCGTGAAGCCCAGAGCTTTTTGTCTTCAATCACAGAGGTATAAATATCGCGCAGCGTGATCTCTGCGGCCGGACGCCCGAGGTGAATCGAACCAGTACGGCCAAGCGTAGAGACAATGATGCCATCGCGAGTTAACGGAACCATCAGTTTCCGAATGAAACTGGGGTTCGCTTCAAGACCATACGCCAAAATAGCACTGGTCGAGCGTTTGCCCAGTTGCTCCGCCATCGCTACGCTCAAAACCATCTGCAAAGCTGTCGGGAAGCGGTAATCAAGCATTTCTGTATCCTGAGTTGCGGTTTATCTTATTGTTTTTTTGCCGCGGCAGTGAGTAATCAATGAGCAATAAATATAACAAACACTGTTGCTTTTTAGAAGCGAGCTGCTGTGATCAAGGCACGTATTCATCATTTGATCAGGCAGAAGCGCACAGGCTGCTTAGTTTACGGCTCCCTTCTGCGGTTGCGGATTGGGCGCGGGCAATTTTTGCTTTAGCACGCCCACCAGCACCACATTCACTAACGCCAACAGGCACAACAGCCACAATGTGGCATTCGCCCCGAGCTGCTGAAAAACATATCCCCCTACCAGCGGCGTTAATGCCTGACCAATCAGAGCCGGACGCGCCATGCGCCCTACCACAATGGCGTAGGCCTCTGGTTTGACCATGACCAGCGGTAAAGTTCCCCGCACTATCGCCCGCAAACCGTTTCCAGCACCGTATAGCACCATACTGACCAGCGCGAACTGCGGAAACAAGGTCAACAACAACAATCCGATGGCCACCAGTCCTACCGAGAAAAACGTCGTCCAGATCGGATGTCCCCGTTTGAACGCGATATCCACAATACGTGACCCAACCTGACAAGGACCCAGAATCGCGCTGATGGCTAAGGCGGCGGTCAATGAGTGGCCGCTGGCTTGTAATAGACTAATCAACTGCACCGAAATAGCGGTCATGATCACTGAAGCAAGGGTAAAAATGCTGCATAGCAGCCAGAATAGCGCCGGTGCCAACTCACCACTGGCGTTATGCTGCTTTTTCGCCGTTTTCACGATGGGTTTAATCGGCGCAGGCAGTGCATACCAGTAGGCTGGCAACACGGTGAGACATAACAGCGCGGCAATGGCGAAACAGGCGCCGCGCCAGTCAAGCCAGTGAATCAGCAGCGCAATCCCCGGCCACACCAGCGTGGTGCAAAAGCCGGAGATTAAGGTAATGCCGGTAATCGCGCCACGAGCCTGTCCACCATAAAGCGTTCCGAGGGTGGCAAACAGGGCGTCATATAAACCCATCGCCATTCCGATGCCGATAATCAGCCAGGCAAACAGAAACAGCAGCAAATGGTGACTGAATCCCATGATCACCAGGCCCAGCGCCATCACCGCCCCGCTCGACGCCAGCAGCACGCGCCCATAGCTGCCCGCAATCAGGCGGCCACTTAAGGGGGCTAGCAGGCCAGAAACCAAAATACCTAAGGATAATGCGCCATACACCCACTGCTGCGACCAGCCGGTTTCCGCAACGATCGGATTCGCCATCACGGCCATAAGATAAAACGAACCGCCCCACGAAAGGATTTGAACGCCTCCCAGTGTCACAATGGCAGGAACCGCAGGTTTAGGGTGATGCTCCATGACAGGTTTCCGTTAGCAGGCAAAGCATTGTTATAACATGTTCATCCTGCTGGAAAAATGTTTGTGTGCCCTGCTTAGCGAAATCACGTTTCAGAGTGGAAGATTGGCACCAAATACGATAAGGTAAATGGTATGTTGTAACTATGGAGCGTAACATGTCTCGCTATGATCTAGTGGCTGATTTGCACGAGTGCGTCAACGCACTGGAACGCGGTTTAAGTAGCCTGCGCCAGCAAGTCGAACAGCAGCCGTTGCTGATCGCGCGCGCATTCAGCTTGCCCGAAATCGAGAAAGGCCACGAGAATGATGAAATTGAGCGTATCGCAGTGACTCAACATCTCGGGCAGAAAGCGCGAGACATGGCGCTGGCTCACTACTGTCGTCTGTTTATGCAGCATCAGTCGGAAAAACTCAGCACCAAGGCTGCGGTGCGTTTGCCTGGCGCCATCTGTATAGAAGCGGATGAAGCCGTCAGCGAGCACATCAGTCAGCAGGTGGCCGATATCAATGCCCTTAAGCTGCGCCTGGAACACCTGATTACCGTGGAGTCGGGGCTGCCGAGTGAGGCGCGCTTTGAATTTGTTCACCAGCATTTGCGCGGTTTAATCACCCTGAACGCCTATCGCAGTGTGACCCTGCTGCACGCGCCGGATAGCCTGCGCTTTGGCTGGGCCAACAAGAACATCATTAAAAACCTCACGCGTGAAGCCGTGGTCGAGCAGCTGGAACGCAGCCTAAAGGCAAACCGTGCGCAAGCGCCCTGGACGCGCGAACAGTGGGCCGAGAAGGTGCAGCAAGAACTGGAGATGATTTTGTCACTGCCCGTCGATGCCAAACTGAAGATCAAGCGCCCGGTTAAGGTCCAACCGATTGCCCGCGTCTGGCGCGCCAGTAATAAGAAGCAGGTGCAACTCGCCTGCCCTTCACCGCTGCTGGTGCTGTGTCGGGATAAAACTCAGGTACCGATTCTAGGGGAATTGCTGGACTACGATGCCGATAACGTCACGCATCGTCATAAGCCGCTAGCGCAGCCGCTGCATCTGGTCATCCCACGGCTGCACTTGTGGAGTGACAAGCTTTAATGAAGAAGCGGCCCTCAGGCCGCCTCTGTCATCGCCAATCATCGCTGAACCGAGCGGCATTACCCCTCAGTTATCGCAATAATTACTGCTTCATGCTGCCAACCATCTCTTCAGGACGTACCCACTCGTCAAACTGCTCTTCAGTCAGATAACCGAGCTTCAGCGCCGAGCCTTTCAGAGTCAGCCCTTCTTTATGGGCTTTCTTGGCGATTTCCGCCGCTTTGTCATAACCGATATGGGTATTCAGCGCCGTCACCAGCATCAGCGACTCGTTCAGCAACTGATCGATACGCTCGCGCACCGGTTCGATGCCCACTGCACAGTGATGGTTGAAGCTGTCCATCCCGTCGGCCAGCAAGCGAATGGACTGCAGGAAGTTGTGGATCACCATTGGACGGAACACGTTCAACTCAAAGTTGCCCGAAGCACCACCAATATTCACCGCAACATCGTTACCCATCACCTGGCAGCACAGCATGGTCAATGCTTCGCACTGGGTTGGGTTCACTTTACCTGGCATGATGGAGCTGCCCGGTTCGTTCTCTGGAATGGCAAGTTCGCCAATACCACAACGCGGACCCGATGCCAGCCAGCGCACGTCGTTAGCGATCTTCATCAGTGAAGCCGCCAGACCTTTCAATGCGCCATGTGCATGCACCAGCGCATCACAGGTTGCCAGCGCTTCAAATTTATTCGGCGCAGTCACAAACGGTTGCTGTGTCAGATCGGCCAGCGCTTTCGCCACGCGCAACGCATACTCGGGATGGGTGTTTAAACCGGTGCCTACGGCGGTGCCACCCAGTGCCAGTTCGGCCACGTGTGGAATGCTGTGTTCGATGTGCTTGAGGTTATGTTCCAGCATTGCCACCCAGCCAGAAATTTCCTGGCCCAGCGTCAATGGCGTGGCATCTTGCAGGTGGGTACGACCAATCTTCACGATGTCTTTAAAGGCTTCAGACTTCTCGCTCAGGGTCTTTTTCAGCACATGAATCTGCGGAATCAGCTGCTCCCGCACGGCGATGACCGCGGCCACGTGCATGGCGGTGGGGAACACATCGTTGGAGCTTTGGCTCTTATTGACGTCGTCGTTTGGGTGCACCAAACGCGACATGCCACGCTCGCCGCCGAGAATTTCACTGGCGCGGTTGGCCAGCACTTCGTTCATGTTCATGTTGGTCTGGGTACCGGAACCGGTCTGCCAGATGGCCAGCGGAAACTCTTCACTGTGTTTATCAGCCAGCACTTCGTCAGCCGCTTTCAGAATCGCTTCTGCACGCTCAGCCGGAAGCAGGCCGAGATCGCGGTTCACCTGTGCTGCAGCGCGTTTGGTCAACGCCAAAGCATGCACCAGTGCAACGGGCATCTTCTCGGTTGAGATACGGAAATGCTCCAGCGAACGCTGGGTTTGTGCCCCCCACAACTTATCTGCCGGTACTTCGATCGGTCCCATTGAATCTTTTTCAATGCGATTCGCTGCCATGACTACGTCTCCTTAGCTCAGATTAGAGGTTTCCGCTCAGGTCGTCTTCCCGCGACGCCGTTGAGCGAGCAAGATTGTCACACACAAGAAATTAACATTATGCGAGCCCATCGCGTTTATTGCACTTGTTGATGTATTTTGTATGGCACTTTCTGCTTTAATAAGCCTATTTACTTACGGTTATTAAGGGTAAACGATGCAAAAAATGAACAATTCGCTGCAAAATTACGCTTGGGGCAGCAAAACTGCGCTGACCGAACTTTACGGCATTGAGAACCCACAAGGATTACCGATGGCGGAACTGTGGATGGGCGCCCATCCGAAGAGCCCGTCAACCGTTGAGATCAAAGGTGAAACACGTTCCCTGCGCGATGTCATCAATGATGACCAAACCGCAGCCTTAGGCGCGGCCGTCGCACAGCGTTTTGGTGAGTTGCCGTTTTTGTTTAAGGTGCTGTGTGCCGATCAGGCCTTATCGATTCAGGTTCACCCAAGCAAAGCCGCAGCCGAAGAGGGATTTGCGCGCGAGAATGCCGCCGGTATTCCGATTGGCGCTGCTGAGCGCAACTATAAAGACGCGAATCACAAGCCGGAACTGGTGTATGCCCTGACCCCATTCCAGGCGATGAACGGCTTCCGCGAGATGCACGAAATCGTCTCACTGCTTGAGCCGGTGGCCGGTGCCCATCCGCAGATCGCTCACTTCCTCGAAAAACCTGATGAGGCAAGCCTCGCCAAACTGTTCTCCACCCTGCTGTCGTTAAAAGACGAGCCTAAATCACTGGCGTTGGCGGTGCTGAAATCTGCACTTAACTCGCGTAGTGGCGAACCCTGGCAGACCATCAAAAGCATTGCGGCTGATTATCCGGACGATACCGGCTTGTTCTCGCCCTTGTTGCTGAACGTCATCACCCTGCAGCCTGGCGAAGCCATGTTTCTATTTGCCGAGACGCCGCATGCCTATTTAAAAGGGGTGGCACTCGAAGTCATGGCGAATTCCGATAACGTTCTGCGCGCGGGTTTGACACCGAAATTCATCGATATTCCAGAGTTGATGGCGAACCTGAAGTTTGAGGCCAAACCGGCTGCCACGCTGTTGACGCAGCCTCAGCAAGTGGGCGACACGCTGAACTTCCCAATTCCGGTGGACGATTTTGCCTTTGCCATCCACGCTCTTTCCCCCACACCACAGCCGTTAGCGCAACAGAGTGCGGCGCTGCTGTTCTGTATCGAAGGTCAGGCGGTGATTGAGAAGTCAGGTGAGCAACTGCTGTTGAAGCCCGGTGAATCATGCTTCGTTGCCGCCAATGAATCCCCGGTTAATGCCGCAGGTACAGGACGCCTGGCGCGGGTTTATAACGCGCTCAGCTGATCCGGCTGACGATACCAGCATTAACTGCTATTCTTTCAAACTATTACTTTAAAACGCCTGCGGGCGTTTTTCTTCACCGCCGCCCCCAAGCAGCGGCGTGCGGACCCAAGGATAAGGACGACTCAGCGATGAAAAAGACCAAGGTTGCCGTAGGTGTAATTGTAGCGATCGGCGTGATCTGGACAGGCGCGGCCTGGTTTACCGGCAAGCAGCTGGAAAGCCATATGGATCAGATGTTGCAGAACGCCAACACCCAGCTTAATGCCTATGCACCGAACGCTCGCCTGACGCTTAGCTACCAGGATTACCAGCGCGGCATCTTCAGCAGCAAAACTAAGCTGGTGATTCAGGCCAGTTCACAGACGGAAGACAACCCGCTGCTGAAGCCGGGTCAAAGCATCGTGCTGAACGAAACCATCGACCATGGTCCCTTCCCCTTTGCGCAGTTGAAGCGCGGCAGCCTGATTCCGAGCATGGCTTCGGTGCATACCGAGCTGGAAAACACCGATGCGGTGAAGAAACTTTTTGAACTCACCAACGGTAAATCGCTGATGACCGCTGATACCCGAGTCGGGTACAGCGGTGCCACTGATACCGCACTGGATCTGCTGGCGGTGGATTATAACAACGCGCAGACCGGCGATCGTCTTGCCACCAACGGCGGCACCCTCGAAATCAGCGCCGACAGCAAGGGCGATAAAGTCAGTCTGAATGGCGATTTCTCTAGCATCGCTGTTACCAGCAAAAACCAGGTTGAGCAGCCGGTGCTGTTTACCCTTAATGGCCTGAAGCTGAAGGGTGATACCCATCTCAGCCCGGAAGGCGTGCGCGTGGGCGATCAGTCCATCAGCCTGGATAAACTCGACGCCAGCATTAACGGTCAGGAAGGTTTGTCATTGCAGAAGCTGGACACCCAATCCTCCTTCGATAATAAAGATGGCAAAATCGGCGGCGATCTGAATATGAACGTCGGCAACATCAGCCTGCAGAAGCAGCCGTTCGGCGAAGCTAAGCTGGCGATGAAGTTTGCGCAGTTTGATGCGCAAGCGGTGAAAACCTTCTCGGACAGCTACAACGCGCAGATGCAGGCACTGCTGAACCAGCCAGGTTTAGTCGAGGATCCCGTCCGCTATCAGGCTAGCGTGCAGACCATCCTGAAGAATAACCTGCCGACGCTGCTGAAGGGTTCACCGACCGTCAGCATCGCGCCGCTGAGCTGGAAAAACGATAAAGGGGAAAGTACCTTTAACCTCAGCATCGGCTTTAACGATCCCGCTACCGTCACCGGTGAAGCGCAGACGTTGGGCGCAGCAGTGGATCGCGTGCTGAAAACCCTGGATGGCAAACTGAACATCAATATGCCAATGGCTACCGAAGCGATGCGTCATGTGGGGCTGGCTGAAGGTTATCAGAGCGACGATGCGCAGAAGCTGGCGGATCAGCAGGTGAAAGGTCTGGCGGCAATGGGCCAGATGTTCCGTCTGACGCAGCAGCAGGATGATAACATCACCACCAGCCTGCAATATGGCAACGGTCAGGTGACTATGAACGGCGACAAGATGTCACTGGAGCAGTTCCTGTCACGCTATATGCTGGGCGCGCAGACCAGCGAAGGGATGCCTGAGTAACAGCGATATACCCGCGGCGCGAGCTATCGCGCCGCTAAACGCCCCGCACCAACTGCGGCGGCACAATCAGCGTTTGCACTTCCGCATCCGGTTTCGCCAGTCGTTGCAGCATCCTTTCCCCCGCTCGCCTTCCCACATCACGCGCTTCACTACTGACAAACGTTAGCGAGGAGTCATACGACTCGCGTAGCGGATCGTCATTAAAGCCGACCAGCGCCAACTTTTGCGTGAAGTAGCTGTCCACCGCATCTTCGCCCAGCGAGCGTCCGCTGTGGATCGCACCAAAATAGCAGCCGAGCGTGGTACTGGCGTTATGGGCAATGATAGCGGTGATGCGCGGATGGTGATGCAGCAGGTCCTGCGTCAATGCCGATA
This sequence comes from Pantoea sp. JGM49, assembly GCF_018257655.1. Classification (NCBI taxonomy): domain Bacteria; kingdom Pseudomonadati; phylum Pseudomonadota; class Gammaproteobacteria; order Enterobacterales; family Erwiniaceae; genus Pantoea; species Pantoea sp. JGM49. The sequence continues at coordinate 362,995 of NZ_JAERJM010000001.1, read as the reverse complement.
CGCTCTGCTGCCGATCGTCGCACTCAATGATCCAGTCTGGACGAAACGGTAAACCGTATTGCAACAGGGTCGCACAATAGCCGCCAATACGTTCCGCGCGCGTTAGAGAAGAACCCAATCCGCCGACCCACGCGATACGCTGATGCCCCTGACGGATCAGATATTCGGTGGCGATGCGCGCCGCCTGGCTGTTATCCGGACGCAAGGAATCGACCTTATCGAGGCTACTGGCCCGCGCGGCGCAAATGAGTGCAATCTGTTGCTCATGCGCCTGCGCGACCAGCGTATCCGCCTGCGCAACGGCACCACCCAACACAATGCCATCCGCGCCCTGTGCGGCCAGGGAATCGAAGCAGCGTTGCAGATGCTGCCCGTGTTGTCCGCTTTGCGTCAGAACCAACACTTTTCCCTGCTGCTCCAGCACTTCACTCAGCCCCGACGTCATCGCCGCATAAAACGGCTGGCTGAGATCGCGCACAATCAAACCTATGACACCACTCTCACCGCCACGCAGGATGGAAGCTGAACGGTTACGTACGTAACCCAACTGTTCAATCGCCTGATTAACCCGCTCGGCCGTGGCGGAAGAGATACGTCCTTTACCGGACAGCACCAGAGAGACTGTCGATACCGATACGCCAGCCGCCTGCGCGACATCGTGAATAGTGGTTTTAGGCTGTGACATCCGGTTCCGTTTCCAACAACTGATGAAGAAACAAAGAGGTAAATCGTTACACTGATTCACGCAAAAATAAAGCCTGGGATTAGTCACGCTTTGTGACTATAGCCACAAAACTGCTTGGTAAAACGTTTTATCATTCTTTACCATTTTGATAATTTGCCGCTTTTTAACCAGGAGAGACTATGTCCGCCAGCCGACCCAAAATGTCACTTTGGGAATTTTTCCAGAGTCTGGGTAAAACCTTTATGTTGCCCGTTGCCCTGCTGTCGTTCTGCGGCATTTTGCTCGGGATCGGTAGTTCACTGAGCAGCCACGATGTGCTGACGCTGATTCCGATGCTCGATCAGCCGTTCCTGCAATATCTGTTTATCTGGATGGCGAAGCTGGGTTCATTTGCCTTCAGTTATCTGCCGGTGATGTTCGCGATTGCGATTCCACTGGGCATGGCGCGGGAGAACAAAGGCGTCGCTGCATTTGCCGGTTTTGTCGGCTACGCAGTGCTAAACCTGAGCGTGAACTTCTGGCTCAATATCAATGGCATTCTGCCAACCACCGACGCAGCGGTGCTAAAAGCCAACAACGTACAAAACATCCTTGGCATTCAGTCGATCGACACCGGTATTCTCGGCGCGGTGATTGTTGGTGTGGTGGTGTTCTGGCTGCATGAACGCTTCCACAATATCCGTCTGCCGGATGCGCTGGCCTTCTTCGGCGGTACGCGCTTTGTGCCGATTGTCACCACCGTGGTGATGGGCTTACTCGGCTTGGTGGTGCCTCTGATTTGGCCATTCTTTGCGCGCGCCATCACCGGCCTCGGCTGGATGATCAACAGTGCGGGTGAATTTGGCCCGATGATCTTCGGCACCGGCGAACGTCTGCTGCTGCCGTTTGGTCTGCAACATATTCTGGTGGCAATTATTCGCTTCACCGATGCGGGCGGCACGCTCGACGTCTGTGGAAAGAGCGTCAGCGGTGCCCTCACCATCTTCCAGGCGCAGCTGGCTTGCCCGGATACCCACGGCTTTGCGGAAAGCGCCACGCGTTTCCTGTCGCAAGGCAAAATGCCGGCCTTCCTCGGTGGTTTGCCGGGTGCCGCACTGGCGATTTATCACTGCGCACGTCCTGAAAATCGTCACAAAATTAAAGGGCTGCTGATTTCGGGTGTGGTGGCTTGCGTGGTCGGCGGGACTACTGAACCGATCGAATTCCTGTTCCTGTTCGTGGCTCCGGTACTGTATTTGATCCACGCCCTGTTGACGGGGCTGGGCTTCACCGTGATGGCGATACTCGGCGTGACCATCGGTAACACCGACGGCAACGTTATCGACTTCTTCGTGTTCGGCGTGCTGCACGGCCTCTCTACCAAATGGTATTGGGTGCCGGTGATTGCGGCAGTGTGGTTCGTGGGCTACTACGCCATCTTCCGTTTTGCTATTACCCGCTTCAATATCAAAACACCGGGTCGCGAAGCAGAAACCAGCAGCGTGGAACAGCAGGTCAGCCGCGCAGGCGTGGGGAAATCAGGCTACAACACCCCGGCGATTCTGGCGGCTCTGGGCGGTGTGGAAAATATCACCTCGCTGGATAACTGCCTGACGCGCCTGCGTCTTACCATTGCGGACATGAGCAAAGTGAACGATGCCGCACTGAAAGCCAATGGCGCAATTGGTGTGGTGCATCTCAACCAAACCAGTTTGCAAGTAGTGATCGGTCCGCAGGTGCAGTCGGTGAAAGATGAAATGGCACACCTGATGAGCGCGACGGTGTCATGATGCAGAGGTTTGATTTCGACCAGGCCGTGGATCGCCACGGCAGCTGGTGCACGCAGTGGGATTTCGTGGCGGACCGTTTTGGTGTGGAGGGCTTATTGCCCTTCACCATCTCCGATATGGATTTTGCCACGGCGCCCTGCATCATTGAGGCCCTGCAACAGCGGTTAAACCATGGCGTATTGGGCTACAGCCGCTGGCAGCACAAGGACTTTACCTCAGGCATTCAACACTGGATGAAGAATCGTTTTGCCACAGAGGTTGAGGCGCAATCGCTGGTTTACGGCCCGTCGGTGATTTACATGGTGGCGCAATTGCTGCGCCACTGGACCAAACCCGGCGATGAAGTGCTGATTCATACGCCCGCCTACGATGCGTTTTATCACACCATCAACGGTAATCAGCGCCGCGTGCTGGAACTGCCGCTACAGCGCCAGGGTAATGACTGGCAGTGTGATATGGCGCAGTTGGAACCGCTGCTGGCGCGACCCGATTGCAAAGTGATGCTGCTGTGCAGCCCGCACAATCCTACCGGTAAAGTGTGGCAGCGTGAGGAGTTGCAGCAAATGGCCGCGCTCTGTGCGCGTCACGATGTGAAAGTGATCAGCGATGAGATCCATATGGATATGGTGTTGGGCGACGCACAGCACATCCCGTGGAGCCAGGTGGCGCAATCTCCCTGGGCGTTATTCACGTCGGCATCAAAGAGTTTCAACATTCCGGCGTTGACCGGCGCGTGGGGCATTATTCCGCATGATGCCGATCGCCAGGCGTGGTTCCACGCACTGAAGCAGCAGGATGGTTTATCGTCACCGGCGGTGATGGCCGTCACGGCGACCATTGCCGCGTATCGTGAAGGTTCAGCCTGGCTGGATGCACTGCGCGATTATTTGCAGGCGAATATGCAGCACATCGCGCAACGACTGAATGCCGCGTTTCCTGCGCTGAGCTGGCAGCCCCCTGCCGCCACCTATCTGGCATGGATTGATCTCACTCCGCTCGGTATTGATGAGCAGGCACTGCAACAGCAGCTGATTCATCAGTACAAGGTGGCGATCATGCCGGGTTCGACTTACGGTGATGCCAGCCGCGGTTATCTGCGCCTCAACGCGGGTTGTCCACGCAGCAAGCTGGATGACGGGCTGGATCGCCTGATTGCGGCTTTAAAATCGTATTAAATGCGCTCGGATGCTGATTAATTCAGCATCCATTTCACGACTTGCGCAAATCACTGGCGCTGTTGCGCAAGATGTTTTTATAATGCTCTGCACTTTATGAAACTTTAGCGAGTGCGACATGATTGACCTGAAACTCCCCCTGACCGACATCCACCGCCACCTTGATGGCAACATCCGCGCACAAACCATTCTTGATTTAGGTCGCCAGTTTAATCTCGCGCTGCCAGCCAACTCGCTCGACGATCTACGTCCGCATGTGCAAGTGACGGCCAATGAACCCGATCTGGTGAGCTTCCTGCAGAAGCTGGATTGGGGCGTGAAAGTGTTGGGCGATTTAGATGCCTGCCGCCGCATTGCGCTGGAAAACGTGGAAGATGCCGCACGCGCCGGTATTCACTATGCGGAACTGCGTTTCTCACCAGGATATATGGCGATGACGCATAACCTGCCGATTGCCGGTGTAGTGGAAGCCGTGATTGATGGCGTGCGCGCTGGCGTAAAACAGTATGGCGTGGATGTGAACCTGATCGGCATTATGAGCCGTACCTTTGGTGATGAAGCCTGCCTGCGCGAACTGGAAGGTTTGCTGGCACACCGCGATGGCATTACCGCCGTCGATCTGGCTGGTGATGAGCTCGGCTTCCCGGGCAGTGAGTTCCTCAGCCACTTCAATCGCGCGCGTGATGCTGGTTTCCGTATTACCGTGCACGCCGGTGAAGCTGCTGGCCCGGAAAGCATCTGGCAGGCGATTCGCGAACTCGGCGCGGAGCGTATTGGCCATGGCGTGAAAGCGATTGAAGACCGCGCGCTGATGGATTTCCTGGCAGAGCAGCGCATTGGTATCGAATCCTGCATGACCTCGAACATTCAGACCAGCACGGTAGCTTCACTGGCCACTCATCCGCTGAAAGCCTTCCTGCAACACGGCATTCTCGCCACCATCAACACCGATGATCCGGCAGTTCAGGGTATTGAGCTGGCGCATGAGTATGAGCACGCTGCGCCGCAGGCAGGACTCACTGCCGAAGAGATGCGCCAGGCGCAGGAAAATGGTGTGACGATTGCCTTCCTCAGCGATGCAGAGAAAGCGGCACTGCGTCAGCGCGTGGCGGGATAACGCGCCTTAAAAGCAAAAAGGTGCGCAGCGATGCGCACCTTTTTAATCAAGCCGCACCAGGGTGAACTGACTTTTGATGGCATCGGTTCCCGCAGGGTGCGCTTTCATTTTATCACTTCAGCGACATCGTCTGGCGCTTCTCAGCGGACTGTAAACCGAGTTCAATCAGCTCCATCACCTGAATCGCCTCTTCAGCCTGTACCGGATTATCACCGGTGCCCGCAATCGCATCACGAATTGCCGCGTAGTATGCCGGATAGTTACCTGGTAGCGTCAGCAGCTCTTTCTCCACCATCACATCGCCTTCTGCCAGCGTCAGGGTACCGTTGCGCATGTCGTAGCCCCAGTCTTCCTGCGGTGGACGTTCACCCGCTTTCAGACGATCTTCCTGCGGATCCAGGCCGTATTTGACATAGCTGCCCCGCGTGCCGTGCACCACAAAGCGTGCAGATTCAGCCGCCACCAACATGCTGGCATGTAACACCACGCGACGAGTGGGATAAGTCAGTACTGCGTGGAAATAATCGGTGGTTTGCGCTCCCGGGCGCAGTTCAGCCATATCCACATTGATCGCCACCGGCGGACCAAATAATTGCAGCGCCTGGTCCAACACATGCGGTCCAAGATCAAACCAGATACCGCTGCCCGGGCCTTTCATCTCACGCCAGCGCTGACGAACTTCAGGGCGGAAGCGATCAAAATGCGATTCGAGATAACGCACATCACCTAAGGCGCCATCAGCCAGCAAAGTTTTCAGCGTCAGGAAGTCACTGTCCCAACGACGATTATGGAAAACGGAGAGCAGCAGCCCTTTGGCCTTGGCCAGTGCATCCAGCTCACGCGCTTGTGACAGTGTCACGGTAAACGGTTTATCCACCACCACATGTTTACCGGCATTCAGTGCCGCTTTGGCTAACGGGAAGTGAGTATCATTTGGCGTCGGTATCACAATCAGTTGCAGTGTCGGGTCATCCAGCAGGGCTTGTGGATCAGAGACCACCTGCACCGAGGGCCAATCTGCATGCACCTTGCTGGCATCGCTGCTGGAGACGGCTGCCAGTTCAACGCCTGGCGTACCGACGATCAAAGGAGCATGAAAGGTTTTGCTGGCAAAACCGTAGCCAATCAGGCCGACACGTAATTTATCGCTCATTCTCATTCCTCTTGTTCGTTACCAGACTGATTTAAGACGAATCAGCCAGTAACAACAAGGCGGAATCACCTGAAAACTCAGGAGATAGCACTCCGTGCCGGTTGCCAGCTTTCCTGCGCCACCAGGGCATCGTGCGCATCCTGACTGCGACGGCGGAAATCACTGGGGCTGACGCCGACCCGTTTGCGGAACACGCGAGAGAAATAGAGCTGATCGTCATAACCCACTTCGCGCCCGACCGAGGCAATGGGCTCCTGCGTGGTTTGCAGTAACAGTTTGGCGCGGATGACGCGCTGATCTTCGCGCCAGCGCAGCAGATTAATCCCCATCTGTTCGCGAAACAGATGCGCCAGTCGTGACGGGGAAAGACACACATGCCGCGCCACTTCCTCGATTTTTACTTCGCTTGCCAGATGGTTGGTGACGTATTGGCAAGCTTCAATCACGCGCGGATCGCGGATTTGCTGATGACTGCGCGGATCTTCTTCCACCGCACGCAGCAGCAAGCGCTCCAGCAGATTCATCGCCAGTTCCTCGGCAAAGCGACGGCCTGAATTGTGGGTTTGCTCAATGCTGGCAAACAGACGATCAAACTCGGCACGTTGCGCTTCCGGCAAGCGTAACCGCCCCACGCCCTGGCTCTCATCCTGCCACTGCAACCAGTCCGTCCAGTATGCCCGTGGACGGAAATAGACCCAGCGGTGGAACCAGCATGAGCTGTCTGGTGAACGGCCATAGTAGTGCGGGGTTTTAGGCTGGAACAGCAGCAAGTCACCGGGTTCGCAGTCAAACGCCGATTCGCCATCAAAAATGCGGCCCTGACCTTTGATGGTCAGATTAAGGATGTAACCCTTCATGCCGAGCGGTCGGTCGATAAAGAAGTCCAGCTGATCGTTGGCATTGATCGGTGTTAAGCCCGCCACCAGCCAGGCATTGAACGGATAGCCGGGTAGCAGTGGGTTCTGCTGCTCACCAGGGGGTTCACGATGATACATAGTGCCTCACGGTAACCTGTAAATGCGCAGTGCCGCGCGCCAGAAGGGCGACCCACTGGCCGCCCTGCATCATTTTTACGGCTGGAATCAGGCCGCTTTGTTTTTCTGTTTGTAGCGGTCAAAAATCACCGCCGCTAACAGTATCAAACCGCGCACCACATACTGTGAGAATGGCGAGATATTCAATAAATTCATCGCATTCTCAACCGTACCCAGAATCAGCACGCCCGCCACCACATAAGAGATCTTACCGATGCCACCTTTCAGCGAAACGCCGCCCAGCACACAGGCTGAAATCACGATCAATTCATAACCGAGTGAAGTCATCGGCTGACCACTGGTCATGCGCGAGGCCAGAATAATGCCCGCCGCTGCCGAAACCAGTCCCGAAAGAATGAAGATAATGATGCGGGTACGCACCACCGGCACCCCGGCCAGGCGAGCCGCTTCTTCATTACCGCCAATCGCCAGCGTGTTGCGGCCAAAGGTGGTTTTATTCAGCACGAAACCAAACACAATCATGGTGGCGATGGTGAGCCAGATCGGCGCTGGCAAACCCAGCCAGTTGGCATAACCGAGGGTGAAGAAGCGTTCATCCTCGATGCCGACTGCTTTACCGTCAGAGAAGATATAGGCCAGACCACGCACTATCTGCATCGTCGCCAGCGTGGTGATCAGCGCATTGATCTTCAGCCGGGCAATCACGAAGCCATTGATAAATCCGGTGGCCATGCCGAGCACTAAACCGGCCGCGACGCCCAGCCACAGACTCTCCGTCATGTTGATCACCACGGCGGTCACCACGCCTGCGCAGGCAATCACCGAGGCGACGGAAAGATCAAAATCGCCCGACGCGAGGCAGAACAGCATGCCGCAGGCCACCATGCCGGACATCGACATGGCAAGTCCCAGCCCTTTCATATTGATGAATGTGCCAAAGTTGGGTACGAAGATGGCGCAAACGATAAACAGCAGCGCGAAGACCACCAGCATGCCGAAGTTATCCCAGATACGCCCCAGTTGCAGGCCGTTACGCTGCACCGGTGGCGTGTTGGAAGTGGTAGATGAAGCCATTGTTGCTCTCCTTTACATCAGGCCACGGCGGCCGCTTGAGGGGTTTTCGGCATCGCCAGGCTCAGCGTCAGCTGCTCCGTGGCCGCGTCGTGTGGCAGTTCTCCGGCAATTTCTCCTTCACGCATCACCACGATGCGGTCAGCCAGGCCCATCACTTCGGGCAAATCGCTGGAGGCAAACAGCACCGCGATCCCTTTATTTGCCAGTTGGTATATCAGGTTGTAGATCTCATGCTTGGCACCCACATCAATACCTCGCGTCGGCTCATCCAGCAGAATCACGTTCATCTCTTCGGACAACCAGCGACCCAGAATAGCCTTCTGCTGATTGCCGCCTGACAGGTTCATGATCAGCTGCTGCGGGCCCGGCGTTTTGATATTCAATGAGCGGATGTGAAGATCGGCGTTTTTCGCCTCCCAGCCGGGTTTAATCAGACAACCCGCCGTGAGGTTATGGCGGCGCGCGCTGATATTGATGTTGTCGCGCACCGAGTGCACCGGAATAATCCCTTCGGATTTACGATCCTCCGGGCACAGCATGATGCCCGCGCGGATCGCATCGATCGGCTGACGGATGTTGAGCTTTTTGCCATCCAGCGACACGCTGCCGCCGCGCAGTTTGGTGGCGCCAAACAGCCCTTTCATCAATTCGCTGCGCCCCGCACCTACCAGACCAAACAGGCCGACGATTTCACCGGCTCGTACCGTGAGCGAAATCGGCATACGCACGCCCTTGGCTTCGACCTGATCGAGCTGCAAACGCACTTTGCCTAAGGCGCGCGGCGCATAACCGTAGATATCACCGAGGTTACGCCCCACCATCGCCTGCACCAGATCGTCATGATGCGTATTCGGCATATCAGTGAAGGTGCGCACGTAGCGACCATCTTTGAACACGGTGATGGCATCGCTCAGGGCAAAGATCTCCTCCATGCGGTGCGATACATACAGCACGGTACGGCCCTGATCGCGCAGCTGACGAATGACGCGGAACAGATGCTCGATTTCACGCGCTGAAAGTGAACTGGTCGGCTCATCAAAAGCGATAATGCGCGCATTGCGCGCCAGCGCTTTGGCGATCTCAACCATTTGCCACTGGCCGAGCGACAGATATTTCAGCGGCATATCAGGATCGATATCCATGCCGAGATTTTTAAGCTGCAAATCCGCTTCGTAGCGCAGCAGTTTGCGATTCACCAACCCACGTTTGTGCGGCAGCTGGCCGAGATAGATGTTCTCCGCCACGCTCATCTCCGGCACCAGATGCAGTTCCTGATAGATGATCGCTACGCCCGCATCCAGCGCATCCACGGTGTTGTTGAAGCTTTTCACTTCACCTTTGATGCGAATCTCACCTTCAGTCGGCTGATAACTGCCGCTGAGAATCTTTAACAGCGTGGACTTTCCCGCGCCGTTTTCGCCCATCAGCGCGTGCACTTCCCCGGCGCGGCACTGGAATGAGATATCCTGCAGCGCTTTCACGCCAGGAAAGGTTTTACTGATGCCATGAAAGGACAGAAAAGCTTGATCAGTTTCCATGGAAACTCCTCTTCGCCTCCATCTTTCGCGCCGTTGCTGTGTTGTCTTCGCGCTTTGCCCCAGCCATCAATGAAACGGGCGCAAACGCGATGGCCAACCTGCTGCAACACCCGGGATGGAGGCTGCGTTTATCAATCAGGCGACTTACATCAGCCCTTTCTTCGCCAACTCAGTTTTGAAGTTGTCGCGGGTAATTAGCACCACATCGGTGACTTCGGTGAATTTCGCGGGCTCTTCGCCTTTGGTCACCCAGTTGTAGAGCATCTGGCTGCTCTTATAACCGTGCACATCCGGGCTGGGCAGCAGCGAACCGTAGAAGCCGGTTGGTGCGCCTTTAGACAGCTCGCTCACCGCGTCCACACCGTTGATGCCAATGCCAATCACGTCGGGCGCTTTAAAGCCCTGGCCTTCGGTCGCGCGCACGCCACCCAGCACGGTGTTGTCATTCATGCCGACAATCAGCCAGTGTTTTACTTCTGGATGCTGCACCAGCAGTGAGTTACCGGCATCAAATGCCCCCGGAATATCGTTGGATTTGGTCGGCACCTGATAGATCTGTTTCTCCGGGAATCCGGCGGCTTTTAGGGCGTCCATCGAACCGCCAGTGCGACGACGCGCAGTGTCCAGCTCATTGGCGGTAATCGCCATGACGCCGGTCTCTTTCGCATCCCAGCCGCGTTTCTGCATCTCTTTGTAGAGTTCCTGGCCCTGGCGCTCACCGATTTTGGTTGCGGCCATCATCACCAGCGGCACGGTGTCCATTGGCTTGCCTTTGGCGGTAACAAACTGGTCATCAACCGCAATCACTTTCAGGCCATAGCTACGCGCTTTCGCCACGATGGCTGAACCCAGCTTTGGGTCCGGTGTGCAGATCACGAAGCCTTTGGCCCCGCTCGCCGCCAGGCTATCAATGGCATTCAGGGTTTTCTCACCGTCGGGCACGGCAATTTTGATCACGTCAAAGCCAAGATCTTTGCCAGCCTTATCTGCGAACTTCCATTCGGTCTGGAACCAGGGTTCCTCCGGTTGTTTGACGAGGAAACCGAGTTTCATGGTCTCGGCGATAGCGGATTGTGACATAACCGCGGCGAGACCTACCGCCGCCAGCGCTTTAGTGAATTTATGCATGATGCTCTCCGGCACAATGATGTTTTATCGCTGTTAATAACGAATCGGTGTAAACGCTACCAATTGGATTTCACGTTTGGGTACAGCGCAAAATCAGCGCGTTAGCTCAAAGGTTGTACAAAGGCTGTGCAAATGCTGGGCTAGTTGTAGCGGTAATGGCGAAGAAAAATGTAGAGCGGTATCACATCCCAAAACGATGACTAATTCCTCCATATATTCAGCGAAATTAACCAGTCATTAACTTTTGCTGCCGATCACAGAACGGTTCCGATGACAGAAAAGTGCATATTCTCAGCCAGCGATGACTAACCGCTTATGCACCCGCATTCCAGGATAGAGCCAGATAACTCACACAGGAGAATCCCAATGGGTGCTGGCGCCATAACAATTGGGCTGGATTTTGGCAGTGACTCGGTGCGTGCCCTCGCCGTGGACTGCCACAGTGGTAAAGAGCTGGAAAAGGCGGTGGTGAACTACCCACGCTGGGCGAAGGGAGAATTCTGTGACGCACATGCCAACCGTTTTCGTCATCATCCTCAAGACTATATCGACGCGCTGGAGCAGGCGGTGGTCGCGGTGGTGCAAGCGTTAACTCCCGAACAACGCGCTGCCGTGGTGGGGATAGGCGTGGATTCAACGGGTTCAACCCCTGCACCGATTGACCGTGACGGCAACGTGTTAGCCTTGCGCCCGGAATTCGCCACCAACCCCAACGCTATGTTTGTGTTGTGGAAAGATCACACCGCGATTGAAGAAGCGGAAGAGATTAATCAGCTGTGCCGCAACGGTCATTTCACCGATTACACCCGCTATATCGGCGGCGTGTATTCGTCGGAGTGGTTCTGGGCCAAGATTCTGCACGTGTCACGCCAGGATGCAGCAGTGCGTGATGCGGCAGTGTCTTGGGTGGAACTCTGCGATTGGGTACCGGCACTGTTGAGCGGTCGCACTGCCCCGACGCAGCTGCGGCGCGGACGCTGCGCCGCCGGGCATAAATCGCTGTGGCATCCTGAATGGCAGGGTTTACCGCCCGCAGATTTTTTCCGTGCACTCGATCCGATGTTGGTTGAGCAGCTGGATTCTCCATTGTTTACCGACACCTTCACTGCTGATGTACCGGTGGGCACGCTTTCCAGCGAATGGGCGCAGCGTTTGGGATTGTCTGAGCAGGTAATTTTGTCCGGTGGGGCCTTCGACTGTCATATGGGCGCGGTCGGTGCGGGCGCGCAGCCTTATACGCTGGTGAAAGTGATTGGCACCTCAACCTGCGACATTTTAATTGCCGACAGCGAGAAAGTCGGCGATCGCGCCATTAAAGGCATTTGCGGCCAGGTCGATGGCAGCGTGGTACCGGGCGCCATCGGCTGCGAAGCGGGTCAATCGGCGTTTGGTGATATCTACGCCTGGTTTAGCCGCTTGCTGGGCTGGCCGCTGCAGCAGGCGGTGGCGCGCCATCCTGAGTTGCAGCCGCAACTCGCCGAAATGCAGCAGGATTTAATCCGTTCCCTAACTGAAGCCTGGGCCGCCGATCCCCAGCTTGATCATCTGCCCGTGGTGCTCGATTGGTTCAACGGGCGTCGCACACCGGATGCCAATCAGCGCCTGAAAGGCGTGATCACCGATTTGAATCTTGGCACCGACGCGCCTGCGTTATTTGGTGGTCTGGTGGCCGCCACGGCGTTTGGTGCCCGCGCCATTATGGAGTGTTTCGAGAAGCAGCAGATTCCGGTGGAGAGCATTCTGACGCTCGGCGGTATCGCACGGAAGTCCCCCGCCATTATGCAAGCCTGTTGCGACGTGATGAACCGTCCGCTGGATATCGTGGCTTCTGACGAGTGCTGCGCGCTGGGTGCTGCCATTTTTGCCGCCGTCGCCGCAAACGTGTATGCCGATGTGCCTGCCGCACAGCAGGTGATGGCGAGTCCGATCGCCGTGACCTTGCAGCCCAACAGTCTGCGCGTGGCGGGCTATCAACAACTTTATCAACGCTATCAAAACTGGTGCCAGGCCGCTGAACCTCAGTATGCCGCCCGCGCCACATCCGCTAAGTAAAGGAGCGAGAAATGGAACAGAACGTTTGGTTTGTGATTGGAACGCAGCATCTCTACGGAGCGGAAACCTTGCGCCAGGTTGAACATCACGCACGCCAGGTGATGGACGGATTGAATCAGGCGGGCACGCTGCCGGTGCCACTGGTGTTGAAGCCGCTGGTGAAATCACCGGATGAAGCGCTGGCGCTGTGCCGCGAGGCCAATCACGACAATAGTTGTGTCGGCATCATGACCTGGTTACACACCTTCTCACCGGCCAAGATGTGGATTGGTGGACTGAGCATCCTGAATAAGCCGCTGCTGCAATTCCATACCCAGTTCAACGCAGAAATTCCGTGGGACAGTATGGATATGGACTTTATGAACCTGAACCAGACCGCGCACGGCGGCCGTGAGTTTGGCTTTATCGGCGCGCGTATGGGCCTGCAGCACAGCGTGGTGACTGGCCACTGGCAGGATAAGACCAGCCAGCAACGCATCGGACGCTGGATCAATGCGGCACTAGCGAAGCAGGCCAGTCAGCAGCTGAAAGTGGCGCGCTTTGGCGACAATATGCGCGAAGTGGCGGTGACCGAAGGCGATAAGGTGGCGGCACAGATTCAGTTTGGTTATTCGGTCAACGGTTGGGGCGTCGGCGATCTCGTTGAGGTGGTGAACAGCGTCAGCGATGGCGATGTGCATGCGCTGATCGATGAATACGAGAGCCAGTATTTGTTCAGCGAGGCTGCCGCCGTGAATGGCGAGAAGCGTCAGAACGTGCTGGATGCGGCGCGCATTGAATTAGGTTTGAAGCGTTTCCTCGATGATGAGGGCTGCAAAGCCTTTACCACTAATTTCCAGACTCTGCACGGCATGACGCAGTTGCCAGGCTTGGCCGTTCAACGTTTGATGGGCCAGGGTTATGGTTTTGCCGGTGAAGGTGACTGGAAGACCGCTGCGCTGCTGCATATTTTGAAGGTGCAAGCCGGGAATCGTGCGGGCGGTACTTCATTTATGGAGGATTACACCTATCACTTCTCACCGGGCAATGATTTGGTGCTGGGTTCACATATGCTGGAAGTGTGCCCATCGATTGCCAAAGAGGCGAAGCCGTTGATTGATGTTCAGTTCCTCGGCATTGGTGGCAAAGCCGATCCGGCGCGCATGATTTTCTCCACGCCAGCCGGTCGCGCGGTGAATGCCAGTGTGATTGATATGGGCGATCGTTTCCGTTTGCTGGTGAATGTGGTGGATGCGATTGAGCAGCCGAAACCGCTCCCGAAATTGCCGGTCGCGCGTGCCTTGTGGCGTGCCCAGCCCTCACTGGCTACCGCTTCCGAGGCATGGATTCTTGCCGGCGGCGCACACCATACGGTGTTTAGTCAGGCACTGGATTTGGATGATATGTACCTGTACGGCGAGCTGAACGGCATCGAGGTGCTGGTAATCGATGAGGATACGCGTTTGCCGGCGTTCAAAGATGCATTGCGCTGGAACGAGGCGTATTACCGGTTAGCGCGCTGATCGTGTTATGACCTGTTGAAGCCGCGTTGAGTCGCGGCTTTTTTGTGGCTAAAACCTGCGATCCAGGCAGCATAGCAACGCCCACCTTTGTCTCCTTTATGCAGGTTCGTTGCATTCAAAATATGAGCACCACCCCCTGCAATCCCCCCCAATATCCACAATTCTGAGCACCAAGCCTCCAACATTCTCGAATCGGCGACCCAAAACAAAAAAGGTGCGCCAATTTGCGCACCTCTTGAACATCCCACTCACGATTACGAAGTTAAACGCTTAACCGGCGCATTCTTCTGACGATCCCACATCACGGTCAGCAGGCGCTGCAGTGCGATAAACGCGAACAACAGAATACCGATGGCGATCTTCGTCCACCACGAACTCAGGGTGCCATCGAAGTTAATCCATGTCTGAATCAGCCCCTGGATCAACACCCCAAACAACGTGCCGAGCACCGTGCCCACGCCACCGGACAACAAGGTGCCGCCAATAACCACAGAGGCAATCGCGTCCAATTCCACGCCCAACCCTGCCAGGGCGTAGCCTGCTGAGGTATAGATCGAGAACACAATCCCCGCCAGTGTCGCCAGGGTGGTGGAAAGCATATATATCTTGATGGTGGTGGCGCGCGTCGAAACGCCCATCAACTGCGCTGATGTCAGATTGCCGCCAATCGCATACACCTGATTACCAAAACGCGTGCGATGCGCGAGGATGATCCCGCCAATCACCACCACCAGCATAATCACTGCCAGCAAACTAAGGCGCCCGCCGCCGGGGATCTTCCACGCCAGGCTAGACAGTGTGGAATACAGCGGATGATCAATGGGAATCGAATTCTCCGACACCAGATAGCTACAGCCGCGCAGGAAAAACATCCCCGCCAGGGTAATAATAAAGGCCGGGATCTTCAGCGCATCGATAAGCCAGCCCATCATGGCGCCAAACAGTGCTCCCATCGCCAGCACAATCGCGAAGGCAAGAATCGGATCGACGTGATAATCACCGATAATTTTCGCCAAAAATACACCGCTAAAGGCGATAACGGCCCCCACTGACAGATCGATACCGCCTGACAAAATCACAAATGTCATGCCCACGGCGATAATGCCGAGAAACGCGTTATCGGTCAGGATATTGCAGATCACACGAGTCGAGGCAAAACCAGGGAACTGACTCAGGCAGAACAGATAACCGGCGACAAACACCAGCAGCGTAATCATCAATGGCAGATGGCGTTTAATCATTTTGGACGTCTCCCTTTCAGCATGGCGATAAAGCGCGGCGATTGCAGCAACAGCACACACATCACCACCACCGCTTTCACCACCTGATTCAGCTCCGGCGGGAAGCCAGACAGCAAAATACCGGTGTTCATCGACTGAATAATCAGCGCGCCAACCAGCGACAACACCAGATTAAAACGCCCGCCCATCAACGATGCACCGCCAATCACCACGGCGAGAATGGCATCCAACTCCAGCCATAGACCGGCGTTGTTAGCATCGGCGCCACGTATATCGGCTGCCACGATCAGGCCCGCGACTGCCGCACACACGCCGCTAATGGCATAAGTGGACATCACTACTAACCAGCCATTAACACCAGCATTACGTGCGGCGCGCAGGTTAATCCCCACCGCTTCGATAAACAGGCCCAGCGCGGTTTTGCGCGTCAGCAGCCACACTAACAGTGCCACCAGTAGCGTTATCCACACCGGAACCGGCAGCATCCACAGCGAGCCGCTGCCAAACCAGCCGAGGCTGTCGCTGTTAAAGGTCACAATCTGACCCTGGGTAATCAGCTGAGCGATACCGCGCCCGGCCACCATCAAAATCAACGTGGCCACAAACGGCTGAATCTTCAGGAGGGCGACCAGCACGCCGTTCCACAAGCCACAGGCCAGACCGGTGCCGAGTGTGGCGAGAATAATAAAACTCAGGCTGTGTCCCGCAACGGTCAGGGTGGCCGCCGTCGCCCCCGCAATCGCCATCACCGCGCCGACCGACAAATCAATCCCGCCAGTGGCAATCACCAGCGTCATACCGACCGCCAGTAAGGCGACGGGTGCAGCGCGGTTGAGGATATCAATCGGGCTGCCGAACAGGCGGCCGTCCTGAATATGCACGGCAAAAAAATTGTTGGCGACCAGGCTATCCACCAACAGCACCAGAATCAGCGCGACGATTTGCGGCATGCCTGGCGGTAACTTCGGCTTACGCCGTTCAGGTTTTGGATGTGTCATAGGGGATTCAAGCATGTTGTGCTCCTCCATCGGCGATGGCATTGACGATCGACGCCACCGACAGCTGCTCCAGCGGGATTTCAGCCACCTGCTTCAAATCACGCATGATCAACACGCGGTCGGCATAGCCCACCAGCTCTTCGAGTTCAGAGGAGATAACCAGTAACGCCAGTCCATCGGCGCACAGGGTTTCAATCAAACGAATGATCTCGGCATGTGCACCGACGTCAATGCCGCGCGTCGGTTCGTCGAGAATTAAGAATTGCGGCTTCGTCACCAGCCAGCGTGACAGCAGCACCTTCTGCTGATTACCGCCGGAGAGTAATTCCACCGGCTGATCGGCATGTGGCGTGCGAATTCCCAGGCTTTTGATAAAGCGATCGGCGATGGCCTGCTGCTCACGCCGTTTAATCGGTCGCAGCCAGCCGCGTTGGGCCTGTAGCGCCAGAATAATATTCTCGCGCACCGATGCAGCGCCGATAATACCGTCGGTTTTACGATCTTCCGGGCAGAACCCCATGCCCAGATGGGAGGCTTTGGCCGGTGTCCGGATGTGCTGCACTTTGCCTTTGATGGTGGCAGTACCCCGATCCGCACGACGGATACCAAACAGCACTTCGGCGGTTTCCGTGCGCCCCGATCCCAGTAATCCCGCTAAGCCCACCACTTCTCCCGGACGCACCTCCAGGTCGAAAGGCTCAATGGTGCCCTTCTTGCCGTAGTCTTTGAATGACACCACCGGTTGGTTGCTTTTCAGCGTGCTGCCCTGACGCTGCAAGGCAGTTTCCAGTAACTCGCGCCCCAGCATCAGTTTGATCAATTCGATTTGCGGCAGCGATGCCGTATCACGCGTGGCTATAAACTGGCCATTGCGCAAAACGGTAATACGATCGGTGATGCGGTACACCTGGTCGAGAAAATGAGTCACAAAAATCAGGCTCATCCCTTTGGCTTTCAGTTGCGCCATCAGGGTGAATAGCATTTCCACTTCGCTGGCATCGAGGCTGGCGGTGGGTTCATCGAGGATTAACACCTGTGCGGAGAGATCCACGGCGCGGCAAATCGCAATGATTTGCTGCATCGCCACCGAGTAATGGCCCAGGGGACGCGTCACGTCGAGCGCAAAACCGTAGTTGCGCATCAGTGCATCGGCATCGCGCACCATACGCTTGCGGTCGATCATGCCAAAGCGGCGCGGCTCACGGCCGATGTAGAGATTGTCTGCCACCGACATATTCGGCAGGAGGTTCACCTCCTGATAGACCGTGCCGATGCCCATTTGCTGTGCATCGGCGGTATTGTGCGGTGAAATGGCAGTGCCATTCAGGGTGATGGTGCCTGCATCACGGGTGTACACGCCGGTCAGCACTTTAATTAACGTGGATTTCCCGGCGCCGTTTTCGCCCAGCAGCGCCATGATCTCGCCTTTGCGAATGCTGAATGACACATTATCCAGCGCTTTCACGCCGGGGAAACCTTTGCTGATACCGTTTAGAGTCAGGAGTGCGGATGCATCTGCGGTGCTCATCAGGTTCTACCTCGCCTTACGTCATGAAAAACCGCCCCGAAGGGCGGTTGCGGGGATCAGTAACCCATGCCTTTTTTGGTGTCGAGCTGTGCCTGCGCGGAGTCTGGCAGATACAGTTTCGATTCGGTTTTGATGATTTTTGGTGGCATCGTGCCGTCTTTTTTGAATTTCTCCAGTGCATCGAATGCCGGACCCGCCATGTTTGGCGTCAGCTCGACGTTGGCATTGGCCTCACCCGCCAGCATCGCTTTATAGATATCCGGTACGCCGTCGATAGAACCGGTCAAAATATCTTTGCCTGGCTTCAGACCCGCTTCTTTAATGGCCTGAATGGCGCCGATCGCCATATCATCGTTGTGCGCATACACCATGCAGATGTTCTTGCCGTTGTTTTCCGCTTTGATAAAGCTCTCCATCACCTCTTTACCTTTACTACGGGTAAAGTCGCCGGACTGCGAGCGGATCACTTTGATGTTGTTGTGGCCCGCGATGGCTTCGGCGAAGCCTTTTTTGCGGTCGATGGCTACGCTGGCACCCACGGTGCCTTGTAACTCAACCACATTACACTTCTTATCGCCGACCGTTTTCACCAGCCAGTCACCGATCAACTTGCCTTCCAGCACGTTGTCTGCGGTCACCACCGCCATGTACAGCGACTTATCTTTCACCACGATAGCGCGGTCTAACAGGAACACCGGGATTTTGGCGTCTTTGGCTTCTTCCAGCACCGGTTCCCAACCGGTTTGTACTACCGGGGCGATGAAGATGGCGTCAACGCCCTGCGCGATAAACGAGCGCACCGCTTTGATTTGGTTTTCCTGCTTCTGCTGACCATCGGCGATTTTCAACGTGATACCGCGCTTTTGCGCTTCGCTTTTCGCCACGTTGGTTTCTGCTGAACGCCAGCCAGACTCCGAACCAACCTGTGAGAAGCCCACCGTCATATCAGCGGCAAGTACAGACGTACTGAGTGCTGAACTGACCATGGCGGTTAAGAGTAAACGTTTCCACATAATTTCATTCCTCTGAAGGGAGTGTGCTGTAGGGGTACAAAACGCAGATTAAGCCTGGCGCAAAAGCGAGAAAACAAGCGCGACATGCCTCACAAAATAGAATGAATTAAAGGAGTTACGAAATTATGCATATAAGAAGTCATACCAGCCATATGGACAATTTGCCTGATATTTATTTCAGTGTCGGTTAAATAAATGTAATAAACAGAATCGGTTAGGATGGTGGCTACTGGAAGCGATTACAGACGCTGCGTAAAGAATGGTTATCGACTGCGGGCACAAGCAATGATCAGTTTTGTGATTATTCGCACACTACATGATTTACAGTTTCAAAGCGTGTAGATGCCATTGCTTAACAGTTCGACATAAATCGCCCTAATAAATGTCTTATATGAATGAAAGTCAGTGCACTAAGCCTGATAAAAAATGACAACTTTCATTTGCGTTAAGGGTGTGAGCTTTTTTCACATTATGCCGTCTGTCAGGGTTGAATTTGTCTTAATCCCGTCTGGAAATGCGCGTTTAAAACGGCAAAATGAAGAAAAAATGTCTTTTGATGAGCGAATTAGCTCACGTTGTCTGATTTTTGAATTTTTTTAACGCTGGCGTATGGACTCTGTCAGAGTGCTCCCTATACTTGGGCACTTCCGAGCACTTTATTTTTAAATGGCAATCATGACTGCGCTAGATTACCTGCTGAAATTCCGCAAAGTGAATAATCTCGATAGTCTGGAAAAACTCTACGACCATCTTAATTATTCGCTGACCGATGACAATGACATCATCAATATGTATCGCGCTGCCGATCATCGTCGTGCTGAACTTGTTTCCGGCGGCCGCCTTTATGATATGGGCCGCGTGCCGAAATCAGTCTGGCGCTACGTAATGTAATGGGTTTTCCCCGCCTTTTTCTGCACTATTGCGTTGTCCATGTCGGGCGTGCCCCGTTTGGACATACAACGCCTTCTTAATTTCGCTACAGGATCCGCAAGATGACCGAATCGGTAAACCCGCCGCGTATTGCTGGCTGGCTGTTGTTGCCGCTAGCCTGGTTGATTATGACGATGCTGACCAGTGCACTGGTGGTGGCCATGTATCTGAGCCCGTTGTTTGATACAGAATTGCGTACCACGTTGTTCACTCATGCCAGCCAATTGTTCACGCAATGGGCGATTTCCCTGCTCACCGCAGGCGTGGTTTGGGTCTACAGTATCTGGGTTTGCTGGAT
This sequence comes from Pantoea sp. JGM49, assembly GCF_018257655.1. Taxonomy (NCBI): domain Bacteria; kingdom Pseudomonadati; phylum Pseudomonadota; class Gammaproteobacteria; order Enterobacterales; family Erwiniaceae; genus Pantoea; species Pantoea sp. JGM49. Next base: position 342,799 of record NZ_JAERJM010000001.1, on the reverse strand, counting down.
GTTCTGTAAACGTTCGCGCCGTCTACCGCGTCATTACATCCTGTGGTTGCTGATGACGGTGTTACTGGCGTTGAAAACGTTCGCGTTCACCCCGGTGGCGGATAACAAAGCCATTCAAACGCTGTTGTTGTCACTGCTGGCGGCGGCGGTCTTTGTGCCCTACTTCAAACGTTCTCAACGTGTGAAAGAGACGTTTATCCAGCCATAACGGCGCGAGTTTCGTCAGGAATTTAATTCTGCGTGCTCTCAACATCCACAGATTTTGTGTAGAGGTTGAGATGCACCTCTCAATTCCGGATAATAGACGCCTTTCGGCTTCCCAGGTTAAAAAATGACCGATTACTTACTTCTCTTTATTGGCACCGTGCTGGTGAATAACTTCGTGTTAGTGAAGTTTCTCGGCCTATGCCCCTTTATGGGCGTGTCAAAAAAATTGGAAACGGCCATTGGTATGGGACTCGCCACCACTTTCGTGATCACCCTGGCGTCGATTTGCGCCTGGCTGGTGAACCATCTGATTTTGGTGCCGCTCGATCTGGTGTACCTGCGAACCCTGGCGTATATCCTGGTGATCGCCGTGGTGGTGCAATTCACCGAAATGGTGGTGCGCAAAACCAGTCCGTCACTCTATCGACTGCTGGGCATTTTTCTGCCGCTGATTACCACTAACTGTGCGGTGCTGGGTGTCCCTTTGCTGAGCGTCAATCTCAACCATACCTTTATGCAGGCTGCGGTCTATGGCTTCAGTGCCTCGCTTGGCTTCTCCCTGGTGATGGTGCTGTTCGCTGGTATGCGTGAACGCCTGGTGTTAGCCAATGTCCCCGCGCCGTTTAAGGGCAACTCGATTGCATTGGTCACCGCAGGTTTGATGGCGCTGGCCTTTATGGGCTTTACCGGGTTGGTGAAATTCTAATGACCGCGATTTGGATTGCTATTGTGGCTATTGCTGCGCTGGGCCTGGTTTTTGGCGCCCTGCTCGGTTACGCCTCGCGTCGATTCGAGGTAGAAGAAGATCCGATCGTTGAACAGATCGACAGTATTCTGCCGCAAAGTCAATGCGGCCAATGTGGTTATCCCGGCTGCCGCCCGTACGCCGATGCCGTGGGTAATAACGGCGAAGCCATTAATAAATGCGCTCCCGGTGGCGAGCAAACCATGCTCAAGCTGGCCGCGCTGCTCAACGTTGAACCGCAACCGCTGGATGGCGGTGAGGAAGTGCAGGAACCGATCCGCACCGTGGCCTGGATTGATGAAGCCAACTGCATCGGCTGCACTAAATGTATTCAGGCTTGCCCGGTAGATGCGATTGTCGGTGCTACCCGTGCCATGCATACCGTGCTGAGCGATGTCTGTACCGGCTGTGATTTGTGTGTTGCTCCCTGCCCGACCGACTGTATTGAAATGCGTCCGGTTGCCACGACCACGGCCAACTGGAAATGGGATCTCGAAACCATTCCTGTACGGGTGATCCCGGTAGAAACTCATGCTTAATTTGTTAAAACTATTCCGCAAAGAGAAGCTGTGGGATTTTCAGGGCGGCATTCATCCGCCGGAAATGAAAACACAGTCTAACGGCACGCCGTTAAGCCAGTTACCGCTGCCTGAACAATTCATCATTCCGTTAAAACAGCATATCGGCCATGAAGGCGAGATTTGCGTCTCACCGGGCGATCACGTCTTGCGTGGTCAGCCGCTGACGTTTGGCAGCGGTCGCATGCTGCCGGTGCACGCACCGACCTCCGGCACCATCGAAGCGATTGCGCCACATATGACCGCGCACCCTTCGGGTCTTTCCGAACTGTGCATTTTCCTGCGCGCCGATGGTGAAGATCGCTGGACCACGCTCGATCCGCAACCTGACTTCCGTTCGCTTACTCGTGAAGATGTCGTCAAACGCATCCATGAGGCAGGCGTCGCCGGTTTGGGGGGGGCAGGCTTCCCGACCGCCACCAAGCTACGTGGCGGATTGCGCGGCGTCAAAACCCTGATTATCAATGCCGCAGAGTGCGAACCTTACATCACCGCCGATGATCGTCTGATGCAGGACTGCGCGGCTGAAGTGCTGGAAGGTTGTCGTATCCTCGCCTGGGTATTGCAGGCTGAGCGTGTGCTGATTGGCATCGAAGATAACAAACCCGAAGCGATTGCAGCGCTGAAGCAGGCTTTGGGTGGTGACCGCGAGTTGCAACTGCGTGTCATCCCCACCAAATACCCTTCTGGCGGTGCTAAACAACTGACCCAGATTCTTACTGGCGTTGAAGTGCCGCACGGCGGTCGTTCGACCGATATTGGCGTGCTGATGCAAAACGTCGGTACGGCCTGGGCGGTAAAACGCGCCATTATCGATGGCGAGCCGATTACCGAACGCGTCGTTACCCTGACCGGCGAAGCCATTGCGCAGCCGCGTAACGTTTGGGGACGCCTGGGTACGCCAGTTAGCCATCTGTTACATCATGTGGGTTTCGCACCGGGTTCGCGTCAGATGGTGATCATGGGCGGCCCGCTAATGGGTTTTACGCTGCCGTCACTGAATGTGCCGCTGGTTAAAATCTCCAACTGCATTCTGGCACCTTCTGCCAGTGAAATGGGCAATAACGAAGAAGAACAGTCTTGTATTCGTTGCAGTGCCTGTGCGGATGCCTGCCCGGCGAAACTGCTGCCTCAGCAGCTGTTCTGGTACAGCCAGGGCGGCGATCATGAGAAGGCGCGCGCTCACAATATCGATGACTGCATTGAGTGCGGTGCCTGTGCGTACGTCTGCCCAAGTAATATTCCGCTGGTGCAATATTATCGCCAGGAGAAGGCGGAGCTGCGCGCTATCGATCTCGAAGCGAAGCGCACCGCCGAAGCTAAAGCGCGCTTTGAAGCGCGTCAGGCGCGTTTAGAGCGGGAAAAACTGGCGCGTGAAGCGCGTCATGAAGAAGCTAAACAGCGTGTGGCACGTAGCGATCAGGGTGAACGTGACGCGGCGATTGCTCGCGTGAAGGCGCGTGCCGCCAAAACACCGGAACAGGAAACTGCCGAACGTGAGGCTCGCCATGCCCAGGCGTTAGCTCAGCAGGCGGAAAAACAGTCTGAAACGCAGGCGCTGAGTCGCCAGTCTGGCGATCCGCGTAAAGCCGCGGTGGAAGCGGCCATTGCACGTGCTAAGGCGAAGAAGTCTGGTGTGGCGGTTGGCGAACAACCGTCTGAAGCTGCTGGTGTTGCACCCGCCGCTGAGGCTGATCCACGTAAAGCTGCGGTTGAAGCCGCCATTGCGCGCGCCAAAGCGAAGAAAGACGCTGCGGCGGCTAGCGAACAAAATCCTGAAACTGCTGATGCAGCCCCGGTCGCTGAAGTTGATCCGCGTAAAGCGGCGGTTGAAGCCGCCATTGCGCGCGCTAAAGCTAAGAAAGCCGCTGCGGCGGCTGGTGAACAAGCGCCTGAACCTGCTGATGTCACTCCTGCCGCTGAGGTCGATCCTCGCAAAGCCGCGGTTGAAGCCGCTATTGCCCGTGCTAAAGCCAAGAAAGCCGCTGCGGCTGGCGAACAAGCGCCTGCATCTGCTGATGCAGCCCCGGCTGCAGAAGTTGATCCGCGTAAAGCGGCGGTTGAAGCCGCCATTGCGCGCGCTAAAGCGAAGAAAGCTGCGGCGGCTTCTGGTGAACAAGTGTCTGAGCTTGCTGACGCAGCACCTGCCGCTGAAGTTGATCCGCGTAAAGCAGCGGTTGAGGCCGCCATTACTCGAGCTAAGGCGAAGAAAGCGGCTGCGGCTGCGGCGGCTTCTGGTGAACAAGTGTCTGAGCTTGCTGACGCAGCACCTGCCGCTGAAGTTGATCCGCGTAAAGCAGCGGTTGAGGCCGCCATTACTCGAGCTAAGGCGAAGAAAGCGGCTGCGGCTGCGGCGGCTGAGCAGATTTCTGAACCTGCTGACGAACCACACGCACCTGAGCCTTCTGATGCAGCACCTGCCGCTGAAGTCGATCCGCGCAAAGCTGCGGTGGAAGCGGCCATTGCGCGCGCTAAAGCGAAGAAAGCTGCGGCGGCTGCCGAGCAAGCTTCTGCGTCTGTTGAAGCCGCACCTGAATCATCTTCTGAAGTGGAGGCTGCTGCCTCTCCTGACTCCGCCGACCCACGTAAAGCGGCCATTGCCGCCGCGGTCGCCCGTGCCAAAGCGCGTAAAGCGCAGCAGCAGCCTTCGACGACTGAGGATTAAATGGCTTTTCGTATCGCAAGTTCCCCTTATACCCACAACCGCCGCAGCACCGGCAACATCATGCTGCTGGTGGTACTGGCTGCGCTGCCGGGTATGGCCGCGCAGTGGTATTTCTTTGGCGTGGGTTTTCTGATTCAGGTATTGCTCGCCACCGCCACTGCGTGGATCACCGAAGGCGCCATTTTGCGTCTGCGCAAAACACCAGTGGTTCCGACTCTCTCGGATAACTCCGCCCTGCTCACCGCGCTGCTGCTCGGCATCAGTCTGCCGCCGCTGGCGCCCTGGTGGCTGGTGGTCATTGGTACCATGTTTGCCATTGTTATCGCGAAACAACTGTATGGCGGCCTGGGTCAAAACCCCTTCAACCCAGCGATGGTCGGTTATGTGGTCTTACTGATCTCCTTCCCGGTGCAGATGACCAGCTGGTTGCCGCCGGATACATTGCAGGCAATCAAACCCGGCCTGCTGGATTCCCTCAGCATGATCTTCACCAATCACACGCTGGCCGGTGAAACCATGCAGCAGTTGCAGCTCGGGGTGGATGGCATCAGCCAGGCCACGCCGCTGGATACCTTTAAAACCGGCTTGCGGGCCGGGCACAGTGCTGAGCAGTTACTGTCTGAGCCGATTTATACCGGCGTGCTGGCGGGATTAGGCTGGCAGTGGATCAACCTCGGTTACCTGCTGGGCGGTATGCTGCTGCTGGCAAAAAATGCCATTCGCTGGCACATACCCGTCAGTTTCCTCGTGTCGCTGGCCTTCTGCGCCACCCTTGGCTGGTTGTTTTCACCGGAATCGCTGAACTCGCCGCTGATTCATTTGTTCTCCGGCGCGACCATGCTCGGCGCATTCTTTATCGCCACCGATCCGGTCACCGCCTCGACCACTAACCGTGGTCGCCTGGTTTATGGAGCACTGATTGGTTTGCTGGTGTGGCTGATTCGCAGCTTTGGCGGATATCCGGACGGTGTGGCCTTCGCGGTTCTGTTGGCGAACATTTGCGTGCCGCTGATTGATTACTACACCCAGCCGCGCGTTTACGGCCATCGCAAGGATTAATGATGTTCGATGCTATTCGTAAAAATGCCGTGACGCTGGCGGCGTTTGCAGTGATCACCACCGGCGTCACTGCGGTGGTGAACTATGTCACCAAGCCGACGGTGGAACATCAGACGGCACTTCAGCAAAAAAACCTGCTCGATCAGGTGGTGCCCACCGAGATGTATGACAACCACATTCAGCAAGAGTGTTTCCTGGTGACGGATGCAGCGGCATTAGGCAATAACCAGCCGCATCATCTCTATCTGGCGCGTAAAGGTGATAAACCCGTCGCGGCGGCTCTTGAGACTACCGCGCCAGACGGCTATTCTGGTGCGATTCAGATGCTGGTCGGTGCCGATTTTCACGGCAAAGTATTAGGTGTCCGGGTAGTGGAACACCATGAAACGCCTGGACTGGGCGACAAGATTGAACTGCGCATTTCCGACTGGATCAACAGCTTTAACGGCAAAGTGGTGCACGGTGCCGACGACAAGAACTTTGCGGTGAAAAAAGACGGTGGTGAATTTGATCAATTTACCGGCGCGACCATTACCCCGCGCGCAGTGGTGAATGCCACTAAACGTACCGCATTACTGATTGAAACGTTGCCAGCGAAGCTCTCTTCGCTGCCCGAATGTGGAGATGCACCATGAGTGAAGCAAAATCCCTGCTGGTTGGCGGCCTGTGGAAGAACAACTCCGCCTTGGTGCAACTGCTGGGCTTGTGCCCGCTGCTGGCCGTGACCTCAACCGCCACTAACGCCCTCGGCCTTGGCCTGGCCACCACGCTGGTGTTAACCATCACCAACAGCGCTATCTCCGCCTCGCGTCGTTGGGTGCCGGCGGAAATCCGTATCCCTATTTACGTCATGATCATCGCTTCGGTAGTGAGCTGCGTGCAGATGCTGATCAATGCTTACGCTTACGGGCTGTATCAGTCACTGGGTATCTTCATTCCCCTGATCGTGACCAACTGTATTGTGGTGGGTCGTGCGGAAGCGGTGGCTTCTAAGAGCAGTATTCCGCTGTCGGCGCTGGATGGTTTTGCCATTGGCATGGGCGCGACCTGCGCGATGGTGACGCTAGGTTCGATTCGTGAATTGATCGGTAGCGGCACCCTGTTTAACGGTGCTGACCAACTGCTGGGCCCCTGGGCCAAAGCGCTGCGCATTGAAGTGTTCCATTTCGATTCACCGATGTTGCTGGCGATGCTGCCGCCTGGAGCTTTTATTGGCTTAGGCATGCTGCTGGCCGGTAAATATCTGATCGATCAGAAAATGAAGCAACGAGCCGCCCTGCGCGCTGCTGAACCTGAAGCCGCGCCACAAGGTGAAACCGGGAAGGCCGTGTGAACAAGGAAAAGCGACTGCAAATTCTCACGCGCCTGCGTGATGACAATCCGCATCCCACCACGGAGCTGTACTTCAGTTCGCCGTTTGAACTGCTGATTGCGGTGCTGCTGTCCGCGCAGGCCACGGATGTCAGCGTGAATAAAGCCACGGCGAAGATGTATCCGGTGGCAAACACCCCCGCCGCCATTTTGGCTTTGGGTATTGATGGCGTGAAAGAGTTCATCAAGACCATCGGCCTGTTTAACAGCAAGGCAGAGAATGTGATTAAAACCTGCCGCATTCTCATCGAGCAGCACGGTGGTGAAGTTCCGGAGGACCGTGCGGCATTAGAAGCCCTGCCCGGCGTCGGACGCAAGACCGCCAATGTGGTGCTGAATACCGCCTTTGGCTGGCCGACCATTGCCGTTGATACGCATATCTTCCGCGTCAGCAATCGCACCCGCTTCGCGCCCGGCAAGAACGTCGAAGAAGTCGAAGATAAACTGATTAAAGTGGTGCCATCTGCCTTTAAAGTCGATTGCCACCATTGGTTAATCTTGCACGGCCGCTATACCTGCGTGGCACGTAAACCGCGCTGTGGCTCCTGCCTGATCGAAGATTTGTGTGAGTTTGACGCCAAAACCGAAGTCTGAGTCCATGCCGATAACGGATCGCAATCTCGCGCTCTGGTATCGGCAGTTTGGCGATCCTGTTGATGTACTGACGCTGGAATCCTCCTCTTTAGCCCCTTGTTCCGCTGGCCTGCTGCGCGTGCAAATGCACTATGCGCCAGTGAACGCGTCTGATCTGATCCCGATTACCGGTGCTTATCGTCACCGTGTCGCGCCGCCACAGGTCGCTGGTTACGAAGGCGTGGGCACCGTGATCTCCGCGCCCTCTGCTTACTCACATTTAGTGGGGCAACGCGTGTTACCACTGCGTGGCGTGGGCTGCTGGCAACATTATGTGGATATCGATCCACAGCTCGCTATTCCGGTACCAGAGGATATTAAGAGTACGCTGGCTGCGCGCGCCTATATCAATCCGCTAGCCGCTTTGCTGATGCTGCAGCAATGGCCGGTCAGCGGTAAAAATGTCCTGATCACTACCGGTGGTTCCGCCTGCGCACTGTTGCTGGCCCAGTGGGCTAAGCTGCGCGGTGCACGACGCGTGGTGATGGTGTATCGCTCGTCAGCACATGCAGAAAAGTTGCACGCCCTCGGCCTGAGTGCGTTGCAGGAGACTGCGCGGGACGCGATTGAAGCAGTGAGTGCGCAAACCGATATCGTGTTTGATGCGGTCGGCGGCGATGTGGGGCAGTTGATCTGGCGAACGCTACCTGAGCACGCGCACTTTGTGGCTTACGGGGTATTAAGCGGCGCGCCGGTAAAAGTGAATGCCGCCCGTCCAGCACTGCACTGGTTTCATGTGCGGCACACCTTGGGCGATATTGGCGCGGCACCGTGGCAACAGCTTTTCTCAAAGATCTGGCCGTTGCTGCGCGACAGCGAGTGTGGTGAGGTGGAAATTTTCCCATTGAAAGAGTGGCGCGCGGCAATCGAAAGTTATCACCAGTCGGGTCGTGCGCGTAAACCCCTGCTGTGTCTGGACGAGTAAAGAGAGGCGAAGCAGCCTCTCTGTTCAATCAATTATTTAGCCGCAGCCTGCAGCCAGGCGACCACCAGCGGGGATAGCCGATTTTGCAGCGCCGCCCGTTCTGACTGGAACAGCGTCGCGACAAAGAACGGATGATCGGTCAGTTCAACACCGCGTACGTCACGATCCAAATCCCATGAAGTAATCTTCAGATTATTGGTTGCCAGCGCGTCACTGAATTCCGGGTTCACGCCGAAATTACAGTGATACCCTTCATCACTTTCCAGCGCGCCGTAAGCTTGTGCAATCTTTGAACCCGCTTCGAAAGTCACCGTGCCACGCTGTTCCACCAGCGAACAGGTCAGCGGCGCAATCACCCAGCGCCCACTTTCATCGGTTTCCGCATGCCCGGCATCTTCCCAACCCAGCACATTGCGGGCGTACTCTACCACCGCATACTGGAAACCGCCACACGAACCGAGGAACGGTTTGTGGTTTTCACGCGCCCAGCGGATCGTTGCAAACACAGCTTCGTCGTTGAGATACGGGCTGCCTGGCACGACCCAAATGGCATCGTAATCGTTCCAGTTGTGTTGATGGATGTCGGGAGTGGCGATCCAGTCGGCGGTAACGTCGAGCGAGAGGGATTTTGCGGCAAACTGTACAGCAGGAGGAATGGCTTGATGTGCAACAGCATTGGCACGGAAATCGCCAACAAGGGCGACACGAACTGACTGCGTCATGGCTACGTCCTTTTAGGGAAAAAACGAGGTTACAGCAAACATCACGACCTGTCTAAGCGCATTTCAGCGCGATATCACTCACTTTCGCTTGCGCGCATTTTGGTTATAGCCTGCTGTTTATACGGCTAAACATTCCTCTTTGTGGTGATTAACTCGACGGATGTTGACCACGCAATCGTTTACTTCTTTTACGGTTTTAATTAATTCGTAATTTTGTGCGCAGGATCAACAAATTAGCCATTTGGAAACTTTAGTCAGCCTATTACGCTCAACTATCAAGCAATTGTGCTTGGTAAATGTACATTCACGGTCTTTATATTGGTATAAATTATCATCTATAGCGTTATGTTCTGTAAAATACACCTTAAGCGGTTTATATCAGGAAAATGATCCTAAGGATCTCCAGTTAGCACGATTATTCTGATATAATGCCAAACAGCAATATTTAACACTGATTTACAACTTCTTATAACGGCATTAACCCTACCTGTTACAAGTATTTCAGCGTGCAAAAAATGCTTGCCCTGTTGGCCTGATTCAGCCAAATTAGGCGCCGTTTTTCCTTTCTAATAACAATGTTGCGCGGGATTACTCAGCCCGACGCAGACTTAATTCCTGTCGTAAAACAGGCTATGTATAAACTGAGGTACACGTGTCAACTGCAAACAAACACACTGACGAGGCAGTAAGCCTCAACGCGTTCAAGCAACCGAAAGCGTTTTATCTGATCTTCTCCATCGAACTGTGGGAGCGTTTCGGCTACTACGGTCTGCAAGCCATCATGGCCGTTTACCTGGTGAAACAGCTGGGCATGTCCGAAGCGGACTCCATTACCCTGTTCACCTCGTTCAGCGCCCTGGTTTACGGCATGGTCGCGATTGGCGGCTGGCTGGGCGATAAAGTATTGGGTACCAAACGCGTGATTGTGCTCGGCGTGATCGTGCTGGCGCTCGGCTATGCGCTGATCGCCTTCTCAGGCCATGACACTGCGATGGTGTACGTCGGCATGGCAACTATCGCCGTGGGTAGTGGCTTATTTAAAGCCAACCCCTCTTCTCTGCTGTCTACCTGCTACGAGAAAGATGATCCGCGCATCGACGGTGCGTTCACCATGTTCTATATGTCGATCAACATCGGTTCTCTGTTCTCGATGATGCTGACACCGTGGTTGGCTGCACATTACGGCTGGGGCGCAGCGTTCTCGCTCTCCGTGGTGGGTCTGGTGATTACCTTACTGAACTTCCTGTTCTGCCAGCGCCTGGTGAAAAACTACGGTTCTAAACCGGACTTTGCGCCACTGAATGTCAGCAAATTGCTGATGACGCTGGTAGGTGTGGTGGCGCTGGTTGCCATTGCCGCCTGGTTGTTGCATCACCAAAGCATTGCGCGTATGACACTGGGCGTGATTGCCATCGGCATCGTGCTGGTGTTCGCGAAAGAAGCCTTTGCCCTGCAGGGTGCAGCACGCCGTAAAATGATCGTCGCCTTCCTGCTGATGCTCGAGGCGATTGTGTTCTTCGTGCTCTACATGCAGATGCCAACCTCACTGAACTTCTTTGCTATTCGTAACGTTGAGCATGCCATTCTGGGCATTACCTTCGAACCTGAACAGTTCCAGGCACTGAACCCGTTCTGGATCATGCTGGCCAGCCCGATTCTGGCAGCGGTTTACAACAAGCTGGGCGACAAACTGCCTATGCCACACAAGTTCGCGATTGGTATGGTGCTGTGCTCTGCTGCGTTCCTGGTGCTGCCATTTGGTGCCAGGTTCGCTAACGATGCCGGTATTGTGTCTGTGAACTGGTTGATCATCAGCTATGCACTGCAGAGTGTGGGCGAACTGATGATTTCCGGTCTTGGCCTGGCGATGGTGGCGCAGTTAGTCCCACAGCGTCTGATGGGCTTCATCATGGGTTCCTGGTTCCTGACCACGGCGGGTGCTGCAATGATTGCCGGTAAAGTGGCGAATCTGATGGCCGTACCGAATGATGTGACCGATCCGCATGCTTCACTGGAAGTTTACAGCCATGTGTTCCAGCAGATTGGTATTGCAACCGGTGTGATCGCTATCCTGATGTTGATCACCGCGCCACTGCTGAACCGTATGACGCAGAGTGATGCTTCACAGCCTGAACTGAAAAGCGCTAACGCCAATCAGTAATGCAGGTGATGTGAATAAGCCGGGCAAACGCCCGGCATTTTTATTTCCTGTTACTCATTTCTTTCCACCGCTTTAACGTTTCCTGCTGCCAAAGCTTCGCTTTTTATCCACTTCCCCGCATGATGACGGCTTCCTGTTAAACGTGCTGGAATCATCATGGATAAATTTGAAGAACTTCAGGTATTTGTTGCGGTGATTCAGCAAGGCAGCCTGGCCAGTGCTGCACGTTTTTTACAGCGCTCCCCTCCCGTTATTACCCGCACATTGAATGCCCTCGAGTCCCGGTTGGGCACGACCCTGATTGAACGCACCACTCGTCAACTGGCGCCCACAGAAGCGGGCTGGCAGCTGTTCGAACGGGCTCAGCAAATATTAGGTGATTATCAGCACGCGCTCGATAGCGCGCATCACAGTGGCCTGCAGGGGCTGCTGCGCATCACCGCACCCGTGCCTTTCGGCCGCCGCCATATCATGCCGCTGGTGAATGCATTCTTACAGCAACATCCCGAGATGCAAATCGAAGTGGTGCTGAGTGACAGCTATCAGGATTTAATTGAGAACGGGTTGGATATCGCGCTGCGCATTGGCGAATTACAGGATTCTTCAATGGTGGCACGCAAAGTAGGCAGCGTGCGTTCGACGTTGGTGGCGAGCCCGGAATATCTTCGGCTTGCAGGTGCTCCCGCCCATCCGGCAGAGCTGCAGCAACATACGGTGATCACCAGTTTGCGTCACACACGTGAATGGCGCTTTGCCCAGGATTTACGCGTGCGCATTTTGCCTCGTCTGCGCGTAAACGATATTGAAAGCCAGCTGGAAACGCTGCGTGGCGGTCAGGGGATTGGACGTTTGCTGTCGTACCAGGTGCTGGATGATATTCGTGATGGCAAACTGATCCGTTTATTACCCGAGTGGGAGCCTGTCCCCTTGCCGGTACAACTGGTCACACAGCGGGTTAAAAACATGACGCCTAAGGTGCGGCAGTTCTGGGACTATGCGCTGGAACAATTGCCTGCGCTACCTTGTTTTACGCAGGAAAAGTTTAAAGCGGACCGTAATTCCTGATCGCGGTCACTGGTAAAAAATATTCGCAGATTTATGCTAATTCGATCACAACCACACTTCCAGGAGAAGCCATGATGAAACTCTATTGCAAGCCCGGTGCCTGTTCGTTGTCACCGCATATTGTTGCGCGTGAATGCGGGCTGGACTTTACCCAGGTCAATGTCGATCTGCAGAAAAAGGTCACCGAGCAGGGAGAAGATTACTGGCAGATTAACCCCAAAGGACAGGTTCCTGCGCTGCAGTTTGATGACGGCAGCTTGTTAACCGAAGGCGTTGCCATTGTGCAGTATCTGGCGGATCTGAAGCCGGATCGCAATTTACTGGCACCGACCGGCAGCCTGACGCGCTACCACACCCTTGAATGGTTGAGCTTTGTCAGCAGTGAACTGCATAAAACCTTCTCGCCGCTGTTCCGTCCGGACACGCCGGAAGAGTACAAAGCGATTGTGCGGGCGCAGCTAGAGAAAAAATATCAGGCGGTGAATGAAGCGCTGCAGGATAAGCAGTGGCTGATGGGACTGCGTTTCACCGTGGCCGATGTCTACCTGTTTGTGGTCACGCGTTGGGCAAAAGCCATCAAGCTAGATTTGAGCGGGTTAACGGCGCTTGAAGCCTGGTTTGATCGCGTGGCGGAGCGCCCTGCGGTGCAGGCAGCATTGAAAGCGGAAGGTTTGGTTTAAGCCGATTCAGGCGCACCCTGTGCGCCTGTTTTGCATCGTGTCTGCAGGCCACCGGGTGGTCGCCTGCAGATTTCGCAGCCGTTACAGCTTCTCAGCAGCAAAGTGCTGAGTCGGTTGCGCAATCGCGTCCTGCGCTGCCACCAGTTGCAACTCGTACTCGCCCATCTCGTGAGTTTTCAGCATCACTTCATACACTGCAGCGGTAACGTGTTCCAGTGCGTCCTGTAACGATTTACCGTGCAGCAGATCGACCAGCAGCAAACCACTGGTGAGATCGCCCACGCCCACCGGCTGACGAACCCCGAAATCCACCAGCGGACGGCTGATATGCCAGCACTCGTCAGCGGTGACCAGCAGCATCTCAAAGCGATCGCTGCGACGTCCGGCACGCGCCAGATGTTTCACCAGCACCACTTTCGGTCCCTGCGCCACTAACGCGCGTGCCGCCACTACCGCCTGCTCAATATTCGCCACTTCGTGGCCGCTGAGCATTTCCAGCTCCAGCAGGTTCGGCGCGATGATATCGCTGGCTGGCATCGCCATCTTGCAATGGAACTCCGCGACGCCAGGCGCCACAATGCAGCCCTTTTCAGGGTGGCCCATCACCGGATCGCAGAAGAACCAGGCTTTGGGGTTAGCGGCTTTCACCTGACGCACGATCTCCAGAATCTGCTCGCCCTGCTCAGCAGACCCTAAATAGCCGCTCAGCACCGCATCACAGGTCTTCAGACGGTCAATCGCCGCAATGCCTTTGACGATGTCGGTCAAATGGGTCGCTGGCATCACGGTGCCGGTCCAGTGACCGTATTGCGTGTGATTAGAGAACTGTACGGTGTTTAACGGCCAAACGTTTGCGCCCATACGGCGCATGGGGAATTCGGCGGCGCTGTTACCGGCGTGGCCGTAAACCACATGAGACTGGATTGCGAGGATATTTTTCATTATTGCCCTGTACTGCCTTGCCATAAAAAAGGGCCGGAAACCGGCCCTCGAACCTTACTGCCAGTTAATCAGGCAGTAGTGTTTTTTACCGCGACGCAACAGCGTGAAGCGACCAAACAGTTTGTCGCTGTCGCTGAAACGATACTCGGCGTCAGATTGTTTTTCACCGTTGAGAGAAACGGCGTTGGAACCGATCATGGTGCGAGCCTGACCGCGCGAAGGTACCAGTTCAGCCGCCACCAGCGCCTGCTGCAGATCGTCTTCCGCTTTCAGGTTAATCACTGGCATACCGTCCTGCGCTAACTGCTCGAAGTCCGCTTCGGTCATCTCGGTCAGGCTGCCTGAGAACAGGCTGTCGGTAATACGTTTTGCCGCCGTCAGACCCGCTTCGCCGTGCACCAGACGTGTTACCTGCTCTGCCAGCACGTATTGGGCGCGTGGCGCTTTACCGCTGTTCTTGTCTTCTTCTTCCAGCGCATTGATCTCTTCAATGCTCATAAAGGTGAAGAACTTCAGGAAGCGATACACGTCTGAGTCAGCAGTGTTAATCCAGAACTGGTAGAACTTGTATGGGCTGGTTTTCTTCGCATCGAGCCACACTGCGCCACCTTCGGTTTTACCGAATTTGGTGCCATCGGATTTGGTGATCAGCGGAACGGTCAAGCCCCACGCCTGCTGCTGATGCAGACGGCGCGTCAAATCGATACCTGACGTGATGTTGCCCCACTGGTCAGAACCGCCAATCTGCAGCACCACATCGTGACGCTTGTTCAGTTCCGCAAAGTCGTAACCCTGCAGCAGGTTGTAGGAGAACTCGGTGTAAGAAATCCCCTGATCTTCACGGTTCAGACGCTGTTTCACCGCTTCGCGGTTGATCATCTGGTTCACCGAGAAGTGCTTACCGATGTCACGCAGGAAAGTCAGCACGTTCATGCCGCCAAACCAGTCGTAGTTGTTCGCTGCGATAGCACTATTATCGCCGCAGTCGAAGCTGAGGAATGGCGCCACCTGGTTGCGGATCTTTTCAACCCATTCGCCCACGGTATCCGCGGTGTTAAGTTTACGTTCTGCTGCTTTAAAGCTGGGATCGCCAATCAGACCGGTGGCACCACCCACCAGCGCGACCGGCTTGTGTCCGGCGTCCTGAAAACGTTTCAGGCAGAGCAGCGGCACCAGATGGCCCAAATGCAAGCTATCAGCGGTCGGATCGAAGCCGCAATAGAGTGCAATTGGCCCTTGCGCCAGTCGCTCTGCTAACGCTTCCTCGTCCGTTACCTGGGCGACTAAGCCCCTTTCTTGCAATTGTTGTATCAGGTTACTGCTGGTCATCACTGACTCCAAATTGATCAGACTGCACCTAGGCTGGTACACAGCTTTCCGCTGAGATGCGGATACGAAAAAAATGAGGGCTATAGCATAAAGCGCTGACGCCAACTGCGCCAGCGTTGAAAGGGGGTAAAACGCAGTTTTACGGCGCTAAACGGTCAATCGTCCAGCCGTTGCCTTCACGTTGGTAGAGGAAGCGGTCATGCAGGCGATGTTCGCCGCCCTGCCAGAACTCCACGGTATGGAATTTGACGCGATATCCGCCCCAGAAACTGGGTAAAGGCACTTCGCCTTGCTGGAATTTTTGCTTAAGTTCAAGGAACTTGCCTTCCAGCACACCACGCGCCGAAATACGGCTTGATTGCTTCGACACCCAGGCACCGATCTGGCTATCCCGTGGGCGGCTGCTAAAGTATTTCAGCACTTCCAGTGGCGACAGTTTTTCCACTTCCCCTAATACCATCACCTGGCGTTCAAGAAAGTGCCATGGGAAATGCAGCGAGATGCGCGGATTGTCCGCCAACTGCAGCGCTTTGCGGCTGCCCAGATTGGTGTAAAACACCATGCCTTGTTCATCGTAATGCTTCAGCAACACAATACGCTGATAAGGCTGGCCGCTGCTGTCAACGGTGGCGACGGTCATTGCTGTAGGATCGGGCAATTGGGCATCGCACGCCTGCTTGAGCCAGTGTTCAAACAACGCCAGCGGATTGTCTGGCAGATCGTTACGTCTAAGCCCGCCGCGAGTGTACTCACGGCGCAAATGGGCAATGTTTTGCAAGCTGTCACTGTCGCTCATGCTGATTCTCTTCGTTACTGGGCGGACGTATCCGCATTTTGCAATTCACAGTCATTAATCACGATTTTGTCATTACGCTCAACAAAAGCGCCATTGCCTTTCGACCAGAAGACATAAGTGCCGTCGCTGTAGCGCGCGCCGGAAGCTGATACGGTTTGGGTTAAGGTGAGCGGTTTACCATCCAGAATAAAGCTCACCTGCTGCTTCGGATTGTCCAGTGTCACCGTTAACGGTAACGTGCCGCACTGATAGCGCAATGTCTGTGGTGTCGGCTGCTCTTTGTGCATCATGCCGCAGCCACTCATCGCGACGACACAGCTCAACAGAATAACGATTTTTTTCATCTTTCACTCCTTAATGTGTCAATCTGGCATTCGCCGGATAAATGGCGCCCAATACACTCATTTCCCGTGCACCGGTGACGGCAGGCAAATTGCCTGGCAAACCGGACAAGGTGCGAAACGCCAGCCAGGCGAAGGCCAACGCTTCCATATCATCACCACTGATCCCGGCGTCATCCGTCGTCCCCACTTCTGTACCCGGCAAATGGGCCGCCAGCCGCGCCATCAGCAATGGGTTGCGACTGCCGCCACCACACACCAGCAGGCGATCGCAGCCATCATTGAGCTGAACTTGTTGAGCAATGGTCAATGCGGTGAGTTCGCTGAGTGTGGCCTGCACATCCTGCGGTGCCAGCGCCGGGAAACGCTGTAGTTGCCGCTCAACCCAGCCGAGATTGAAGTATTCACGACCGGTACTTTTCGGTGGTGGCAGCGCGAACCAGGGGTCGTTGAGCATTTCCTCCAGCAGTGCAGGCACCACCTGACCACTGCGCGCCCAGCTAGCATCCTTATCATAGGGCACGCCCTTATGACGCCAAATCCAGGCATCAATCAACATATTGCCAGGCCCGGTATCAAAGCCACGCACAGGCTGACCGGGGATCAATAATGACAGATTGGCAATACCGCCAATGTTGAGCACCATGCGCCGTTCAACGCTGTCCATCAGCAGCGCCTGATGGAACGCGGGAACCAGTGGCGCGCCTTGTCCGCCTAAGGCCATGTCGCGACGACGAAAATCGGCCACCACGGTAATTCCCGTGGCGGCGGCGATTTGATTGCTGTCCCCAATCTGTAGCGTATTCGGGGTGTCGCTCTGCGGCTCATGCCACACGGTCTGACCATGACAACCTATTGCCATGATGTCGCTGGCTTCCAGCGATTGCTGCTGCATTAGCGTTAACACCGCTTCGGCAAATAGCTTGCCCAGCCGTGTATCCAGTTGGCCGAGTTGCGACAGCGTCAGCGATTGCCCCTGACAGATTGCCAGCACCTGTTGCCGAATCTCCTGCGGCATCGGGTGACAATAGCTGGCCTGCTGCGCGACAATATGATTATCAATCACCGCCAGTACCACATCGACACCGTCGAGGCTGGTGCCGGACATCACACCAATATAGCGTCCTGATTTCATAGCGGTTCCTTACTCACGCGCGAGTCTTCAATTCGATTCTGTTTAGCCTGGCAAATATCAGCGGCTAATTCTATGATAAAATTCCGCTTCTCAACCGCACCGCACACGGCATTTCAGCGATAAAATATTTTCAGCACGAAATTGAATTTTTGTTGAGGGGCAATGGTCTATCCTTCGCCTCAGCCGCGTATTATTTGGACATAGAGTCAATTGCCAGCTTTCTGTCTTATACTCTTGCTGTAGAGGACGAGAACATGGCGTTTTTTTGCATTAAGGAGCTTTCTGATGATTAAGCGTTTTGTAGCCGTGGCACTGACCGGCCTGACGCTGGCAGGTTGTGTCAGCAATGACACCCTTTCCGGTGATGTGTATAGCGCCAATGAAGCCAAACAAGTACAAAGTGTCTCATACGGTACTCTGGTGTCGGTTCGCCCGGTTAAAATCCAGGGTGGCGATGAAAATAACGTGATTGGCGCGATTGGTGGTGCGGTGCTGGGTGGTTTCCTCGGTAACACCATTGGTGGTGGCACCGGTCGCAGCCTGGCCACAGCAGGCGGTGCGGTACTTGGCGGCGTAGCAGGCCAGGGCGTGCAGGGTGCGGTCAACAAGTCTGACGGTGTTGAACTGGAGATCCGTAAAGACGATGGCAACACCATCATGGTGGTGCAGAAGCAAGCCGCAACCCGCTACTCTGTGGGTCAGCGCGTCGTGATGGCGTCAAACGGTAGCCAGGTCACCGTTTCACCACGCTAAGCGAACAGATAAAAAAAACCGACGCCAGCGCGTCGGTTTTTTATTTCTCGCGGTTTTGGAACTCGAGAATGTTTTTTTCCAGTCGAGCAATCAGCGTGACCATTTGATTAATCTCTTCGAGGCTGATGCCCGAAAGGATGTCATCGCGGGTCGCATCAATCACATTTTCAACCTGCTCGATAATCGGCTCGGCCTGCTTCGTCAACTTAATGCGTTTGGCACGACGGTCGTTAGCACAGGTGGCACGCGTGATGAGTCCCTTCTCTTCCAACTGATCCAGCGTACGCACCAGCGAAGGTTGTTCAATACCAATGGCTTTGGCCAGCTGGATCTGCGACTGCTCTGGCGGAAGTTGATGAATATTGTGTAACGTCACCCAATGCGTTTGTGTCAACTCAAGCGGCTTCAAACGCTGGTCAATCAAGGCACGCCAGATGCGTACCAGCCGAGACAGGTCTGTACCGAGGGGCGTATCCATTTCATCTCCTTATAATTAGCTTGCTAGCTATCAAGCCAGATTTTACACTATTCTGCGAGTTTACAGGACAAATTACAAATCTCAGGCCAGACGGCACGCTCTCTTCTACGCTAGTTTGAGAGAGAACCTGGGACAATGAAGGATGAAGACACGTGTCCATTACCGCACTTTCCGCCACCGCTCCGCTTACCGACCTGGTATTTGGTGCCTCGCTGTTCTTTCCGCCGCTGTTTAAAGCTGTGCTGCTGGGTTTCTTTTTCTGGTTACTGATTCACCCGTTGCTGCGCGGCTGGATGTACTCCGGCGACATCTGGCATCCCACCTTAATGGATCTTTCCCTGTTTGTTCTGTGCGTCACTGGCGCACTGTGGATACTGAGCCTCGGATAAATCACCATGAAATTCAACCCTTTTAAATACTTTTCAACACTGGTGGTGTTTGCCCTGGCCCTGATTGCCGGCTGGTGGATGTGGAACTACTACATGCAGTCACCGTGGACACGTGATGGCAAAGTGCGCGCTGAGCTGGTGGATATCACACCGGAAGTATCGGGCCGCATCATTGATCTCAAGGTTCATGACAACCAGTTTGTGCATAAAGGGGACATCCTTTTAAAGATCGATCCCGTGCCCTGGCAAATTGCGCTGGATAATGCGGATGCTCAACTGGCGAAGGCGCAATCCGATTTGGCCAAAGCCCAACACGAAGCCAATCGTCGTGCCAGCCTGCCACGTAATGTGATCTCAGCAGAAGATATGGATGCCGCACGACTGACAGCAAACGCCGCCGCAGCAACGGCTAAAGCGGCACAGGCGAGTCTGGATCAGGCGCGCTGGAATCTGCAACAAACCACGCTTACCGCGCCCACCGACGGTTGGATCAGCAACCTGACGCTGCGTCCCGGCAACTACGCCACCGCCGGAACACCGTTGTTCGCCCTGGTGGATAGCCACTCCTATTATGTGATGGGCTATTTCGAAGAGACCAAACTGCGTCACATTCAGCCCGGCGCCGACGCGCAAATCGTACTCTACAGTAATGGCACTCGCTTGCAGGGAAAAGTGGAGAGCATCGGGCGCGCTATTTACGATCAGAGCGTTTCAACCGATGGCGGTTTAGTGCCAGACATCAAACCCAACGTGCCTTGGGTGCGCTTGGCACAGCGTGTGCCGGTACGCATTCGTTTGGATGCGATTCCGGATGATGTTCCGCTGGTGGCGGGCACCACCTGTACGATTTCCATCGCACATTGAGGCCGTCATGAATCTGCAGTGGCTGGCCTGGCAAAATCTGCCGTGGATTAAAGCAACCGGCGGCGAATGGCGCTATGCCTTGCGTAATGCGATTGCGATGTGTCTGGCGCTCACCATCGCCTATGCGCTGCAACTGGATGAACCCTATTGGGCGATGACCTCCGCCGCCGTGGTGAGTTTTCCCACCGTGGGCGGTGCGATCAGTAAAAGTCTGGGGCGTATTGTCGGCAGCCTGCTCGGTGCCACCGCCGCGCTGCTGATTGCCGGGCATACGCTCAACGAACCCTGGCTATTTGCCTTTTTTATGGCCGGCTGGCTGGCGTTTTGTACCTGGATCGCCAACCACTATCAAAACAATGTCGCCTACGCATTCTCTCTGGCCGGGTACACCGCAGCGATCATTGCCTTTAGCAGCGTCAATATTACCGATGTGACCCAATTGTGGGTTATCACTCAGGCGCGCGTTTGCGAGGTGATTTCAGGCATTTTATGTGCCGGACTGATGATGATGGTTTTGCCCAGCACGTCGGACGGCAACACCTTGATGAATTCGCTGCGGCAAATGCACGCCCGTCTGCTCGACCATGCGGTTTTACTGCTGCAACAAAGCAGTACTGATAACGTGCGCACCGCGCATGAGAATGTCATCAGCCAGATTCTCACCATGAACTTACTGCGCATTCAGGCCTTCTGGAGCCATTACCGCTATCGCCGTCAGAACAACGTGCTTAACTATGTTTTGCACCAGCAGTTGCGCCTGACCAGCGTTCTCTCCAGCCTGCGCCGCATGCTGCTGAACTGGCCGGATGCACCACCGGAACTCTACACCGCCATTCAACAATTGTTACACGAACTCGCATTGCCGCAGTGTGATAAGTATCGTCTGGCGCGCATACTGCGCAGTGTGACACCGGACGCCACCGGCGATTATCGTCAGCGCGCGTTTGTTCAACGTTTACGTTATTTCTGCTGGGTTTACCTCAACGTTAATCGCTGGATACGTTTGATTGAGCGCGCAGACGCCGATACGCGCTTTCAACCGCCAAAAGTGCCCTCTCTGGCACGTGAAAGTGACAGCGCTGAAGCCGGCTGGAGTGCGTTGCGCACCTTTAGCGTGATCATGCTGGGCTGTGCTTTCTGGATTGGCACACAATGGGATGCAGGTGCAGCAGCCCTGACGCTGACCGCGATTGCCTGCGTGCTCTACTCTTCCGCTCCCTCCCCCAGTGGCAGCGTGTCACTGTTGCTGAAAACCCTGCTATGGCTGTCGGTGTTTAGTTTTCTGCTGCAATACGGTTTGATGGTACAAATCAGCGCCCTGTGGCAATTTCTGCTGGTGCTGTTTCCGCTGCTGATCACCTTGCAACTGTTTAAGCTGCAGCAGAAAAAACGCGCGGGGATGTGGGGACAATTTATTGTGTTTATGGGTTCATTTATTGCCGTCACCAACCCGCCAGACTGGGATTACCAAAGCTTTCTCAACGATAATCTGGCCAAAGTGTGTGGCGTGCTGCTGGCATGGATGGCTTTTCAGGTACTGCGCCCCAGCTCCGATGCGCGCCGTAGCCGCAGGCATATTCGCGCGTTACGCCATGCATTTCTTGACCAGCTGCGACGCCATCCACGTCTCAGCGAGAGCCACTTTGAATCGCAGATTTACCATCACATCAGCCAACTGAGTAGTAGCCGCGATGAACAAGCGCGTGTCTGGTTGCTGCGCTGGGGCGTGGTGCTGCTCAACTGTTCCCATATTGTCTGGCAATTACGCGAATGGCGGCCAGCCTCAGCCACTTTGGCGCAAATGCGCGATAGCAGTTTGCAGGATCTGCAACGGATTATGAGCCTGCGCGGCGTGCGTCATACTTCGTTGCAGGCCACGCTGGATGAGCTGGAAGGGATGATTGCGCAACTGCAGCAGCAGCCTGATAGCGAAGCCAATACGCTGGCGGGCATTTTATGGCGCCTGCGCTGTTCGTTAGCACAGTTAAGTCAGGCGGTGCCGGATTAATTACTGGCAATATTGTGTGGTCTGGCGGTTAAAATCGTCCTGCAACTGCTGCAAGGTTTTATGTCCTTCAAAACGGGTTTTGTCTTGCTCGGTCATCGGTTCAATCACCAGGTATCGCTCCTCATACGAATAGATAAAGCGACGATCGAGAAACGTGCCGGTGAAACTTTTCCCCCGGATTGAGCCGCAAACCGTGGTTAACGTGCGGTGAAAAAACTCGGTGTGCAGGAAATTGGTTTCGGTGGCGCTGCGCAGCACATTCTGACAGCCCTGTGCCTGTAACTGTTCGAGCGTGTGCGGGGTAAGCCACTCCCGTCCGCGAGCGATATCTTCACAACTTGCACGCAGCGGGTTGGTATCAATGGTGCGCTGTAACTGGCGGCTGGTGTCTAACCTCAACTGCGTTTCGTTAGGTTGATCACATCCCGCGAGTAATACACATAACAGCAAAATCCCACGCGTTTTCATTCCTGCCCCTGAGAGGTTTTATTCCTGAATCAACATCATAGGACGGATAGCGTGCGGAGTGTAGCGGGAAAGTGGGTCAGAATTTTTCCGGCAGTGAAAAGATGCAGACGGCAGATTGCCTGCCGCCTGAGAGTTTAAATCACACCGCAGGCAAATCGCGCACCGCCTCCCCCTAACGGCTGCGGATGATCTGCATGATTATCGCCACCCACATGAACCATTAACGCCTTCCCTTTCACTTCGCTCAGCGATTTTATACGCGGCGCCACCACCGGGTAATCGGCCTTGCCATCGTCAGTGACATACAGAGCAGGCAGATCGCCCAAGTGACCCTCTGCGTAAGGCCCGAGATGTTTGCCGGTGTTTTGTGGATCCAGATGTCCACCCGCTGCGCCGGCCGCAACAGTTTTGCCATCCGATTGACCAGGCTCACAACTGCCTTTTGCATGCACGTGGAAGCCGTGAACACCCGGTTTCAGGCCGGTTAGCGCGGGGGCGAACTGCAAACCATATGGCGTTTCACTGATGGTGACTTTGCCAATGGCGGCGCCGATACCCTGTGCGGTGACCTCATGCAATGTCACCTCTTCAGAGGCGGCCTGAGCGCCAGCAGCACAGACCAGCGCCAGTGTGGCGATGAGAATTTTTTTCATAACGTCTCCTTACGGTTGAAATGCCCTGTAAGCCTGGACCGGAATAGGCCAGGCTGCCGTAATTTGACGTAGTTTTACGCTTCAGGGCACATCAAAACCGAGTGCCGCTTTGCGAATGCGGAACCACTGCTGACGATCGAGCGTCAGTTGGCAAGCGCCTGCCGCTTCGCTGACGCGCGTGGCTTTACCGGATCCGATGATTGGCAGTGGGCGGCTTGGCAATTTCATCACCCACGCATACACCACCTGTTCAATGCTGCTCGCGCCGATTTCCTGTTTTACCTGCTCAAGCTCATCACGCAGCGGCTGATAATGCGCATCGTTAAACAGACGTCCACCGCCTAAACAGGACCATGCCATCGGCCGGATGCGCACCTGCTGACACTGATCAAGCGTGCCATCGAGCAGCGTTGACTGTTCCAGCGGTGAGATTTCCAGTTGGTTGGTCACCAGGCTAAACGGCAGGCGAGATTGCAGCAGCGTGAACTGGGAAGCGGTAAAGTTTGACACGCCGAAGTGACGCACTTTGCCGCTCTGATGCAGTGCCATAAAGGCTTCGGCCATTTCATCTGCATCCATTAAAGGATCCGGGCGATGAATCAGCAGCAGATCGAGATAATCGGTGTTGAAGTAGCGCAGGGAATTTTCCGCACTGTGCAGGATGTGGCTGGCCTCGGTAATGTAATGGCCAATTTTATGTTCCGGTTTGGCGCGTGTTGCAATGCCGCATTTGGTGACAATCTGCAGTTTTTCACGCAGCCCCGGTGCCAGACGCAGCGCCTCGCCAAAAGCGGCTTCACAACCGTAGTTACCATAAATATCGGCGTGATCGACCGTGGTGATGCCCAATGACAGATGATGCTCGATAAAAGCCACTAACTGCTGCGGCGTCATGCCCCACTCCAGCAGGCGCCAGTAGCCAACGATCAGCGGTGAGAATTGAGGTCCCTGCGGGGCGATAGTTTGCGGTTGTAACATCGGTAAACTCCCTTGAACGCGAAAGCGGAAAGCGAAGCTGGGAGTATAACGGAAAGGCAAATCATCGTTTTCTTAAAACAGTGAGGGTTGTTCCGGATCATGATTCTCATCGACTTTTTGTTGTCGATGCAGGCGCAGCCAGCGTTGGCGACATAACCGCAACACATCACGTTTTTGCGCATCGGTAAACTTCATCCAGTTAAAGCGTTCCTCACGGCTACGCAGACAGCCGCGACAATAGCCGCGCGCATCACTCTGACAGATGCCGCGACACGGGCTGGGAACAGGAAAGAACTCTAATTGCTCGGCCACATCCACTCCGTTTTAACAATAAGCTTTATATTGATAACAGCTTAGTAACATTGTGCAAAGCGTATACGTAGTTCGCCCAGATTTCATCCAGCCATCACCACGGAAATGGATATTTACCATTGTTCTCAGCGCAAGAACCTTTGGTTGGGTACTGTTTAATAAGCGTTAAGGTTTTCCTCATATTGAATTCATACGATTGTCACATTCCATCCTGCTACTGAGTTTTCATGAAATTCCCGAACAAGTTACAGTGCCATGCCAGCAGTTTTAATCTGATTGCCGCCCTGTTTTTTACCCTCGTGCTCAACGCCCTGTTTCTACTGCGGGCGTGGGAAATTATCCCTTACGATCGCCTTCACGATTACCTGTTTGCTGCCAGCATTCCGGTGGTGCTGGCCTCAGCGTTCTATCTGATTTTCTCGTTGCTGGCATGGCCCTATGTTCGCAAGCCGCTGCTTATTCTGTTGGTGCTGGCCAGCGCCGCCGCTAACTACTTTATGCACAGCTTCGGTACGGTGATCGACACCAACATGATCGAAAACGTGTTTGAGTCGGATCCTCAGGAAGCTGGAGCACTGATCAGCAGTGGTTATGTGGTGTGGATGATTTTGATGGGGTTGGTGCCCGTCGCCGCCATCTGCATGGTGCGCATTAAAACGGGCCAACGCTGGTGGTGGAGCCTGCTGCAACGCCTGGCCGGGGCGCTGGGTGCGATTTTGCTGATTCTGCTGATGGCGGTGCTGTTCTACAAAGATTACGCTTCGCTGATTCGCAACAATAAAGGGCTGGTGAAGATGATCACCCCGGCCAATATTGTCAGCGGCACCGGTCATTACGTTGATCAGCGTTATCTGCAAGGCAGCCAGGCGCTGGTCAAAATTGGCCTGGATGCCAAAAAAGGCCCGCTGATCACCGCGGAACCGAAGAAAACGCTGGTGGTATTAGTGGTCGGCGAAACCGGACGTGCTGAGAACTTCTCTCTTGGCGGCTATGCGCGTGAAACCAATCCTGAACTGAAAAAACAGCAGGTTATCTACTATCCCGACGCCAGTTCCTGTGGCACGGAGACCGCCATTTCAGTGCCCTGCATGTTCTCCAACATGCCGCGAGAGCATTACGACGCCAACCTGGCGCATCATCAGGAAGGCGTGTTAGATATTCTCGCCCACGCCGGGGTCAGTGTGTTATGGCGCGAAAACGATGGCGGCTGTAAAGGCGCCTGCGATCGCGTGCCGCACACCGATATGACGCAGTGGAATTTATCGCAATATTGCCACGATGGTTTCTGTCTCGATGATGTTCTGCTGCATCGTTTTGATAACTATGTGGACAGTCTGCACAATGACGGGATTATCGTGTTACATCAAATGGGCAGCCACGGTCCGGCCTATTATCAGCGTTATCCGGCGGAATTCCGTCGCTTCACGCCAACCTGCGATAGCAACCAGATTCAGGATTGCGATCATCAGGCGTTGGTGAATACCTATGATAACTCTCTGTTGTACACCGACGATATGGTGAGCCGCACCATTGATAAACTTAAAGCTTTGAGCGATCGCTTCAACGTAGCGCTGGTCTATCTCTCAGACCACGGTGAATCACTGGGTGAACACGGTATGTATCTGCACGGTGCGCCTTATATGTTTGCGCCCTCACAGCAGACACATATCCCACTGTTGATGTGGATGTCACCAGGCTATGCGTCGGCGTTCCACATTAACGAGACCTGTTTACGCCAGCAGGCCGCGAGTGAGAAAGTGTCGCAAGACAATCTTTTCCATACGGTTTTGGGCATGTTCAACATCCAAACGCAAGAGTACCAACCGCAACTGGACATGATCAGATCGTGCCAAAATGCCGGATAAGGTTTGCATTAGACCGACTGGTCTAATACTGTGTGGCCCATGAACAAGACTGTGCAACGCAACGAAACCCGTGAACATCTGCTCGCTACTGGCGAGCAGGTTTGTCTGCAACGCGGTTTTACCGGCATGGGCCTGAGCGAAATGCTGGCGCTGGCGGAAGTGCCCAAAGGATCGTTTTACCACTACTTCCGCTCCAAAGAAGCTTTTGGCGTGGCGTTGCTGGAACGCTATTTCGTTAACTACCTGCAGCAGGTCGATCAACAGTTAAATCAGCCGGGCTTGTCAGCACGGGAACGTTTGCTGGCCCACTTCCGCTATGGCGCCACGCTATTTATTGAGCAAGGCCATATCGTGGGCTGTTTGGGTGTGAAGTTATCGGCGGAAGTCTGCGATTTATCAGAACCGATGCGTGATGCCTTGCAGCATGGTGCCAGCGCTATGATCGCGACTTATGCCCGCTGTTTGAGCGAAGTCGCCGCTGAACAGCCGCTGCCGTATGGACAAACGCCCGAGCAACTGGCACAGCGCTGTTACCTGTTGTGGTTAGGCGCCAGTTTGCAAAGCAAAATTTCGCGAGAGTCAGGCCCGATTACCCTGGCACTTGAAACCATTGAACAGTGGCTGAATTGCCGCTGATTTTTAAAAACCGCAGTTTCTAGACGACCGGTCTACTTATAGGAGTCATCATGGCGAGTAAACAGCTGTTTTCCCCACTCAAAGTGGGCGCGATTACCGTACCTAACCGTGTATTTATGGCACCGCTGACGCGTCTGCGCAGCATTGAGCCGGGCGACATCCCAACCCCGCTGATGGCGGAATATTATCAGCAGCGCGCCAGCGCCGGTCTGATCATTACTGAAGCAACGCAGATCTCTTTCCAGGCGAAAGGTTATGCTGGTGCACCGGGTTTGCATACTCAGCAGCAAATTGCCGCGTGGAAAGTGATCAACGAAAGCATTCATGCGGCGAAAGGTCACAGCGCGGTGCAACTGTGGCACACCGGCCGTATCTCGCATAACAGCGTTCAGCCGGAAGGCAAAGCGCCTGTTGCACCTTCTGCTCTGGCTGCGGGCACACGTACCTCACTGCGTGCTGAAGATGGCACCGTTTACCGTGAAGATACCTCGGTGCCGCGTGAACTGAGCGTGGCGGAAATTCAGCAGATCGTAAAAGATTTCGGTCAGGCGGCGGCGAACGCGCGTGAAGCCGATTTCGACCTGCTGGAGCTGCATTCTGCCCACGGCTACCTGATGCACCAGTTCCTGGCACCGGGTTCCAACCAGCGTACCGATGAATACGGTGGTTCGATTGAGAAACGCGGTCGATTCGCGCTGGAAGTGGTGGATGCGGCGATTGCTAACTGGTCTGCCGATCGTATCGGCATTCGCATCTCGCCAATCGGAGCCTTCCAGAATCTGGAAAATGGTGCCGATGAAGAAGCTGCCGCGTTGTGGTACATCTCCGAGCTGGGCCAGCGTGGTCTCGCGTATCTGCACCTGTCTGAACCAGACTGGGCCGGTGGCCAGCCTTACAGCGATGCTTTCCGTGCAAAAGTTCGTGCGCTGTTCCCAGGCGTAATCATCGGTGCGGGTGCTTACAGCGTTGAGAAAGCTGACGACCTGATTGCACGTGGCTTGATTGATGCCGTGGCCTTTGGTCGCGACTTTATTGCTAACCCGGATCTGGTTGAGCGTCTGCAGCAAGACGCACCGCTGAATCCACAGCGTCCGGAAAGCTTCTACGGCGGCGGCGCTGAAGGCTATACGGATTATCCAAGCCTGTAAGAATCAAGCTGCCGCACCGGATGTGCGGCAGTGCTGTTTCTTCAGGGCATTAACTGGCTATACTTGCTAGTCTTTGTCATTCCCTGATGACTTTTCAAAAGAGGATGTTATGCGTTTACTTCACACCATGTTACGCGTTGGCGATCTGCAACGTTCTATCGATTTTTATACCCGTGTGCTGGGCATGCGCGTACTGCGTCAGAGCGAAAACACCGAATACAAATACACCCTGGCTTTCGTGGGTTACACCGAAGAGAGTGAAGGCGCGGTGATCGAACTGACCTACAACTGGGGCGTGGACAAGTACGACCTCGGTAATGCTTATGGTCATATCGCGCTGGGCGTCGATAACGTCGCTGAGACCTGCGAGCGCATCCGCAGTGTCGGTGGCAACGTGACGCGTGAAGCCGGTCCGGTAAAAGGCGGCACCACCATTATTGCCTTTGTTGAAGATCCCGATGGCTACAAAATCGAGCTGATCGAAAACAAACACGCTGGTCACGGCCTCGGTCACTGATGCCGTTAGTCAGTCTGCTAATTTGCAGGCTGACTTCCCTCTCCTGCTGCACCCTCCTGTAATTTTTGCCATAATGCGCGCTGCCCCATTTCTTGCTATGAGATCCTGATGTCTGAATCGAACGCCTTAAACGCTCTTCATCAACGCTTCCGTGGTTTTTATCCTGTGGTTATTGACGTCGAAACCGCCGGCTTTAACGCGCAAACCGATGCACTGCTGGAAATTGCGGCCACCACGCTCAAGATGGATGAGGACGGTTGGTTACACCGTGATGAAACCCTGCACTTTCACGTTGAGCCGTTCGAAGGCGCGATCCTGAATCCTGCGGCGCTGGCGTTTACCGGTATCGATCCCTCCAACCCTTTACGCGGCGCGGTGAGCGAATACGAAGCGCTGCATGCTATCTTCAAGATGGTGCGCAAAGGCACCAAAGATCATGGCTGTAATCGCGCCATTATCGTGGCGCACAATGCGACTTTCGATTTGAACTTTGTGATGGCCGCCGCCGAACGCGCCAGCCTGAAGCGTAATCCCTTCCATCCGTTTGCGACCTTTGATACCGCGGCACTGAGCGGTTTGGTGTTGGGACAGACGGTATTGGCAAAAGCCTGCAAAGCGGCGGGGATGGAGTTTGATAGCACGCAGGCGCACTCCGCGCTGTACGACACCGAGCAAACGGCCACGCTGTTCTGTGAGTTGGTGAACCGCTGGAAACGTTTGGGGGGCTGGCCACTGGCTTTCAGTGAAGAACAGACTGAAGACGATGCCTCTGCCTGATGGGTTGATTGGCTGATTGGCTGATTTCCGGAGGAGTACGCAAAGAAAAGGCCGACATGTGTCGGCCTTCGCAATTATTCCGCTTCTTTATACTTATCAGCGGTTTCTTTCACCAGCGGCTGCAATTCGCCACGCTGGAACATCTCAACGATAATGTCGCAACCGCCGACCAGCTCGCCATCCACCCACAATTGCGGGAAAGTCGGCCAGTTAGCGTATTTTGGCAATTCTGCACGGATATCCGGGTTTTGCAGAATATCCACATACGCGAAGCGCTCACCACAGGCAGAAAGCGCCTGCACAGCCTGTGCAGAGAAACCGCAGCTTGGCAGTTTCGGGGAACCTTTCATGTATAACAGAATCGGGTTTTCTGCGATCTGGCGCTGAATTTTTTCAACAGTACTCATTATTGCCTTCCTTAATCCTTCACTTCGTGTTTGTTTATTGTAGCGACTTCAGCCCCGCACTGAAAACGGGATTTTGCGTTACCGACCGGCTGATCGCCATGTTTGTTAAGTGCTGAGTGTACAAATAACATTTTCCTATCATTAATAAGCATGAACAAATTAATAATTAGCAATAATTTCGCTGCGTTAAACAGCTGAAATCGCTCAATTTAGCGACATTATCTGCCTGGTAACAGATTAATAGAAAAAGGCCTTACCTTTTGGAAAAAAAGTGGATTAGAATTGCTTCGGCGCTGATCGTTGATCAGATTTCTCTTACTCTGCCGCAGCCTGCTTTTTGCCAGACTGCTTAACCTGTAACCGGACTATGCGTTTACTGATTACGCTTTTCATACTGGCTTTTGCCCAACTGTTCTTTAACGTGGCTTCTGCTTCTCAGCATGCCCCGATTAATGCCAGTTTGCATAATGCTGAGAAAAAAAGTGCGCGTGAAGATGAGCGCCGCAAGCGACGCCCGGTTAAAACAACGGCTAAAAAGTCTCGCCTGACCACCGTGCAGAAGCTCAAGCTGAAAAAGCAGAGTAAAACTGAAACCGCCTTAAACAAATCCAGCCGCAAAAAATCCCTGCTGAAGTCGCCATTGAAAAAGTATGGCCATCAACGCCTCGCGAAAAAGTCCCCAGATGTGGACGATGAAGTTCAGGGGCTGACCGGCATCAAGATGAGCAAATCCCACCGCCTGCGCTACCAAAAGGCACGCGAAACCGCGATGACGAAGTTGATGGGGCAACTGGGCAAGCCTTACCAGTGGGGTGGCACCTCACCCCATACCGGTTTCGATTGCAGTGGTTTGGTCTGGTATGCCTATAAAGATCTCGTCAAATATAAATTCCCACGCACGGCGAATGAGATGTATCACCTGCACGATGCCGCGCCCATTAAGCGTGAGATGCTGGAGAAAGGGGATTTGGTATTCTTCCGCATCAATAATCGCGGGACTGCCGATCATGTGGGTGTTTACCTCGGCAACGGTAAATTCATTCAGTCACCCCGCACCGGTAAAGACATTCAGATTAGCGCATTGGGCGAAGACTACTGGCAGAAACACTATGTCGGTGCGCGCCGTATGATGACTCCAAAAACTATTCGCTAATTGTTGCGCAACATCCTGTGGCTCTCGCCACAAAAAAAGCCGGACGCTTAATCAGTGCCGGCTTTTTTTATTGATGCGCTTTGAATTAATGAAGAATGGCGGTGAAGCTAAACGCAATAATCATCAACAGTGCGCCAACCGTGGTCATTAGCGCCAGCTTTAAATCTGTACTCATCACTACTCCTTAGTCACACATTTATTAGGGTTAAAACAATTTTCGCACAGCGGTGGGCAAAAATCTCGTCTTATCCGCGCTGGCTTGCTAGAATCGCCGCCTTTCGTTGCGCAACTGATTTTGCGCATGCTGTATTTACAGCCTGCTGAAGTGATTTTCCCTGCCTGAAACGGCAGAATTGCCCCCCCTTTTAAGGCATAAAACCCTTCGCAGACGCAAACGTTTAACAATATACTTATCAGTAAGTTGCGATAAGCCGGGGAGTAACTTTTTCATGGCAACAATTAAAGATGTAGCGAAACGCGCGGGTGTATCTACCACCACCGTTTCGCATGTCATCAACAAAACGCGTTTTGTTGCAGAGGAAACGCGTAACGCCGTATGGGAAGCGATTAAAGAGCTGCACTATTCGCCGAGCGCCGTTGCGCGTAGTTTGAAGGTGAATAACACCAAAACGCTGGGACTGTTAGCCACTTCCAGCGAAGCGCCCTACTTTGCCGAAATTATCGAAGCGGTTGAGAACCACTGTTTCGAACGCGGCTATACCTTGATTCTGGGCAACGCACATAACGATTTGCAAAAGCAGCGCGCTTACCTGTCGATGATGGCGCAAAAGCGTGTGGATGGTCTGTTAGTCATGTGCTCCGAGTATCCTGACGATTTGCTGCAGATGCTGGAAGACAACCGCAACATTCCGATGGTCGTGATGGACTGGGGCGCATCTCGCGGCGACTTCACCGATACCGTACAGGATAACGCCTTCCAGGGGGGTTACCTGGCTGGACGCTACCTTATCGAGCGCGGTCACCGAGATATCGGTGCGATTCCGGGTCAAATGGAGCGCAACACCGGCGGCGGGCGCCATGCGGGCTTCCTGCAGGCGATGAGCGAAGGCGGTGTGACCGTGCGGTCTGAATGGGTTGTTCAGGGCGACTTCGAGCCAGAATCGGGTTATCAGGCGATGCAGCAGATCCTTAATCAGAAACAGCGTCCGACCGCCGTGTTCTGCGGGGGCGATATCATGGCGATGGGCGCGATCTGTGCCGCCGATGAGATGGGACTGCGCGTGCCGCAGGACATCTCCGTGATTGGCTATGATAACGTGCGCAACGCGCGCTACTTCACCCCTGCGCTCACCACAGTTCACCAGCCGAAAGCGGAGTTGGGCAAAAAAGCGCTGGAAATGCTGCTGGATCGCATCACCAGCAAACGCGAAGAGCCGCAAACCATTGAGGTCCAGCCTACACTGATTGAGCGGCGCTCCGTGGCGGACGGCCCGTTCCGTGATTACCGCCGTTAAAGCTGATTTTCGCTGAGCCACTCGTGGTTCAGCGTTTCAGCATCGCCAAGATAGACGAGTAACCACTCCAGCGCGGGTGACGCACGCTGTTCTGACCAACTGACGCAGCAGGGACTTTCCGGAAACGGCTGCGGCAGTGATAGCTCGACCAACGCACCCTTATCCAATAATGGCCGCGCCAGGTGGCCTGGCACCATGCCCACGCACAATCCCGCCTGCAAACAATCCATCCCTGTTTCCCACTCTGGCACCACCAGACGTCGCTGATTATCCAGCGTCCAGGTCATGCGTCTCGGTAATGCGCGGGACGTATCTTCCAGCACCAGCGATGGCCAGGCACGCAACACTTCTTCATTGAGGTCGGTACTCGCGGCCAGAGGATGGTCGGGACTGACCACACAACGCCAGTTGAGGGCACCCATATCCTGAAAGGCAAAACGTCCACCCACCGGGATCGCCTGGGTGGCGCCAATCGCCACATCGACCCGCCCGTCCGCTAAGGCATCCCATACACCGTTAAATACCTCGTAGCTGATGATCAATTCCATATCCGGGAAATGACGGTAAAAATCCTTTACCAGTTGTCGGGTACGCTGGGGTTTTACAATGCAATCCACGGCAATACTTAGCTGTCCGCGCCAGCCATTCGCCAGTTGCTGGCATTGCCTGCGGGTTGCCAGCATTTTTTTGATAACAAATCGCCCTTCACGCACAAAATGCTCGCCTGCAGGGGTTAACACCACCTCACGGTGCTGACGCTCAAATAACGGCACGGCCAGCCAGGTTTCCAGCTGACGCACCGTATAGCTGACGGCAGAGGGCACGCGATGTAATTCCTGCGCCGCTGCGCTGAAACTGCCATTGCGCGCGACGGCGTCCACTACTTCCAGCGCATACTCAGACCACATACTTTTGCCTTCAAAAATTTTAACAGCACTGCGCAAATATTAGCGTTTCACAAAGAATGACGCACTCTTTTACACTCCCCGACGTTCAATCTGCCAATGAGAATTACTATGTTGTCGTCAAAAGGATTTATGCCCTATCTTGCCGTGCTCAGCATGCTCGGCTTCCTCGCTACGGATATGTATCTGCCTGCTTTTGGCGATATGCAGCGTGACTTCGCCACCGCGCCGGGCACCATCAGCGCCAGCCTCAGTCTATTTCTCGGTGGTTTTGCCTGCGCCCAGGTATTCTGGGGACCGTTGTCAGATCGCTTTGGACGTAAACCCATTTTATTGGCAGGTTTGACGATTTTTGCCCTGGGTTGCCTGGGGATGTTATGGGTGACGGACGTCAATATGATGCTGGCACTGCGCTTTGTGCAGGCGGTTGGCGTGTGCGCCGCCGCGGTCAGCTGGCAGGCACTGGTGGTCGATCGCTACCCCAAAGCCCAGGCCAATAAAGTTTTTGCTACCATAATGCCACTGGTTGCCCTTTCTCCTGCGCTGGCACCTTTGTTAGGTGCATGGCTGATGGGCCATTTCCACTGGCGCAGTATCTTTGTCGTGCTGACGATCATTGCCGTGCTGCTGGTCATCGGCACGCTGCAGCTTGCTGCGCCTAAAAAAGCCAAAGCAGATAATGCTCCGCAACCCGGCTGGCTGAATCTGCTCTCCACACGTGTCTACAGCGGCAACGTGCTGATCTACTCTGCCTGTTCTGCCAGTTTCTTTGCCTGGCTAACCGGTTCGCCGTTTATCCTGGCGTCTGCGGGTTTAACTCCCGCCGATATTGGTCTGAGCTATATTCCGCAAACCATCGCGTTTTTGATTGGTGGCTTTGGTTGCCGCGCGATGCTGAGCCGATATCAAGGATCGCAACTGCTGCCGTGGCTGTTGGTGCTTTACAGCCTGAGCATATTAAGTCTGTTTGTCGTCGCGATGCTGCCTGCGCCTTCGTTGATTGCTCTGCTGCTGCCTTTCTGTGGCATGGCACTGGCCAATGGCGCCATTTACCCGATTGTGGTTTCCAGCGCATTAGCGCCTTTTCCGCACGCCACGGGCAAAGCCGCAGGTTTGCAAAATCTGCTGCAACTGGGTTTGTGCTTTATCGCCAGCCTGTTGGTCTCTGCCGGATTACAACAGGCGCTATATAACACCACACTGGTGATGGTCGCCACTGTCGTGCTGGCCTGGGCTGGCTTCATCTGGCAACGCAGCTTAAACGCACAAAGTGATATTGCTCACACCTCCCGTCCCTGCGAAGATAATCACTGATGCAACGATTATCGTTAGCAAACTAACGATAACCCGTTGAATATTGACCCACGTGAGCATATACTCAGTGGGTCAGCATTTCTGCAACAAATCAATAACATAATTGCATTAATTTTAAGCGACCCTGTCGCTGGGATGGCGTCTGCACGATCTCCTCTCCTGATTGGTGCCAGACATTTCTATTCAGATTCATGCCTCTGTAAAACGTCGGATATCTGGCGCACGGATTTTCCGTGAGTTCTCTCACAGGCCTTAGGAAATTGACTATTATTTCCACAGGTTCAAATCGGAAGGGTGATGGAGAAGCTATGAGTTCATCGTGTATAGAAGAAGTGAGCCTTGAAGAAAACCACTGGTTTCGCATCGTCAACGAATTACTGGAACGCGCTGATGTTGCAGTCAATGGCACACGCCCCTGGGATATTCAGGTCAAGCATCCGGATTTTTTTAAACGTGTTTTGCAGGAAGGATCGCTAGGTCTGGGTGAAAGTTATATGGATGGCTGGTGGGATTGCGAACAATTGGATGTCTTTTTCCATCGCGTTCTGCAACAACATCTGGATAAACAACTCCCACGTCATTTTAAAGATACCTTGCGTATTGCGGCCGCGCGTTTAACCAATTTACAGTCTAAGAAACGCGCCTGGATTGTCGGGAAAGAACATTACGATCTCGGTAACGATCTTTTTTCACTGATGCTCGATCCCTTTATGCAGTACTCCTGCGGTTACTGGAAAGACGCTGAAACACTGGAACAGGCTCAGTATGCCAAGCTGGATATGATCTGCCGCAAATTGCAGCTTGAACCCGGCATGACGTTGCTGGATATCGGCTGCGGCTGGGGCGGACTGGCTGAATTTGCCGCGCGCAATTATGGCGTCAAAGTGCAAGGCGTCACCATCTCGGCTGAGCAGCAGAAGTTAGCTCAGCAGCGCTGTGAAGGGCTGGACGTGACCATTTTGCTGCAGGATTACCGTGATTTGAATTTGCAGTTCGATCGCATTGTATCCGTCGGCATGTTCGAACACGTGGGGCCGAAAAACTATGCCACTTATTTTGACGTTGCCGATCGCAATCTCAAACCAGACGGCATATTTTTACTGCACACCATTGGTGCCATCACCACCGATATGAATGTGGATCCCTGGATTGATAAATATATCTTCCCCAACGGGTGTTTACCGTCTGTGCGTCAAATTGCTGATGCCAGCGAGAAGCATTTTATTATGGAAGACTGGCATAATTTTGGTGCGGATTATGACACCACCCTGATGGCATGGCATGAACGATTCCAGAAGACCTGGCCGCAACTGGAAGAAAAATACGGCGATCGCTTTAAACGGATGTTTAGTTATTATCTCAATGCTTGCGCCGGCGCTTTCCGCGCGCGTGACATCCAATTGTGGCAGGTGGTATTCAGTCGCGGTAAAGAAGGTGGTTTACGCGTTGCACGGTAATCAAAGATGAGAATTTAAAAAGGCGCCGCGGCGCCTTTTTTTATTGGATTACTCAGCGTCTGCGGCTTGCGCCAGCGCGATAGCCGCGGCTTCACGTTGGGCCAAAACGCGTTCCACCGTCTCGACAATCGCCTGAGTATGGGGATCGATCTCAATGTTCACTTTGTGCCCCAGTTTTTTCGCACCCAGCGTGGTGCGCTCCAGCGTTTCCGGAATCAGGTGCACACAGAATTTGCTTTTGGTGACGTCACCCACGGTCAGGCTGATGCCATCGATACCGACGAAACCTTTATGCAGGATATATTTGATCTGAGAAGCATCCTGTAATTTAAACCACACTTCACGGTTATTTTCAGACTGGATGATTTTGCAGATTTCTGCTGTGGTCATAATATGGCCAGACATTAAATGTCCGCCAATTTCGTCACTGAACTTCGCCGCGCGCTCAATATTCACCACATCGCCCACCGCTAATTCACCCAGGTTGGTAATGCGCAGGGTTTCTTTGATAAGGTCGAAGCTCACGCGATCGCCCTCAATCGCCGTCACCGTCAGGCAGCAGCCGTTGTGCGCCACCGAGGCGCCCAACGCTAATCCCGGTAAAAGTTCTTCCGGCAGACGTACGATATGGGTACGAAACAACTCTTTTTCTTCTACGGCGATAATTTCGGCCGTGCCCTGCACAATTCCAGTAAACATACTCTCAGCCTCTGCGAAGTTTGCGCCAGTTTATCACAGCTTGAGCAGCGCGGTTTAATTTGCCGGAGTTCAAACTTTACACAATTAACTTAACAAAATGCGATCAAAGTTTGGTGGAACGCAGCGCTACCGCTACACTAGCCGCGCATTCTTTGGGGATATCTCCCCTCTTCTCTTCTTAATTTAAGCAGGTGTTACGTGCAGAAGTATTTAACAGAAGCGCGTCAATTGCTGGCCCTCGCGATCCCGGTCATCCTTGCTCAGGTGGCTCAGACGGCGATGGGTTTTGTGGATACCATTATGGCCGGTGCGGTGAGCGCCACGGATATGGCCGCCGTTGCTGTCGGCACCTCTATCTGGCTTCCCGCCATTCTGTTTGGTCATGGTCTTCTGCTGGCGTTGACGCCCACCGTTGCGCAATTCAACGGTTCAGGACGCCGCGAACGCATCGCGGAACAAGTGCGTCAGGGTTACTGGCTGGCACTGGCAGTCGCATTGCTGATCATGGTGGTGTTGTGGAATGCCGGCTATTTGATTCATGCCATGCACGATATCGATCCGCAACTGGCGGCTAAAGCCGAAGGCTATCTCCATGCATTACTGTGGGGTGCACCCGGCTACCTGTTCTTCCAGGTGGCGCGTAATCAGTGCGATGGTTTATCAAAAACCAAGCCAGCCATGCTGCTGGGCTTTTTAGGTTTGCTGGTTAACATTCCCCTGAACTACGTCTTTATTTACGGTCATTTCGGTATGCCCGCACTCGGGGGCGTAGGCTGTGGTGTCGCCACCGCTTCGGTTTACTGGGTGATGTTTATGGTGATGCGTTTCTGGCTGAAACGCATGGCAAGCATGCGCGATATTCGCATGAACAGCCGCTGGTCACCGCCCTCACGCGTCATCTTGTTTCGGCTGTTTACCCTCGGGTTACCGGTGGCGCTGGCACTGTTCTTTGAGGTCACTTTGTTTGCGGTGGTGGCACTGCTGGTCTCTCCGCTGGGGATCGTCAAAGTCGCGGGTCATCAGATTGCGCTGAACTTCAGTTCGCTGATGTTCGTTCTGCCACTGTCACTCGGTGTCGCGACTACCATCCGCGTGGGCTATCGTCTTGGGCAGGGGTCAACTGAACAGGCGCGCGTGGCGGCATGGACGGGACAAGGTGTCGGTATCAGCATGGCCGCTATCACAGCGATCTTCACCATCACCTTCCGTGAACATATCGCCGCACTGTATACCGCCAATCCAGAAGTGATTACGCTGGCCGCCCAGCTGATGCTGCTCGCTGCCATCTATCAGTTCTCAGATTCCATTCAGGTCATTGGTAGCGGGATTCTGCGCGGCTACAAAGATACGCGTTCCATCTTCTTTATCACCCTGATTGCCTATTGGGTACTGGGTTTACCGGTGGGTTATATTCTGGCGCTGACCGACTGGGTGGTACCGCAACTCGGTCCGGCGGGATTCTGGTGCGGATTTATTGTCGGCCTGACGTCTGCTGCCGTGATGATGATTTGGCGTATTCTTCGGTTGCAACGTTTGCCGGCGCAGATAATTTTGGCGCGCGCGGCCCGCTAAGTCGCTGAACAGGCCGTTATTTGCCCCCGCAATGCCTAAAAAAACAGCGGGTCGCACAGATGCTGGTCAGTCGTCATGGAAAATCATTTTTTCCCTTGCCAGCATCGCGGCCTGCCGTTAATATTCGTCCCCGCTGTCGCCCTGATAGCATGTTGCGCTCTTAGCTCAGTTGGTTAGAGCACCACCTTGACATGGTGGGGGTCGATGGTTCGAGTCCATTAGAGCGCACCAAGTGCGTCCGTAGCTCAGTTGGTTAGAGCACCACCTTGACATGGTGGGGGTCGGTGGTTCGAGTCCACTCGGACGCACCAAATTTCTAAAATGCGCTCTTAGCTCAGTTGGTTAGAGCACCACCTTGACATGGTGGGGGTCGATGGTTCGAGTCCATTAGAGCGCACCACTTTTTGTTTTCTCTCTCTCTTTGCGCAACACCCCTTTCCTTGATCTGCATCGT
Source organism: Pantoea sp. JGM49 (assembly GCF_018257655.1). Classification (NCBI taxonomy): domain Bacteria; kingdom Pseudomonadati; phylum Pseudomonadota; class Gammaproteobacteria; order Enterobacterales; family Erwiniaceae; genus Pantoea; species Pantoea sp. JGM49. The sequence continues at coordinate 304,163 of NZ_JAERJM010000001.1, read as the reverse complement.
TTTCTCTCTCAGCTTTTATATTGGTTTTCGCATACTTAGCGTCTATACTATGCCGCGTTGTCCACCTGAAAGGTTTCAGCGCTAACGTGCCTATGCCAACAACTCAAATGATTTGCGCAACACTGTTCTGCCAGTTCCCTCGCGTACTGCATAACTTCTCTGCACGCTTAGCCTCTGTCACCTATTCTTACTCCTGTACGATCCAAACCAACACCATACACATTTTCACTTCGCTGCCAAACGCCGCGAATCCCGACCTCTATCATCCATCACAACTTACAGAAAACCTGACATGAAAAAGACCAAGATTGTTTGTACTATCGGTCCGAAAACCGAATCTGAAGAGATGCTGACTCAACTGCTGGAAGCGGGCATGAACGTCATGCGCCTGAACTTCTCACACGGGGATTATGCCGAACATGGTCAGCGCATCACTAACATGCGTGCCGTCATGGAAAAAACCGGTCGTCAGGCCGCGATTCTGCTGGACACCAAAGGTCCTGAAATTCGTACCATGAAACTGGAAGGCGGCAACGATGTTTCATTAAAAGCCGGCCAGACTTTCACTTTCACCACCGATCAGTCAGTGATTGGTAACAGCGAACGTGTTGCTGTGACCTATGCAGGCTTCACCGAAGACCTGAAAATCGGCAACACTGTGTTGGTCGATGATGGCCTGATTGGCATGCAGGTTACTGAAGTCACAGAAAACACGGTCGTTTGTAACGTGCTGAACAACGGCGACCTGGGCGAAAACAAAGGCGTTAACCTGCCTGGCGTTTCCATCCAGCTGCCAGCGCTGGCTGAAAAAGACAAACGTGACCTGATCTTCGGTTGCGAGCAAGGCGTTGATTTCGTCGCGGCTTCCTTTATCCGTAAACGTTCAGATGTGCTGGAAATCCGTGAGCATCTGAAAGCCCACGGTGGCGAGCATATCCAGATCATCTCTAAAATCGAAAACCAGGAAGGCCTGAACAACTTCGACGAGATTCTGGAAGCGTCTGACGGCATCATGGTTGCACGTGGTGACCTGGGCGTTGAGATCCCGGTTGAAGAAGTGATCTTCGCGCAGAAGATGATGATCAAGAAATGTAATAAAGCACGCAAAGTGGTCATCACCGCGACGCAGATGCTGGATTCGATGATCAAGAACCCACGCCCTACCCGCGCGGAAGCAGGCGACGTGGCGAACGCCATCCTTGATGGTACTGATGCGGTTATGCTGTCGGGTGAAAGTGCTAAGGGTCGTTACCCGCTGGAATCTGTGACCATCATGGCCACTATCTGCGAGCGTACCGACCGCGTGATGAAATCTCGCATTGGCGAGCTGCAGGATTCACGCAAACTGCGCATCACCGAAGCGGTGTGCCGTGGCGCAGTGGAAACAGCAGAAAAGCTGGAAGCCCCAGTAATTGTGGTGGCGACCGAAGGCGGTAAGTCTGCCAAAGCGATTCGTAAATACTTCCCGGATGCCACCATTCTGGCGCTGACCACCAATGCGACTACCGCACGCCAGCTGATTCTGAGCAAAGGCGTTGAGACGCGTCTGGTGACTGAAATTGCCTCAACGGATGATTTCTACCGTATTGGCAAGGAAATGGCGCTGGAAAGTGGCTATGCACAGAAAGGCGACGTTGTGGTGATGGTATCAGGTGCACTGGTTCCAAGTGGCACGACCAACACCGCTTCAGTCCACGTACTCTGATTTTTGCCTGAAGTTTTATTTAAAAGCGCCTTTACGGGGCGCTTTTTTTATTCTTGCGCTAATACAAAATCCAGATTTTTCCAATCGATAATAACTATTCAATATCCCGCACAATTAAGGTTAGTCCGATTAAATCTCTCTGTTTTAGCTAAATATTTTCATCATCTTCTGCGAAACGCTGCTTCTTTGAGCGAACGATCAAATTTAAGCATGTTCTCATCAAAAAATTATTCTCAACTCAAAAAGCTTTGTGTAATACTTGTAACGCTACATGGAGATTAACTCAATTCTAGAGGGTATTAATAATGAATCGTACTAAACTGGTACTGGGCGCGGTAATTCTGGGTTCAACTCTGCTGGCTGGTTGCTCAAGCAACGCTAAAATCGACCAGCTGTCTTCAGACGTTCAGACTCTGAACGCTAAAGTTGACCAGCTGAGCAACGACGTGAACGCAATCCGTTCTGACGTTCAGGCTGCTAAAGATGACGCAGCTCGCGCTAACCAGCGTCTGGACAACCAGGCTCACTCTTACCGTAAGTAAGAGTTCTGGTTTGAAAAATGGTGCCCATGTGGCACCATTTTTTTTGTCCTGATTTTGCCCCTCCCTGAATCAGGGTTTTGCGCCGCTCTCACCCATCGCCTGACTGATGGTCGCTTGTCCTGCGCCATCCTGCTGCGTTTGAAGCACCGCGGGTAATGCTGTTTCCTGCGTGATGGGCTCACCGCTGCTCACCAGCACTGGCATTCCTGAACGACGCACCATCGCCTCTTTGATCAGTGCGGTATCACTCTTCTGACTATTGATAAACGCCTTAGATTTCGCAGTCAACGCAATTGGCATGGTTTGCGGATCGTCCTTCTCATTGCGCGACAACGGCTGATGCACCTCAACGTAACGCTTGCCATCCGGTTCCACCGCATACTTGATCGGCTCGTTAACGATCTGCACCCTCGTTCCCTTTGGCACGCTGTTGAACAGCGCTTCGATATCATCCGGACGCAAACGAATACAGCCTGAGCTCACGCGCATCCCAATACCGAAATCGGCGTTGGTGCCATGGATCAGATACTGGCCGGTACCACGCGCCAGACGCATCGCAAACAGGCCCATCGGGTTATCTGGCCCGGCCGGAACGACACCCGGTAAGGTGATGCCCTCTTTCGCGTAGCGTTTGCGGATATTGACGGTAGGCGTCCAGGTGGGATTGGGGATTTTCTGGCTGATGCTGGTGACCATGCTCGGTGTTGCAGCGCCCAACTGGCCAATACCGATTGGATACACCACCACGCGATTCTCCCCTTTCGGATAGTAATACAGACGCAGTTCAGCAAGGTTGATGACGATACCTTCACGGGGTGCATCAGGCAGCAGCATTTGTAATGGAACCGTCAGTTGCGTCCCCGCTTTGGGCAGCCAGGGATCGACGCCAGGATTGGCCTCCAGCATGCCGAGCATCCCAATCTTATAATGCGCTGCGATGCTCTCTAAGGGCCGTTTGTCGTCAGGGACAGTGGTTAGGGTATTCTCGCCAATTAAACGGCTGTTATCGGCTGGCAGGGGATATTCCGTTGCAAATGCAGGTGCAGAAAGTCCGAAGCAGGACAACAGCAATGCACCGGCTAAACGTAACGCTGGTTTCATGCAATTTTCTCTTTGTCGGATGGAACAGACCCCGGTCATGCCGGGGTCTGGAGAGTGTAACTTAGCTGAGGCTTTGAGCGTTATGACGGATCGCGCGAATCATCGCTTCCAATCCTTGAGAACGTGTAGGAGTGAGGTGTTGAGTCAACTCTAATTCTGCGAACCAATGACCGACATCCAGCGCGAGAATCTCCTGCGCTTGCAAGCCCTGATAGAGGCTAAATACTACCGCAATCAAACCTTTAACAATGGCGGCATCACTGTCGCCTTCAAAGGCGATGGTGCCATCAGCTTGTGGGGTCATGCGGATCCACACCTGACTCTGACAACCCGAAATCACATACTCTGGCTGCTGTAAGCTTTCAGAGGATTCTGGTAATTTCGCACCGAGTTCAATGATGTAGAGATACTTCTCTTCCCAGTTTGCGCAACGGTTAAAGTTGCGCACCAGCTTCTCTTTTTCTGGCAAATTCGCCATGGATAACTCCTGAAATCTGCTCAACCGCCCAGCAGACGATGAATACGCGTCAAACCTGCTGCCAGGCGATCGGCTTCTTCTTCACTGTTATACAGCGCAAATGAGGCACGACACATTGCGGGCACCGCATAGTGGCGCATCAGAGGCATAGCGCAATGATGTCCGGTGCGGATCGCAATGCCGTATTGATCGAGGAAACTCCCGACGTCAAAGGCATGATGCTTACCAAGGTTGAATGCCACCACGCCACTGCGTTGTGCCGGACCGTAGATAATCAGGTCGGGTACCGACGCGAGCTTATCTAATGCGTAACGCATCAGAGAGGTCTCACGTTCGTTGATGACATCCAATCCCAGCTCACTGATCCAGTTCAGCGCCGCGCCTAAGCCGATGATGCCACCGGTATTCGGTGTGCCGGCTTCAAAACGCCACGGGGCAGTGTTCCAGGTGGTGCCGGTTGGCAGCATCACCTGATCGATCATTGAACCGCCGCCTTCCCAGGGAGGCATGATCTCCTGTAGCGCTTTACGCGCATACAACACGCCGATACCGGTCGGGCCATAAATTTTATGGCCAGAGAAGACGTAGAAATCGCAATCGATATCCTGCACATCCACTTTGTGATGCATCACCGCCTGCGCACCGTCCACCAGCGTGACAACACCCGCGGCTTTCGCCTGCGCCACGATGGCTTTCACCGGATTGACTGTACCGAGGACGTTAGAAACGTGCGTCACTGCCAGCAGGCGCGTGCGGCTATCAATCAGCCCGCTCAGCTGCTCAACAGCCAGTTCGCCCTGCTCGTTAAGTGGCAGAACGCGAATTTCAGCCCCGGTGCGCTGCGCCACCATCTGCCACGGCACGATATTAGCGTGGTGCTCCATCTCCGTGATGATGATGTTATCGCCCGATTGCAGCTGACTGCCGCCCCAGCTGTTGGCTACCAGATTGATGCCTTCAGTGGTGCCTTTAACGAAGATAATCTCTTCTGGCGATGCCGCATTGAGAAAACGCGAGGCTTGGGTGCGCACGTTTTCCATATCGGTGGTGGCTTGCGCACTGAGCGAGTGAATGCCACGGTGCACGGCTGCATAGCCGTGCTGGTAAAAATAACTTTCCGCATTGATGACCGCGAGCGGGCGCTGAGCGCTGGCCGCGCTATCAAGGTAGGCCAGCGGATGTCCGTTGACCTCACGTTTCAGAATCGGAAATTCCGCTCTGATTCGTTCGAGATCGAAAGTCATAACTCAACTCCAGGGAAACGCGCACTAATGCGTTCCAGCACCAGCTGGCGCAGCGGTTCTTCTTCCAGCAGTTCGGTCAATTCAGCCGCGAACGCATGGATAATCATCTGCTGTGCGGCATCTTCAGGGATACCACGCGAGCGCAGATAGAACATCTGCTCATCGTCGATACGGCCGATGGTCGCACCATGGCTACACTTCACGTCATCCGCATAGATTTCCAGCTGCGGCTTGGTATCCACTTCCGCCAGGCGACCGAGCAACAGGTTGTTGTTGGTCATCTGTCCGTCGGTTTTCAGTGCATGCTTCGCCACTTTAATGTGACCGTTGAAAATAGAACGGCCTTTATCGCGCGAGATGGTTTTGTGCAGCTGACGACTCAGGCAGTAGCCTTTGTTGTGTTCAAGATAGCTGCGGGTATCCGCCACTTCTGCGTTGATCGGCAGCACCAGACTGTTCAGTGACAGCTGGGTGTTTTCACCGTTGAGCTGCACGCTGGTGTTGTGACGAGACAAGCCAGCACCCAGCAGGAAGCTGGTGCTGCTGACCTGTGCATCACGACCAATGACGATGTCATTGTGTGCAAAGTGATAGCTACTGCTCTCTTCGAACGCCAGCTTGATGTGTTTCAGCTGGGCATTGTCGGCGACAGCAAAGGTAAAGCGTGCACCGGTAAAGTGGGCCGCACCGTTCAGCGTCACGTAATGCTCAATCACTTCAGCTTCGGCGCTCTGCTCCAGCTCAAGATGATGGCGGTGATGAACGGTGTTCAGCGCATCGGCTTTGCCGCTGGTGATGTGCAGTAAATACAGCGGACGTGCCGCCGATTTGCCGCGCGCCAGACGAATGGAAGTCACTTCTTCCGCCAGGCTTTCGGTGAGATGCAGGAACACTTCTGGCTGCACCGCAGCCGGCAAGGGGCGGCGTTCAGCCGCACGGCTGTGCTGCACGTCAAACAGATCGGTGTCGCGCGCGCTCAGCTCAGGCTGGAAGCGGCCATCAACAAACACCAGACGCACCGCATCCACCGGTAGCGCCAGCTCAGCAACCTGTTCCGCCGTCACGGTCTGCGCTTCTGGCAACACGAACTGGTTGGCGAACAGGCCATCCAGCGCGGTGTATTTCCAGTTTTCATGCTTACGGGTCGGCAAGCCGACACGCATTAATTGCTGCCAGTGCTGCTGTGCCTGCAGAGAACGCACCTCACCGCGCGATTCAAACAGGTGATGCCACTGTTGCAGGGCGTTATCACTCTTCGTCGGTAAGCCAGCCATAGCCTTGCTCCTCCAGCTGTTTAACCAGCGAGAAATCGCCAGACTTAACGATTTTGCCCTGATACAGCACGTGCACGTGATCTGGCTTGATGTAATCCAGGATACGCTGGTAGTGGGTCACGATAATGAATGAACGCTTACCGTCACGCAGGCTGTTAACGCCTTCAGCGACGATTTTCAGCGCATCGATATCCAGACCGGAGTCGGTTTCATCCAGGATGCACAGTTCTGGCTCAAGAGCAGCCATCTGCAGAATGTCGTTACGCTTCTTCTCACCACCGGAGAAGCCGACGTTCACTGAACGGGTCAGCAGATCTTCAGGCATCTTCAGCAGTTTAATTTTGTCTTCGATGAAGTCCTGGAAATCAAAACGATCCAGCTCTTCCTGCTCACGGTATTTGCGCACCGCATTCACAGAGGTCTGCAGGAAGAATTGGTTGCTGACGCCCGGGATTTCAACCGGATACTGGAACGCCATGAAGATGCCTTCGCCCGCGCGCTCTTCTGGCTCCAGCTCAAGCAGGTCTTTGCCATGGAAGCTGACAGAACCACCGGTCACTTCGTAATCTTCACGACCTGCCAGCGTTGCAGACAGGGTACTTTTACCTGAGCCGTTAGGGCCCATGATGGCGTGGACTTCGCCTGGTTTCACTTCAAGGTTCAGACCGCGCAAAATCTCTTTGTCTTCAACGCTAACCTGTAAATCTTTAATGCTTAACATACTCTTTCCTTCACATTGCTTCCGGCAACGCGTGTGGCATCAGCCCACACTGTGCTCAAGGCTGATAGCCAACAGTTTTTGCGCTTCCACGGCGAATTCCAGTGGCAGCTCGGAGAAAACGTCTTTGCAGAAGCCGTTGACGATCATTGAGATCGCATCTTCTTCGCTAATGCCGCGCTGCAGGCAGTAGAACATCTGGTCTTCACCAATACGCGAGGTCGTGGCTTCATGTTCCAGCTGTGCCGTGTTGTTGCGCGTTTCCACATATGGGAAGGTGTGCGCACCGCATTCGGCACCAATCAGCATCGAGTCACACTGGGTGAAGTTACGCGCGTTGGTCGCGGTTGGCATGATTTTCACAAGACCACGATAGGTGTTCTCACTCTTACCGGCAGAGATCCCTTTCGAGATGATGGTCGACTTGGTGTTCTTACCAATGTGGATCATCTTGGTGCCGGTATCCGCCTGCTGACGGCCGCTGGTCAGCGCCACGGAGTAGAACTCACCCACGGAATAGTCACCGCGCAAAATGCAGCTTGGGTATTTCCAGGTGATGGCTGAACCGGTCTCAGACTGCGTCCAGGACATCTTGCTGTAGTCGCCTTCACACAGCGCACGCTTGGTCACGAAGTTGAGGATACCGCCCTCGCCTTCACCGCCCGGGAACCAGTTCTGTACGGTGGAATATTTCACTTCGGCATTTTTGTGGATGATCACCTCAACCACTGCGGCGTGCAGCTGATAGGTGTCACGCACCGGCGCTGAGCAGCCTTCGATATAGCTGACATAGCTGTCTTCATCGGCGATCAGAATGGTACGTTCGAACTGACCGGTTTTCGCCGCGTTGATACGGAAATAAGTCGACAGCTCCATCGGGCAACGCACGCCTTTAGGGATGTAGACAAAAGTCCCGTCTGAGGCCACAGCAGAGTTCAATGCCGCGAAGAAGTTATCGTTGTGGGGAACCACAGTACCGAGATACTTCTGCACCAGCTCTGGATGATCGTGAATCGCTTCGCCGAATGAGCAGAAGATAATGCCTTGCTCAGCCAGTTTGTCACGGTAGGTGGTGGAAACGGATACGGAGTCAAAAATCGCATCAACCGCGACTTCACGTCCTTCACGTACCGGAACACCCAACTGATTGAAAGCGTCTTCCACTTCTTTGGTCAGGTAATCGCTTGACGCGACGCTGCCAGAGGTTTGCTTCGCACCCGGTTCAGACGCGCAGCTATCATCACAGTTGCCGCAAGACGGCGCGGAATAGTAGCTGTAGTCCTGATAATCGAGTGAGGCGTAGTTAGCTTTCAACCAGTGTGGCTCTTCCATCTCTAACCAGGCACGGAAAGCCTTGAGGCGGAATTCCAGCATCCACTCAGGTTCGTTACGTTTGGCCGAAATAGCACGCACCACATCTTCATTGATGCCGTGTGCCAATTCGTCGGTTTGCAACTGGGTAAAGAAGCCTTCTTTATAATTCAGGCTACCTTCCCACGTTTGTACATCGTCAGATGCTTCGCTGTGTCGTGACATTTTACTTACTCGACGCCAAAGCTCTCACCGCACCCGCAGGCGTGCTGAGCTTTAGGGTTGTTGAATTTAAAAATCTGGTTCAGGCCTTCACGGACATAATCCAGTTCGGTACCGTCAACAAACGGCATAGCCTGAAGAGGCACAAATAATTTTGCGCCGAATTGCTCAAACGTCAGGTCGTCATCGGCTGGCTCTTTTGTCAGATCCATAACGTACCCAAAACCGGCACAGCCGGACTGCTTCACACCCAATCTAAGGCCCTTAACTTCAGGATCCGCCTCAACCAGGTTAAGAATCTGTTTCGCTGCCGATTCGGTCAGCGTAAGCCCTTTCCAGACGAAATCGTCGGGTGAAAAGGAAGCTGCATTTACTGATGACATAGTGCTACCTCGTAAGTCTGGGCCTTTTCAGGCTATCCCCCTATGGTAGTGATATCAGATACCACTTCAACCTCTTGTTTTGCAGGGATAATCATCTCGTGCTATTTTTTACTGTTGCTTTATTAAGCATAGTCTCTTCAATCGAGCTTGTGAGCGGCATTCCCGTGCGCGCCACACCCGCGTAACCCGTTAAAATGACGTAAAATTTAGAAATTCAACTTTACGACATCGTCATGATTGATAGGTTACGCCTTTCTTCAATGTAAAGGGATTGTTATTGCCGATTTTAGTAACAGGCAAAGGAAATCAATAAAATTTCATTGCGGGAATTGCATTCCTGACGCGGTTGAATATGATAATGATTATCATTAACCCATTTAAGGTAGCGACATGACGCTTACCGTCTCAGCCTGGTTACAACACAAAATCGATGAATATAAGTTTTCAGTGCGTGATATCACCGTCGACTTCTACATGGCTCAGGCTAAGCTCAACCGCACCGATTGTACTATTGACCAACTGCGTCGCTTTAACGACACCTGTCTCGACATGGCAGAAATCTGCGAGCTTAACGGCGACGACCAAAGCTATCTGCATGCCATGGGCAAGCTCCATCACCGCTTAGTGCAGGAGATGGGCAATGCCGATCGCGACCGTTTATTCCGTATTCAGGCCTATCAACTGGCGCGCCTGTCGTTGACTCGCTTGTGTCATCAACTGGCGCTCAGCGGCGAGTGGGATAAAGCCACCAGCCTGCAGAGTGATTTCGTCCGTCACGCAGGCTGGATATTCTAATCCAGCTTTGTGACGACTCCTACAATTTGTTTACATCATTTCCAGTAATGCCTGCAGCGGATGGCGCATGCCATTGCCCTCGGCGCGTTTAACCTGGCTGCGACAGGAGAAACCTGTCGCCAGACAACGCTGACGTGGCAGTTTCTGTAACTGCGGATGCCATGAGAGTTCGTAGATGCCGAGCGAATTTTCGAGGTTCTTGCTCTCATGTCCGTACGTCCCCGCCATACCGCAACACCCGACGTTGACGTTCTCCAGCTTCGCACCGAAACGCGCAAAGATGTCCTGCCACTGATTCGGCGATGAGGGCAGCGCAGTGACTTCCGTGCAGTGGGCAAACAGATACCAGGCCTCGCCGCTGGCAGTCTGCACCGCGCGCGCATCAAGGGCTTGCTGCAACCATTCGTGGACCAGTTGCACCTTGAACTCACCGCGCTGCTCACCCAGCACTTCTTGATATTCATCGCGATAACACAGTACCGTTGCGGGATCGACCCCAACCATCGGCATTCCCAATTGGGCGACACGATTAAGAAACTCGGCGGTTTTGCCGGCAGTGCGCGCAAAGCGCTGCAGGAAGCCTTTCACATGTTGTGCTTTGCCATTAGGTGAGAAGGGTAATAACACCGGGCGGTAACCCAGCTTCTCAATCAATTTGACGAAATCGGTCACCAGCTGCGCTTCGTAATAGCTGGTGAACGGATCCTGCACCACCAGTACACAGTTTTCACGCTGCGCCATATCCATCGCTTCCAGCTGTTCCAGCGTCAGGCTCATCGCCGGATGGCCGCCGAGCTGCTGTTTCAGGCTTGGAGAGGAGAGCAATGGCAGATCGACCATACCAATGTGGGTTTTACTCAGATCGCGCACCCACGGCTGCTTGAGGAAGAAGTTGAACACCTTTGGCGCTTTGGCCATCAAAGGCGCATAACTCTCTACCGTTGCCACCAGATGATCGCTCATCGGACGCAAATAGCGCGTGTGATAAAGCTGCAGGAAGCGCGAGCGGAAGCCCGGTACATCAATCTTAATCGGGCACTGCGTCGAACAGGCTTTGCAGGCTAAACAGCCTGACATCGCCTCTTTCACTTCATGAGAAAAGTCATACTCGCCCTGCTTCGCGTGCCAGGAGTTACGCGTGCGTTGGATCAGTGTGCGCAGGCTGGCACCCTGTTTAGGCAGCGCCTGTTCCAGCTGCGAGGGATCAACGCCCTGCTCTGACAGCAAACGCAACCATTCACGCGTTAGCGTCGCGCGTCCTTTCGGCGAATGGATACGGTTGCGGGTAATCTTCATCGACGGGCACATCGGGCTGCGCGCATCAAAGTTGAAGCATAAGCCGTTGCCGTTGCACTCCATGGCACCGCGCCAGTCAGTTCGCACCGTGACCGGAATCTGACGATCGTAAGTGCCGCGTTTCACCGCATCCACCTGCATCATCGGCTCGTTGCTGCCCAGCGGGGTGCAAATCTTGCCGGGGTTCAGGCGATTATCAGGATCGAAGGCGGCTTTAATTGCGCGCAGTTCGTTGAACAGCGTCTCGCCAAAAAATTCCGGGCTGTACTGCGCGCGGAATCCTTTACCGTGTTCACCCCACAGTAATCCGCCGTAGCGTGCGGTCAGCGCCACCACTTCGTCGGAGATTTGCTTCATCAGCATCTCTTGCTGCGGATCGCACATGTCGAGCGCAGGACGGACGTGCAGAACACCGGCGTCCACATGGCCAAACATGCCGTAACTCAGGCCATGGCTATCGAGCAAGGCGCGGAAATCGACGATATAATCCGCCAGTTGTTCTGGCGGAACTGCCGTGTCTTCCACAAACGGAATCGGCTTGGCGCGCCCTTTGGCGTTACCCAGCAAGCCCACCGCTTTTTTGCGCATATTATAGATGCGCTCGATACCGCCTAAATCATTACACAGTTGATAGCCGATCACACCGCCCTGCTGCTGCGCCATCAGCTCATCCAGTCGACCGCACAGGCTGTTGACCTGCTGTTCAATCAATTCGCCGTTGTCACCGGCAAATTCAACAATATTCAGGCCGAGCATTTCCTTGTCCGGCACATCGGTAATCAGCTCTTTTACCGAATGCCAGACAATATCCTCACGTGCCAGATTCAACACCTTAGAGTCCACGGTTTCCACTGACAGCGCTTTGGCTTCCACCATGAAAGGGGCATTACGCAGTGCAGAGTCAAAGGAGTCGTACTTGATGTTCACCAGACGACGCACTTTCGGGATCGGCGTGATGTCCAGACGCGCTTCCGTAATAAAGGCCAGCGTCCCTTCTGCACCGCATAACAAACGCGTCAGATCGAAGGTTTGCATGTCATCGCTGAACACATGACGCAAGTCATAACCGGTCAGGAAGCGGTTAAGCTTAGGGAATTTATCCAGAATCAGATCACGCTGACCACGACAGCGATTCAGCACCTGATGATAGATACGCCCTTCTGCTGTCGGTGTTGTTGCTAATTGCTCAGCCAGTTCGGTGGGCATCGCGCGGGTATCCAGGATATCGCCGCCGAGCAGAACCGCCCGCAATCCCTCCACGTGATCCGAGGTTTTACCATACACCAGCGAACCCTGCCCGGATGCATCGGTATTGATCATGCCGCCTAAGGTAGCGCGATTACTGGTGGAGAGCTCCGGCGAGAAGAAGAATCCATAAGGCTTCAACCAGGCATTGAGCTGATCTTTCACCACGCCCGCTTCCACACGCACCCAGCCCTGTTCAGGATTGATTTCAAGGATGCGATTCATGTAGCGCGACATGTCGACCACAATGCCCTGATTGAGTGACTGACCGTTGGTACCCGTTCCGCCGCCGCGTGGGGTAAACACCAGGCTGTTAAACCGCGTTTCGCCCGCCAGACGAGCGATTAACGTCACGTCCGCCGTCGAACGCGGAAACAGCGCGGCATCGGGTAACAGCTGATAAATGCTGTTATCGGTAGCAAGCGAGAGACGATCGGCATAACTGGTGGCGACATCGCCGGTAAAGCCTTGTTCTTTTAATGACTGCAGGAATGTCAGCACCAGTTGAACGAGGCCTGGCGCCTGGGAAATCTGTGGGATCATTATTGCGTGACCGAGATGTTGTAAACGTTTGCGTGGTTTTTTTTTTCAACCACTGGTTTTATCATATTTTTTTAATGGCTGCTGTTTTTTCAGGAAAGACCTCCGCGACACCTGCTTTTTTCTGTTTAATTTTCAGGAAATAGCTCATCATTGATCAGGGCCCACGCGGTCCACCACGAAGGATTAATTGAGGTCAAAACGTTGTGATGAAAAGCCTGCAACGCGGTATGGATCTACCGCAACTGCTGTTCTCGTTGATGTTCATTCTCATCATGATCATCGCCTGCCTGTGGGTGGTACAACCCTTTATTCTGGGCTTTGCCTGGGCCAGCATGGTGGTGATTGCGACCTGGCCATTGATGATCCGTTTGCAGCATTTGCTGTGGGGACGACGATCGCTGGCGGTGATCGCCATGACCATTCTCTTACTGCTGCTGTTTATTATTCCCATTGCCCTGCTGGTGAGTAGCCTGATCGACAACAGCGCGCCGGTGATTGCCTGGGCCACGCAACGCCATCTGGTTTTCCCGGACTTTGTCTGGCTGCGTGAGATTCCTTATATCGGCAACAAAACCTACTCCAGCTACCATAAAATGGTCGATGGCGGCGGGACGGCGATTTTAAATCAGCTGCAACCTTACATTGGCCGCACCACCGGCTTCTTTGTGGCGCAGGCCGGCCACTTCGGCCGCTTTATGATCCACCTCGCCGTCATGCTGCTATTTAGCGTGTTGCTCTATTGGCGCGGTGAGCAGGTCGGCCACGGCATTCGCCACTTTGCTTATCGCATGGGCGGACGTCGCGGCGATGCGGCGGTGCTGCTGGCTGGACAAGCGATTCGTGCCGTGGCGCTGGGTGTGGTGGTGACGGCGCTGGTGCAGGGTGTGCTGGGCGGCATTGGCCTGGCGATTTCCGGCATCCCTTATGCCACCTTGCTCACCGTGCTAATGATTCTGACGTGCCTGGTGCAGTTGGGGCCGTTGGTGGTACTGGTACCGGCTATCATCTGGCTCTACTGGAGTGGCGATACCACCTGGGGCACGATATTACTGGTGTGGAGTTGTGTAGTCGGTACGCTCGATAGCGTGTTGCGTCCGATGCTGATTCGCATGGGTGCGGATCTGCCGATGATTCTGATCCTTTCCGGAGTTATCGGGGGATTGATCGCCTTTGGCATGATCGGACTGTTTATTGGCCCGGTGGTGCTAGCGGTATCGTATCGTTTGGTTTCCGTGTGGATGCATGAAGCGCCTGCCCCGGATGATGACCCGCAAACGGCCATCGAAGCTCTTGCCGAACATGAGGAAGAGCAACCTTAAAGCTGACCTTATCCGCGAGCGGTGCAGATAAATGCACCGCCTTCTTCTCCCACTTCTGATTTGCCTTACCTACTGCGCTGAAAGCAACTTAATCGCTGTCACATAATTGCCTGCACCACCCTTTATTTTTCATAAGCAATTTTTAAGAAAAAACGCAGATTTAAGCGCTTTAGGTGGATTTCGCTAACGGAATGATTATTTTTCAAACTGAATCATCAGGCGCAACCGTTAAAAAAGCTAAGAAAAGATTATCAGCTTTAAACTAATAAGAGGATTCTTAAAGACGCCAGCAAGCCTGATGAATAACATGAATCCTATGTTTGAGATCAAACCACTGATTTTTAAACAACCTTTTTCCCCTGAGTAAAGTGAAGAATTGCTGTGTGTAGTCTTTGCCCATCCCCTGTGATGGGCTTTTTTTTTGTATTTTTATGGATAAAAAAAAGGCCAGCAGCGCTGGCCTTAATGATTTCATTAGGGACGCTTCAGATTTACCCCGAACGCGCCCTAATTGATGTCTGATTACTGCTTAGCCGCATCCAATTCCGCCAGATTTAACCAGGTTTGCACCACGGTATCTGGGTTCAATGACAGGCTATCAATACCCTGCTCCATCAACCACGCAGCGAAGTCTTCATGATCTGAAGGACCCTGGCCACAAATTCCAACATATTTGCCTTGTTTCTTGGCGGCCTGAATCGACATCGACAGCAGCGCCTTCACCGCTTCGTTGCGCTCATCAAACAGTGCAGACACCACGCCAGAATCGCGGTCCAGACCCAACGCCAGCTGTGTCATGTCGTTCGAACCGATAGAGAAGCCGTCGAAATACTGCAGGAACTGTTCAGCCAGCAAGGCGTTTGATGGGATTTCACACATCATGATCACCTTCAAGCCGTTCTCACCGCGCTTCAGACCTTGCTTGCCCAGTTCTTCCACCACGGCCGCCGCCTGGTCAACGGTACGCACAAACGGAATCATAATCTCGACGTTAGTCAGACCCATTTCATTACGCACACGTTTCACCGCTTCGCACTCCAGCGCGAAGCAGTCGCGGAAGCTGTCCGCCACGTAGCGGCCCGCACCACGGAAGCCCAGCATCGGGTTCTCTTCTTCTGGCTCGTAACGCTCGCCGCCCACCAGATTGGCGTATTCGTTCGATTTAAAATCAGAGAGACGCACAATCACGCGCTTCGGCGCAAAGGCCGCGCCCAGGGTGGCGATGCCTTCGGTCAGACGCGCAATGTAAAACTCAACCGGATCATCGAAGCCCTTCATCATTTGACGAATCTGCTGCTGCAATTCTGGCGTCTGCTGGTCAAACTCCAGCAGCGCTTTCGGGTGCACACCGATCATACGGTTGATGATGAACTCCAGGCGCGCCAGACCAACACCTTCATTTGGCAGACAGGCGAAGTCAAAGGCGCGATCCGGGTTACCGACGTTCATCATGATTTTCAGTGGCAGGTCCGGCATAGTATCCACTTGCGAACTGGTCACTTCAAAGTCCAGCAGATCCTGATACACATAACCGGTGTCACCTTCAGCACAGGAAACGGTCACCTTATGCCCATCTTTCAGGTAATCGGTGGCATCGCCACAGCCAACGACGGCAGGAATGCCCAGCTCACGTGCGATGATCGCCGCATGGCAGGTACGGCCACCACGGTTGGTCACAATCGCGGAGGCCTTCTTCATGATCGGTTCCCAATCCGGATCAGTCATGTCAGTGACCAGCACATCACCCTTTTCGATGCGATGCATTTCGCTGATGTCATGAATCACTTTCACTTCACCCGCGCCAATGCGATGGCCGATGGCACGGCCTTCGACCAGCACCTTGCCTTTCCCTTGCAGGTTATAGCGCTCCATCACCTGACCGTTAGAGCGCACGGTTTCCGGACGCGCCTGCACAATGAACAATTTGCCGGTGTGACCATCTTTCGCCCACTCGATATCCATTGGGCGCTTGTAGTGCTGCTCAATCAACACCGCCTGGCGCGCCAGATCCTGCACTTCGTCATCGGTCAGGCTAAAGCGGTCACGCTGCTCCTGATCGACATCTTCAATGCGCACCTGCTCACCGTGCTCCTGAGAATCGGCATACACCATGCGGATCTTTTTGGAACCCATAGTGCGACGCACGATGGCCGGGCGATTGGCTGCCAGTGTGGGTTTGTGCACGTAGAATTCATCCGGGTTCACCGCACCTTGCACCACCATCTCACCAAGACCGAACGCCGAGGTGATAAAGACCACCTGGTCGAAACCGGATTCGGTATCAATGGTAAACATCACGCCAGAAGACGCGAGATCGGATCGCACCATGCGCTGAATACCCGCTGACAGGGCAACGCCACGATGGTCGTAGCCCTGGTGCACGCGGTAAGAGATCGCACGATCGTTAAATAAGGAAGCGTACACGTGCTTCACGGCCACCAGCACCGCATCGAAGCCCTGCACGTTAAGGAAGGTCTCCTGTTGCCCCGCGAACGAGGCATCGGGCATGTCCTCTGCGGTGGCGGATGAGCGCACCGCAAAGGAAGCGTCGGCATCATCAGAGGAGAGTTGCTCATAGGCAGTACGAATCGCCTCTTCCAGCTCAGGCAGGAATGGCGTGTCCACAACCCATTGACGAATTTGTTTACCGGCCTTAGCCAGCTCTTCAACATCATCAATATCCGTTTTGTCCAGCAAATCATAAATGCGCTGGTTCAGTCCGCTTTGATCGAGAAACAGATTAAAGGCGTAAGATGTCGTGGCATAGCCGTTAGGCACGGAGACGCCCAGTGACGACAAGTTAGTAATCATTTCTCCCAGGGAAGCATTCTTGCCCCCCACCCGATCAACATCATGCATGCCAAGCTGGTTGTACCAGAGCACTAGCGACTGTTGGTCTTGATTGGACATTGAGATTATCCTTCATTTAAATGATTGGAGCACATGGAACATTTTGCTATTCGCCAAAACAGCCTGGCACAATCAATAAATAAAGACTAAGTGTTGAATCGTTAAAGCAGAAAAAGAAACGCAAATTCGGACTAGTTCCCGCTGGCATCAAAGTTGCGCAACAGGCTTATTTAACGCCGACACATTGCCGTAACGATATTTTCCCCCTTTTCAGAGGGTTAGCCATTGCTTTTTGTTGCGCAACAGATTCAGACTTTATTTTTACCTTGTGATAAAAATTGCGGGGAAATAGCCGTTTTCAAAACAGCATTTCATCTAATATTGTTCATCACAAAATAAAATTCCAGCAGAAAGCACTCACGATATGGATATTTCATTTTATTTTTAATTAAAATGAAACATCGGCAATGACATTGTTACGCAAAAGTAAATAAGAGGGGATTTCGCCTATGAGCACTGAGCGCAGTGTGTTCTACATTTCAGACGGTACCGCCATTACCGCGGAGGTATTGGGGCATGCCGTGCTGTCGCAATTCCCCGTGAATATCAACAGCGTGACCCTGCCCTTTGTTGAGAATGTTCAGCGAGCTCAGGCGGTGAAGGCGCAGATTAACGCGCTGTATCAGCAAAGCGGCGTACGTCCGATTGTGTTCTTTTCCATCGTCACCCCGGATGTGCGTGAAATCATTCTGGAAAGCGAAGGCTTTTGCCAGGACATCGTGCAGGCATTGGTGGGTCCGCTGCAAAGTGAGCTTGGCGTATCTTCAATGCCAGTGGCGCACCGAACCCATGGTCTGACGGCGAGCAATCTCGGCAAATATGATGCGCGTATTGCCGCGATTGATTACACGCTTGCGCACGATGATGGTATCTCACTGCGTGGTCTGGAGGATGCACAGGTCATTTTGCTCGGCGTCTCTCGATGTGGCAAAACACCCACCAGCCTCTATCTGGCGATGCAGTTTGGTGTTCGTGCGGCAAACTATCCCTTTATCGCCGATGACATGGATAACCTGAAATTGCCGCCGGCGTTACGCGCCCATCAACATAAGCTGTTTGGATTAACCATCGATCCTGAACGTCTGGCGGCGATTCGGCAGGAGCGTGCAGAGAATACCCGTTATGCCTCGATGCGCCAGTGCCGCCTGGAAGTGGGGGAAGTGGAAGCGCTCTTCCGCACGCATCAGATTCGTTACCTTAACAGTACCAACTATTCGGTAGAGGAGATTGCCACCAAAATCCTCGACATCATGGGTCTGCGCCGCAGCATGTATTGATCTGTACGCCAGGCCGTAAAGCCTGGCTTCCGTCTTGTTTCGCTCACCTTTCTTTTTAGCGGGTTGAATTCGCGGCCTATTGGTTTATTGTGACCACCATCACTTCCCGGTATTTCACCGTTGCGAAGAACAGATTTTGAGAATCTCAATGAACAAGACTGATGAACTGCGTACCGCGCGCATCGGCAGCCTGCTAACGCCCGCTGTGCTTGCGCAAGAACACCCCATTTCACCGGAGGTGGCGGCCACCGTCACCGCTGCGCGCCAGCGTATTGCACGCATTTTGACCGGTGAAGATCCACGCCTGTTGGTGATTATCGGCCCGTGCTCGCTACACGACCCTAAAGCCGCGCTGGAATATGCCGAACGCCTCAACGTGTTACGCGAACGTTACCAGGATCGTCTGGAAATCGTGATGCGCGCTTACTTCGAAAAACCGCGCACGGTGGTCGGCTGGAAAGGATTGATCTCAGATCCGGATCTGGATGGCAGTTTCGACGTTAATCGCGGCATCGCCATTGCTCGTAAACTGTTGCTGAATATCAACGCCACTGGTATGCCGACCGCCACCGAGTTCCTTGATATGGTGATCGGCCAGTTTATTGCTGACCTGATCAGCTGGGGCGCCATTGGTGCACGCACCACTGAGAGTCAGATCCACCGTGAAATGGCATCGGCGCTGTCGTGCCCGGTCGGATTCAAAAACGGTACAGACGGCAATGTGCAAATCGCAGTGGATGCGATTCGCGCGTCACGCGTCAGTCATATGTTCCTGTCTCCGGATAAACACGGTCAAATGACGATTTACCAGACCAGCGGCAATCCGCATGGTCATGTGATTCTGCGCGGTGGCCGTCAGCCTAACTATCACGCCGAAGATGTCGCGGCCGCAGCCGCAAATTTGCGTGATTTCAATTTGCCGGAACAGCTGATCATCGACTTTAGCCATGGTAACTGTCTGAAGCAGCATCGCCGCCAGCGCGACGTCGCAGATGATGTGGCAGCACAAATTCGTGCGGGATCACGTGCGGTGGCGGGTGTGATGATTGAGAGTTTCCTGCAGGAAGGTAATCAGAAAGTGGTGAGCGGCGAGCCGTTAAACTACGGTCAGTCTATTACCGATCCCTGCCTGAGCTGGGAAGATAGCGCCGAAGTGCTGGAGAAACTGGCTGCCGCGGTCGACAGCCGTTTTTAATCACCTTAGCTGGAGCAACTCACCTCTAGCGTTTTGCCCCACTCTGGCGGCCGTTGGCGTAACTCTGCGCTGACGGCCGCATCATCAAATGGCTGTTGTAAAGCCAGATGGAGCCGCTCCAGCGCCGCCTTCTCACCCTGCTCGACTTCTTCAATCACCTGCTGTGCCAGATAATTGCGCAACACCAGCGCTGGGTTGGCCGCCTTCATGACCTGCTGGCGTTGTTCATCTGATGCCTCATCCTGCAGCAGACGCTGACGATAGCCGTCGTACCAGTGGTCAAACGCCTCGCGGTCGATAAATTCATCACGCAGCGGCGAACGCTGTTGATGCTGCTGCGTCTCACTCAGTAAGCGAAAGGTCAACGTGTAATCGCTTCGCTCTTGTGTCATCAGCGACAGCAGTTGCGTCAGAATCGCGTTGTCATTGGCATCAGCGGTCAGAAGGCCCAGTTTAGCGCGCATCTTCTCACCCCAGACCCGCATAAGTTCCGTTTCATAATGGCTGAGCGCCTGTTTTAACTGATCCGTGCTCATCAACCCTGACAATGCATGCGCCAGACGATTGAGGTTCCACAAACCAATCATCGGCTGATTCTCAAAGGAATAACGCCCCTGATAATCGCTGTGATTGCAGATGAATCCGGGTTGGTAATCATCAAGGAAGCCATAGGGACCATAATCCAGCGTCAGTCCGAGGATCGACATGTTGTCGGTGTTCATCACGCCATGCGCAAAGCCCACGCTCTGCCAGTGGGCGATCAGGCTGGCAGTGCGTTTCACGATATCGGTAAACCACAGCACATAGCGGTCAGCGTCATCGCTTAATTCTGGCCAGTGATGATGAATGGCGTAATCTGCCAGTTGCCGGACCTTATCCTGCTCGCCGCCATAGTAAAAATGTTCAAAGTGACCAAAACGCAGATGACTCTCAGCGATGCGCATCAGCATTGCCCCGCGTTCCTGCGTTTCACGCAGCACTGGCTCATCGCCAATCGCCAGAGCCAGCGCGCGAGTGGTGGGAATCCCCAAATGGTGCAACGCTTCCGAAGCCAGGAACTCACGCACGCTGGAACGAATCACCGCCCGGCCATCACCCATACGCGAATAGGGTGTCAATCCCGCCCCTTTCAAATGCCAGTCGAGTTTACGTCCGTTCGTCAGTTGCTGTTCACCCAGCAGAATGCCCCGCCCATCGCCCAGCTGGCCGGCCCACACACCAAATTGATGTCCGCTGTAAACCTGCGCCAGCGGGGCCATACCTGGCAATAGCTCACGACCACTCCAGACGCCGTGCCCCTGCCCAGTGAAGAGCCCGGCATCCAGTTCCATTTCTGCCGCCAGCGGCGCGTTATGATAGAACAGACGCCCGCCTTCCAACGGCGTTGGCATCAGCGCCGTATAGCATCCCGGCAGCTCTTGCTGCCAGCTATTAATAAATTGCATCACCACTCCAGAAGGTGCACACAAAAAGCACCAACAGTGAGTTTAAAGAATAGGGTTCAGTGTAACGCTGGGCGTCAGCGGATGACAGTTGAAAGGACTACTGCTGTGAAGGGGTGTGCGAAGTCACATCAGGATAAATAAGATCACCTAACCGTTCCGCTTTGACAACCGGGAACAAATTGCCTTGCAGTTGAGCTCCGCTCAGCGTGCTGACTTTCTCCAGCATGAGGTTATCGTCAATACCACATATTATGAGCTGATCGGCATAATCTGAGAAATTATCGATGACCGTTTGGATAAATGGTGTAAAAGATGCACGTTTAGCCAGGCCTTGTATAAAGGTTTTATCCAGTTTCAGTACACTAAAGAGATTATCGTAAACTGCGGTTGCAGGTGCTTTACCTGCACCAAATTGGGAAAGTGATAAACGGAATTCCTGCTGTAATGTTGCCAGAAGTGGCTGCGCTTTTCCGCGCGCTAATTGCGGAAACGTTTCGCTAATATCGAGAATAATAAAAGGAAGTTGTTTAAATTTCCTTAACAGAAATTCACTTTCAAGCAGCGTTAACGCCATCGAATCATCAATACGAACCAAAGCGGTAATTTGATGTAGCTCAAAAAAGTCACGGTACTTTTCCAGTAAAGAAAGCTGGCTCTGCATTAACCGTAATTGCTGCGCATCGTCTAATTGCGGCAACAGCAAATCCTGCGGCAGCGTAATAGGTGCGCTGTCGTGGACGAATTGCGTCACCAGCTCGACCGCAGTCAGCTGGCCCGCCAGTGTATAAACTGGATAGAACCAGGTTTCCGACTGATAGTCGGCAGATAAATGGACTTTCATTTTAGCAGCCAGAAGCAGTGGCAATTGGCGCATCGTATATCAATGAAAACGGTCAGGCAATAGGACCAAACGTTAGAAGAGACGCAATTTTGTGCCTGATTAAACCGTTTTAAGCCATAAATAAAACTTAAGCCAAATAGCCGAGGTGGTTGTCCATACTCATTAAATAAATTCAGTCCTATTTTTAGTATTTATGCGAGCACAGGTAAAGTGCCATTTTAAATGAGAGTTAAATTTGAGGGGAATTCAATAATAAACCGGCTGAAAAACCATGAAGAGAATAGGTCATTCAGCACTGGTATGGTAATCATTCAGATACGACGTGCCTGCCAAAATACCTTGCGCCAATAGACATTATCCAGTGAAGAGCGAATCACGCCCTGGCTGGTAGAAGCGTGGATGAAGGTGTTATCGGTATCATAAATACCCACATGCAGGCCATTCTCTCCGCTGCCCGTTTTGAAGAAGACCAGATCACCGGGCAGCAAATCGCGTTTATCAATGCGAGTGCCAATATCCGTCTGGTCAACGGTAGAACGCGGCAGTTGCATATCGAATTTATCGCGGAAGGTCAGATAAACAAAACCAGAGCAATCCACACCGCCTCGACTTAACCCGCCGTAGCGATAAGGCGTGCCACGCCAGCGACCTAACTGATCGTTGAGTTGAGCAATCACGGTGATGGAATCAGAAAGGCGGCCATTCGGCGGCGGCGCGTGATGGCTACTACACCCAACCAGCAGCAGCATCAGAAGAAATACCGTTATTCGCATCAGAATGTCCCTAAATCCGTCGCCCGGATGACACTTTAGCGGCAAATCTGCTTAACAGGCAATGTTATTCAGGGAATAAACAGCAGAGGGCCTTGCGGTGTATCTAATTGTTGAAACTCGGTTTGGTATAACGGAGAGAGATTGGCGGCGGTTAATACATCCCGCGCACGCCCCTGCATCACCACTTCCCCCTGATGCATCAATCCTACGCGGTCGGCATGGCGCAGACTGTGGTTAAGATCATGGCCGCTGGCAATCACCGCAATACCGGCGTGGCACAGCTGGAGCAGCAATTTATCCACGGCTCGCTGCTGCGCGACATCCAATGCCGTCATCGGCTCATCCAGAATTAAAAGCTTGCCGTGAGGATTGCTCGCCGGATGGATTTGCATCACTACTGCCGCCAGCCGCACACGCTGCCATTCGCCACCAGAGAGCTGCGTCAGTTGACGGGTTAATTTGTCGTGTATGCTGAGTTGCGTCAGCACATCATTGAGTGTGACATCTACCTGCGGCGACGCCGAAGAGAAATGCAGACGCAGATAGTGCCAGACGGGCATGGTCCCTAACGCGGCCTGTTGTTGCGGTAACCAGGCACGCCATTGAGCCAGTGCAGCCCCGCTTAAGCGGCTCAACGACGTTCCTGCAAGCTGAATCACGCCTTGAGCCGGCAATAATCCCGACAGCGCACAGAGTAAAGTACTTTTTCCCGCGCCATTCGGGCCCACCAAATGTATCCATTCACCTGCATTGACGCTGAGATCAACCGGAGCCAGACGTCCCGCGACGCTGACTCCCTGACACTGCAACAGCATTTACTCTGCCAGCGCCTGCTCAACGCGTTTCAGGATGATCGGATCATCAGGCGTCATATCCGGAGAGAAACGCGCAATCACCTTACCCTGTTTGTTGATGAGGAATTTTTCGAAGTTCCACAAAATGTCGCCCTCGGCTTTTGGTGTACGTCCTTTGCTCACCATACGCTCGAGGAAACCGCTGCCTTCAGGACGTTCGGCTTCAGGCTGTGCCGCCGTTAACTGCGCATACAGCGGATGACGATTGGCACCGTTCACATCGGTTTTATCGAACATCGGGAAAGTCACACCATAAGTGGTGCTGCAGAAGGTTTTGATCTCTTCGTTGCTGCCCGGTTCCTGCTCCAGAAACTGGTTGCAGGGGAAACCCAGCACGCTAAAGTTTTTGTCCTGCCAGGCTTTCTGCAGTGACTCAAGCTGCTCATACTGCGCCGTCAGCCCACATTTTGACGCCACGTTGACCACCAGCAGTACGTTGTCCTGATACTGTGCCAGCGTCGTTTTTTCGCCGTCCAGGGTAACCAGTTCTGTCTGATAAATGCTCATTGTCGATTCCTGTTGTTGAGACCAAGATGCCAGCCATTGCTAGCGCGAAGATTTCACTAATAGCACGATAAACAGCGGTGCGCCGAGGGTGGCGGTGACCACGCCAATCGGCAACTCTGCCGACGTCAGCACCAGTCGGGCGATAATATCTGCCCCGAGGAGCACCGCAGCCCCTGCCAGCGCCGAGACGGGCAGCAGGTATCGGTGATCGCTAAAACCGCTTAAGCGTAACAGATGAGGGATGACCAATCCGACAAACCCGATGGCACCGGCCATCGCCACGCTGGCGCCAACCAGCCAGCCCATCGCCAACACTAACAGGTTACGCCATAACAATAACGGCAGGCCTAGCTGACGCGCCGAGGTTTCCCCCAGTGAAAGTAAATTCAGCGTCCAAGCGGTGGCTGTCAGCAGCAGAGTGACCGGCAACAGCGCCAGCATCATCCAGCCATAGCGCCAGTCAATACCGCCAAAGCCGCCCATCATCCAGTACATTAACTGCCGTAGATCGAGGCTGGTGCTAAAGTACACGGCCCATGTCATCACTGCGCTACAGATAATGCCGAGCGCAACTCCCGTGAGCAATAAGCGGCTAGCTGAAAGCTGACGATGGGCAAAGTGCAGCAGGATCAGCGTGATCAATAATGCGCCCGCCATCGCCGCCAGCGTCAGGCTCCATAATGAGCCATTGCCCAGCATGACACCCAACACTAACCCAATGCCCGCGCCATTGGATACGCCAAGCAGGCCGGGTTCTGCCAGCGGATTGTTGAACAGCGCCTGCATCACCACACCACACACCGCCAGCGCAGCGCCCACAAGCAGCACCGCCAGCGTCCGCGGTAAGCGCAACTGCCAGACGAAGAGTTCACCGTTAGAGGAAAACCATTGGGTTGGCGATATCCAGATGTCTCCGGCGCACAGGCTGAGAATAAACAGCAGCAGCAGAATGGCACCGAGCAGCATCAGCCAGCGCTGGCTACGACGATCGGCCTGACGGGCAAGCTGGTCCAACAGAGTCATAGATAAGATTGGCAGAGAAAACAGAGATTTGATTGTAGTGGGATTGTGGCAAAAAGAAAGCGGCACCGAGTGGGTGCCGCTAAGCAACGCTTACTGATGAGGCGGGATCGGTTGACCGTGATTATCACGCTTGTCGTGGCTATCACGCGAGTCATGATGCTGGTCGCGCGGCTGCGGTTTGTTATCGTGGTGCGGCGCATTGCCCGGGTGCTGTGGCTGCCAGCCGTTACCGTTCCAGTAACCGTGCGGGCCTTTGGTGCCGATGCGTTGATTGTGGTGCTGTTTCCACCAGGTTGGCGCACGCCAGTCGTAGCCATCCCAGTAGTAGCCACGTTTATCTTGATCACCGATATGAATAGAAACACCCGGTGTGTTGATGTTAACTGAAACATTGGCGTTAGCCAGCAGCGGCATGCCTAACAGGATGCCCAGTAAAAGTGCTGTCTTTTTCATCAGCAATACCCCTTGTTATGTGATGGCGCTGTTATAACAAATGGATTGCCGCAGTCACTATCAGCCAGTGCCGATTTTCATCCTATTTTCCGGATACTTACGAAATCCTGACATTATGGAAAGATTGCGCAGAACGGCCATTTTACAGCCAATAAAAAAGGCCGCTAAGCGGCCTTTTTGTCATACTGAAATTAGTCAGCGTCCTTCGGTGTCGCGTTCTCAACGCGACTTTTCAACTTCTGTCCCGGACGGAAGGTCACCACTCGGCGGGCAGTGATAGGAATATCTTCCCCCGTCTTCGGGTTACGGCCCGGACGTTGATTTTTGTCACGCAGATCAAAATTACCAAATCCGGACAGTTTAACCTGTTCTCCGTTTTCTAACGCGCGGCGAACTTCTTCAAAAAAGAGCTCAACCAACTCTTTGGCATCGCGTTTGCTCAACCCGAGTTTTTCAAACAGGTACTCTGACATTTCAGCTTTTGTAAGCGCCATAGGTTCAATCCCTCAAGGTTGCCTGGAATCGCTCTTTTAATGCCGCAACGCATTTGGCAACGGTCGCGGCAATCTCCTCTTCTTCGAGTGTCCGGCTGGTATCCTGCAAAATCAGGCTAATCGCGAGGCTCTTTTCGCCCTCGTTCACGCCCTTACCACGGTACACGTCAAACAAGTTTACGCCAACTACCTGATTTACGCCAACTTTCTTACACTCCGCGATGATATCTGCTGCAGGCACGTTTTCAGCCACTACCACAGCGATATCACGACGGTTCGCCGGGAAGCGTGAAATCTCGCGCGCGTCAGGCAGGACGCGGTCTGCGGCCTTATTCCAAAGCAGTTCAAACACTAAGGTGCGGCCGTTGAGATCCAGCTTACGTTCCAACTCCGGATGAACCACTCCGATAAATCCGATTCGTTCGCCGCGTAAATAAATTGCCGCGCTCTGTCCCGGATGCAGCGCCGGATTGACTTCTGCACGGAAAGAAATCTCATCGAGTTTACCGGTCAAATCCAGTAACGATTCTAAATCGCCTTTTAAATCATAGAAGTCAACTGTCTGACGCGCCAGATCCCAATGCTCTTCATAGCGATTACCGCTCAGAACGCCCGCCAGCATAAGATCCTGGCGGATACCGAGATCGGCCTGCGTATCAGGAACAAAGCGCAAACCGCTCTCAAACAGGCGCACACGGCCTTGCTGACGGTTCTGGTTATACACCACCGCACCAAGCAGACCGGTCCACAGTGACAGGCGCATTGCCGACATATCGCTGGAAATCGGGCTTGGCAGGATCAGCGCTTCTTCACCCGGATGCAGCAGCTGCTGCACTTTCGGATCAACGAAGCTGTAGGTAATCGCTTCCTGATAGCCTTTATCGACGAGCAGGTTACGCGCACGCTTCAGCGACAGATCCGCTTCGCGATGCTTCGTCATAATCAGGCTGGCTTTCACCGGCACGTCTGGAATGTTGTTGTAGCCGTATACGCGGGCCACTTCCTCAACCAGATCTTCTTCAATCGCAATATCGAAACGCCAGCTTGGTGCAACGGCTGTCCACTCGCCATTGCCCACGGTCACTTCGCAACCGAGACGCGTCAGGATATCGGTGACCTGCTCATCGGCGATCACGTGACCAATCAGGCGGTCGAGTTTTTCGCGACGCAGCGTTATGGTGGCGCGCTCAGGCAGTTTGCTGGCGTCGGTTTGATCGATAACCGGACCCGCTTCACCGCCGCAAATGTCCAGCAGCAACTGGGTCGCACGCTCAATGGCTTTGAATTGCAGTGCCGGATCAACACCACGCTCGTAACGGTGTGACGCATCGGTATGCAGGCCCTGACGACGAGCACGGCCGGTGATCGCCAGCGGTTCAAAGAAGGCACACTCGAACAACACATTTTGGGTTTCTTCGTTCACACCAGAGTGCTCACCACCAAAAATGCCGCCCATCGCCAGCGCTTTCTGATGGTCAGCAATCACCAGCGTGTCGCTGCTGAGTTTCGCTTCGGTGCCATCCAGTAAGGTCAGGACTTCACCCTCTTCCGCCATGCGTACCACAATGCCACCGTCAATGCGGTCGAGGTCAAAGGCGTGCATCGGCTGACCGAGTTCCAGCAGAACGTAGTTGGTGATATCCACCACCGGGTCGATAGAACGGATGCCGCAGCGACGCAGTTTTTCACGCATCCACAATGGCGTTGCCGCTTTCACATTGATGCCTTTTACAACGCGGCCCAGATAACGTGGGCAAGCGTCGGTGGCATCTACGCGAATCGGGAAGGTATCGGTAATGGTCGCTTTAACCGGCTCAATCGTTGGCTCGGTGAGCGGCAGACCGTTGACTACCGCCACATCGCGCGCAATACCGATAATACCAAGGCAATCGGCACGGTTTGGCGTCACGCTGATTTCGATGGTGTTGTCATCCAGCTGCAGGTAGCTGCGGATGTCAGTGCCGATAGGCGCATCAGCAGGCAGTTCAATAATGCCGCTGTGATCGTCGGAAATACCCAGCTCAGAGAACGAGCACAGCATGCCTTCGGAAGGCTCACCACGCAATTTCGCCGCTTTGATTTTGAAATCGCCCGGCAGCACCGCGCCTACGGTCGCCACGGCGACTTTCAAGCCCTGGCGGCAGTTTGGCGCGCCACAGACGATATCCAGCAGGCGCTCGCCGCCCACGTTGATTTTGGTCACGCGCAGTTTGTCTGCGTTCGGATGCTGGCCGCACTCCACCACTTCACCCACGACCACGCCATGGAACGCACCGGCGACTGGATCCACGCCGTCCACTTCCAGGCCGGCCATGGTGATTTGCTCAGACAGCGCAGCGCTGTCCAGGGCTGGATTTACCCATTCGCGTAACCAGAGTTCACTGAATTTCATTGGATAACCTGCCCTTATTTAAATTGTTTGAGGAAACGTAAATCATTTTCGAAGAAGGCGCGCAGATCGTTCACGCCGTAACGCAGCATGGTCAGACGCTCCATTCCCATGCCGAAAGCGAAGCCAGAGTAGACTTCCGGGTCGATGCCCACATTGCGCAACACATTTGGATGCACCATGCCACAGCCCAGCACTTCCAGCCACTTGCCGTTTTTACCCATCACATCCACTTCCGCGGAGGGTTCGGTGAACGGGAAGTAAGAAGGACGGAAGCGAATCTGCAGGTCTTCTTCAAAGAAGTTGTTCAGGAAATCGTGCAGCGTGCCTTTCAGGTTGGTGAAGCTGATGTCTTTATCGACAATCAGACCTTCCATCTGATGGAACATTGGGGTGTGGGTTTGATCGTAGTCGTTACGATACACGCGACCTGGCGCGATGATGCGGATCGGCGGCTGCTGGTTTTTCATGGTGCGGATCTGCACGCCAGACGTCTGGGTGCGCAGCAGACGGGTGGCATCGAACCAAAAGGTATCGTGGTCAGCACGCGCCGGATGGTGGCCAGGAATGTTGAGTGCGTCGAAGTTATGATAGTCATCTTCGATTTCCGGGCCAGTGACCACCGCAAAGCCCAACTCGCCGAAGAAGTTTTCGATGCGGTCGATGGTGCGGGTCACCGGGTGCAAACCGCCGTTCTCAACGCGACGACCAGGCAGCGAGACATCAATGGTCTCTGCGGCGAGGCGCGCATTCAGCTCAGCGCTTTCCAGGGTGTCTTTACGTGCGTTAAGACGATCCTGCACCTGCTGCTTCGCTTCGTTAATCACCGCGCCTGCTGCCGGACGGTCTTCCGCTGGCAGTTCACGCAGGGTGGTCATTTGCAGCGTCAGATGCCCTTTCTTACCCAGGAATTCGACGCGCACGGCGTCCAGGGCGGCGATATCCGACGCCTCGTCGATAGCGGCCGTGGCACGGGCCACCAGGTCTGCGAGTTGGGACATGATTTCCTCTTCTTCCAGCCGGGCTGGTCAGTTCTTGTAAGGACCGTGAGATCCGATTAAGTGTCGCCAGAAACAAAAAAGCCTCCACGAGGGAGGCTTTCAGCGCGATTTTTCGTTTCTTTTCTTATGCGCAAAAGCCCCCGATTGTCAGGCGCTAAAGTAAAAAAAGAAACGGAAAATAGCAGCGTGCATGCTTGCGTTACCTTGTCTTGATAGAAACCGCACTATTGAAAAGCCCAGCGGTTAAAATGTCAATCTTTTGCGTGAGTTGCAGGCAATAAAAAAGGGAGCAAGCTCCCTTTTTCATCTGACTTACGCCAGAGCTGATTTTGCTTTTTCGACCAGTGCCGCGAAGGTCACTTTGTCGAATACAGCGATGTCAGCCAGAATCTTACGGTCGATTTCAATAGAGGCTTTTTTCAGGCCATTGATGAAACGGCTGTAAGAGATACCGTTCTGACGGGCCGCAGCGTTGATACGCGCGATCCACAGCTGACGGAACTGACGCTTACGTTGACGACGGTCACGGTAAGCATACTGACCAGCTTTGATAACAGCCTGGAAAGCAACGCGGTAAACACGTGAACGTGCACCGTAGTAGCCTTTAGCTTGTTTTAAGATTTTCTTGTGACGTGCGCGAGCAATTACACCACGTTTTACGCGAGCCATGTGAGCTCTCCTATATCATATTCTGTGATGCCCTATTCCCTGCAGTACGCAAAGTGTTCAGGCAGATTTATAAAAAGTTTACTTATGCGTACGGCAGGCAGGCAACAACCAGACCCAGATCGCCTTTAGACACCATGCCTTTCGGACGCAGGTGACGTTTACGCTTGGTAGACTTCTTAGTCAGAATATGACGCAGGTTCGCGTGCTTACGCTTGAAGCCGCCAGAAGCGGTCTTCTTGAAGCGCTTAGCCGCGCCACGGACAGTTTTAATCTTTGGCATTTTTACAAATATCCACTTCGCATTGTTAATAAAATGAATCAGACAGGCGAATAAGATTCCGCACAGCGCGAACGCTGCGCGGAATTATTACTTGAAGGCCTACTGTTTCTTCTTCGGTGCGAGCACCATGATCATCTGGCGGCCTTCGATCTTAGTCGGGAAGGACTCGACAATGGCCAGATCCAGATCTTCACACAGGTCTTTACGGACGCGGTTAAGCACTTCCATACCGATCTGCTGGTGCGCCATTTCACGACCACGGAAACGCAGCGTGATTTTGGCTTTATCGCCCTCTTCCAGAAAGCGAATCAGGTTGCGTAGTTTGACCTGATAGTCGCCATCATCGGTACCAGGACGGAATTTAATTTCCTTAACCTGGATAACTTTCTGCTTCTTCTTCTGTTCCTTAGAAGATTTACTCTTTTCATAAAGGAACTTGCCGTAATCCATAATACGGCAAACCGGCGGTTCGGCGTTCGGGCTGATTTCAACTAAATCTACGCCAGCTTCTTCGGCTTTCTCAATTGCTTCGCGCAATGTCACAATGCCAAGTTGCTCGCCGTCTACGCCAGTTAAGCGCACTTCGGTAGCACGGATTTCGCCGTTGATACGGTTCGGACGCGTCGGTTGTACTCGTTTTCCGCCTTTAATAACCTTATTCCTCTAATTGGTGAAGATGTCGGCTGCGAATCTCTTGTTGCAGCTTCTCAACAAACACATCTACGTCCATGCTCCCGAGGTCTTTACCACGGCGGGTGCGCACGGCAACTTTGCCTGCTTCCACCTCTTTCTCACCGCAAACCAGCATATAAGGGACGCGACGTAATGTGTGCTCGCGGATTTTAAAGCCTATCTTCTCGTTTCTCAAGTCTGCTTTGACACGAATGCCAGCTTTCTGCAATTTCTTTGTCAATTCACTGACATATTCTGCCTGACTGTCGGTAATATTCATCACCACAGCCTGCACGGGGGCCAGCCAGCTCGGGAAGAAGCCCGCGAACTCTTCGGTCAGGATGCCGATAAAGCGCTCCATTGAACCGAGAATCGCACGGTGAATCATTACCGGCGTCTGACGATCGTTGTTTTCGCCCACATAAGTGGCGTCCAAACGTTTTGGCAGGGAGAAGTCTAGCTGAACGGTGCCGCACTGCCATGCGCGGTCGAGGCAATCGTACAGGGTAAACTCAATTTTCGGGCCGTAGAAGGCACCCTCTCCTGGCTGATATTCGAACGGAATTTCGTTCTCCTTCAGCGCTTCTGCTAAATCCACTTCCGCACGGTCCCACATTTCATCGGTACCGATACGTTTCTCCGGACGGGTCGACAGTTTCACCACGATTTTTTCAAAACCGAAGGTGCTGTACATGTCGTACACCATACGAATACAGCTGTTCACTTCATCACGAACCTGATCTTCGGTACAGAAGACGTGCGCATCATCCTGGGTAAAACCACGGACGCGCATCAGGCCGTGCAATGCGCCTGATGGCTCATTACGGTGGCAGCTACCAAATTCAGCCATACGCAGCGGCAGGTCACGGTAGGATTTCAGACCCTGATTAAAGATCTGAACGTGGCCAGGGCAGTTCATTGGCTTGATGCAATATTCACGGTTCTCTGAAGAGGTGGTGAACATCGCTTCTTTGTAGTTTTCCCAGTGGCCGGTTTTTTCCCACAGCACACGGTCCATCATAAACGGACCTTTCACTTCCTGGTAATCGTACTCTTTCAGCTTGGTACGGACGAACACTTCCAGTTCACGGAAGATGGTCCAACCGTCGTTGTGCCAGAACACCATACCTGGCGCTTCTTCCTGCATATGGTACAGGTCGAGCTGCTTACCGATTTTACGGTGATCGCGCTTCGCCGCTTCTTCCAAACGCTGCAGATAGGCAGCCAGCTGCTTCTTGTCGCCCCACGCTGTACCGTAAATACGCTGCAGCATTTTGTTGTCGCTGTTGCCGCGCCAGTAAGCACCGGAGATTTTCTGCAGTTTGAAGTGATGGCAGAAACGCATGTTCGGCACGTGCGGACCGCGGCACATGTCGATGTATTCTTCATGATGATACAAACCAGGTTGATCATCGTGGCTGATGTTTTCGTCAAGAATGGTGGTTTTGTAGCTTTCGCCACGCTCAGCAAACACATCACGTGCTTCCTGCCAGCTCACCTTCTTCTTCACCACATCGTAATTAGTCTCAGCCAGCTGGTGCATACGCTTTTCCAGCAGCTCAAGATCTTCCTGCGTCAGGGTGTGATCCAAATCAACGTCATAATAGAAGCCGTTATCGATCACCGGACCAATCGCCATTTTGGTATTCGGCCACAGTTGTTTAATCGCATGCCCTAACAGGTGCGCACAAGAGTGACGAATAATTTCCAGACCGGCTTCATCTTTGGCGGTGATAATTGCCACCTGAGCATCTTCGGTGATCGGATCAACCGCGTCCACCAGCTCGCCATTAACACGACCGGCAATACAGGCTTTCGCCAGGCCCGGTCCAATATCCAGAGCGATGTCCATCACGCTGACCGGACGGTCAAATACGCGCTGGCTGCCATCAGGAAGAGTAATTACTGGCATTTCATATCCTTAATTGCAGTGGTAAGCCACACGAAAGCCTACATGCAACATTGAGTTCTGTTTGAGTAACCCGGCGTAATGTCAGACCCACATTGTCGGAATGACGCCAGGAATGTAAAGCGCCGGAGATAATAGCAGCTTTCGCTCGCGATCTAAACCCGTGAAAAATGCGCTAAGCCATCGACAGATAAAAAAAAACCGCTGCACGGCGCTAGCCGGCAACGGTTTTTTCATCACGGCTCGCTTACATCGCGTAAGAAAGCTGGATGGTGGTTTTGGTGTCGGTACGATCCGGCGCAGACTCTGGCGGATTATTATTCCAGGTCACGTTGTAAGCCAGCTTCAACGCGAAGTGTTCGTTGATGGCCACCTGCAAGCCGGTTTCGGAGTTCAGCGTTGTATCTTCACCGAAGCTGCTCAACACGGAAACACCCTGGATGAATTTGGTCGTGTCAGTCAGTTGCCACTGATAGCTCACAGCACCGTATCCCAGCGCCTTGGTTTCGTGACCACCTTCATGGAAATCATCGTAACGGACACCGGGACCGAATTCAGCTCGCAGCGAGTGCACAGGACCGTTCAGCAACTGGCGACCATAACCGGCAGTCAGTACATCGCGCGAATCATAACCGTTGAAACGGTCGCTCAACCAGCTCGCCTGACCGAACAGATAGTCCGCACTGTTCATATTGTAACGAGTACGACCACCGATGTTGTAAGTCTCTGAGGAACGCTCATCGTTGGATGAGTTGTTCGCGGCGTTGCCCCATAAGCTGTAAGCGGTGTTGGTCTGATACCACGTCATATTGGTTGAGGCGCTCAATGATGAACTGGTGGTATTCCCTGTCTGTGCCAAATAACCGGCTGACGCGCTGCCTTCAAACGGTTTTTTTGCCGTTGAAGGGTCATCCATAGAGGTAAAAACGGTGTTATCAGCAAATGCCTGGTGACAAAATGCTCCAGCAGAGAGCAATACAACAGCGGACAGCTTATTAAAGGCTTTCATTAAATGTGACCCGTACGGCAGTTTAAAAAAGAGTGAGTCTGAAGAGTTTTCCCGGCCAATCAATGCAATTTACGGTAAGTTTTGTAAAAAAGTATGAAGATGCCAGAAATGCCAGGTTCCGCGCTGGAACCGCATGGTTAATAGGAGCTTTCCCATTTCCGCTGCGCATTATAAGAGGCAATTAACCAAATAGCAGCCCAATTGATACAAGAATTTTCTGAAGCCAGTTGACGCAGATTTACGCTCCCTTTTCCCATCTGAATTGCGCAGAATTCGCTCTATCCGAAGCGCTGGTCTACGCTGAAATCTGTTCCATTACAATGAGGTGAATGATGAGTGACCACGACCTTAAACGTTACATTGTCACGCTAAGCTATTCCGATGAGAGCTTAGGCGATCTGCAATCCCTTAACAGCGTGATGGTCAGCGGCGGTTACACCACGACCTTGCATGATGATGAAGGTCATTCGCATGAGTTGGGAACCAACAGTTTTGGCATCATCAGTGCATTGGAACAACATGAGATCGCAGAACACGCCGCCGGGCTGGCGGATGTTGCCCTGCATCGTAAAGCGGAGGTGAAGATCACCACGCTGTCCGAATTTCTACAGTTAAAACCCTGACGCGCCACAAATAATCGCCTCACCACTGGTTTTGCTGAAGTTTTGAGCGCTACAATCAAACTTACGCAGCGAATAAAGAGGATTACCCAATGTGGTCAGCCATTAGTCGTCTGTTAAGCGAACACGCCGGTGAAGCTGAAATCACTGAACGTTACGAACTCCCTGGTGGCGATGTGCATCCTGCCTGGCGCCTCCGCTACGGCGATCTCGACGTTTTCGTTAAATGTAATACGCGCGATATGCTCACTCTGTTTAGCTGGGAAGCGGACCAGCTGGGCTTGCTGGCGCGGACACAGACGGTCCGGGTGCCTAAAGTATATGGCGTCGGGAATGACCGCGACAGCAGCTTTTTGCTGCTGGAATATATCCAGCCAGAGGCGCTGAACGAACAGAGCGCCTTCCAGCTTGGCCAGCAGTTGGCTCACCTCCATCAATGGAGCGAGCAACCGCAGTTTGGACTCGATTACGATAACAACATCACCACCTCCCCCCAGCCCAACAGTTGGCTACGACGCTGGTCGGTGTTCTTTGCTGAACAGCGTATTGGCTGGCAACTGCAACTGGCCGCTGAAAAAGGGGTGCAATACGGCAATACCGAATTGATCGTCGATTGCGTGCAACGCGCGCTGGCCAATCATCATCCTCAGCCTTCTCTACTTCACGGCGATTTATGGCCTGCTAACTGCGCGGATAGCAGCAGTGGGCCATGGCTGTTTGACCCCGCCTGCTATTGGGGCGACAGGGAGTGCGATCTCGCGATGTTGAATTACTACGTCGAATTGCCACGCCAGATTTACGAGGGATATCACTCGGTGTGGCCGCTGGCGGAAGGGTTTTCGCAGCGACAGCCCGTGTATCAGCTCTACTATGTGCTCAACCGCGCCAACGTGTTTGCCGGTAACTGGACAAACGCCGCACAATTCGCGATTGACCAGTTGTTAAATGAAGATGCATTGGGACAACGTCAGGCCAGGCCGGCCTGACGCCTTACAGCATGCCCAGTAATTTCAGGACAAAATAACCCGCAATAGCAATCACAATTGGCAGGATATAGAGCGGGAAAATTTGCAGCAAAATAGTATGTCGCGGGACATGGATCTTCTCTTCCAGCTGAGCACGTGTGCGCCCTTCAGCTCCTTTGGCTTGTTCAAGAATCAACTGATCTTCAATACCTTCCTTGATGTGACGCGACTGACGCCACATGCGCGCGCCTGACGCCTGCAGCGCAATGCCGACGAAAATCAGGATGTAGATGACCCAGAAGCCAATATTGGCACCGCCATGAAACTCCGGTACCGGTGAGTTTTGCCAAAACAGGTTCAAAAACGGCGTATTGAACTTGATCATGTCGACCATGACATGGACAAAATCAAGCATCACTGCATCAATGCCCGGCTGCTTTTCACTGTGTTTAAACATGAAGCCGAGAATTGAGATAATGGTGGATAGCAGCGCCGGAATAAAAATTACCCAGCCAGCCACTCGCTTAAGGATGGCGATGCGGCCAGCCTGTTGGTAAGTCATGGTGTCTCCCTTCACATACAATAGTTTTGCCCTAAGTCTACCTGCACTGCGGCTTTTTTTCCTGAAAAATGCGTAACCTGCCGTGAGTCGGATTTCCCGGCTGCGCATGATAAGGTAGGGCAAATTTCAAACGGAGCTGTTGTATGTCTTATCGTCGCCCGGTGTTGGCCGCTATTTTTGATATGGACGGATTGCTGATCGACTCTGAACCCTTGTGGGATCAGGCAGAACTGGATGTGTTTGCGAGTCTGGGGGTGGATATTACCCGCCGCCATGAACTGCCCGATACGCTGGGTTTGCGCATCGATCAAACCGTCCGTATGTGGTTTGAAGCTTTGCCGTGGAACGGCCCGGATCAGGCGGAAGTGACGCAACGTATCATTGCTCGCGCACTGGCATTGGTTGAGGAGACGCGTCCATTACTGCCCGGCGTTGAACAGGCATTGCAACTTTGCCAGCAGCAGGGATTAAAAATCGCCCTCGCCTCTGCCTCACCGCTGTTTATGCTGGAGCGCGTGCTGGAGATGTTCGACCTGCGCAAATACTTCGACGCCATTGCTTCAGCCGAAAGCCTGCCGTACAGCAAACCTCATCCACAGGTCTATCTGGATGCGGCGACGAAGTTGGCGGTGGATCCGCTTAACTGTGTGACTCTGGAAGATTCGTTCAATGGCATGATCGCCACCAAAGCCGCGCGCATGCGTTCGATTGTGGTGCCAGCAGCCGAGTACGCGGATGATTCGCGTTGGGCGCTGGCCAATGTGAAGCTGGCGAGTTTGGCCGAGTTGAAAGCTGAGCATCTGTTCAATTAATTCTGATACACCTGTGCCGGGCCAGGACTCAGCCCCTCCATTCTCGTTGCCCATCTGTGGGCAACGCTTTGCATTGTTCCTGACACCCACTACGCCAATAACTGCGCGTATTTGATCACCCACACAATTAAATAAAACAACGTTTCATTTTTATTGAATTCACATCTCATCCTGCCTAAGATGCCCAAAGACCCGCTTCGGGACACTTCCTTCAACTTTGAGAGGTCTGAGATGGACGTTCGTCAAAGCATTCATACTGAGCATGCAAAAAATCTGGACACCGCCGGATTACGTCGCGAATTTTTGATCGAGAAAATTTTTGAGGCAGACCATTACACCCTCACTTACAGCCACATTGATCGCATCATCATTGGTGGTGTCATGCCAATCCAGCAGTCGGTGACGATCGGTGAAGAAGTTGGCAAACAACTGGGCGTGAGCTATTTTCTCGAACGCCGCGAACTGGGCGTGATCAATATTGGCGGGCCGGGCTTGATTGACGTCGATGGCAAAACCTGGGAGGTGGGCCATCAGGAGGCGCTGTATGTTGGCCAGGGAGCCAAAAGCGTGGTTTTCCGCAGCAGCAACGCCAACCTTCCAGCGAAGTTTTACTACAACAGCGCACCCGCACATACCCGTTATCCGGATAAAAAGATCACCCTGCAGGATGCAGTCAAAGCCACGTTAGGGGATGCCGCGACCTCAAACCGTCGCACCATTAATAAATTTATTGTGCCGGATGTGTTACCCACCTGCCAGCTCACCATGGGACTCACGCGTCTTGATGACGGCAATCTCTGGAACACCATGCCGTGCCACACCCATGAACGTCGTATGGAAGTGTACTTTTACTTTGATATGGCAGATGACAGCGCCGTTTTCCACATGATGGGCCAGCCGCAGGAAACGCGCCATTTGCTGGTGCACAACGAGCAGGCGGTGATTTCACCAAGCTGGTCAATTCATGCCGGAGTGGGCACACAGCGCTATACCTTTATCTGGGGCATGGTGGGCGAAAATCAGGTGTTCGATGACATGGACCACGTCAGCATCAGCGCGCTGCGCTAACAGGAGCGAAAGATGATCCTTAACGCATTTAATCTTGAAGGCAAAATTGCGCTGGTCACCGGCTGTAATACCGGTTTAGGTCAGGGGATGGCCTTAGGGTTGGCGCAAGCCGGCTGTGACATCATTGGCGTTAATCGTGCCGGTCCTGCCGATACACAGTCTAAAGTTGAAGCCCTGGGGCGCCGCTTTTGGTCGATTCAGGCCGATTTGACTCAGCCGAAAGGGGTGCCGCAGATTGTTGAACAAGCCGTGGCTCAGGCCGGACGTATCGATATTCTGGTGAATAACGCGGGCATCATCCGCCGTGAAGATGCACTCAACTTCAGCGAGCAGGACTGGGACGATGTCATGAACATCAACAGCAAAAGCCTGTTCTTCCTGTCTCAGCAGGTGGCGCGTCAGTTTATCGCTCAGGGCAACGGCGGCAAAATTATTAATATCGCCTCAATGCTCTCCTTTCAGGGCGGCATTCGCGTGCCCTCTTACACTGCGTCGA
The DNA here is from genome assembly GCF_018257655.1 of Pantoea sp. JGM49. Taxonomy (NCBI): domain Bacteria; kingdom Pseudomonadati; phylum Pseudomonadota; class Gammaproteobacteria; order Enterobacterales; family Erwiniaceae; genus Pantoea; species Pantoea sp. JGM49. Next base: position 265,763 of record NZ_JAERJM010000001.1, on the reverse strand, counting down.
AAAGCGCGGTGATGGGTTTAACGCGGCTAATGGCAAATGAGTGGGCGAAACACGGCATTAACGTGAATGCCATCGCTCCTGGCTATATGGCGACCAATAATACCGAACAACTGCGTAATGATGAGTCGCGCAACGAAGAGATCCTTGGGCGCATCCCTGCCGGACGCTGGGGTGTTCCGGATGACATGATGGGTCCGATCGTGTTTCTGGCTTCTGACGCTGCAGATTATGTGCACGGCTACACACTGGCCGTCGATGGTGGATGGTTAGCACGCTAACCTGTTCTTTTCCCGCGTCATTATGACGCGGGAAAGCGAAAAATATTAACGCTTCGTTACAGCGTCACCGTTCTATTTCACTGGATAAATCCCTATACTGGATGCATCGACAGTTTTTGCAGCCAGGTTTCATCATGACGGCCGAAGGCCATATCATTTTTGCCATTGCCAGCGCGATTTTTGCTAAGCGTGCGGAGCTGACGCCAGTCATGGCCAGCGCCGACTGGTGGCATCTCGTGCCTGCTGCACTGCTGACCTGTCTGCTGCCTGATATTGACCATCCTAAATCTGTGTTAGGCCAGCGCCTGAAATGGATCTCACAACCCATTGCGCGCGCCTTTGGTCATCGTGGATTTACCCACAGTTTGCTGGCGGTGGCGATAAGCCTGTGGCTATTCCAGATTAACGTTCCGGCGGACTGGTTCCTGCCTGCTGATGTTTTACAGGGGATGACGCTGGGTTATCTCAGTCACATCGTCGCCGACATGTTGACCCCCGCAGGCGTCCCCTTGCTGTGGCCGTGCCGCTGGCGTTTCCGTTTGCCGCTGCTCAATAGCCAGAAAGGCAATCAACTGGAGCGCGCACTTTGTCTCGCATTGGTCGGATATGCATTGTGGTTTCCCGCAGGTATGCCCTCTTTTGGTGCCAACGGTTGGCCCGAGCAACTGTTTAATACGCTGCAAAATGGTGTCGGTCGGCTAGTTAATGGCCAAAGTGGTCAATAACCAGGCAAATCAATCAATAAAGTTATAAACCATTCCTTTTGAGTATAAGCCTGCACTTTCCTGAACTGGTAACATTCCTGACATTCCCTGACGGGAACTTACTGTTTTCCGTGCCAGCCAAACGTGCTGCGCGGCACACCTCTGGAGTCGAGTATGGATTTTCCCCTCATTATTAATATCATCGCCTTCGTTGCGTTGCTGATTCTGTTGAATCGTATTGGCAACCAAAGCTGGAGCCTGTCGAAACGCGTGCTGACTGGCTTAGTGATTGGCGTGCTGTTCGGTCTGGCGCTGCAAACCATTTATGGCGAAAACAGCCCGGTGGTGAAGGATTCAATTAGCTGGTTCAACATTGTCGGCAACGGTTATGTCCAGTTGCTGCAGATGATTGTGATGCCGCTGGTGTTTGCGTCAATCCTGAGCGCTGTCGCGCGCCTGCATAATGCCTCTTCACTCGGCAAAATCAGCGTGCTGACCATTGGCGTATTGCTGTTCACCACCGCGATCTCCGCGTTGGTGGGTGTGATGGTCACCGGGCTGTTTGGCCTGAGCGCAGAAGGTCTGGTGCAGGGTGCGCAGGAAACCGCACGTCTGAGCGCGATCCAGAGCAACTATGTAGGCAAGGTTGCCGATCTCAGCACGCCGCAGCTGCTGCTCTCCTTTATCCCGAAAAATCCGTTTGCCGATATGGCGGGTGCTAACCCCACCTCGATCATCAGCGTGGTGATCTTCGCTGCCTTCCTCGGCGTGGCTGCATTGCAGTTGCTGAAGGATGACAAAGTCAAAGGCGAGCGCGTACTGGTGGCAATTGATACGCTACAGTCCTGGGTGATGAAACTGGTGCGTTTGATCATGAAGCTGACGCCGTACGGTGTGCTGGCGCTGATGACCAAAGTGGTGGCGGGTTCTAACCTGCAGGACATCATCAAGCTGGGTGGTTTTGTGGTGGCCTCTTATCTCGGTCTGGCGATCATGTTTGGTGTGCACGCCCTGCTGCTGTCAGTGAACGGCATCAACCCGATGCGCTTCTTCCGCAAAGTATGGCCGGTGATCACCTTCGCTTTCACCAGCCGTTCCAGTGCGGCCAGCATTCCGCTGAACGTCGAAACGCAGACGCGCCGTCTTGGTGTGCCCGAATCGATTGCCAGCTTCTCGGCTTCTTTCGGTGCCACCATTGGTCAGAACGGTTGCGCCGGTTTGTACCCGACCATGCTGGCGGTGATGGTTGCGCCAACGGTCGGCATCAACCCGTTTGATCCGATGTGGATTGCGACGCTGGTCGGTATCGTTACGCTGAGCTCAGCCGGTGTTGCCGGTGTCGGCGGCGGTGCCACCTTCGCAGCGCTGATTGTGCTGCCTGCGATGGGCTTACCGGTGACCCTGGTTGCGCTGCTGATTTCCATTGAGCCGCTGATCGACATGGGCCGTACCGCATTGAACGTCAATGGTTCGATGACGGCCGGTTCACTCACCAGCCGCTGGCTCGGTTTGACCGATAAAAGAGTGCTGGAAAGCGACGAGCACGCTGAACTGGCGCATCGCTAATTCCGACGCAGCAGAACAACGGCAGGCCTCATCGCCTGCCGTTTTTTTATGGCTGAAACTCCGCAATTCCCCCCGATCGTGGCGCTAGCGTCAGGAAAGCGTTAAGCATGGTAAACAGACGAAAAATCAGCCACTTTTCACTTGAGTTTTGTCGTCAGAAGGCTAATTCTGCTATCAGTCATAGCAGGAGAATCACCGATGAAAAACGTTATCGCCTCGGTGCTGGCGTTAACCTTATTAACGCCCGCCATTAGTTTTGCCCACCCTTACGGATGGGGCCCCGGCCCAGGTCCACATTGGGGTGGTGGCCCACGTTGGGGCGGTCCTGGTCCGCTGCGCTTCTTACCTGAGGCGGCGACAGCGGTGCTGATAGGCGGTCTCACTTATTACATGCTGAATGGCAATTACTACCAGCGTCAGGGCGATACCTACGTGGTGGTTCAGGCGCCTGAAGCGCCGCCAGAAGGCGGGATGCGCGTGCTCGATTTCAACGGAAAACGCTATTACGTGCAGGGAGGGCACTACTATCAGCGTGAGACGGGCGGCAATTACGTTGAAGTGCCCCGCCCGTACGGACTGTAAGCGTAAAACGAAAAAAGGCCCGTCATTGACGGGCCTTTTTGCATTCGGCAAGAATTACTGAGCAGCTTGCGGATCGGTATCGTAGTCTTTACAGCTCTGGAAACCGTAGTTCATGACACGGCCCACATCGTTGTAACTGACAAAGTAGGTCTGTGCTTTACCATCACGCTCGCCAATCACGTAAGTCTGGCAAGTACCACGGGCGTGTACCATGGTGATTTCAGTTGATGGAGCACCCGCAATCTGGCGAACCTGATCGCGCGTCATTCCTTTTTTCACATCCTTAACCACCGGCTTAGTCACATAGCTTTCCGCTTTGTCATAAGTCGTACAACCTGACAGAGCTACCAGCGTCACAGCAGCAGCGATACATCCCAGCACTTTATTCATCTTTATATTCCTCATTCTTTGTCCATGTCACATTAAGCCTGGAACATAAATCCAGATTTATCAACTCAATGGCTTCGCTTTAAGCCCATTCTGAAGCGTTAGTTTTTCGTAAAGTTGCTGTGTTGCCGCTTCGCGCTTCGTATAATCCCCCGGCAAAAAAAATCTTGAGACATCAATAAAACAGAGGATCAATGACACCTGCACACTCTAATCGGCTGGTTTACGCCATTACGCTGGGCCTGCTCGCGGCACTTGGACCGCTCTGTATCGACTTGTACTTGCCCGCCTTACCTGAACTGGCGCGCGATCTGCATACCGAAACCGCCACCGCGCAGTTAAGTTTGACCGCAGGATTACTGGGCCTCGGCGCTGGACAATTGCTGTTTGGCCCGATGAGCGACAAGTTTGGCCGTATCCGCCCGTTGTTGCTGTCGCTGGTGCTATTATTTATCGCGTCGATTGGCTGCGCGCTGGCAAAAGACATTCACTCTCTGTTGGTAGCGCGTCTGTTTGAAGGTCTGGCGGGCGCAGGCGGTGCGGTATTATCACGCGCTATCGCTCGTGATATGTACAGCGGCCATGAACTGACTCGCTTCTTTGCCCTGCTGATGCTGGTGAATGGCCTTGCGCCAATTGGTGCACCGGTGCTCGGCGGTGTGTTAATGACGGTGCTGAACTGGCGCGGCATTTTTGTGGTGCTCGGTTGTATCGCTGTACTGCTGATCTTCCTCGCGCGCTGGAAACTGCACGAAACGCTGCCCGCCGAACGTCGCAGTCAGGGCTCGATCTTTTCCGCCTGGGCGGCACTCGGCCAGGTGATAACTCATCGTCCCTTCATGGGCTTCTGCCTGACGCAGGGCTTTATGATGTCCGGCATGTTTGCCTACATTGGCGCTTCCCCGTTTGTGTTACAGCAAATCTATGGACTGTCGCCGCAGGCGTTTAGCTTCTGCTTCGCCGCCAATGGCTTCGGCCTGATTATTGCATCGCAAACCAGTGCACGTTTGTGCCCGCTGTGGGGTGAATATCGCGTGCTGAAAGGTGGACTGACGCTGGCATTCGTGGCGTCAGGTTGCTTGCTATTAGCAGGCCTGACCGGTGCACCATTGCCAATCATTCTGCTGGCACTGTTCTTCACCATCGCCAGTAACGGTGTGATTGCCACCACGGCTTCGTCATTGGCGATGCAAAGTCAGGGACACCGTGCAGGCAGCGCCTCGGCGGTGATTGGCGTCACCATGTTCACCTTAGGTGCCATTAGCGTGCCCGTCACCGGTTTGGGCGGCACCTCAGTATTGAGCATGACGGGCACTATCTTTGGCTGCTTTATGCTGGCAATTTTGATGTTCATCCTGTTGGCGCAAAAACCGAAAAGCGCCTGAAAAGCCTGCAAATAAGTGCGACAACAAGCCATGCGGCTTGTTGTTTGCCAGCGGAGGCGTTAGCTTTAGCAGATGATTCGTATTGTGCCGTCAGGCTACTGACTTGAGGAGAGGTTCATGTCACTGCAGCAGGAAATCATTGAAGCGTTGGGTGTTAAACCCGTTATCGATCCGCAACAGGAAGTCCGCGTCAGCGTCGATTTTCTGAAATCCTACCTGAAAGCCAATCCATTCCTGAAAACCCTGGTGCTCGGCATCAGCGGCGGACAGGACTCCACGCTAACCGGCATCTTGTCACAAACCGCCATTCGCGAGTTACGTGAAGAGACCGGCGACAAAGATTACACCTTTATTGCGGTACGTCTGCCGTATGGCGTGCAGGCCGATGAGCAGGATTGTCAGGATGCGCTGGCGTTTATCCAGCCGGATCGCACCTTGGTCGTGAATATCAAGGAAGCGATTCTCGCCAGCGAGCGCGCGTTGAAAGAGGCGGGCATCGTGGTTTCCGATTTCGTGCGCGGCAACGAAAAAGCGCGTGAGCGTATGAAGGCACAATACAGCATCGCCGGCATGACCAAAGGCGTGGTGGTGGGCACCGACCATGCGGCCGAAGCCGTGACCGGTTTCTTCACCAAATACGGTGACGGCGGCAGCGATATCAACCCGATTTTCCGCCTGCACAAAGGTCAGGGAAAACAGCTGTTAAAAACCCTTGGCTGCCCGGAACACTTGTATCTGAAGCATCCTACTGCCGACCTGGAAGACGATCGTCCTGGCTTGCAGGACGAAGTGGCACTCGGCGTCACCTATCAACAGATTGACGCTTATCTGGAAGGCAAAACCATCGATGCCGCCGCCGCGAAGATCATTGAAGGCTGGTATCTGAAAACCGAACACAAACGTCGTCCGCCGATCACCGTGTTCGACGACTTCTGGAAAAAGTAACCGCTCTACGTTTCCCGCCGCTGTCGCGGGAAACGCCCTCCTCCTGCCGCTGACTGGCGAGAAAAGCATCACGCTGATATACTGGACAGACAACCAGTAATCGGAGTGTGTTTTGGTCAGACGTGCAGCCAGCCACCGCCTCGAATTTGATGCGGCCGCGATTTATCAATATCCCGAACATTTACGCCAATGGCTGGAAGGTTTGCCCAATCAGCCTGGCGTTTACACCTTTCACGGTGACAGCGCTAACCTGCCGTTATATATCGGCAAAAGCGTCAACCTGCGCAGTCGGGTGATGTCGCATTTTCGCACCCCGGATGAAGCCAACATGTTGCGTCAGGCGCGACGCGTCACCTGGATCCCCACCGCGGGCGATCTTGGCGCGCAATTGCTGGAAGCGCAGATGATCAAAACGCAGCAGCCGCTGTTTAATAAGCGCCTGCGCAAAAATCGTCAGCTCTGTTCGTTGCAGCTTGGCGATGGCGCTCCACAGGTGGTGTACGCCAAAGATCTCGACTTCTCGTGTTCACCGAATCTCTATGGCTTATTTCGCAGCCGCTTTGCAGCCATGGAAAAACTCAAGACGATTGCCGATGAACAGCGCCTGTGTCATGGATTGCTGGGATTGGAGCGGTTAACGCCGGGACGCGGCTGTTTTCGCGCCGCGCTAAAACGCTGTGCCGGGGCGTGTTGCGGTAACGAATCCTTTGAAGCCCATCAGCAACGTTTGCATCAGGCATTGGAAAAGATGCGCGTGGTGTGCTGGCCGTGGCAAGGCCCGGTTGGCATGGTGGAAGTAGGAACGGCGATGACGCAGATTCACGTTATCGATCACTGGTTCTGGCTCGGTTCGGTCGCTACCGAAGCAGAGGCTCGCCAACTGCAGCGCGCACGCCAGGGTTTTGATCATGACGGCTATAAAATTTTGTGCCGCCCGCTACTGTCCGGGGTTTTCCCGCTGATAGAACTCTAAAACAAAACCGCCGACGCTGCCCAAAGCATCAGATGCAGTGGACAACGTCGGCGGTCTCAAACCGATTAGCTAAACGGCTTATTCACCATCAGCCGGCGGTGGCGGCATTTTACCGTCATGCGGGCCTTTCTCTGTCAGACGTTTCTCAAAGTTGGCGTTGTACTGTTTTTTCTGCTCAGGCGTCAGCACGTTGTAAATCTTGTTCTGTGTTTCCATCATGCTCACCGCACGATCTTTCGCGTTGGCGGTCATTTTCTCAGCCTGCGCTTCGGCTTTCGCTTTATCGAAAGTATCTGAAGCGATGATGCTGTGGTTGGCACGACGCTCTTCCAGAGATGGACGTTTCATCTCTTTATGGCTGTCACGCATGATGGTCTTGATCTGCGCTTTCTGCGCATCCGTTAAATTCAGGCCTTTGAACATCATCTCCATACCGTGATGATGCATTGGCGGCTTGTGCATCGGTTTTTCGCTACCTGCTGGCGGTGGTGTCAGATTGTCCGCTGCAGCGTGGACGATGTTGGCAGCACCAAGAGCCATTGCAGTAGCCAGGAACAGGGAAGTGAGTTTACGCATAATATTTGTCCTTACTATTCAGTTTCATGACGACAAGGTGTGTCGCGTCTTCGGAAACAAGCATACGACGCCAAACGTCAACTACTCAGAGTCTGAGTAAAGCCCTGAAAGCATAAAAGACAGTAATCAGGCAATCATGGAGAGAAAGAGAAGAAATGCGTGAGGAATTGCAAAAGAGTATGACAATCAAACGGAAATGCGCAGGAATTAAGGAGGAGTGTAACGGTATTGTCGGATTTGCGGAAGGGAAAAATGGGTGAATTTTCTTCACCCACCTTTTTTATAACGTCAGTGCCTGCGTTTGCTCGTTTTCTTCCACCAGCATCAAGCCTGCACGCAATCCTGCGGCAACATTCGGATTGGGAAACAGCACATATTCGCGCGCCTGTTGCACGTAATAGCGCGTCTCGCCCTCTTCTGCCAGCAACGTGCCCTGCGGGAAAGCGGTGAAGTTCAGGGTCTCTGGCCCCATGTGCAGCACAAACGCGTCGCCGTGACGGGTAATTTGCTGTGCCACACGATAGTGTCGCGGCTGTTCCCGCACTTCTGGCAGTGACTCACCGTACAACAATGCCGCCAGCGCCAGCTGTACCGCCGCGAACTGGCTAAGATCATTTTCACCAAACGGCAGCGCTTTACCCAGCTCCAGCGTGCAGCTGGCCGCATCGTGATGTTCACAGCTGTAATGGGTAAAAGTGCCACCTGGGGAACGATGAAACACCAGCGCCTCCAGCTCAGCCGCCGCCAGCCAGTGCAGGAAATCCTGCGGCCACGGCTGAGGATTCAGCGGCATCACGCCGAAACGCGCATGGTACGAGCCACGAATCGCGGTATGCAGATCCAGATGCCAGCGCACTTCATGATCGCGACACTCGCGCCAAAATCGCTCAAGCGCTTGCTCCAGTTGCAGCGTACGCTGCGCTTCAGGTAGGTCGGGAACCTTCTGCCAGCGCCCTCCGAACAAACGGTTAATATCATATTGCTGATAGCGTTTGCCGCTGCGCAGCGCCTCTGGATTGCCTAATATCACCAGCAAGCGCACCGCTAACGGTTGTTCTCCGCGTAGCAGTGGCGTCAGCAACAGGTTAAGAATCTCAACCGGGGCCGTTTCGTTGCCGTGGACGCCCGCTGACAGTACCAGCGCCTGATGCGTCGGTGCATGGGGGGTCAGGGATAGAATGCCCTCATCATGCCACTGCCACTGTAAATGGGCATTGCTGCCCTGCCGCTGCTGCGGCGGCTTACCTGACAGGGTTTGTTGTAGAAAATCCTGCATGTACACTCCTTTTCAACTCAGAAGCTTCACTTACCCTCTGAGGTTAACGCTGAAATGCGTAGACACTGCCTAAGTCTAGCAGCTGTGTCAGCTCATCCAGCGCGGTGCGTCCTTCACGCAGTAATTGCGGATCGGCCAAATCGGCTTGCGTGAGGCGATCGCGGTAGTGGCGATCCACCCAGCTGTTCAGGGTGTTGAACAGGCGATCATTCATCAATACCGCTGGATTCAGGGCCTGACGCTCTGCTTCATTCAGTACCACGCGCAAACGCAGACAGGCTGGTCCGCCGCCGTTACACATGCTCTCACGCAGATCGAACACCGTGAGTTCGCGAATTGGCCCGCCGCTCTCCACCAGCCCGGTCAAATAGCGCCATACGCCGGCGTGCTGGCGTGACTCTTCTGGCAGCACCAGTCGCATGCCACCTTCAGGATGCTGCAACAGTTGGCTGTTAAACAGATAGGTATTCACCGCGTCGGCTACTGACACTTTATCTCGCGGCACCACAATCGGCTGGAAACCGGGCACCCGCGCAGCCAGCTGTTGTAATAACGCCGGCTGATCGACAAACGCCTCTTCATGGCAGAACAGCACCTGCTGGTTGCTGACGGCGATGACATCGTTGTGGAATACGCCCTGATCGATCACCAGCGGGTTTTGCTGAGCAAACAGCGTGCGATCGTCGTCGAGCTGATGCAGGCGCGCCACCGCGGCACTGGCTTCCCGCGTCTGACGTGCCGGATAGCGTGCCGGTGCAGCACCCTGCTGTTGACCATCACGACCATAAACAAACAGCTGAACACCCGCATCGCCGTAGTCCGCACCAAAGCGGTTATGGTTGGCAGCACCTTCATCGCCAAACAGCGCCACCTGCGGCAAAGCATCATGCACGCTGAAATGTTGCGGATCGCGGAAAATGGCGCGCAGCAAGTCGGCGGTTTCCGGCGCTTCGATGGCACGGTGGAATTTATTGTTGAGGTTAGCCACGGTGAAGTGCACGCGGCCATCGGCGCTATCAGCCGAAGGCGATACAGTGGCGGCATTGGCCACCCACATTGCCGAGGCAGAACTGGCCGCGGACAACAGCTGCGGCGCCTGCTGAGCCGCTTTCGCCAGTACCTGTTCGTCCGTGCCAGCAAAACCGAGCTGGCGCAGTAGCGGGATATTCGGCCGTTCATGCGGCGGGATCACCCCTTGCACGTAGCCCATGTCCGCCAGCGCCTTCATTTTCAACAGGCCCTGCTTTGCGGCCAGGCGCGGGTTTGAAGGCTGCAGCTGATTGCGCGTCGACGCTTCATTACCGAAAGAGAGCCCGGCGTAATGGTGCGTCAGGCCGACCAGTCCATCAAAATTGGCTTCAAACGCTTTCATTATTCAGCTCCTTCCGCGGAGAAATCGAGTCCCGGCGATAAGCTGCCCGGTAAGGCCAGGCTTGGGCTCTCTAAAGATGCCATCGGCCACGCGCAGTAATCCGCAGCATACCAGGCACTGGCGCGATGGTTACCGGACGCACCCACACCGCCAAACGGCGCTGAACTGGCGGCACCGGTTAACGGTTTGTTCCAGTTAACAATGCCGGCACGCGCTTCCAGCAGCAGCTGATCGAACTGCGCACGCTGCGGAGAGATCAAGCCGCAGGACAAACCGTAACGCGTCTGGTTAGCGATACGAATTGCCTGATCATACTCGTCGTAACGGATCACCTGCAGCAGCGGACCAAACACCTCTTCGTCAGGCAGTTTCGCCACGTCGGTCATCTCAATGATGCCTGGAGTGATAATGGCGCTGTCGCGATCCGGCCAGTGCATCGCTAGCAACACCTTACCGCCCAGATCGATACGCTGCTGCCAGGCTGCGTAAATATGTCCGGCGGCGGCAGGTGAAATCACGCTGCCCATAAAGGGTTGCGGTTCAGCATTCCATGCACCAGGTTGCAGACGTCCGGCCACTTCCACCAAACGCTGCAGGAAGGCATCGCCTGCTGCTCCGCTTTTCACCAGCAGACGACGTGCACAGGTGCAGCGCTGCCCGGCGGTAATAAAGGCAGACTGAATCGCGATGTGTACTGCACCATCAAGGTCTGAAGGATCTTCAACAATCAGCGCATTGTTACCCCCCATCTCCAGCGCCAGCATTTTCTCAGGCTGACCGGCAAACTGGCGATGCAGGTGATAGCCTGTTGCGGCGCTGCCGGTAAACAGCAGACCATCGATTTGTGGCTCATGCGCCAGTGTCTGCCCGGTTTCGCGCGCGCCCTGCAACAGCGCTATCACGCCCGCTGGCAGTCCCGCCTGCTCCCACAGTTCAACGGTTTTTTCCGCTGTCATCGGCGTGAGTTCACTTGGCTTAAATACCACACAGTTACCCGCCAACAGCGCAGGAACGATATGACCGTTCGGCAGATGACCAGGGAAATTGTAAGGACCAAACACGGCAAGCACGCCATGCGGGCGATGGCGTAGCGAACTTTCGCCGTCGGCCTGTTCTCCGGTACGCGTGTGGTAGGCTTTCACCGAGATGGCGATTTTGTTGATCATTGCCTGCACTTCGGTCAGGGTTTCCCAGCGCGGCTTACCGGTTTCTTTGGCGATGGTCTCTGCCAGTGCAGTTTTGTGGCTCTCGAGTAATGCGGCGAAGGCTTCCACTACCGCCTGACGCTCCGCAAACGGCTTGCGTGCCCACGCGGGAAAGGCCGCGCGTGCCGCTTCACAAGCCGCCGCCACTTGCGCACCTGTCGCTGCCCGACCCTGCCACAATGTTTCACCGTTCACCGGGTTTTGTTTGGTTAACGCTTCCGCGCCGCCTGTCAGCCATTGACCATTAATGAAGTGCGTCATGCTTTTTTCTCCTCGCGGCACAGCGTGACCACACGCAATGCATCGCCATAATCGCAGCGCAACGCCGTGCGCTGATGTTCATTGATGCGGACTTTTCCGCTCGCCATATCGACAGGCAGCAGCGCCACACGGAAATGCTGGTAATCACCGTTGGCGACCAGACACAGCGGCCAGCTTTCGTCCGCTTCCCCGGCTTCGGCCTGAAGCAAATGGCTTTTACGAATGGCGCGAATGCGATCAATCTCGCACTCCAGCGTTGGGCCGCCGTCGAAGATGTCGACGTAATTGAGATAACGAAACCCTTCGGCTTCCAGCACGGCGCGCGCGGGGGCCGTTTTCGGATGCACTTCACCAATCACCTTCTGCGCCGCTTCGCTGAGATAGTGGATATACAGCGGATGCTTTGGCATCAGCTCGGCAATAAAGGCTTTCTGCCCGGTGCCGCTGAGGAAATCGGCCTCACGAAACTCCATGGAGAAGAAACGGCTACCGACGCTGTCCCAGAACGGGGAATGACCGCTGTCATCACTGACACCGCGCATCTCTGCCACCACATGCTTCATAAAGCGGTCGCGGAAATTAGCCATAAACAGGAAACGGGATTTCGACAGCAGATGGCCATTTTTGCCATCACGATAATCGGGATCGAGGAACAGGGTGCACAGCTCGCTGCTGCCGGTGTGATCGTTACTTAACGACAGTGTTGGCAAGCTGGCATAAACGTTTAACTCTTTCGAAGCGTGCACCTGGGTGCCCACACGGAAGTTGTACCACGGGTCTTGCAGACCTACGGCCACCTCAATGGCACAGATACCGACAGCACGGTTGTCTTCGCTGTCGGCCAGCACAAATACATAGCCTTGTTCAGCACGCGATAACGCGCCCTGCCAGGTGAGCAGAGAACGCTCGATTCGCGCTTTCAGTGTATCGCTATCGGCGGGCAGCGAAGTTAAGCCGCCCCCGGTTTTGCCCGCCAGCGACAGCAACTGCGCAAGGTCGTCACGTTCGACGGGGCGAATCACCATCATGATGCAGCTCCTGTGAGCACACGAGCGCAGGCACGTTCAAAGCGCGCCAGTCCCTCTTTCACTTCCGCTTCGCTGATATTCAGCGCTGGCGCGAAACGCACCACGTTAGCACCGGCAATCAGCACCATGACACCTTCTTCAGCCGCCGCCAGGTTGAATTGCTTCGCTTTCCCGGCAAAATCTTCATTCAGCACGGCTCCAATCAACAGCCCAAGACCACGAACTTCTTTAAAAATCGGCAGGCGCTGATTCATCTCCTGCAAAGCATCGACAAACCACTGGTGGCGCTGCGCCACGCCCGCCATAAAATCGGGTTGGTTTATCAACTCCATCACTTTACCGGCGACGGCACCCGCCAGCGGGTTACCGCCGTAGGTGGTGCCATGGGTACCCACGCCCATCACCAGCGCCAGATCTTCGCGCGTCAGCATCGCGCCAACCGGGAAGCCGCCACCGAGCGCTTTGGCGGTGGTCAGGACGTCCGGCGTCACGCCATAATGCATGTAAGCATACAGCGAGCCGGTACGACCCACGCCGCTCTGTACTTCATCGAATATCAGGGTCGCCTGATGTTTATCGCACAGTTCACGCAGGCCGCGCAGGAAAGCAGGATCGGCAGGCAAGACACCGCCTTCGCCCTGAATCGGTTCAACAATCACGGCACAGGTCTGGTCATTGATCAGTGCTGCCGCAGAGGCGAGGTCGTTGAAGTTGGCGTGCTGAATCGCCGGAGGCAGCGGTGCAAAATCACGTGAGTAAGCCGGTTGTCCACCCGCTGAAACAGTAAACAGCGTGCGTCCGTGGAAAGCATTATTGAAGGCTACAATGCCGTTTTTCTCTGCGCCAAAACGATCGTGCGCCACTTTACGGGCCAGCTTCAGTGCAGCCTCATTAGCTTCCGCCCCGGAGTTACAGAAGAACACGCGATCGGCGAAGGTGGCGTTAATCAGCTGTTTAGCCAGACGTAAAATAGGTTCGTTAGTATAGCCATTGCCGGTGTGCCACAGCTTACTCGCCTGCTCGGTCAGTGCCTGTTGCAAAGCCGGGTGTGCATGTCCCAAAGCATTCACCGCGATGCCGCCTGCAAAGTCGATGTAATCCTTACCTTGCTGATCCCAAAGGGTTGAGCCTTCAGCACGCACCGGTACGAAAGCCGCGGGGGCGTATACCGGCATCATCCATTGATCAAAATCGTGACGTGAAACCTGCAGTGACATAGCCATTTCTCCTGCTCCACCTGAGTGAAGCTATTGTTTTAAAATTGTTAAAATCTGTTGTGTCGCAGCACTACTGTAGAGTGCAGTAAGCGTGCCAGCTAGCGGAAAAAATGCATAAATGGGTTTGGGTAACGTAATATCAATGAGTTACACCAGGTCACTATTCACATAAAATGCATAAAAAGTGAATATTAGTCTGATGAAGATGGGAGAGCAGCAATTTATTTAGCAGATTTATGCATTCACAAAATGAAATAGCGCTTTTGTGATCGCACAGGGAATATTTCGCCAAAATGTTGCGGCTGTCGCCCTGTTTTAGGGCAATTTGTGCATTTATGGTGCGCAAGTGTGCAGGAAGTGTGCAGCCAAATGGGCAAGTAAAGGCTGGGCCGATTCGCCGCTAATTAACAATCTCGTTGCATATTTGGCTGTATTTTGAACAGCCATTTAATTAAACGTGAGTTAAACGATATTTAGTGACTAAGGTTATTATCAGAACAGAAATAAAAGGATACAAACACATTAACCAGATAATTACCATGCTAATGATTAGGTGGTTTTCTATATTTGTTATTGAACAATAATGCATAGGCTTGTGCTATTTAACCCTCAAGTAAAAGCGGTGATTTACTTTTCTTTAATTTCACTAAAAACCAATAAAAACAATGTTATATTTATTTATATTGGTCAAATGAATGACGGAATTGAGATAAGTTTCTCCAATGTAAAATCCCAAATAATGGAAGTTAAGATTAAAAATCACACAAAAAGCCAATTAGAAATATTTAGTTACATATATTGCACTGTTGATCTTGAACCTTTTGTGTCATTTTCTTTTCACCCCGACTACGGGGACACAATTAAAAAATATCACAGGGTAAATTATAAATGATGAAGCGCTCCTTACTGGCAGCAGTGATGCCTTTACTGCTGGGACTTTCTTCGGCTCAGGCCGCCGAAATCTATAACAAAGATGGCAACAAACTGGACCTGACCGGCAAAATCAACGTTTCGCATCTGTTCTCGGATAATGACAGCCAGAACGGTGAAGTCTCTTCCTATGCCCGTCTGGGCTTTAAAGGCGAAACCAAAATTAATGACCAACTGACCGGTTACGGCCAGTGGCAATATCAATACAGCCTGAGCAACTCAGAAGGCAGCGATGCTAACACGGGTAACAAAACCCGACTGGGCTTTGCAGGTCTGAAAATCGCGCAGTTCGGTTCAATCGACTACGGCCGCAACTACGGTCTGGTGTATGACGTTCTGGGTTACACCGATATGCTGCCATACTTTGGTGGTGATTCCGGTTACACCGATGCCTTCCTGTCAGGCCGTTCTACCGGTGTGCTGACCTGGCGTAACAAAGATTTCTTCGGTCTGGTGAAAGGCTGGAACTTTGCCGCGCAGTACGAAGGCAAAAACGAGCGCTCTGATAGCGCGACTGCCAGCAACCTGGCGGTACGTCGTTCGAATGGCGACGGCTTTGCGCTGTCAACCTCTTATGACTTCGATTTCGGCCTGAGCCTTGTCGGTGCTTACGCTAATCTGGATCGTGTCACTGCACAGAACACCGCGACCTACGGCCGTGGCGATAAAGCGCAGAGCTG
This sequence comes from Pantoea sp. JGM49, assembly GCF_018257655.1. Classification (NCBI taxonomy): domain Bacteria; kingdom Pseudomonadati; phylum Pseudomonadota; class Gammaproteobacteria; order Enterobacterales; family Erwiniaceae; genus Pantoea; species Pantoea sp. JGM49. Next base: position 250,398 of record NZ_JAERJM010000001.1, on the reverse strand, counting down.
GGCAGCCGGTCTGAAATATGATGCTAACCAGATTTACCTGGCGACCATCTATGGCGAAACGCAGAATGCAACGCCGATCGGTAACAACGGTTTCGCTAACAAAGCGGTTAACTTTGAAGCCGTTGCACAGTATCAGTTCCTGAACGGCCTGCGTCCTTCACTGGGCTATGTGTCTTCTCGCGCGAAAGATGTTGAGAACAACGTGGGCGATACCGATCTGTTCAAATACGTTGCCGTTGGCGTGACTTACTACTTCAACAAGAACATGTCTGCTTATGCAGAATATAAAATCAACCTGTTGAAAGATAATAACGCGTTGAACATCAACACTGACGACGTAACTGCTGTTGGTCTGGTGTATCAGTTCTAAGAGAGTATCCCTCATTGCATACCGGCTAGTGTCGGCTGGGTATGAGCCAGGGGCAGCGTAAGCTGCCCTTTTTTGTTGTCGTTACACAGGTACTCAATCGTGATTGAGGACGTGATAACTGACTGTTTCCGTTATTACTCTTCATGATTTTACACTCATGGAGACAACGCTAATGATTCGATTTTGTATTTGTGCACTTATGCTGATGATGTGTGCGTCGCTTGCACAGGCCGCAACGGGTTTTCGTCAGATAACACTTGATAGTCAAGGTAATCGTCCGCTCAATGTTGCGTTTTGGTATCCCACTGCCGCCACGGGCGTCTTTGAAGATGTGGGTGAGAACCCCGTGTTCTATGGTGAGCCGATGTTACGCAATGCAACGCCTCGTCCAGGACAGCATCCTTTAGTCCTTCTGTCTCACGGCTATGGCGGTAGCTGGCGTAACCTCAACTGGTTGGCGCATGCACTCACTGTGCAGGGATATATCGTCGCTGCCCCCAATCATCCCGGTACAACAACTGAGAATCACGATCCTGCTACTGCCCGGAAAATTTGGCTGCGTCCAGATGATATCAGCCGGGTACTGGATCGGTTATTGGCAGACGAACACCTGGCAGGAAAGGTCGATTCGTTGCGCATCGCCGCCATCGGCCACTCACTCGGAGGGTGGACAGTAATGGAGTTAATCGGTGCCCGGTTTTCGTCGAACAGATTTGTTCAGGATTGTCAGAACCACGCGCAACTAGCAGACTGTCAATTAATCGAGACTTTGGGTATCAGCAATAAAAATACCGCTTCTTTATTAGATGCTCAATTACGTAATCCACGTATTAAAGCGGCCGTATCGCTTGATCTTGGTCTGGCGCGCGGATTCACACCTGAGAGCCTGGCAAGGGTTTCTGTGCCAGTGCTGGTGTTATCCGCAGAACAAGACAGTGTTGAACTTCCCGCCTCACTGGTATCCGGCTATCTGGCGCAGTATCTTCCGCCGCAACAGACATCGTTTTCACGTATAAGAGGCGCAACCCACTTTAGTTTTATGCAGCGCTGTAAACCCCATGGTGCTGAGTTAATCGAACAATCTTCCCCTGGTGAGGGCTTCGTTTGCCGGGATCAAGGCAGCCTCACCCGCGCCGATATTCATCAGGAGTTAATCGCCCGTATCACTCGCTTTCTGACAGCGGCATTGAACTCGCCTGCTGACGAAATGCACTCGGCGTCTGTCCGCTAATGCGTAAAAACTCGCGATTGAAATTTGATTTAGTGGTGAATCCTGACGCCAGCATCACCTCCGTAACCGGCAGTGAACTGCTTCGAAGCAACTGCTGCGCATGAGCGATGCGAAAACCATTTATCCACTGAGAAACATTGCAGTGGTAAGTCGCATTGATCGCACGTGAGATATGACGCGCGGGAATACCGGATTTGCGTGCTAACAGATTCAACGTGAGTTGTGTATTAAGGAACAGGTCATCCTGCCGCAGTCGATTTTCCAGTTGCAGGCACAAGGCTGCCTGCTCAGGCGTCTGCAACGGAGAAGAATCGGGCAGTACTGTCTCAATACTCACTTCCCGGGGGCGGGTCCGTGCTGCAAGTACAATCGCCAGACTAAGCAAAGGCAGCATTAAACTTTGCAGTATCGCGATGATTTGCGGCACAAGCTTGCCCTGATGCAAAGTGAACTCGAGCGCCACCAGCAAATCTGTCATACCAGAGAAGCAAAGATAAACACCGGCGGTAAGAGCCATTCTTGCCGCCAGCCCGACTTCACCAATGCGCGCATCGCTAAATCGATCCCCACCGCCTAAGCCCATAAGAATCAATGTCGCCCCGTATCCGATATAAAGCACAAATAGCGCGCTATCAATGGCTTCTGGCCAGCACTGCATAATGATGATGGCCAGCGCGGGCGGGACGATTTTCCAGCGTGAATATTGATGAGTCGTATGCGGGCTGAAACAGTGCCAGGCCAGCGCCGGGATTAGCGTTGCTAATAACACGCGCAAAGCCATGAGTGGTGTTGACGGCCAGATCCAACGTAATGCTCCCACCGCCAGTAACAGTGAGCAGACGACCAGAAATAGCAGCGTGGTTTGGTGGCGTTGCTTATCGTTCGCCGCTAAGGTCACGATTAAAATTAGCAGCACCATTAGCGTAACCAGCGGAACCGGAATTGAAGGCATGCAGTAAGAATCCATTCTTGACAATAAGCCGCTATATTACCAGGTTCATGCACTGAAGTGGCGGGAGTTTCTTCGATGGCCGTTACTAAGGCGTCATCAGATCGAAACGATTATCCTCACCGGAATCGATGCTAAACGGTTCCTGAATTTGCAGCGTAATCCAGTTGGAGGTCACCCGACTGCCCTTGCTGTCTTCCAGTGTCACAGACAGACGATAGCTGTTGGTGGCGTCCGATGCGCTATTCCATGCGGGCATGATGATGCTCCAGCCTTGCGGATCATTCGGATTAGCGCCCGGCGTGAGGCTTAACGCCTGGGTATCGCCCTGCCACGTCACCCTGGTTATCGGATTCGCATTACGGATTTGCAATTTCAGCGGCAGGCTTTCGCCGCCGTTTAATTGCCATGGCGGTGTGGCGAGGAATACCGATAAGGTTTTGCGCTGACGATACTCCACCACCGGCGTATTGTTGCGCGTCACCATGTCGTAACGGCTGCCGCGCAGCGAACGCGCTTCGGCCACGTTATCGGCACTCAACTGCTGGCTCAACGGCACGCCGAAACGATAGTTAAGATGTAAACCCAGCTGATCCTGACTTTCACCTTCATTACTGGTTTTGTGGCTGGCAGAAAATGTCACCAGCGGCACCGGCGTGTAGGACACACCAAAGGTCAACGCCGAAGGATTGTGATAGGTATTGCCGCTGTTAAACAGATCCACATCATTGCCCAGATACTGCTCCCAACTCACCGACATACCAAGCTGGCGATAAAACGGCAGGTAGCCCTGAGTGGTGAAATCGTAGCCGCGTGCTAAACGCTGCTGCTGAAAGGGATCGCGGTTTTGCCAGCCCGACAGCGGTGTATAGTAGTTAGCCGAGAAGCGCAGGTAATCGCCCCAGGCTTCTGTGCCCACTGAAGCACGCTGCAATCCGCTGTTGAACATGCGATCGACAAAACCGTTGTAACCAAGCAGCCATTTGCCCGCCGTCCAACGTTGTCCTAAGCCGATATTGCCCACCAGCCCATCATCCGTTTGGTGGAAGCCCACCTCACTAAAGGTCAGATATTGATAGCGATCGGCCCACGGCGTTAGCAGAGAGGCGCCACTGCCGGTGAAGTTACCATCCATATCAACGTTAAAATCGATCTGCGCTTTACCATAAGGCGATAGCAGAGATTGGCCCTCATCTACCACGCGGTTTGCCACCTCATCGCGGAAATGGTTAAACGCCCAGATACCCGCCTGATGACCAAAAGTGTTGTCACTGGTGCTGTCCTGACTGGCTTCACCAATGCTCTTAGCGATGGTCGCCAGATTTTTGCTGAAAGCCGCATTTTCATCTTCATAGCCGAGTGCAGGCAGATCGCTGGCCATTTTCTGGAAGCGTTCGGGATCGCTAAAAGGCGCATCAGCGACATGCGTGTCAGTGACCAGCGCCAGAGCAGGCGCGGTGAAAAGCAGCCCCGTTGCAGCGGGCAACATACGCAGTGATTTGAAAGCAGAGAAAACAGATGTCATAGCAAAAACAGGCTTTTATCCAGTTTAGAATTTGAAGTGGCTCACAAAACTGTACTGGAATACCCTAACACATTCTGCCGATTTTGCAGAAAAGGCCGGGCTGAATTAGGACATTGCCTGATTAGCAAAAGGCATCATCTTATCTTGATAGCCACATCGCTCCACAGAGCGCCCTGCGTAAAGCCCCGCAAGACGCTCACGGCTGCTGCGATTAGGAGAAGATCAACCCGCCATCCACATTGATGGTTTGGCCGGTGATGTAGCGCGCATCATCCGACGCGAGAAACGCCACCAACCCGGCGACATCTTGCGGCTGTCCGGCGCGTTTCAGCGGAATATTTTCCACCCACTCCGCCATCAACTCGCCTTTGCCATACTGCTTTTTATCGCTGCTAAGGATTTCTCCCCACACGCGATCGTTGTAATCCCACATCTCACTTTCGATGATACCCGGACAGAAAGCATTCACGGTGATGTGCGACGGCGCCAGTTCCAGTGCCAGGCTCTGAGTAATGCCGATAACACCCATTTTACTGGCCGCATAGTGTGGCGTGTAAATAAAGCCTTGTCGCCCCTGCCCGGATGAGGTGTTGATCAGGCTGCCGCTGCCCTGCTTCACCATGTACTTTGCCGCCTCACGGCAACACAGCCACACGGCCGTGGTGTTGACCGCCAGGATTTTTTCAAAGTCGCTCTTTGGCATTGAATCAAAGCGATCAATAGTGATCACTCCGGCATTCTGAATCGAGACATCAATGGTGCCAAAGCGCTCCGCCGCCTGCTGGTAAAGCTGCTGCACTTCGGCTTCATTGGTCACATCCACCTGCAGCGCCAGAATCTCGCTGCCGTACTGTTCTTCCAGCGCCCGCGCCGTGGTGAATACCCGGTCCGAGTTGGACACCATTACCAGCTGTGCGCCATCGCGCGCAAATCGTGCGGCAATACCCGCTCCAATCCCGCGGCATGCGCCGGTAATCACCACCGTTTTTCCACTAAAATCGCGTGTCATATTGCCTCCTGTTATCCGTGCGTTGCTTCAGGCAGGGCGGCCGATTGCTGCTTTTTTTCATGTCTGCGCAGCAGCACCACCTTACTTTGTAATTTTTGCTGGAACTGGTCGATCACCACGGCGGTGACGATCACCAGCCCTTTAATCACCATTTGCCAGAAATCGCTGACGCCCATCATCACCATGCCATCGGCGAGGAATACGATGACAAAGGCACCGATAATAGAACCCGATACACGCCCGCGCCCTCCTGCTAACGCCGTTCCGCCCAATACGGTTGCACCGATAGCGTCCATCTCGAACATGTTGCCAGTCATCGGGTGCGCGGTTTGCAGTTGGGATGCGACGATCAATCCCACCAGCGCAGCACATAAACCGGAGAAGGCATAGACAAACACTTTGACCTTAATGATCGGCACACCGGCCAGGCGTGCCGCAGATTCATTGCCGCCGGTGGCATAGATATAGCGGCCCAGCGGGGTTTTACGTGTCAGATAGAGGCCGAGCAGCAGGAAGCCGATCATTAACCAGATTGGGATGTAGACGCCAAGCACACTGCCCGATCCCAGCAACGCGAAACCGGTATTACCCAATGCTGGCATCCCCACCAGATTGGCGTAGGTACTGCCATCGTTGAACAGCAGCGCGGCCCCACGAGCCACATACATCATGCCGAGGGTGCAGATAAAGGGTGCCACGCCCAGACGCGTCACCACGGTGCCGTTGATCAACCCCAGCACGATGCCGAACAGCGCCACCACCAGAATCACTTCCGGCACGTTAAAGAACAGCGTGTTGCCGCCCCACAGCGGCACACCATTGGTGAGCAACGCCCCCGCCACCATGCCGCAAATGCCCGCAACCGCACCGACCGACAGATCGATGCCACCCGTCAGGATCACTAGCGTCATACCAATCGCCAGCAGCCCGGTGATGGCAACATGCTGCGTCATGATCAGTAAGTTTGAAGTGGTCAGGAAATTAGGCACCATAAAGCTAAAAAAGCCGACCACGATCAGTAACGCGATAAAGGTTCGCGCTTTCAGCAAGTACATATAAAGCAGGTATTTCTGGTTCATTTATTGCTCTCCTGCGGGCTCAATCATGCGGTGTTGAGGCGCTAATCAGCGCTTCTCGCGTTGCCGCGCTGCGCGGTAAGTCGGCGGTAATACGGCCATCGGCCATCACCAAAATGCGATCGGCCAGTGCCATCACCTCGTCCAGTTCAGAAGAGGAGAACATCACCGCCAGACCTTGCTGTGCGAGATTGCCAATCAGGTGGTACACGTCCGTTTTGGCCCCCACATCGATCCCACGCGTGGGTTCATCCAGCAAAACCACTTGAGGGCCCGTCATCAGCGCTTTTCCCAGCACCACTTTCTGCTGGTTACCGCCGCTGAGTGAGGTAATCGGCAGTTCCGGATCGCTCACTTTGATGGCGAGATGACCAATCATTTCATCGACGCGACGCTGCTCTTTGTGGGGATTGAGTAAGCGCAGCGCACGGCGAAAACCGCGCAAGCTGAGATCGCTTAACGTCATGTTGGCGGTGATCGACATCAACTGCACCACGCCTTCGGTTTGTCGATCTTCCGGTACCAGCGCAATGCCTTTTTTCAGGCGCTGCTGGAAGTTGCGTTTATCCAGCACTTCGCCATTCAAACTGACGCTGCCAGACTGGCAGTGCATCATGCCAATCAGCCCTTTAAACAGCTCGGTGCGCCCCGCGCCCAGCAAACCGTAAATGCCGATCACTTCGCCCTTGCGCAGTGAGAACGACACATCATTAAGCTTATAGCCACCATTCTGATGCAGCGCCGTCAGGCCGTTGACGTGCAAAATCGTTTCGCCCTGTGCTGCGGGCTGATAGTCGAAGTGCTTTTTCTTGTCACCGACCATCTGTTCGATGATCCAGGGAACTGACGCATCACGCACTTCCCGCTCGCTGATAAAACAACCGTCACGGAAAATGGTGATGTGATCGCCAATTTCCATCAGCTCTTCCAGCCGATGCGAGATATAGATGATGGTCACACCACGCCGCTTCAGCTGGTCAATCACGTTGAACAACACTTTGACTTCAGACTGGCTCAGCGCACTGGTGGGTTCATCCATGATCAGCACACGCGTATCTTTGGACAGCGCTCGGGCGATCTCGACCAGTTGCTGATGGCCGATCCCCAGTTCGCCCAGTGGCGCATAAGGGTCAACATCCAGCTCCAGCCGCTCCAGTAATGATTTCGCCAGCGCATACTGATATTTTTCGTTGATCACACCGCGCTGGAAAAACTCGTTGGCGATAAAGATGTTGTCCATCACGTTCATGTTGGGGAACAGGTTAAGTTCCTGAAAGATGATGCTGATACCGTGCTTTTCCGCCTGATGAGTGGAGCTTAGCGACACCACTTCTCCGTCCAGCAGAATTTCACCGGATGAAGGCGTTTCCACGCCCGCCAGCATCTTCATCATGGTGGATTTACCGGCACCGTTTTCGCCAATCAGCACGTTCACTTTGTTGCGATAGACGCGGTAATTCACCTGATCGAGGGCAGTCACGCCGGGGTAAATACGTGACACATTACGGGTTTCGATGATCACGTCACTTTGAGGATTTTGCATACCCGCTCCTTACTGCCGCACGATGGCAGCAGGTGTGACATTCGGCACCTGCTCAGGCGTATCGAAGCTGCTAAACACGCCGGAAATTTGCACCTTATCGCCGACTTTGGGCTTGAAGGCGCTCATCATGTTGGCTGCCTGCTGATTAATGGCGCGGCTGTAGTCGCCAAACAGCACCTGATCGTTAAAGTCCTGATAGCTGGCCCCTTTATAGGCATCACGCAGCACCGTGCCAGGGAAAATCGGACCGACCTGCACGGTCACGTTATCGCCGGAAACATCTTTCACCGTCATGCGGCCATTGCGCGAAGTGGTATTCACCGCTGTCACCTCACCGCTGACCTTGACGCTAAAGACACAGGGGTTCTCTTCCTGTGCGCGGTAGCCGTAGGTTTGACAGGCGCTGTCAAAATCTTTGGCGGACTTTAGCGCATTCAGCAGTTCCGCCACCGGCTTCGCATCGTGCTGAATCTGCGGCACCAGTTTCTGCTGCCAGGTCTGAGCAATATTGGCCATTTTGGGATTGGGGGGATTTTTCAGGTCGGCCAGCTCCTGCTGCGACACAATGCGGCAACCGCTAAGGATCACGATAGGAAGCAGTAACCAGAGTCGTTTGTGCATCTCATTCTCCTGGGCGCCTGCTGTGCAGGCGCACCGATTATTGATTACGACTTGTAGTTAAAGTCCTGCACACCTTTAGCATTGTCCGGGGTGATTAAAATGCCGCGGAACATCACGCGCTGCTTCTCCGGCTTCACCCCTTTCTGGATGAAGTTGTCGAGATCGGTCACGCCCTGCGCAGCAATAGCCTGCGCCTGCAACATTACCGTAGCTTTCAGATCGCCTTTTTCTACCGCATCACGCTCGTCGTTGCTGCCGTCGATACCCACCACGGTGACATCGTTGCGGCCTGCGGCTTTAAGTGCCGCAATCGCGCCCAGCGCCACCGGACCGTTACCACAGATCACGCCTTTTACATCGGGATGGGCCTGCAGAATGCTGTCCATAATGCGTTTGCCATCGATCAGGGTGCCTTTCGCATCCTGACGCGCGACAGATTTCATATCCGGATACTGATCCAGCACCTGGTGGAAGGATTTCGAGCGGGTGACACAGTTATTGTCCGCGAGGTTACAGGTCAATTCGGCATAGCTGCCTTTTTCACCCATCTTCTCCACAAACACGTTGGCCACATCAGAACCCGCCTGGAAGTTGTTGTGGGTGATCTGCGCCAGCGCCACATCGTCGACCGGAATTTCACGGTTGATCAGCACCACGGGGATCCCCGCATCTTTGGCTTTTTTGATTGCTGCGACGCTGGCGGTGGAGTCGGCGTTATCCAGCACAATGCCCTGCACTTTTTTACCGATGGCGGCATCGATCAGTTCGCTCTGCTTCTTAACGTCTTCACCGTGCGACAGCACGCTGGTTTTATAGCCCAGCTCTTGCGCTTTCAGGTTGGCGCCTTTGGCTTCGGAAGCGTAATAGGGGTTATCCAGTGAGTTCACCAGAATCATGATGGTGCCTTTGTCGGCAGCGAAACTGGATTGGGCGATCAGGCAACTGGCAATGGCAGTGAATAACAGGGTACGTTTTTTCATGTTCGTGCTCTCTCATTGTTTTGTTGTTATTGCAGGGTTGAGGCCGTACTGGTGCTGGCGCGGCATTACCAGATGGTGAAGCCGCCATCGATCATTAAATCTGCGCCGGTGATCATGTCGCTGCCGTTGCTGGCGAAGAACAGCACGGCAGCGGCAATTTCATCGGTGTAAGCAAAACGCCCTAGCGGGATCAGTTTTTTCATCTGTTCGCCCTTCTCACCGCGCCAGGCCTTTTCGCCCATCGGCGTCAGCACCACGGTGGGTGACAAGGTATTGACGTTGATACGGTGTGGTGCGAACTCTTTGGCCATCACTTTAGTCATACCGAGTAGACCCGCTTTGGCAGAGGTATAGGCCACGTGGTTATCAATGGCGATGGAAGCGGCCTGTGAAGCGATATTGATGATCTTGCCGCCATTACCGGCGCGCACCATGCGTTTGCCCGCCGCTTGTGAGCAAAGAAAAGGACCGGTGAGATTGACGGCGATCTGCTTTTGCCACTCGGCAAAGTCGGTTTCCAGTACCGGCTGTAACATCACATAACCCGCGCAGTTCACCAGGATATCAATGTGGCCGTAATGCTGTTCAACCTGGTTGAACGCCGTCTCGACTGAGCCAGCATCGGTCACGTCACAGCACACCAGCAGTACACGATCGGCAGAGAATTGTTCCTGCACAGCCGCCACGCGATCGCTTTCGAATGGAGGGTAAAGCAGGGCCAGCCGTGCACCTTTCTCTAACAGCATGGCGTTACTGGCCATGGCAATTCCACCGAGGCCACCGGTCACCACCGCCACCTTGCCGGTGAGGTCCAGATCGGTATTTACGCCGTAGCGCAGGTTGACATCGTATTCCCCACTCATCCCTTCTCTCCTGTGTGCATGTTCAGCGGCTCTGGTTATCTCTGGCCGGATAGGTTTGCAGTAACATTGATTTTCGAACAAAAATATAAGCTATCGTTTCGCAATGGTTTGTGGGTGAGATCAAATTTCATACAAATGATGCAAACTATTTTTATCTTACTGTATTTTAAGTAAATAACTAAATATCACGTTTTGTGATATAGAAATAACGGCTGGCAGGTCTATGTGAAATCAATTGCATGGCTTTATCTTATTTTCATTCGAAAATGCATCTTTGTGCGAGCCGCCTCGCAAATCCCTGGTGCGCAGAGTAAAATCATCACGGGTTTTCTTATTGCCAAAACCAGACCGTGATTGGAAAGAGGGAGCATTTCGATTGAAAAGCAAATCTGAGCAGCTGGCTGATATGCAGCAGCGTCGTGAGAAGATCCTGGAGATGATCCGCGAAGACGGCACAGTCACGGTTAAAGCGCTTACCGATACCTTTGGCCTGACCGAGGCAACCATCCGCACCGATTTGCGTATGCTGCAAAAAGCCGGGCATGTGCAGCGTTATCACGGTGGCGCCACGCTGATGACCGGTAAGCAGAACACCGGCGCACTGCTGCTTGAGCGTCAAACTCACCTTGATGAGAAAGAAGCCATTGGCCGGCTCGCCGCGCAGTATGTGGAAAATGGGGATACGGTGATTTTCGATTCTGGCACCACCACCACCGCCATTGCGGAAGCAATTGGCCACATCCGTCGTTTATCGGTGATCACCACGGCGGTGAATATTGCGCTGAAGCTGGGGGGCGAACCGGGGATTAATATCCTGCTGACGGGGGGGACCTTCAAATTTCCAACACTCTCGACGTCCGGTGAGAAAGCCGCTTCTTTCTTTGAAAACGTGCTGGCCGAAAAGCTGTTTCTCGCCACCGCCTGTATTTCGCCCCGCCTCGGGTTAAGCTTCCCCAGTGAGACGGATATCAAAGTGAAGATGGCGATGATCAACTCCGCCAGTACGGTATTTGTGGTGGCAGACTCCAGCAAAATCGATAAGGTGTCGATGTTTGCCCTGCCCTGTGACTGGAGCAAAATCCATTATTTGATTACCGATCGCGGGATTACGCCGGCGCAGATTGCAGCGTTTGAAGCGTTAGGGGTACAGGTGTTGGTGGCAGGCATTGAAGAGACAAAAAAACGCGCGGTGTTTTGAGCATCAATTCAGGGGCGGCCCACTCGCAGCCGCCCCCTCAATGCTAATTAGAAACCTAAGCTATCCAGCAAGTCATCCACCTGATCCTGGTTCGCTACCACGCCAGGTGCATTGGCATGGATCTGTGGACCATTCAACAGGCTGCTGGCGTCTTTACGCGCGGCAGCGTTGGCTTCAGGCATATTCTCCAGCAGCACCATCAGCAACTGACGCTCGATCTCCTGGATCACATCCATCATGCGCTTGATCACCTGGCCGGTAAGGTCCTGGAAATCCTGCGCCATCATGATCTCAAGCAGCTGCTTGTTGGTGTACGAGGTATGCGACGGCACATCACTGAGAAATTCGCGCGTATCCGAAACCAACTCGCGTGCATCCGCCAGCTCAATCGGGTTTTCAAACCACGCATCCCAACGGCCTTTCAGCTTGTTGGCGTTGGCTTCCATTTGGTCCTGGTGTGGCTGCGCGGCTTCAACGCAGTTGAGTGCGCGTTCTGCCGCTTGCGCCGTCATCTGCACCACGTAATCCAGACGGTCACGCGCGTCCGGAATCGCTTCCGCCGCTTCGGCAATCGCCTGGTCTAACCCCAATTCGCGCAGGCTGTCGCGCAACATACGCGTCAGCGAGCCGATACGGGTAATAATGTCGTGTGCCGAGGCTTCTTCGGTTGGTTTCGAAAGGTCGCTCATCACATCTCCTTACATACCCAGTTTTTCGAAAATTTTACCCAGCTTTTCTTCCAGCGTGGCTGCGGTGAACGGCTTCACTACATAACCGCTGGCACCGGCCTGGGCAGCTGCAATGATGTTCTCTTTTTTCGCTTCGGCGGTAACCATCAGCACCGGCAGTTTGCTCAACGCCGCGTCCGCACGAATGGTCTGCAGCAGTTCCAGACCGTCCATGTTGGGCATGTTCCAGTCGGATACCACGAAATCAAAACCACCCGCACGCAGTTTGGTCAGTGCATCAACACCGTCCTCTGCTTCTTCAACGTTGTTGAATCCCAGCTCTTTCAGCAGGTTGCGGACGATACGACGCATCGTATTGAAGTCATCCACCACCAAAAAGCGCATGTTTTTATCAGCCATATCTACTCCTGTGTTGTCTCGTCCGGCAGGACGGGCTCGTTAAATTCGCAATGCCTGTCCGGCGCTAATTTTTGCCAGCATGTGCTGACTGATGTGTCCTAAATCGACTACTTCACTGGTGCCGCCCATCGCAATCGCTTCGCGCGGCATACCAAAGACGACGCAACTTGCTTCATCCTGCGCGATGGTCCAGGCACCGGCGCGATGCATTTCCAGCATCCCGGCGGCACCGTCGTTACCCATCCCGGTAAGGATGACACCCACGGCATTTCGTCCTGCGTGCACCGCCACGGACCGGAACAGCACGTCAACAGAGGGCTTATGACGGTTCACCGGCGGGCCATCATTCAGTTTCACCACGTAGTTGGCGCCACTACGGCTCAACTCCATGTGCATCGCGCCCGGTGCGATATAGGCATGACCGGGCAAAATACGTTCGCCATCTTCCGCTTCTTTCACGGTGATCTGGCAGAGCTTGTTCAGGCGCTCAGCAAACGAGCGGGTAAAACCTGGCGGCATATGCTGCGTGATCAGCAGCGCCGGGCTGGTCGCGGGCAGCGGCTGCAGTACATGGCGAATCGCCTCGGTGCCGCCAGTGGAAGAGCCAATCGCAATCAGCTTCTCACTACTCAGCAGCGGGCCAGCTTTCAGCATCACCGGGCCGGGTGTGGCCGGGCGCGCATGCAATTTGGCTCGCGCCGCTGCGCGAATTTTGTCGGCGATCATCTGGCTGTACGCCAGCATGCCTTCGCGAATACCCAACTGCGGCTTAGTGACGAAATCCACTGCGCCCAATTCCAGCGCGCGTAATGTCACTTCCGATCCTTTACCGGTCAGCGATGACACCATCACGACTGGCATCGGACGCAGGCGCATTAACTTCTCAAGGAAGTCGAGGCCATCCATACGCGGCATCTCGACGTCCAGTGTCAGCACCTGTGGGTTGTATTGCTTGATTAAATCCCGCGCCACCAACGGATCGGGCGCGGTAGCGACCATCTCCATATCGGCGTGGCTGTTGATGATCTCCGTCATCAACTGTCGCATTAGCGCGGAGTCATCCACGCACATCACGGTGATTTTGCTCATCGTCTTTCCTTGGTCAATCCATAGACTGTCTGTCCACGCAGCCAGAACTCTTTACTGATCTGGCTGAAGTTCTCTGAGTGTCCAGCGAACAGCACACCGCCGGGCTTCAGCAGGGGAACGAAACGGCGCAGAATTTTTTCCTGCGTCTCTTTATCGAAATAGATCATCACGTTGCGACAGAAAATTGCGTCGAACGGACCCGGCAACGCCCAGTCGTTGGCCAGTAAATTCAGCTGCGAATAGTTCACCATGCTGGCGAGATCGGAGCGAACGCGTACCATACCTTCATGCGGGCCGGTGCCACGCAGGAAAAAGCGTTGCAGCTGCGATTGCGATAAGGTGCGCAGCTCTTCCTGGCGGTACACCCCCGCCACGGCTTTTTCCAGTACCTGTGTATCAATGTCGCTGGCGTGCACCTGGAACTTACCCGGTCCGGTACCCAGCGTTTCCGCCAGCGTCATGGCGATGGAGTACGGCTCTTCGCCGGTTGAGGCGGCGGTACTCCACACGCTGTAACTGCCACTGCGCTTACGCGCATGATCCGCGAGGATCGGGAAATGGTGCGCCTCGCGGAAAAATGAGGTCAGATTGGTGGTCAATGCGTTAATAAACGCCTGCCATTCTGCACTGTTCTGGTCTTGCTCCAGCAACGCCAGATAACGACCAAAATCATCAATGTTCAGCGTGCGCAAACGGCGCACTAAGCGGTTATAAACCATCTCCCGCTTGTGATCGGCCAGCACGATGCCTGCGCGTTGATAGATCAGCTGGCTGATACGACGAAAATGCGTATCTGAAAGCGGCAGGCGCTGCACCATTTGCGAGAGCAGCGTTGTTGCTTCACTTTGATCCAATAACGTCGATTTCTTCATGTCAGGTCACCCGGCAACAAACTGATTAAATTGTGATACTGCGATTACTGCTGCGCTGCCAGTTGGGCCGCCTTGCGGCGGCCATACGGATTAAAAGGTTTCCCAGTTATCGTCCGCGCTACGTGCACCTGCGGGTTGAGCCAGCGCTTTGACTGCGGCTGGACGCAACATTTTTGGCGCTGTAGATAGGTTAACGGCCTGAGCGACAAATTCTTTACCAATATTGAACACCGCAACCGACTGTTTCAGTCGACTGGCCTGATCTTCCAGTGCGGCAGCCGCCGTGGCTGACTCTTCTACCAGCGCGGCGTTCTGCTGTGTCACGCGATCCATCTCGTTTACGGCCAGACCCACCTGGTCGATTCCGCGACTCTGCTCATCCGACGCCGAGGCGATTTCGCCCATGATGTCGGTGACGCGAGTGACGGCGTTGACGATGTTGGTCATGGTTTCGCCCGCGCTCTCCACCAGCACCGAACCAGTGTTGACGCGACTCACCGAGTCTTCGATCAGACCTTTGATCTCTTTCGCTGCCTGGGCGCTGCGCTGTGCCAGACTGCGCACCTCACCCGCCACCACCGCAAAGCCACGGCCCTGTTCACCCGCACGTGCCGCTTCAACCGCCGCGTTGAGTGCCAGAATGTTGGTCTGGAACGCGATGCCATCGATCACACTGATGATATCCGCGATTTTCTTCGAGCTGCCGGTGATCTCTTTCATGGTGGTGACCACGCCATCCACCACTTTGCCGCCGTGCTGCGCGGTTTCAGAGGCAGTCAACGCCAGTTGTGAAGCCTGACGGGCGTTTTCGGCGTTCTGCTTCACGGTCGCGGTCAACTGCTCCATGCTGGCAGCCGTCTCTTCCAGAGAAGCGGCCTGCTGTTCAGTACGTGAAGAGAGATCGTTGTTACCCATGGCGATTTCGCTGGCACCGGTGTAGATAGCGTCTGAACCATCACGCACGGTACGCACGGTATTCGCCAGCTCCTGCTGCATGTGCTGCAGTGAGCTGAGCAATTCACCCATCTCGTTGCGCATACTGACATCAATCTGCTGCGTCAAATCACCACGTGCGATGTGACGGATATGGTCGATGCTCTGTTTCAACGGACGAATCAGCACGTTGCGCATGCCGCTCCACACCAGTGCAATCACCAGCAGGGTCACCAGTAAAGTACCGATCACCAGCATGATGGAGTGCTGATAGGCGCTTTCGTTGGCATCAATACCCTGCTTTGCCAGCACGATGTTGTAGTTCAGCCATGCGGTGTAATCCTTCTCGAATTTATCCTGCATACCCTGCGTTGGTTGATCGACAAAGCCTTTAAAGTTCCCGTTACCCAGGAAATCAATCAGCTCGGCCAGTCCACCACGGAAGGCGTTGTAGTTGGCCTGCAGCGTCTTAACGTTCTCTGCGCTTTTGCCCTTCTCAGACAAATTCGCGTTGAACTCGGCAAAAGCCTGGTCAGCGTTTTTCAACTCCTCACTTGCCAGCGCCACCAGTTCTTTCACGGTCGCACCTGATCCAGCCTGCTGGCTATCCAGCAAATAGCGGATCCCTGCACGGTTCAGCGTGTTACGCGCCTGAACCAGCGATACCCAAGAGGTGCCCATCGCCCGTTGCAGCGTGCTGAGACGCTGGTTGTAGGCAAAATTCTCTTTATCGGCTTTCACCGTGGTAAAAAACATCCCTCCGGAAAACAGCTGCAGCAAGGCAAACAGTGCCAGCACACATAACAGCCCGGAAACGACACGAATACGACTAAACATAAACACCTCATTGGTTGGCGGATCGCTCCTGTTATCGGCGTTCGCAGGGGGATCTTTAAGTTGTCTGCAACGGGTTGGACCAGCGGGAATTAGGGAGGATCAGGGATAAATTAAAGTGTGGCGACAGGTGTGCGGGCGCACCTGCGTGCGCCCGGTTAAAAACGTTTAAAATGTCTCCCAGTTGCTGTCACTGACGGGCGCCGTCACGGCTTTGCGTGGTGCACTCAGCATTGGCTGCGCGCTCTGTGGCTGACGCACTGCGGCAGTGGCCTGTGAAGCACGCGGCACGCGGAACACCGCCACTGACTGGCTCAAACGGCTGGCCTGCTCTTCCAGTGACGCCGCTGCAGCGGCGGATTCTTCCACCAGCGAGGCATTCTGCTGGGTCACGCGATCCATCTCGGTGACGGCCTGGCCGACCTGATCGATACCGCGACTCTGCTCATCAGATGCTGAAGCAATTTCGCCCATGATATCGGTCACGCGCGTCACAGCACCGACGATATCATTCATGGTTTCACCGGCAGTACCCACCAGCTGTGAACCGCTGTTCACCCTGTTCACCGAGTCTTCAATCAGGCCTTTAATCTCTTTGGCTGCCTGCGCACTGCGCTGTGCCAGATTACGCACTTCACCGGCCACCACCGCAAAGCCACGCCCTTGCTCACCGGCACGCGCCGCTTCTACCGCCGCGTTCAGTGCCAGAATATTGGTCTGGAAAGCAATGCCATCGATCACGCTGATGATATCGGCGATTTTCTTCGAACTGCCAGCAATGTCATGCATGGTGCGCACAACACCATCCACCACTTCGCCACCTTTACGCGCGGTATCAGAAGCACTGAGCGCCAGCTGAGATGCCTGACGGGCGTTCTCGGCATTCTGCTTCACGGTAGCCGTCAGTTGCTCCATGCTGGCCGCCGTCTGTTCCAGCGAAGCCGCCTGCTCTTCAGTACGCGCGGAGAGATCGTTGTTGCCCGCCGAGATTTCGCTCGCGCCGGTAAACATGGCATCAGAGCCGTCACGCACGTTGCTGACGGTACGCACCAGCGACTGCTGCATCTCATGCAGGCTGGCCGCCAGTTGGCTCATCTCGTTGCGTCCTTCCACGGCAATATGCTGCGTCAGATCGCCAGAAGCGATATGGCGGATATGGCCCAGCAGCTGATGCAATGGCTGGATCAGTACCGCACGCAGGCCAAACCAGCAGCCGACAATTACGAACACCACCACCAGCGCCACCACTGCCAGCAGCCACATCATCATATGGAACGCTTGCTGATTTTGCGCCACGCCTTCCGCCGCCAGTGTGCTTTGCGCCGTGCGCCACTCAGCATAGGTGGCCTTCATCTTCACCTGTTTGGCTTCAATGTTCTGCGCAAACATGCCTTGCAGATCGTTGGCTTTTAAACGTTCCAGCATCGCTTTCAGGCCATCGTTGAAGGCGGCGTAGTCCGTTTCCAGGCGATCGCGCAGTGCGTCCGGCAAGCCTGGCGTACCCGGCAGATCGTAGTAACGCTGGTAGTGCCCGGCAGCCACATCCAGCTGCTTTTCAGTCTGTGCAATCAGCGCCTGAAGCTGGCCGCCGTTGGACTGTGCCGCCATACTGCCCTGCATGCGCAGCATCGCGCGGTTTAACACGGTACGGGTCTGGTTGAGTTCGATCCAGGCATCGGACATCGCGCCGACGTTGTTGGTCGACGTCTGTGCCACGGCAAAAGCTTCTTTATCTTTTTGTAAGGCAGACCAGAACAATCCGCCCGACAGTAACTGCAAAGCACCAAAGACCAGCAAGACTGCGATCAGGCTGGTGACAACATTGATTCGTTTTAACATGGGTTCTCCAAAGAGTGAGGCATTTCGGCTCCCGCTGTTATCGACCGCAGTTGTTAAATTTTGAGGGGCTTTAACGGATTTTACGAAATATAATTCTGCCAATAACTTTCTTTACAGAGTTTTATAACTAAAGAAATTGTCATTAAAAAAAATGCGCCTTTATCGGGCAAACGATAAAAGCGCATTGATGCTTTTGGAATAAAAGGATATTGCGGCAGTGGGTGCGCCAGCGCACACCACTGCAAACGATTAAAACGTTTCCCAGTTACTGTCGCTGACTGGTGCAGTCACAGCTTTACGTGGTGCACTCAACACCGGCGGCGCGATCTGCGGATGGCGCACCACGGCACTGGCCATGCCAGGCTGTTCGGCACGCGGCACACGGAATACCGCCACAGACTGGCTCAGACGGCTGGCCTGCTCTTCCAGCGAAGCCGCTGCCGCAGCAGACTCTTCTACCAGCGAGGCGTTCTGTTGGGTCACGCGGTCCATTTCCGTCACAGCCTGACCGACCTGATCGATACCACGACTCTGTTCATCAGACGCTGAGGCGATTTCGCCCATAATATCGGTCACACGGGTGACCGCATTGACGATCTCACTCATGGTTTCACCGGCGGTACCCACCAGCTGCGAACCGCTGTTGACGCGATTGACAGAATCTTCAATCAGACCCTTAATCTCTCTCGCCGCCTGGGCGCTGCGCTGTGCCAGGTTGCGAACTTCACCTGCCACCACCGCAAAGCCACGCCCCTGCTCGCCAGCGCGCGCCGCTTCCACCGCGGCATTCAGCGCAAGGATGTTGGTCTGGAAGGCGATACCGTCAATCACGCTGGTGATATCAGCGATCTTCTTTGAACTCCCGGCGATATCGCTCATGGTGCGTACGACGCCTTCCACCACGTTGCCGCCCTTTTGCGCGGTTTCCGAGGCACTCAACGCCAGCTGTGACGCCTGGCGGGCATTTTCGGCGTTCTGTTTCACTGTCGCGGTCAGCTGTTCCATGCTGGCTGCGGTCTGTTCCAGCGAGGCAGCCTGCTCTTCCGTACGAGCAGAAAGATCGTTGTTACCTGCCGAGATTTCACTCGCACCGGTGAAGATGGCATCAGATCCGTCACGCACGTTACTGACAGTACGCACCAGCGACTGCTGCATGTCATGCAGGCTGCTCGCCAGTTGGCTCATCTCATTGCGGCCTTCAACGCTAATACTCTGGGTCAGGTCACCCTGCGCGATCGACTGAATGTGGGCAATGTTAGTGTTCAATGGATTAATCAGGATGCGACGCAGGTTCACCCAGCACAGTCCAATCACCACTAATACCACCACCATGATAGCGCCCAGAATCCAGCTCATGCGGCTGAAGGCATCGGCATTTTTTTCCTGGCCTTGTGCTGCCAGTTTCGCCACATCCGCACGCCAGTCGGTGTAAGTTTTCAGGAACTTACTTTGGCTCGGTGCCACCGGCACGCTGCCCGCTTTCGATAAATCGTTGGCGAGAAGCGCATCCTGCATCTGGCTCAATGCCGTGGCGTAAGCGGTATAGCCCTCATCCAGTTGACCTGTGAGTTCCTTATTTTGTCCCGGTGTATCCGGAATCGCTTTATAGAGTTTGAAATTATCCGCTGCTTTTTGCTGGAACTGTTTGCTGTCGTTGAACAGCCCCTCAATATCCGGCTCTTTGTTGGCCAGTTTACTGGTGGCGATACGCAACTGGATGCGCGTCAACACAACACGGCTTTGGTTGAGGCTCATGTAAGCATCATTCAGCGCCGAAAGGTTTTGGCTCGCTAACTGCGACACATTGAAGCTGGATTTGTCGTCGTTTAAGGCTTTGAGGAATATTGAACCGGATATGACCTGCAGCAGGCCAAACATCAGTAGCACCACCAGCAGACTGGTGACGACGCGAATTTTTTTTAACATAGATAGCCCTGGGAAAAGTAAGTAAATGGAACGCAATATTTATCGGCGGGCGAGGCAGGGAGTTTAATGAAAGTTGTGTGAATAAATATTGTTATTATCTGATTTTTATAGGGATTATTTCAGAGCGGAATTATCACGGGCCGATGCTGCCAGCCCGTGATTGTCGATGATTACGCGCTACGCAGCGTATCCACCAGCGCCATCTCTTCGCTGCTCAGCAGCTTCTCGATGTCGACCAGAATCAGCATACGTTCGCCCAGTGCGCCGAGGCCGGTCAGGTACTCGGTGGACATGGTGACCGCGAATTCCGGTGCCGGACGAATCTGTTCCTGCATCAGAGACAGCACGTCAGACACGCCATCCACCACGATACCCACGACGCGGTGCTCAAGATTCAGCACGATCACCACGGTGTTTTCGTTGTATTCCACATCCTGCTGCGCGAACTTCACACGCAGGTCGATGATTGGCACGATCACGCCACGCAGGTTCGTCACACCCTTGATGAATTCTGGGGTGTTGGCGATACGCGTTACCTGATCGTAACCCCGAATCTCCTGCACTTTAAGAATGTCGATGCCGTACTCTTCGTCACCCAGGGTGAAAACTAAGAATTCCTGGCCCACGGTTTCGCCAGCGATTTTGGTCACGGTTGCCATGTCAGTCATTTTTTTGCCCTTTATTTATCTATTACGCTGCGGCACCGGCCACACGCTTTTCACGGTTCAACGATTGCAGTGCAGAGACATCCACAATCAGCGCCACACTACCATCGCCGAGGATGGTGGCGGCTGAAATGCCCGGCACTTTGCGGTAGTTGCTTTCCAGGTTCTTCACCACCACCTGATGCTGGCCAATCAGCTGATCCACCAGCAGTGCATAACGGCGGCCTGCGCTCTGCAGAATCACCACGATGCCCTGGGTCGCGTCGGTTTTGGCATTCTGCACATCAAACACATTCCACAGCTCAACCAGCGGCAGGTATTCGCCACGCACTTCCAGCACGCGCTCGCCACCGGCCAGCGGTTTCAGCTCTTCAGCCGTTGGCTGCAGGGATTCCATCACCGCGTTCAGCGGCAGAATGAACACTTCATCCGCCACGCGCACTGACATGCCATCAAGAATGGCCAGCGTCAGTGGCAGCAGGATGCGAATAGTGGTGCCTTTGCCCTGCTTCGAAGAGATTTCGACGTGACCGCCCATCTCCTGAATGTTTCGTTTTACCACGTCCATGCCCACACCACGGCCGGACACGTCAGTGACCTGCTCCGCCGTTGAGAAGCCCGGTGCGAAGATCAGCATGCCGACTTCTTCATCGCTCATGCTGTCGCTGACCGGCAGGCCAGAGGACAGGGCTTTCGCCAGAATACGTTCACGGTTCAGACCGGCACCGTCATCGATCACTTCGATGCAGATATTGCCGCCCTGATGTTCCGCTGACAGCGTCAGATTGCCCACCGCTGTTTTGCTCGATGCCAGACGCTTCTCTGGCGTTTCGATACCGTGGTCAAGGCTGTTACGCACCAGATGCGTTAACGGATCGATAATGCGCTCGATCAGGCTCTTATCCAGTTCAGTAGAGCTACCCAGCAGCGTCAGCTCCACTTCTTTGCCCAGCTTGCTGGCCAGATCGCGCACCAGACGCGGGAAGCGGCTAAACACATACTCCATCGGCATCATACGAATCGACATCACCGACTCTTGCAGGTCACGCGCGTTACGCTCCAGCTGGCCCATGCTGTTCAGCAGGTCGCCGTGAGCCACAGGATCCAGTTCGCCAGAACGTTGTGCCAGCATTGATTGGGTAATCACCAATTCGCCGACCAGGTTGATCAGCTGATCCACCTTCTCAACCGCAACACGAATACTGCTGGATTCGCTGGTTTTGGCCGGCGCTGCCGCACGTTTCGCTTCACGTTTGGCTGGCGGGGTGATGTCGGTTACGGTGGCGGTTTGCACCGGTGCAGGGGCTTCCACCGCAACGGCTTCGGCAGGTGCTGCTGCGACGGCGGCCGCGCCTTCCGGGAAGTGAATCTGCGCTTCATCAATCACAAAACAGAGCACCGCAACGATGTCGTCTTTACCGACGCCATCAATGGTCACTTCCAGCGAGTTGGTGCCTTTCACCACGTTGGAGACAGTGCCGAGATTACCCAGCTCCTCCAGCATCAGTTCCGGCTCTTTCTCTTTCAAATCGATCAGTTGCAGGCGTAAACCCGCGGCCGCTGCCGGGGCGGCGGCGATCTCCACCACGTCGGCCACTTTTGCCGGCTCGGGTGCGATTCCTTTGGCTTCCAGCGCCAGCTGACGCAGTGCTTCGCAGATATATTTGAAGTTTTCTGCGTTGGGTTCCTGCGCCGTTTTATAGGCATCGAGCTGTTCTTGCATAATATCTTTGGTTTCCAAAAACAGGTTGATGATGTCGGTGCTAAGCTGCATTTCGCCGCGGCGCGCACCATCCAGAATGTTTTCCAGGATGTGGGTGGTTTCCTGTAAAACCGTAAAGCCAAACGTACCGGCTCCGCCCTTAATGGAGTGGGCGGCGCGGAAGATGGCATTCAACTGCTCGGAATCGGGCTCCTGGGGATCCAATCCCAACAGGTGTTGCTCCATATCCGCTAACAGCTCATCGGCTTCATCGAAAAACGTCTGGTAAAAATCGCTGATGTCCATGCTCACGGGATCACCTCGGCTGTGAGGGTTGGTCTGGTGTCACCGCGCCTGCCGCTGGCTGCGCTGCTGGTGCAGGCGCCACCGCACTGGCCGGCGAAGCCGGAGTCGCGGTAGAACTTGCGGGTGCAGCAGATGCAGCGGGACCGGTCGGTGCGGTAATGTCGGGAATAATTTGTGCCGGGTCAGTTATCTGCGCGGCATCGCTCTCAGAGTTCTCTTTCTCAATCGCAGCCTGGGTGTCATGGTTCAACACCAGCAGACTGATACGACGGTTTACAGCATCGTTCGAACCACGATTCTTTAACTTCATGGTGTCAGCCATGCCCACCACGCGCAGCATTTTGCCCCCATCCAGCCCGCCAATCACCAGTTCACGGCGTGAGGCATTGGCACGGTCGGCTGAGAGTTCCCAGTTACTGTAGCCGCGATCGCCCGTCGCATACTGGAAGTCATCCGTATGGCCAGCCAGGCTGATTTTGTTCGGAATATCATTCAGAACCGGCGCAATGGCGCGCAGGATGTCACGCATGTACGGCTCCACTTCTGCGCTACCGGTTTTGAACATTGGGCGGTTCTGGCTATCAATAATCTGAATGCGCAGCCCCTCTTCCACCATGTTGATGATCAGATGCGGACGCAGTGCTTTCAGACGCGGATCGGCTTCAATCAACTGGTCCAGCTTTTCGCGCAGACGATTCAGACGAATCTCCTCCAGCTTTTTCTTCTGCGCATCCATATCGACCACTTTCTTCACTTCGCCGTCTTTACGTGTTGGATCATCACCGCCACCGGGAATCGGGCTTTCGCTGTCGCTGCTGCGCTGGCCACCGGTCAGCGCGACTTTCAGCGGTGTACGAAAGTATTCTGCAATCTGAATCAACTCTTTCGGGCTGGAAATTGAGAGCAGCCACATCACCATAAAGAACGCCATCATCGCCGTCATAAAGTCGGCATAGGCAATCTTCCACGAGCCGTGGCTGCCATGATGACCTTTATGTTTGCGCTTTTTAACCAGCACAATGGGGCGATTGCCTGCCTTCATGAGTTCTGATCCGAGGTTTGTTTCGCAGGATTTTTCGCGTTACGCACATGTTCTTCCAGCTCGGAGAACGACGGACGCTCAGCGGAATACAGGGTTTTACGCCCAAACTCCACGGCGATCTGCGGTGCGTAACCATTCAGACTGGAGAGCAAAGTCACCTTGACGCACTGCATCATTTTGGTGGTTTCAGCACACTTCTGACGCAGCACTGACGCCAGCGGCGAGATAAAGCCATAAGCCAGCAAGATACCGAGGAAGGTTCCCACCATGGCGTGTGCGACCAGCGCGCCCAACTCTGCTGCCGGGCGATCGGCTGAGGCCAGTGCGTGTACCACGCCCATTACCGCCGCCACGATACCGAAGGCAGGTAAGCCATCGCCCATGGCCGATATACTTTGCGCCGGCACTTCACACTCGTGCTCGTAGGTCTCGATCTCTTCGTCCATCAGCGCTTCGATTTCAAACGCATTCATATTTCCGCTCACCATCAATCGCAAATAGTCGGTAATAAAATCCACCAACTGTTTATCGGACAAAATACGCGGATAGTTAGCAAAAATTTCGCTCTGGCTGGGATCTTCAATGTCACGTTCTAATGACAGCATGCCTTGCTGACGTGATTTCGCCATCAGGCGATACAGCAGTGCCATTAAATCCATGTATACAGCTTTGTTATATTTCGAGCCGCGCATTAACATTGGCAAGGCTTTTAATGTTTTCTTGATCGACTTGCCATTGTTGCCCACTAAAAAGGCACCAATACCGGCACCGCCGATAATAATCAGCTCGGCAGGTTGATAAAGCGCCCCCAGATGGCCACCGACCATCATATAGCCGCCCAACACGGAGCCGACGACCACGATATAACCCAGAATAATCAGCACAAAAAATCCTTACGTCCGTAACGTGTTGGTAGAAGTTAAGCCAGAGAGCCGCAGGTGTTATTCGTAAATCGTGGGCAAAAAAAAAGCAGCGGACTAAGCCGCTGCTGGATGTTTTCCACGATGCGAACAAACTTAAACGGCGCGTTTAACCTGTTCATCCAGCAGTTGTGGAAAGGTATCGGCAGAATCTGCAGAAAGTTTACGTCTTTTTACGGCACGTGATGGCGGCTGGCACAGGCTGCAAACAAAGCTGCCAACAGGCTGATGAGCATGATTAATAAAGCTCCCGCCACAGCATTTACAGTCAGACAATTCCAGCATGCCGCTTTCAACGAATCGCACCAGGGTCCATGCACGCGTTAGCGCCAACAGCGGGCCCTCGTCCGATTGCGGACACTGCTCAAGATACAAGCGATACGCTTTGATGACCGCTTCAACACCATTGCTCAGCCCGGTTTTCAGCAGGAACTGCCAGGCATTACAGAACATGGATGAGTGAATATTTTGTTCCCAGGTCATGAACCAATCGGTTGAGAATGGCAGCATGCCTTTCGGTGGTGGTGCACCACGCAGCTCTTTATACAGTTTAATCAGGCGACCACGGCTCAACTGGGTTTCGCTTTCCAGCATTTGCAGTCGTGCGCCCAACGTAATCAGCTCCATGGCCAGCTGAATATCGCGCGCTTCCTGAACAATACTTTTTTCGGTCATTAAACCGCCCTCTTCTTCGCAGAGGCATCATCTTTTGACGCGTTCCGCAGTAAACGGCTGGATAATAAAATGCCGGTGTGGATTTGCTGCAGGTCATCCACGCGTGATTCTTGAGTCAAACGGTTAATATGGTTGTGATCGGTAAAGCGGAACTGGCAAACCAGTTGATTGGTTTCCGCTAATTTTACCATCTCAGGCAAGGTTAATTGCGACAATGCATCTGCCATCGATTCATCGATGCCTAAACGAAACAATGCTGAAGCTTTTTCCTGGTTAATTAAACGCTGAGCAAGAAGCAAATATGACAGATTGATGTCATATATATGTTTTAGTAATTCTGATGTACCCATTTTTTTCCATCCTGATAGACGCGACACATATACGGCCACAGAATTAAAAGTTCTATGGTTCGGGTTGCTGGTTGGTAAATCTAAAGATGGCAAAAAATAATCAGGCAAAGCCAACGTGTACTGAACTGTTTCACTTCCCGCCGGGACACTGATCAGTAGTAGTCAAAACTCCAGGCCAATCTTTTCTTGAGTTGTAACCATCTTCCGTGACGTCTGCTTACAGTTTTTTAAGACTAATCCGAAAACAACGCAAATCTATATCGTCTGATTTCTACATACAACGTGAGTGGTGCGAAATTTTAGATAAAGTGTGATCTGCGTCACACTTTTAAGGCAAATTTTTTCCTGGAAGCTTCAGCATTGCTTTTCTGTTGTGCGTTTTTTGAGCGAATTTGAATTGTTTAGCTAATATTTCACTCTAAAAAGCCCCTTTTTAGCCTGTGTGGTCGATTGTCATGACAACGCGATCTTTTATCTGTTTAGTTGGTTTTAAATGGAGACATGAAGCCACTTAAAACCATAAAGGCAGCATAATGTGCTGATTTTGGTAAAAACTATTTGCTTCTAAATTAATCACTTACAGGGAATATTGCTGAAATGCACTACCACCATGATGATAGATAAGCGTGAAGACTGGACGCAGCGCGCCTGGGAACTGTTAGGGCTTTGTAGGGAGTGTTTAGCGGACGGCAGTGGATGTAACAGTGCGTTACATTAGTGATATGAATGAATTGGGGATTTGACGCATTGATTTGAGATAACTATCGGCCTGACCAACCAAACCTTTAGGGCCGACATGAAAAAAAAGCTTTTTTCACGTTCGATTGCACGCTTTTTAACCAAAACGTGCGATTTTAGCTGCCGTGTCAGGCAGTTACTCCTTAAGGAAATGAAAACGATTTCGCAGGTTTAAGATGGGCAGTGAAAACGGTGCGCAGCATTGCGCACCGGGAAGCAGATTTAAGCGAGTTTCTGGAAGGTCGCCACTTTATTGGCGATACCATGATCGGCGCTGCGCGCAGGTAACGCATTTAAATCACGCAGGAAGCTCTCACGCCATTGCGTAATATCCTGCTTGCGCAACACCGCCATCATGTCGTTGTAGCGCGAGATACGCTCGGTGCGCGGCATGGTGAGCGCTCTGTCGAGTGCGGCGGCGACTTCATCACGATCGTAAGGATTGACGATCAGTGCCGATGTCAGTTCGTTCGCCGCCCCGGCAAAGCGTGACAGCACCAGCACGCCCGGATTGTCCGGGTCCTGCGCGGCAACATACTCTTTCGCCACCAGGTTCATGCCGTCACGCAGTGGCGTGACCAGACCCACATCGGTTAAGCGGAAGATTTTCATCAATAGGCGGCGATCAAAGTGCTGGTTCAGATAATAGAGCGGTGTCCAGCCGAGCGTGCCGTACTTACCATTAATACGCCCCGCTTCTGTCTCTAATTGATGGCGAATATCCTGATAGGCCTGCACATCGCCACGGGACGTCGGCGCGATTTGTGAATAACGGATATTGCCGCGATGCTGCGGGAAATTCTCCAGCAGTGCCTCATAAGCCAGAAAGCGTTCCGGCAATCCTTTTGAATAATCGAGCCGCTCGCTGGCAATAATATTTTGTACATCGCCCAGCTCACGTTTCATCGCCGCCATTTTCGGTGGCAGATGTCCTTCGGCCATCTCTTTGATGCTATCCGGCTCAATACCAATCGGATACACCTCCGTCATAAAGGTATTGCCAAAGGCACGGTGTTTCTTCTCGCCTTTATTCTGCAACTGCGTCAACTGGCTGAGGCTATCGAGGAAGGCTACGCGATCGGACTCGGTCTGGAATCCCAGCAGGTCGTAATCGCACAGCATCTCCAGCAGTGTCTGATGCGGTGGCAGCGCATTGAAGATCTCCGGCGTCGGGAACGGAATGTGCAGGAAGAAGCCGATACGATTGTTGACGCCCAGTTTGCGCAACTCAGCAGCAAACGGCAGCAGATGGTAATCATGGATCCACAACACATCGTCAGGTTGCAGCAGCGGCTTCAGGCGCTGGGCCAGCAAGGTGTTCACACGGCAATAGCCATCCCAGGCTTCGCGCTGATACTGCACTAAATCCAGACGATAGTGGAAAGCCGGCCAGATAACGGTATTAGAGAACTGGCAGTAGTACTGATCATAATCGTTCTGATTGAGCGGCAGTGAGGCATAAGTAATGCCATCCTGTTCCATCTGCGAAAGTGGCTCATCTTCTTCCTCGCCAGAGAATTCACTGATTTCTCCGTTCCAGCCAAACCACAAGCCTCCGGTGGTGCGTAACGCGTCCAAAATGCCCACCGCAAGACCACCCGCGCTGGCTTTGCCTTTATCCGGAATGGCGATACGGTTAGATACCACGACTAAACGACTCATAACCTTGACTCCTTACCGACGATGTCATGTTCTAGTTGTAATAATAGTTGCGCCAGCCAGTGCCATACCGCATCAACGCTGTCGAGACGGTAGCGCGCATGGCTGGCGCCTTCTCCGACCTTGACTGAAATGCCCTGCATGGCGTTAACGGCGAGAAATCCTTTTTCATCGGTCAGATCGTCACCCACGAAGACCGGAATGCGGCCAATAAAGGGGGCTTCTTGCATAAATTCACGTACCGCAGCACCTTTATCGATGCCCTGCGGTTTTAGCTCCACCACACACTTGCCCGGCTGTAGTGCCAGCGCAGGAAAGCGCGTCACGGCGTCTTCCGCCAGTTGCATGATGGATTTTTCGTACTCGGGCGCGTTGCGATAGTGCAGCGCAAACGCCATGCCTTTCACTTCCAGCAGGGTGCCTGGCCATTGGTCGAGTGTTTGCTGCAGTTCGGTTTGCAGCGTTTGCGCAATGTCGCCAGGCAGCGAATGCCGGTGCACGTGCCCACTGGCGTCACGGCGTTCCGCACCATGCACGCCCGCCGCGGGCGCTTCCAGTGGCGCAACCAGTGCATCCAGTTGCGCAATCGGACGGCCCGATACCAGCGCCAGGGCGCCATGACTCAGATTGGAGATTTGTTGCAGATGCTGGCGCACCGATGCGGGGATGGAAACCGACTCGGGTTGCGACTGAATGGTCGCTAATGTGCCGTCGACATCAAAAAAGAAGGCATAAAGACCGCCGCTGAGTGACGGCAAGGTGCTGTTCTGATTAACCGCAGGGGTCACGTCTCCTCCTGTTCATTAGGCTTTAACAGGATGTTCGAAGTCAGGCTGGGTGTTTTCAGTTGGATGTCTGGACTGAGGCGAGGAGATTGAGCCAAAAACGGGGGACTGCGATAGGTAACTCTCCACAAACGCACAACTTTATAGCCAACACAGCAACCTGACTGCGAACATCGTCAACATTAAGTCTAGACGGAGATCACAGTTTTGCCAGGCACAGTGGGTTAATGCATGAGAAAAGTGTCTGTTTCAGGTCTTTGCAACGGCAAAAAATCGCCCCCTTTCCTTTTATAACGCTTCGCTTTTTTAAGACCTTAAATTTTGCCCGCCCTCTTTCCCTGGTGACGCCTCATTTACCAGATTTTCCTTACTTGCATCCGCGCCGCCGATTGGCTTATGGTGCGGTTACCGCGCGATTCAAGGCGGAAAAAAGGCCGATAAAGGCCCATATCTGCGCCAAATGGCGCTTTCAGGCAGGCATTCAGGACGATGAAAATCCGATCAGGTTCACACTTTTGCGATGTCATGGCGGGTAACAGCCTATGATCCCCCAGAGCTACAGTCAGCGCGTGCATTTCTATTACTGCATCTTGGTGGCGCTGAAGATCAATGCAAAAACGCGCAAACCCGCCGGCGTGCGCGGCAAGAATAACTTTCTGCTGAAATGGCTGCGTAACGCGCAGAACAACACCATTTTCCATCCCGACATCACCAGCGAAATTGAGTGGCTGCGTGGCAAAATTATCAGCTCCGGGCCGGATGCCGATTTAGAGCCGATGCTGCAATACGTTTATGAGACCGCCAGGCGCGCTGAAACCTTGCGTTTAGGCTCTTAGCTACCTTACGTAACTCTACCAGGTTGCCTAAGTATTCAACCGAATTTTTCTCGTGATTGGCCTTTCTTATGATGCGTTCTCTACCTGATAAAGAATGAGAACGGAATCATATGAAACTTAATGCGTTAATCTTTGCTATGCCTATGCTGTTTGCTGCGGGCAGCGCTGTTGCAGCCGAAACCCGTGAAGGCTATTACGCCTCTGCAAAATATCTGCAAAGTGAACAACGTGCCAAAGAGATGGATACCAGCGCACGTCCTGGCGTGGGGCAATTTGTTGCAGGCAATGAAAAGGCACATAACGGCGCGGCAGCGCTTGCAGCCGGTTATCAATGGGGCAATGGCTGGCGCACGGAAGGCGAATATACCTTTGGTCAGAAATCCGAATTCACCAGTGGTTCATCGACTTTCACTTCCAGCTATAACCATCTGCAAACCGATGTCCAGCGCTTGATGCTGAACGTGTATCGTGACTATCAAATCGGCTATAACGTTGCGTTGTACGGCACCGCAGGCGTCGGCGTCAGTAAAATCAAAGCAGGCGGTTGGCAAGGCAACTCCTCTCGTCAGTATGCTTCAACCACGCAAAACAACCTGACCTACAGTGTCGGCGCCGGTATTAGCTACACGCCGATTGAGCAGGTGAGCCTGGACCTTGGCTACCGTTATGTGGATATGGGCAAAATAGAGAGCGGATACAATACATTCGGGAACGCTCGTGGCCTTAAAGATGAGCAAATGAAAGCGCATCTGGTAGAAAACCAGTTTGTTCTGGGAGCCCGTTATTTGTTCTGATGCCTTACGCATCCCTGCGCTCTCCAGTCGGAGGGCGCATCACTATTCTGATTCCACACTTAGCATGTGTCGGAACCGTCTCTCCCTGTTAAAGTACCCTGCTGAAAAGTCAGCGATGGAACGTTTGGCTGCACGACCATCAATAGGGACGGATAACAGGACATCTTACATGAATTTCACCATACGCAAGGCTCAGGCCGAGGACGCGGAACTGCTTCATCAGCTGGGACGCATGACCTACAGCGCGCATTTCAAACATATGTGGGTTTCAACCGACGAAATGGATGCGTTTATCGATAAAGAATATGGCCTGACGGTGCTGCAGAGCAGCCTCGCGGCGGAAAACGAGAGCTGGCTGATCGCCGAGACCGATCACCCGGTAGGTTTTGCCAAGGTCACCTGGAATACACCGGTTCCTGATTCCGGCATGACGGGCGCCATGTTGAATAAGCTCTACCTGAATCCCGATCAGACCGGTAAGAACTTCGGCAAAATCATGTTCCAAAGCATCATCAATGAAGCCCGTGAGAAGCAGGAAGGTTACATGTGGCTGGAAGTGATGGCTGAAAACGTGCGTGCACGTAAGTTTTGGGAAGCCTTTGGCATGCAGCACATCAAAGACATCCCGTTCGTCACCGCCTCGCAGCGCAGCACACTGCAAATTTTGGGTATGGTGATTTAACCCGACAAGGCGCCGCGAACACCGATTTCGCCGCGCCCTCTCCGCCTTTATCTGCGTTCATCCCCGTCTTTACCACTTATTCAGATTTGTTCTAACGATATAATCAGTTTTTCTTTCAAGCCATCTCTCCGCATCATAACGGCAACACAGGAGGCGTTATGGCTGATATCTCTCTACACAAACACTCACAGGGTATGGCGCATTTCGCGCCCGGTTTGCTGCTTACGGCGGCCATTGCGCTGGCAACGGCATGGCTCGGTAATCTGCCGTCGGTCGCGCAGCTGGGGTTAGGCGCCCTGACGCTGGCCATCATCGGCGGGATCATTCTCGGCAACACGCTCTTCCCGACGGTGCACGGTCACTGCGACGCGGGCGTACAGTTTGCCAAACAGAAACTGCTGCGTCTCGGCATTATCCTTTATGGCTTCCGTCTCACCTTCCAGCAGGTGCTGGATGTCGGCGTCAGCGGTGTGGTGATTGATGTACTGATGCTGACCAGCACCTTTACCCTCGCCTGCTGGCTGGGACGTAAAATCCTGAAACTGGATCGTGAAACCGCGTGGTTGATTGGTGCAGGTAGCAGTATTTGCGGTGCCGCCGCCGTATTGGCGACCGAACCGGTGATTAAAGCCGAATCGTCCAAAGTGGCGGTGGCGGTCGCGACTGTGGTGATCTTCGGTACACTGGCGATTTTCCTTTACCCGCTGATTTGGCATAGCGTTTCGCCATTACTGCCGGGCCTGAGCCTGAGTGAATTTGGTATTTACACCGGTTCGACCATGCATGAAGTGGCGCAGGTCGTGGCGGCCGGACATGCCATTAGCCCGGAAACAGAAAATGCGGCGGTGATCGCCAAAATGCTGCGCGTAATGATGCTGGCACCGTTCCTGGTGGTGATCGGGGTGATGGTACGCCGCAGCGCACCGGCCACCAGCGGGGAAAAACAGCGTATTACTTTCCCATGGTTTGCACTGGCATTTATTCTGGTGGCGCTGTTTAACTCAGCGCATCTGATTCCCGCCTCGGCGATTGCGGTCATTAATCAGCTGGATAACGTGCTGCTCGCCATGGCGATGGCCGCACTGGGTCTCACCACCCATATCAGTCAGCTGAAGCGAGCCGGTCTGCGTCCGCTGTTATTAGGTTTGATGTTGTTTATCTGGCTGATTGTCGGCGGCGGCGCGATTAATCTCACTATCCACCATTGGCTTGGATGACTTATTTGCCGCCCGACCGGGCGGCAAAAGCCTTATTGTTTGAAGTGTTTTCGTGAATAGATGGCGGTCTGTCTGCGGCTTTTAATGCGGAATTTGGCATGAGAGATCACCGTCATCCACTTCGGATCAACCTTGTTAGTCAAATAGATATTCAACTGATCCAACAGTGCCTCCCAATTCTTCGCCTGCCAGGCTTTATCACTACCAAGACTCTCCTTCATTCGCTGAATAAGGCTATCCACCCTGGCCTTTACATCACTCAGCGTTTCTCCGGCCTGATGTGCTGCTGCTAATTTCCGGATTTCGGTGGCGTAATAATTGATATCGATCTCGTTTTCGCGCACGCGAACCTCTGCTTATTATTGGTCCGTAATATTACAGTAACCTAAGTCTGCGAATTAACATAATCGGCAATACCTCTCGCCGCTTCGCTATTCTTACACACCCATACTATTTTTCAGCAATAGCGCGCAATATTCGTGCGATCGGACAATTAAAAACGCCGCCTGAAGGCGGCGTTTCACAGGGCTTGGGTCGTAATATAAAATGGGGTTTCATTATTTTTTCGAAATCTTAACGCATTTCTTTCAGTTACCCATCAAACAAACAGACCCACGAGTTATCAGTCAATTGACGAACATCCACTGACTTACGTTCACTCTTTAATCGTGAATTCCAGCTCACTCAGTTTTTGATATTCCTTCGCCAGCTTTTTAAGTTGCGCCGCACGCATTTTATCCGCACGCGCCAGGGCTTCTTCTTCGGTTAACTGAAACTCTTTTTTCTTAAAGAACTGCTCAAAGTTGTACTCACGATCGCGACGCTGTACAAATACCTCGCCATCGTTTTTGAGTTCGCCTTCTGCGATGTAAATGCCCCGGGTTAATGCATATTTTGTTATATAGGCTTTTGTCATGCTGTCCTCTCATCTTGCTTCGTCAGTTAATTAAAGCAAAATCGCCGCGTAATTTACAGCGCCTTGAAGAAAAAACAGTCTATTCCTGGATTGTATTGCCATTGATTTAATTAATGTTTTAATTAAACCGAACGCAAAGGCCAAGCGAAGACATTCATCTGGTATGGTGGCAATTAAAAGCGCAGCGTGCCTTTAAGATTCCAGTAATGCAAAGCCATCCCATATGAAATTCCCGCTCAGCGCCTCAAATGATAGCTTTCATTTTTTCTGGATATTTTCCCAACTCAACCCAAAGCGCATAAGGTATTTACGTAAGCGATCGGCATCATTTGGCTGTTTTTTATGCTGCCGCGAGACCGCAAATAAATGTCGGCCCGCTTCAGATAATGTTGAGGTGTGTTGGCAGACTTCCAGCACGGTTTCGAGTTGTTTTTGATCGAAGAGTCATTAAGCTGAAGCAGCAATCATGGCGTTGAGGTTCTTGCAGGGGCCAGCAAAGCCACAAACGCGATCACATACTCAGTAAAGCGTACCCCTGATTTTGCAGCGTGGTCATCGTGGTGAGTGCGGAAGGTGTATGGATCACTGAATCTGCAATCCATTGAGGTTCGTAGTGATGCCATGCAAGCGCCTGATCGCACACCGTGACTTTGACGCCCTGCTGTTCCAGCGCCGATATCAGCGCAAGGTTGGGATTATCCACACCAAACAGCTGTCGAAAACGGGTGTTTTCCAGCATCGCGGGCGTCGCTTCGCCATTCACCGCTACCACAAATTTTAACTGCTTTGCCGGCACGCCGGCCGCCACATAGGTATTCACCACTTGTGCCACATGCTCCAGCGCCGGATTCACCTGACTGCGTTCTTCCGCGCCACGACTGACTTTGAAGACCACTTTGTTACTCAGCGCACTGCTGGGCTGGAATGCGCTGCTGGCGTCATAGTGCACTTTGCCGTAACCGGCAATAGCGGGCGTGGTCCAGTTGATGGCGGGATCGGAAGGTGGGGCACTCACTTTCGCGGCAAAGAGGGTTTCATTTTGGCTGAGTAAGGCACCGCATACCCCACCCGCTACTGCGACAACTGCGCTAATCACCACTGAACGCATCTCTTTTCCCCCGCGACATCGTGAAAAATCGGCCTTGCCAAGTATGGCATGGATTGGCATTTTGTCGGCTTATCGTGGCGGTATACGGGCATATTCAGCCATTTCCTAACGCCCGGTAAAAAGTGGCTGCTCATGTTATGCGCTAATCCGCTATTTACTTCGCCACCGGGAGATCTGCGTATCGGGTGGTATACGCCGGAGATAACATCTCACGTTTCATCGCCCAGGATTTCTGGATTCCTTGTCCGGCGAACCATAGCTTCCCTTTCCCGCTTTGATTAATGCCATCGATCACCCGCATCAGCGTTTCGCTATTCGCCTGCGGCTGGATGTCATCAAACAAATTGAGCTGCGCCACACCCTGACTGAAGAAGTCACCTAACATTACCCCCGCTTTCATATAGCGGCACCCTTCCCGCCAGATGCGATCCAGCGCCTCGGTGGCCACGCGGATAATATCGCGGCTGTCATTGGTGGGCGTTAGTACTTTAATGATCGCCTGATTACCGTAAAAGATTTCACCCTCCGCATGCGGGCTGGTGCGAATAAACACGCCGATCTGTCGACAATACTGCCGTTCGCCACGCAACTTTTCGGCGGCGCGCACGGCATAGTTGCACACCGCTTCACGCATATCGGCGTACTCCGTGATACGTCCCGCAAACGAGCGTGAGCAGACAATCTGCTGCTTCACGGGCGCAAACTCTTCCAGTTCGAGACAGGGCTCACCGCGCAGCTCGCGCACGGTGCGCTCCAGTACCACATTGAAGTGCTTACGGATCACCCAGGTGCTCTGCTCCGATAAATCCAGCGCGGTGGTGATGCCCATGGCATTCAGCTTCTTGCTGATACGACGCCCTACGCCCCACACATCCGCCACATCGACTAACGCCATTAACTTCTTTTGCCGCTCAAGGTTGGAGAGATCCAGCACGCCGCCGGTTTTACTCCATTTCTTAGCGGCATGGTTAGCCAGCTTGGCAAGGGTTTTGGTGGGCGCGATCCCCACCCCTACCGCCAGATGCGTTTCGCGTTTCACCCGCTGCTGGATTTCCCGTCCGAACTCTTCCAGCACGCGGCAATTCCGCACGCCCGTCAGGTTCATAAACGCTTCATCGATGGAGTAGATCTCAACGGCGGGCGCCATCTCTTCCAGTATCGTCATCACGCGCAGACTCATATCGGCGTAGAGCGCATAGTTAGAGCTGAACACATGCACGTTATGGCGACGCAACACATCTTTGATTTTGAAATAGGGGCCGCCCATGCCGATATCCAGCTTCTTGGCCTCGGCCGAACGTGCGATGACGCAGCCATCGTTGTTGCTTAACACAATCACCGGCTTGCCTTTGAGATCCGGCCTGAATACCGTCTCACACGAGGCATAGAATGAGTTCACATCCACCAGCGCAAACATTACCGTCTCAGCGTCTTGATGACATGTTTAACGACACCGAAAATCTCAAACTGATCCGGGTCGGGAATGGGAATGATGGCGTGCGCCGCATTCATCGGTTTGAGGTGCAAGCAAGGCTTCAGCATCAGCTGCTTCACCGTGAATTCCCCCGCGATAGCAGCCACCACCACATCACCCTGCTCGGGTTCTACAGCACTATCGACGATCAGCATATCGCCATCACTGATTCCGCCCTCAATCATCGAGTCACCGCTGACTTTGATGAAGTAAGTGGCGCTGGGATGCGTGACGCAGAGATCATTGAGGTCAATACGCTGCTCAACGTAATCCTGCGCCGGTGACGGAAAGCCGCACGGCACACGACTGATAAACAAGGGCAAACTGAGGATGGCGCGGAGTTCCGCCGGTTGATAAAACACCATAATGATGGCCTTCAAGAATATACTGTATATAAAAACAGTATTACTATGTCGGGCAGTTTGATCAAGCGGGATCCTTCGGGATGGTGCAAAGCAGTTGGCAGGAAAGGAGATTTAGTTTTGGCGGGTTTTAACGGTGAGATGGATGTGCTGCGGTGGTTTTGGGCTAGGGTGAAAGGAGGGTTCGCTACAAAGTTGAACGACTGTTTTTCTCACGACTTCATATAGGAAATGCACTTTGCCTCAACCTCAAGACCAGCGCATGCGCCGAACGGCCTTTATGGCGGATACCACTGCACTGATTTTATTTTTCACCACGACGGGCATGATTAATGAACGATGGATCGCCGGCATGGCGTGGGATCAGGTGCTGCATGCCCGTTTGAGTGGTGCCGTTTTGATGGTGCCAGTTGCCCGCCCTTACGGCTTGTGGCGCGATTGGGTAATGCAGCGTGCGGGATCGGGCCGGGTTTCGAAACTGCTGTGGGACAGTGTCGCGCTGGTGAGTTTTCAGGTGCCGATCTATGCAGCAATCATTGCTTTTAGCGGTGCATCGGGTAGTGGATTAGTGCGCGGTACGCTCGGTGCTGCGTTGATGATGCTGTGTTTGGGAAGGCCTTATGGCGCGTTTCTAAATTGGGTGCGGGGGTTGTTTGGTTTGCCGCCGGGTGGGGAGAAGCCGATGTCGTTGGATAGCTAAATGATTCTCTAGCGGAAGCGAACAAAAATGATTCGAATAGCCTGTGAAAGGGTGTGTTAACCTTTTGATGAACAGGCACTTTTCCCACATAAATAATCCATTTTTTATAAAATCATTAAAGCCCGTGCCTCACGCTGTATTAAAAATGAACAAACCCCGTTCCGCATGATGGAAACACCAGATTGAATATTTA
Organism: Pantoea sp. JGM49; assembly: GCF_018257655.1. Classification (NCBI taxonomy): domain Bacteria; kingdom Pseudomonadati; phylum Pseudomonadota; class Gammaproteobacteria; order Enterobacterales; family Erwiniaceae; genus Pantoea; species Pantoea sp. JGM49. The sequence continues at coordinate 213,328 of NZ_JAERJM010000001.1, read as the reverse complement.
AAGCCTTCGCTTTTATTGATCATGAAAATCCACACCATGACATTATTAAGACGAGTCGTAATGCAATATTGAAAATAGCTTCTAAGTTTAAATTGAGGTTTTCATTAATTCGATCTGATGGAGGATTTTCATTGTTATTTCAAGATCATGAAAAAGCCATATTATCATTGGTGAAGCCGCATTAAGCCTTGCTTTATGTCGAAAGGAAATCAGTGTTGCAAACCTTTTTTCACAGCTTGGTTTGATGTCTAAATCAGAGAATAATATTGACCGCTTGACTCAAATCGCTAAAGCCAGAAACTGGTTAATGAGCTTTGAGTCATCTTCAGTCGCCGAGGAGCAAATACCTTATTTGCAAACCTTAGTTAGCCTGAATAATGAACTGAATTAACGATTAATGAACTGAAGCCAAAGGACGTAATCCGGTTCCGGCCGGAAGACGACGAAGCGGATGACCTCATCGGTTACGCGTAAGCGTATACCGGCCGGAGACACTGTCAGGGACGACACTCTCAAAATGAGTTGCCAGAATCAGTCTTTCGCTACACCACTGGCGAAGCAACTGAGTTATCAGGCATAAGCTGATAATACACTCCACGTAAAACATCCCCGCATAACAAACCGCAAACATCGAAGATGCCTTTGAGCATAAATTGTTCTGGTAAGATTTATCGACGATGCCAGAACGGTTTTTGGTGATAACCGCCCTCCCAATTTTGACAAAATGCGCTAAATTTATTTCACATGTGGTTTCGACATGAGTCGAAATTACACCCTGTACAGAACCCGCACTCTACCCATTGATTGCGATTGTTATACGTTACAGCCTGACCATAATGACGTTTGAGTAGCGGACATAAAGGATAAAATCATGTATCAGAGCGCACAACAGTCAACCAATAGCGCGAAGTCTTTCCTTCACTTAGATGCGCTTCGCGACAAAGCCACTGCTGAAACCGTTGTGATTGAAGCGGCCGCAGGTGAAATCACCCAACGTGGCGTGAGAGTCACCAACGGTGCCGTGATTTTGCAATTGATCACTGAAGTGCAGAAGGCCTCTGATCCCGTGCAAATCGATCTGTTACTCAACGCCCTAAAAATCGTGGTCGGGATGACTCCCGGTGAAGCGGAACGCTGGGCATACTTCAACTGGTAACAGTGTTTATGAAGGCTAAGCACATCCTCGGCCATTGATATTGTTGCGACAGAAGCCCCACATCAAGGAAACAGACGGTAAGCACTCAATATTTTAAAGAATGCAGGTATCAGCTATACGCCAGGTATCGACAAACACGAAGTGGAGGATTTTCTGTCACCTTATTTAGTGAGGTCATATTAGGCGCCTGCAAATTTCGACGCTGTTCGCGCCGGAAAGACAAGATCTGCTTCACGCTGAAAGCCGACCTGACATCTCGCCAGTTGGTCCATTCCGTACCAGAAGCTGTAGTTCAATCAGCAATGCCTTAGTTGCGTAATGAAATGGATGACGAACAGTGTTCTGTTTACGTAAGGTAAATGCTCATTCCTCCGCCAAAAAAAGGACTAAGCATGGGCAGGTTTCAGGGTAAACGTATACTGATCACTGGTGGTACAAGTGGCATGGGACTGGCAGGCGCGCTGCGCATTATCGCTGAGGGTGGTAATGTAGCTATTACAGGGCTCAGTGAAGAAAGACTGGAACGCGCCCGTACTCTGCTGCCTAAAACATCGCTTATTTTGAAAAGTGACTCTGCAAGCGAAGTTGACATCAATACGCTAAAGGAAGCTATTAGCGATTGGGGTTCACTTGATGGATTATGGCTCAATGCTGGCTTCGCGGAGGTCAGTTCTCCGGAATCTGTAACGGCGGATTCTTTTAATCGTATGATGAACGCAAATGTGCGCGGCCCGATGCTACAGCTTGCCGCCCTATCAAAATCACTTAATTTAGGTGCATCCGTTCTGGTTACTTCGTCCTCTTCAACTTACGAAGGTGCGGCTATGACAAGCCTGTATGCAGCGACGAAAGGTGCCGTTATCGCCATGGTCAAAAGCTGGGCATCTGCGCTGGCGGAACGTGGCATTCGCGCCAACACTTTAGTGCCAGGCCCAATTGAAACTAATTTCAGGCACTTTATGCCAGAGGAGTCGCGTCAGCAATTTGAAGATTTCGTGGTAAGCCAGGTTCCTTTAGGTCGCGCAGGCACAGCAGAAGAAGCCGCTGCGGTTGCACTCTTCCTCCTGTCCGATGAAGCATCCTATGTTACTGGCAGCCAGTATGCTGTAGACGGCGGGCTGGTACATTACTGAGGTGTCTATAAGGAATGATGAAATCTATTGAGTAGATTCACTAAAGTCTGCTGTTCGCTCACAGTGGATCTTGGCTGTTGTAGATGTCCGCTCCGTGCCAACAACGGAAGTAGCACACGCACTTTCATCCGCACAGTAAACAGCGATCCAGAAAGTAAGCGATCAGAGTTTGTCGGACGCATCGCTGAACAGGCAATTCGTGTTAAATATGTAGGCCAGTTGATTAAAAAGCAGCATGGCCATGGCAGTCCTTTTGCCAGTGTGGGTTTTCCCGATAATACTGACAAGCCTACAACTTTGATGCTAGGTTAGAGGTAGTCAAGGTCTGGCTTCTATATCAAAACGTACAGATTGAATGATACCTTGACCCCTTTCATACATACCTAACGTAATTAACTGCAATCTGAAGTGATATTATTCGTGCCAGTTATGCCAAACACAAAAGTTGCAATGGCAAATACCAAGCATCAAAGTGGAATATTTTTCCCGCATGAGCAGGTAGTAAACGATAATGACCGAGCTTAAAGCTGCATCTGAGTCTGAAGAGTCCAAACGCTTGCCGGCCCGGCATGGCGCACCCTGGGAGTACCGAGAGTTTCTTGAACTGGTCAATGGGATCAAATGCGGACACACTACGACTCAACTTGCAAAGCTCCACCAGCGCACCTCCGGCAGCATAACTGCAGCAGCAATGCGTTTGATCCCATCGGCAGACAAACCGGCAAGCCATATTCATGCGGTGGAAGTGCTAGCCATCTATATGCGCGAGAAGGGAGATGTCGATCTCCATTCGCTGGTTCAAGCAATTTGTCCGGCACCTGTTATCCGCAAGGGTGTCGTTTCTGCCCGAAACTTAACATTACAACCAACACCTGATGGTCAGCAATCAACAAGTGGCGCTGGCAACCTACAAGCGCCGGATAAAAGCCATGAGCTTAACGTATACACAGAGTTCCCGGCAGATAACGCCACTGACGCCGATGTACTGATGCTCGTCAGTGCTGCAGTGGCAAATTTGCCCAAAGAGCGTGATCGGAACGCGCTTGAAATGCGCCTCGGTGTAGACGATCAGCCCCACACATTGGCTGAAATTGGAGAGGAATGGGGCGTATCCAGGGAGAGAGTGCGTCAAATTCAGGAACGAGGATTTAAACGTTTAGCAGCACGCGCACGCTATGAGGGCACATATGGCTCAGCACTGAAAAAACTGCTGGAGCCAGCTTCTACCTCCACCGATGAATTGGCATTGTGGTTGTTCAATACAGTTCGTTTTGATTTCGTCATTCCGCTTAGACTGGCAGCGAAGTTCATTCTTCGCACTGCCGGTTTCACCGTTCAGAAAGTAACTGAAGTGACCGCATTGTTGCCCGCTATAGAGCGGTCACACAAGGCGCAATTGCGTAAGCAGAACCGCAATCGAGCAGTAATGGAAAGAACCGAATCTGTCATCACCGGTTGGTTGAATGACAGTGAATGGCCAGAGGCCATCACACCGCCCCCACCCACTGAGCAGCTTACAAACCAGCGTCTGGTCAACGATTCGGATATTGCCGGTAATTTCTACTCTGAGAAACTCGACCGTATGGTGCAATACGAATCCGGGCTTGAGCTTGAAATATTGACACTGCTGGAACGTAGTGAACAGATAGCCTATTATCAGGAACAGCCAGCCGTCATCCCCTATACCTTCGGGGGGAGAAATCGATATTATTACCCAGATCTGTTCATCGCTACGGTAGACGGCCGTGGCTTGCTTATAGAGATAAAACCGACAGACAGAATGGCGCTAAGCATCAACCGGGTCAAATCAAATGCAGGACGAACATGGGCGCACGCCCGTGGATGGGGTTGGTTAGTGATGAGTCTTCGGCATACGCTTCGTCAGGTCGAGGATTACCAAATCCCCGTTTCCATTGTGGCGTTGCTGGATAACGAACTGAAAGAGCATGGCGTTATAACTTGGAGTGACTTGATAAATTTACGCGCGCAGCACGGTCTGAAGCGATTCGATATCACGGCCTATATAATTCAGTCAGATGCCGAATTTGACGGGGCATATAGCATCAAGCCCAAAAGATCGTGCGCTCTACATTGGCAGCACAGTGAAATGACACACAGCGCTCCACATGCACGAATAAGAGAATAGAACCAAAGATGTATTTTCATGAATTATATCTCGAATAGTGAATCACGAGGTCGATATAAAAAAAGTCTCTCCAGCTATCATGACTTGCTCCCCGCGGATTAATGCACCGCGATTTTAGTAATGCCATCATCAGTGGTTAGAACCGTTACCAGCTTCCGCCGAGCGCTCACTTCGGACCCCACAGTCCTACAGGCATTTCCGCTACGTGCCAGGAGCTGACATTGAGATATGTTAATTATGGTTCGCAGGCCAACTGAAAAATACAGTTTCTAAATCTACAAGCACCAGAAAATTCCAATAGAAAAAAAGATCAAGCAATCGAACCTTTACGTATTTATTTACGCCGCTAAGCTTTAATTATTATGGAAATAACCTTGAAATCACCTTACGCCATAAAGAACTTTTCTTTTCAGTGTCAGCCGATGAATTAGCCCAAGATGGATTCATCAAATCACTCGGTAATAAATATTTGCGATCATCATCATCGACAACGACGGCATCTAACTTGACCGCGATCTGCAACATCTTACAATACAGGGTCTCACAGGGTTGCTTGGTGTAAATTCGTCCATCATACCATTCGAGCCAAGGTTCATTATGTGGTTGATGGACATTCCATGTAGCAAAGAAATCACCATTCTTATTATCAATTGATAATTCTTCATCATTATAAACGAGCTGAAGCCATTCTTCACTCGTAATTGGATCATTTGAACTATCAAACCAATTTTCTGTTCTTACGATATGAAGTTCCCAGCCCATGAACACCTCCATTTATTTATGAATATTGCCATTTGTTGAAATGTAAAGCGAAAGCCTGATATTTATGTTGTGAGTATGCATCAAACAGTACTAGATCAGCCAGCATCAATGATCAGATATATTTGCAGGCAAAAAATTGCTCGGACAGAGCGATAGAGACATTCTCCGCTTTGATTTACTCAGTACGAATCTAGTTATTGAACATCAGTTGTGATAGCTACGCCTGACGTCCGTTCCTCGCTCTCAGCAGACATTCAGCTCAGTCAGATGGTCCGCTGTGTGCCAACAGCGGATATTGTTCCCTCGCAACATTATGCGTTAATCACTGGCGATCAGGTCGATCTCTATGAGGTCTATACGTTTTCTGAATGCTAGTTAAACCCAAACGTAGTCACTAGTAATAGAGTTATCGACATAGCTGTCTATCATCAATGCTGGCGGGGCATTCGCATAGGGGACATTTACTGTTCCAAACCAGATAGGATTAGCCGCGCAGACGGAGCCACAAATGTAGGCTGGTATGCCCGCAAACCTCGGTCGTCTGAATTACACGGCAGTATCAATGAAGGGTAACTTTGCTGATTTAGGCAGTCAGCTATCTGTTTATAAGCTTCCTGCCAATGCCCATCGGTTAGATCACCTGTAAGCACCAGTACATCCGGTTTCAGATGCATAAGCTAATTTAATACTTGGTCAAACGGAAGTAGATGATCATTTTCGGGTGAGGCGTGAATATCTGAAACCTGCATTATCAGCAGAAAGACCTAAATAATTATTTTGTGAAGAACAGGATCACAATGAATCGCTAAGTTCAATTCCTACTGCTTAGAGCTAATATTAGTATGGATGCGAATGCTCATCTCCTCGCTCGCAGCGGACCATTCGAACGAACAAGCCTGCTCTGTGCCATGATCACACGTTTTTGTCGTTATTTTTCGCAAAACTCCCTGCACAGGGCTAGGTAATCAGGTGATATAACTGCTACGCAGCACTTTTTCCTCAATTAGGATGTCTCAATCACAAGAGTAGGCGCTAATCACAATGAAAGGATGCGAAAATGTTATCTAGTGTAGACTGGATGGTATAGGTGATTTTTTATCTTCTATGTAATCGTTATACTAATCATAGTTATTTCTTTATTCACCGGCATAGAGAAATGCAAATATAGGGAAAGTTCACATGCTTATTTAGGCTATATTAAGCATAGATCTGCTTATGGTTTTTAATTCTAACTGTAACACGCTCTGGAATTTCTGAGACAGATAATTTTTGCCACGGCCTCTTGTTAAACCATTTGAATCACCCCGCGCTTGCAGCCGCATCGAAAGATAACTTTGTTCAGTTATCCCGTTCTTATCACCCCATGCTATGGATAATCAACCTCTCTTGAGGCCCCCTTGTAATCAAGCCGAATTAACGTCCGCTCAACGCGGATGCTGGCCTGCGCACAGCACACTCTGTGCCGTGGCGGAAATGGAAAATAGCGTGACATTTTAAATGAAAGGCTAAATAATTTGCATCGATAGATGCATATTTCATTATGTGAACTGACTCTGCTTTTTGCTAGCGTATTAATCGGGAGTTATCCTCGAGTGTTGCAGTTTCATCTGTTTGTGATAAGGTTTTAGTAGGACATGAAGCGCGTAAAGGGATAATAGAATGAAGAAGATAATATCAGCAATATTGATTTTTTTTATATTGCCAGCATCAAGTTGCCTTGCAGTTGAAAATAAAACGATACATTTCATTTTTGGGGTTAGTGATCTTTATTCACCTGTGCTTTCTGATGAAGAAAACAGGTCTGTACTGGAAAGTCTGACAAAGGGGGCTACTGTTACGGCAACATACAGACATACTACTCGCAAGTTTCATTGGTTTTCAACAATGAGCGGGGTCACTACGTTCCTTGATCCGGGATACAAATATACATCAAAAGATGAAACTCGCAGTTATACACTTTTACCAGAAGCTGATAACCGATCTATTTTAGGGGTTGATATGCCGGTATCGCTGGATGGTGACTATGTGCTTGCTGAATTATACGTACAACTATATCCATCACTATACCAACAACCCGGATATCTTGCGACAATAAAGAATTTGCCTGAAAAAGACCTGAAGTTTTCCCGTGAATTCAGAGGCTCATCATCATTTAGGTATCTTGTCAGCCAGGATAAAAGAAGAACACAAAGTCCTGTTAACGAACATCAAGGGTGTCTCTTTGTCACTACCCCCTATGGCTATCCTGATACCACCATTCCGGTTGTAACACTTGTTGGTACAAATTTAACAAATATGCGTCTAACCAATATTATGCATCAGCGTTGCCCACTAGTTAATATAAATACCAATGAGAAATCGACGGTTCTTACTGGACATTTACCACCTGCGAGAATAGCGGCGGCTCAAGCTAATATAGACTACTCTACAACTAAAGGTATTACCCAAAAATCGGGGGCGCTCCATCCTGTCAATAAAGAGATGGCTCGATGGTATCAACGAAATGATGAAGGGGTTTATGCTGCCTTACAGGCATTTGGACCTTTTAAGTTATTTAGGATGCGTATCCGTTTTGATGCGGCGTATCCCGAAGGAAAGCGACTACCGATACGAACTGAAAGCTGGTATCTCTATAATGAAAAATTAGTTAAATACTCTGGTTCAATTTATTATCTATCCACTGACAATGAAAAAAGTATGTCAGCAGATGAAGTGGTTTATTTTCATGACGAAAAAAAAGTTTTCAATGAGAGTAAAAAGGATAACTGTAATACACAGGGCTGTCAGAATGCTCTTGCTGATATAAAACATCATTCAACTAATTCTTGGGATGATTTACAACGAGAAGCAGTGCGCTATATGCAACTCACTTTGATTCCAATAACTGATGATGAATGATCTGACTTGCATTTAACATTTCAACAGTTAGTTTTAATTCACAATCTAGGGGCTTGCTAAAAGCCCTGAAAACTTAAAAGCCAGTACCCATCCCGGTGACGTATCCATAACTTAGGTAGGGGGCTTTTACGTCTCCTTTTCGCTCACAGCGGACCTTACCCGCCAGCCGCCAGCCGCCAGCCGCCAGCCGCCAGCCGCCAGCCGCCAGCTTACCAACAAAATACGCCCCAAAACATTATGGTAAATCCCGTGTTGTGCTGTGCTCAGTCGGTTGTATCTCGCATATTCTTCAGCAAACATCTCCAAAGCACAAATAAGGATCGAGCCATATGAACATAACCAAAATCGACCATATCCACGTCTACGTTGACGATATCGATAAAGCAGAACGCTGGTATCAGGAAACCCTTGGCTTCACCCGCGATAGCTTCCTTTATTTCTGGTTTGAACAAGGAGGGCCGCTGGTCATCAGGAATAATGGCGCATCACTTTCCCTCTTCCTGAGAAACTCACATCACCCAGGCCACACCATGGCTTTCGCCGTAAACGCGTCAACGTTTCTCGAACTCATACCTATCCTCAACTCCAAAAAAATCACCTATACCGTCAGTGACCACGATATCTCAATGTCCCTTTACTTCAGCGATCTCAGTGGCAACAAGATTGAAATAACGTCCTGGGAATATACGCAGGCAAAACAGATATTGGAAAACACGGGATAACAATTCGCCAGCCACGAACAGATAACGCTATAATCATGAACGAATTAACATTTTGAACGGAGTCAAAATTGAAATTTCACTATTCGCTTCATCGCCTTAGCCTGATAAAGCAATGGCAAAAGGACAGTTTCAGAATCGCGTTTTTCATTCTCATCGGCCTATTCTTTTCAGCCGTGATCAAATGGCTATTACCCCAATTAACTCATGTTAATATCACCGGCGGCTTTACCGGTATGCTATGCGGGCTTGCAGCAAGCTTTTGGCTTACTAATATTGCGTGGCTTAAATTTAAGACCCCCATTCGCCAAAGCGACCTGGATTCAGTTCTGGAGAAATACCATTACCAGCAAACTGAGCAAGGTTATTATGAGCTGCAGATAGCGAAATACAGAAGATTTAAATCCCAGCGCATTTATATAAGTAACGATGGCAATGACATCACGCTTGAAGGTCCCTACAACACCCTCAGAAGAATCATCAATCATCTCAATAAATAGCCGGAAGCTTTGAGGGGCCAATATTAGATGACTGGAACAAATATCAATCCAGTCATCGTCATTCTTAACCGTGCACTACCACATTAAACCCTTCATCCGCATGCGGTGCGACGAAGTAGCTGCTGATCACCTCGAACTGCGTATCGGTGGCCGCAAAGTCATGCTCACCTTCTGCGTTGCGCGCATGCAAACGGCTTTTACACACCGCATCGGGCACATCGATAAAGTGCAGCTGATGTTCCGCCTGTGCACTCTGGATCACCGCCTTCATCCACTGACGTTGGCCGACGGTGTTCGCCGGGAAATCCAGCACCACTGACACACCTCGCTGTAACAGTGCGATTAGGTGTGGCGTCATCGCATTACGTAGCTTGCCCGCACAACGCACGTAGTCCGCAACATCCTGCATCTCTTCGGCGAACAAATGTGCCAGCCAGGCGTCTTCGCTGATAATCACCGCGCCAGTTTGTTGGGCCAGTTGGTGCGCCAGCGTGGATTTTCCGGCAGCGATTTTGCCGCACAGCAGATGCAAAACAGGACGAGATGTGGACACAGACGCAGATTCCATTAGCCAGCTCCAGATAAAATGACGCTCTACCATGCCGTTAAATGCCGGTCCAGTAAAGCCTGGCATCTACACTTACGCTATCTCTGCAAAAAATAAGGAGACGCATGATGAGTCAACGCCTGCATAAAATCGACTTTCCGGTCAGCAAGGCGCGGAAGTATCTGGAACCCGGTCCGGTGGTGTTGCTGAGTTCGCAATTTGAAGATCACCACGACATCATGACGCTCGGCTGGCACACCATTCTGGAGTTCTCGCCGTCATTGGTGGGCTGCATGATCGCCAACGGCAACTACAGTCATGAGCTGATTCGGCAAAGCGGACAGTGCGTAATTAACATCCCCTCGGCGGATTTGGTGGATAGCGTGGTGGCGATTGGTAACTGCCATGGCGATCGCCTCGATAAGTTCGATGCCTTTCACCTCACGCCAGAACCGGCAAAAGTGGTGAATGCGCCGCTGATCGATGAGTGCTTCGCCAGCTTTGAGTGTCAGCTGTATGACGATTCGATGGTGAATAACTACGGCTTCTTTATTTTCGAAATCGTCAAAGCGCATGTCGCCGATAAACCGGAATTTCCGCCGACGCTGCACTACACTGGCGAAGGACGTTTTACCGTAATGAGCAATAGCGTGCTCGACAAGCACCATGATTTTAAGCCAGAAATGTTAATTTAAGCGGCTTGAATTCGCTTTCGAGCGCCCTCACAGTAACGCTTTCGACCTGACAGGAGTAATAACAATGGCAACCGAATATGCGGTGATCGCCGGTGGCTGTTTCTGGTGTACCGAAGCAGTGTTCAAAGATGTGATTGGCGTGGAGTCAGTCGAAAGTGGGTATACCGGCGGGGAGCGCCCGAACCCAACCTATGAGCAGGTGTGCAGCGGTGCCACCGGCCACGCCGAAGCGATCCGCGTCGGTTTCGATCCCGAGCAGGTGAAATATGGCGACCTGCTGGATATCAGCTTTGCGACGCACGATCCAACGCAGCTGAACCGTCAGGGCAACGACGTCGGTACCCAGTATCGTTCAGCGATCTTCCCGGCGAATCCAGACCAGGAAGCCGAAGCGATTGCCGCCATTGCGCGTGCGCAAGCCGATCTCAACGTGCCGGTGGTGACCACCATCGAGCCGCTGAAAGAGTGGTATCCGGCAGAAGATTATCATCAGGATTACTGGGATGGCGCCGGCCAGCTTAACGGCTACTGCATGGCGGTGATTCCACCGAAACTGCAGAAGCTGCGTAAGAGCTTTGCCAACCGCGTGAAGCAGGGCTAATCCAGCCCCCTAAGATGCGGCCTCTGCACGCCGCATCCAGTCTGCTTATCACCATCAAAGGTCGTCATTTATGACGACCTTTTTGCATTAAAGCGTCATAATAGCGCCCTCTTCTCTTCAGGGAGCGATGATGACCACGCCTCAACCCGCAATCCCCGCGCGCAAGCGGCCCATGAAACTCAACACGCTGGTGACGCTGATGCTCAGCGCGGTGATCGTGCTGGTGCTGCTGAGTGTGCACATGTTCTATTTCTTCCAGATTGGTGCTTCAACCCGTGCCCAGTTAGAAGATAAAGCCATGGCGGTGGCCCGCACGCTGGCAAGATCGCCGGAGATTCAGCAGGCGCTGACGCAACCGGTGGCCAATGCCAATATTCAACCCATCGCGAAAGCCGTGGAAGAGAGCAACAATCTGCTGTTTATTACCGTCACCAATATGGACGGTATCCGCTATTCTCATCGCAATCCGGAACTGGTCGGCAAGCACTTTATCGGCGAAGACATTGGGCCCGCCCTGCGCGGCCATGAAAACGTCTCGGTGAACAAAGGTTCTCTGGCAAAAGCGCTGCGCGTGTTTACCCCGGTGTATAACGCGGAGGATCGGCAGATCGGCGTAGTGGCGATCGGTATTTCCCTTGATGCCGTGACCGATCAGATCAACGAAAGCCGCTGGAGCATTATCTGGACCATTCTGATTGGTACGCTGGCAGGCGCGATTGGCACCCTGGTGCTGGTGCGCGTGCTGAAACGCATCTTATTCGGCCTCGAACCCTACGAGATTTCCACTCTGTTTGAGCAGCGTCAGGCAATTCTCAACTCGGTCAAAGAGGGCGTGGTGGCGATGGACGATCAGGCGCAGGTGACGCTGGTGAATCAGGCCGCGCGCACCCTGCTTAATGAGCCGTCGTCCAGCGGTATGATTGATAACGAGGGCATTGATGATGCCTCGGTGATCAACCAACACCTGCGAGATGTGCTGCACAGCGGCCGTGCGCGTCGTGATGAAGAGCTGAATGTGAATGGTCGCTTGTTGTTGTGCAATACGGTGCCGGTACGCAGCCAGGGACGCATTATTGGCGCGGTCTGTACTTTCAGGGACAAGACCGAAATCAGCCGACTGATGCAGCGTCTGACGGGCATGGTAAACTACGTCGATGCGTTGCGGGAGCGCTCGCACGAGTTCATGAACAAGCTGCACGTGATCCTCGGCCTGCTGCACATGAAAAACTATGCGCAGGTGGAAGCGTATATTTTGAAAACCGCCAATAATTACCAGACTGAGATTGGCTATTTGCTTGATCGCATCAAGTCACCGGTGATTGCCGGTTTCCTGCTGAGCAAGATCAATCGCGCTTCGGATTGCGGTCATCGCCTGACCATCAGCGATGCCAGCTATGTGCCCGACAGCGGTAACGAAGACCAGATGGCGGCCCTGATCACCGTGGTCGGTAATCTGGTGGAGAACGCCATCGATGCGCTCAGCGAGCAGACCGAAGGCGAGATCCACGTGATGCTGCACTATCAGAACGGCTGGCTGGCGTGCGAAGTGAGTGACGATGGTCCCGGCATTGAGCCGGCCAATCTGGCGACAATTTTTGATAAAGGGTTCTCCACCAAAGGAGAGAACCGTGGTGTGGGCCTGTTCCTGCTGAAACAGCAAACGGAAAACCTCGGTGGCGGCGTGACCGTTGAGTCAGAACCCGGCGTATTTACCCAATTTTTAGTACAACTTCCCTGGGATGGAGGAAACCAATCCGCATGATCAATGTGTTAGTGGTCGATGATGACGCCATGGTCGCTGAGCTGAACCGTTCTTTTATCGGTCAGGTTCAGGGCTTCCACTGCTGTGGAACCGCTTCGACCCTGAAGCAGGCCAAAGAGATTCTGTTCAACAGCGACACCCCGATTGATTTGGTGCTGCTGGATATCTACATGCAGCAAGAAAATGGCCTCGATCTGTTGCCGGAACTGCGCAAAGCCCAGAGTTCGGTGGAAGTGATCATCATTTCATCCGCTGCCGATGCCGAAAACATCAAAACTTCGCTGCACTACGGCGTGGTGGATTATCTGATCAAGCCGTTCCAGTTCCCGCGTTTTGAAGAGGCGCTCACCAGCTGGCGGCAGAAGAAGTCGTTGATGGATAATCAGCACTACTATCAGCAGTCTGATGTCGATCTGTTGATCCATGGTAACCCGGCCACGCAGCATGACAACAAGCGCCTGCCGAAGGGTTTAACGCCGCAGACGCTGCGCACCTTGTGTCAGTGGATTGATGCCCATCCCGGCCATGAGTTCTCCACCGATGAGCTGGCGGCGGAAGTGAATATTTCGCGCGTGTCGTGCCGTAAATATCTGATCTGGCTGGCGCAGATTAATATTCTGTTCACCAGCATTCATTACGGCGCCACCGGCCGTCCGGTGTATCGCTATCGTTTACAGCCGGAATACCATTCGCTGTTGCAGCAATACTGTCAGTAACGCAGCTGCCAGTCGACATCGCGCTGCTGGAACTGAAAGTGGCGCGGTGAAGAGCAGATGATTTGCCGATCGCGCGTCACAAACACCGCATCCAGATCGGGCTGGTCGGCCAGATAAGCCAGCCCCTGCTCCACGCCCATGCCGTACAGCAGTGTGGTGTAGATGTCGCCATCCAGTGAGCGGTCGGAAATCACCGTCACGCTCAGTAACTCGTTGTCCAGCGGATAGCCGGTGTGGGGATCGAAGATATGGTGCCAGCACTTGCCGTCCAATTCGAAATAGCGCTCGTAAATTCCCGATGTCACCACCGATTTGCCCTGCACTTGCAGCACGCCCAGCAGTTCATCCTCACGCCCAAACGGCTTTTTCAGGCCAATGCTCCAGCCTTGTGGCTCGTGCGGTGGCGCGCCGAGCGTCTGCACATTGCCGCCAAGATTGATCAGCGCCTGCGGCACGCCCTGTTGGCGTAAAAACGCCTGCACCACATCCGCGATATACCCTTTGGCGATGGCCCCGAGATCGATCTCCATGCCCGGCTGTTGCAGGAACACCGAACGCTCTTCTTCGTTGAGGATCACCTGATGTGGATCGGTGAGCGGCAACAGTGCGGCAATCTCATTGGCGGGAGGCACGGCACGCCCCTGAAAACCAATCTTCCAGCGTTTGACCACCGGACCGATGGTGAAGTTGAATGCGCTGCCGGGTGACACACTGACGGCGTGTGCCACGCTGATCAGTCGGAACACCGCCTCACTGACGCGCACTGCATGGCGTCCCGCTGCCTGGTTGATCGACATCACTTCGGATTCGGCACGATTGACGGTGAACAGGTTTTCCTGCTGCTTGATAAGTTGAAAGACCTGACGGGCTAAGGTGGGGTTATCGTCGAAGAGTTTGAGCAGAATGGGCGAACCCATCAGAACAGCAGAGTAGGAGTAGACGCCTTCGGTCATAGAGCCTCGTTTACCCGCCATACTGCGCGCCAGTAGGTTGTGTCGATAACCCAATGACCGACCGCTGCCAGTCATTGGGATTCACCCTTAACGCTTTACTCTGGTACGCAATATTTTGGGTAATTAACGTTAATTAATTTCCTAACGCCAGTTTAGCCGCATTGTGACCGGCCTTGATACCGAAGATGATGATATCCGCTACTGCATTACCGCCGATACGGTTCGCACCGTGGATACCGCCGACCACTTCACCAGCAGCCCAGGCTCCGGGAATTACCTGTTTCTGCGCATCCAGCACCGCAGTATCGGTGTTGATGGTGACGCCGCCCATAGTGTGGTGCACCCCTGGGGCGATACGGATGGCGAAGTACGGACCTTTATTCAGCGGGTGACGCAGCGCCGTCTTACGACCGAAGTCTTCATCATCCTGCTTCGCCACGAACTCGTTATAACGGCCGAGTGTGGTTTGCAGCGCTTCCTGATCCATGTTGAGTTTGACCGCCAGCTCGTGCGGGGTTGGTGCGCTAATCACAAAGCCTTTGGCGATATATTCATCGGCCGCTTTGTTATTAGCACGCACCTGCTCATCAAACACGATCCATGCGCTTTTCTCTGGCAGTGCGATGATCTCAGCAGAGACTTTGTCACGGGTTTCCATCTCATTGTAGAAACGCTTACCCGCCTGGCTGACCAGAATCGCCCCGCCGCCACGCATCGCTTCGGAGATCAGATAAGACGTAGTCTGCTCAACCGTTGGGTGAATCTGGATCTCGCCCATATCCACGGTATCCGCACCGATTTTTTGCAACATGGCGATACCGCTACCGGTGGCACCTTTGTGGTTGGTGGTAACGAAGCCATCCAACTCCGGACGGTATTTCACCACCATTTCGCGGTTAGCACTGAAACCGCCGGTGGCGACAATCACGCTTTTCGCATTAAGAATGCGGCTGTCATTGTACTCATCCACCACTTTGACGCCGGTAACGGCACCGTTTTCCACCAGGATCTCTGAAACTGAGGTCTCCAGCAGCACTTCGATTTCACGCTGGTTGACGTTTTTCACCAGACCGCTGATCAGGAAGCCACCGACGGCAGAACGATCTTCCGGGCGGTGCGTGCGGTCGATGCTCATGCCGCCAGTGATGGTGATGTCGCACAACTCGATATTTTTCGCCGCCAGCCACTCAATCGCTTCCGGCGCCTGCTCAACAAACTCGCGCAGCAGCACCGGGTTGTTTTTGAATTTACCGCCCTTCAGCGTCTCTTCGTAGAACAGCTCTTTGCTGTCTTCGATGCCTTTCAGTTTCTGATAGCGGGTTTCGGCGGCGTTCATGCCCACCGAGGCTTTGATGGTGTTACCGCCAATGGTCGGCATCTTCTCGATGATCACCACGCGTGCGCCGTCATCGTGCGCCTGAATCGCCGCCGCCAGACCGGCACCGCCCGTGCCCACCACTACCACGTCATAATTGACCGGTGCGTTCGGGTTACCGCCCTCTTCAATCACATACTCTTTACTGGAGGTGGTCAGTGCGCGGGAGACCGCTTTTTTCAGCGCCTCACTCTGTGTGGTCGCACCGGTGATGGCATCGACGTGCGGGCTGTTCGCCACCAGAATGCGTTCACGCAGGCTTTCAAAGGTACTGGTAAAGTCGACATCCAGGCTGGGATCCGGCACCAGTGAGATATCAGTGATACGGTCGGTGTCGAGGGTGACGTTGATTTTCAGCTTCAGCGCTTCGGCTTCCACTTTCGCCTGGTAAACCCCGGCTTTGTATTTACGATGGCCATCGCTGACGTCACGGATCATCGCATCCACCAGCGAGAAGCGCCACAGCGGTTCTGGAATCGTCAGCGCCTCACGCTTGGTGCTGTCGATGTAGAGTTCCATGTGCTCGTTTTTGATGATGCGATCGGCCCAGTCCGGATAGGCGATGCAGGCTTTACCGACCGCCACCAGATCAAAGCCGTGCTCCAGCGCATTCTCGGCATCTTCTTTATTCACCACACCGCCGACGCCAATCACCGGCACTTTCGCCAGCGTGGCAGAGCGTTCGGCCAGGTATTTGGTGATCAGGGGCGTGGGATCTTTGGTATCGACAATCGATGGACGCAGCAGCTGTCCGACGGAGAAGTGCACGTAATCCAGACCGCGCGCCGCCAGTTTTTCCAGCAGATACATGGTGTCATCCCAACGGATGCCGGGAACTTCCAGCTCTTCCGGTGAGAAGCGATAACCGATGATGAAGTCAGCCGCCGCAAAGCGA
Organism: Pantoea sp. JGM49; assembly: GCF_018257655.1. Taxonomy (NCBI): domain Bacteria; kingdom Pseudomonadati; phylum Pseudomonadota; class Gammaproteobacteria; order Enterobacterales; family Erwiniaceae; genus Pantoea; species Pantoea sp. JGM49. Next base: position 196,470 of record NZ_JAERJM010000001.1, on the reverse strand, counting down.
TCGGCCATTTTATGGGTGATCTCCAGCACTTCCATTGGGAAGCGTGCGCGGTTATCGCGGCTGCCGCCCCATTTGTCGTCGCGCTGGTTAGAGTTAGGTGAGTAGAACTGCTGGATCAAATAGGTGTTCGCGCCGTGGATCTCAACACCGTCAAAACCGGCTTTGATCGCGCGGTTTACCGCATCACCAAACTTGGTGATCATCACATCGACTTCTTCGGCGGTCAGCGCTTGCGGTTTGGTGGCACCGTCACGCGGTGCGGCAATGGCGCTCGGTGCAACAGGGGTTTTACCGCCAATCAGCGCCGGTTCCACCATGCGGCCACCGTGGTAAATCTGCAGAATGGCTTTTGAACCTTCAGATTTTATCGCATGGGCGATTTTCGCCAGCCCGGCAATTTTGTTGTCGCTGTCGATACCCAACGCGCCAGGGAAAGCCGGGCCACGGTTATCAATAAAGCAGCATTCGACAATCACCGTACCGATACTGCCCGCACGTACGCGGTAGTACTCGACCAAATCGCTGGTGACACCGCCATCAAAATAGCCGGTACAGGTGGTCATCGGGGCCATCACCAGACGGTTTTTCAGCACCGCACCTTTTGGCAGCGTTAGCGGGTTAAGGATTGGGGTGAGCTTATTCATAATGAGCAACTCCAGAATTAAGAAATTGTGTATTCAATTCTTTGGCGGTTCGGCGCGGCTTTATAATTATTTAAGTGGTCCGATTTCATGGCATAAATATACCATTTTATTTAGTTACATAACCCAGATTGTTAGTTATATAAGTTTTACGTTTAGAAATGATATTTGATGCTCATTGCTGGAATTAGCGCTCCGATAAGTTTTAACCAAGACTTGACAAAAATCAACTTTTTCCTTACATTTAAAACAAATGTAGTACTATCATAAAGATAAAAGCCTCCAACCCGCCTCATTTTGCTCGATTTTTCGCGTTTCGATAGTTTGTAGCGTTTAATCCACAGCAGACAGAAAGTTAAATAAAAAGCAAAAGATAAAAATTAAAAAACAGTGCATATTTTTTATTGATCTAGATCAAAGGAGATATTTTAATTAATCGCATCTTAGCTGCATTCAATTGATAATTCGCGTATCGAATTTGCAAAGCAAAGTTTCATCAAAGAACAAAATTTAAATTGTCACGACTCATCTGCTGCACGCATGTTGAAACCAAAAGAACAGTGTGTTCGTGACAATCAATCGCATTCTTCCTAACTTGCAGACAAAACTATGAACACACAAACAACCCAGAGTGCCTCCCCCATAGTGCCTCCTGCGGCGCCGGGGAAAAAGAATCGCCTGATTATGTTGTGCCTGCCGATCATTGTGGCGGTGCTGTTGCTGTTGGTCCCGACCCCTGCCGGGCTGGAACCTTACGCATGGCACTTCTTTGCTATCTTCGTTGGCGTGATTGTCGGGCTGATCTTTGAGCCGCTGCCCGGTGCCGTTATCGGCCTGACTGGCGTGGTGGTGATAGCGCTGTTCAGCCAGTGGGTGCTGTTCAGCCCGGCCGAACTGGCGGATCCCAAGTTCAAAACCGCCGCACAGTCGTTCAAATGGGCAGTGAGTGGCTTCGGCAACTCCACCGTCTGGCTGATCTTCGGTGCCTTTATGTTTGCCGCCGGCTACGATAAAACCCAGTTCGGACGCCGCCTGGCGCTGATTCTGGTGAAGTATCTCGGCCGTCGCAGCCTGACGCTCGGTTACGCCATCACCTTCGCGGACCTGTTACTGGCACCGTTTACGCCTTCTAACACCGCGCGCAGCGGCGGTACCATCTACCCGATCATCGCCAACCTGCCGCCGCTGTACGGTTCCAAACCGAATGACCCGAGCGCACGTAAGATTGGTTCTTACCTGATGTGGGTGGCTATCACCGCCGCCTGTATCACCAGTTCAATGTTCCTCTCTGCACTGGCACCGAACCTGCTGGCGCTGGCGCTGGTAAAAAGCGTGGTGGGCTTCGAAATCTCCTGGGGTATGTGGTTCCTCGCCTTCCTGCCGCTCGGCGTGCTGTTGATTCTCACCATGCCGCTGCTGGCGTACTGGCTCTATCCGCCGGAAGTGAAGGTTAATGACGAAGTGCCACGTTGGGCGACCGCTGAACTGGCGAAGCTTGGCAAGCTGTCACGCAATGAAATCCTGCTGCTGGTGTTTGTGGTCTCAGCACTGATGATGTGGATCTTCGCTGCCGCATGGATTGAACCGGCGATGGCCGCCCTGCTGGTTATCGTGTTGATGCTGTGGACCGGTGTACTCAACTGGAACGATATCACCAGCAACAAAGCGGCATGGAATACCTTTGCCTGGTTCGCCACGCTGGTCGCCCTGGCAGATGGTCTGGCACGTGTGGGCTTTATCGCCTGGCTGGGTAAAGAAGGTGCGCAGCTGCTGCACGGCTATGACCCACAAGTCTCGGCGGTGGTGTTGCTGGTGGCCTTCTACTTGCTGCACTACCTGTTCGCCAGTACCACTGCGCACACAACTGCGCTGTTGCCAGCGATGCTGACCATTGCCGCTTCGATTCCGGGTATCAATATGCCAGTGTTCTGCCTGATGATGTGTGTGTCCTTAGGTGTGATGGGTATCATCACCCCGTACGGCACCGGCCCAAGCCCGATTTATTACGGTAGCGGCTACCTGCCAACCAAAGATTACTGGCGTCTCGGTACCATCTTTGGTGCCATCTTCCTGATTGCTCTGATGGTTATCGCCTACCCATGGATGGTGATGATGTTCTGATGATGTTGCTCCGATGTTAAAATCGGAGCCGCGCAGTACCGTGAAAGTGTTATGATGCTCGCCAGTCAGTCCTTACGGAGGGCTGGCGAGAGAAAATCAAAAAACAGATCGCCTAATTTGTCACCTGCCACTCTGACAGGCGACACGAAGCTAAGTGAGCCAACATGTCGAACAAACCCTTCTATTATCAGAATCCCTTTCCTCTCGCCAAAGATGATACCGAATACTATCTGCTGAGCCGCGATTACGTCTCAGTAGCCAACTTCGATGGCGAAGAGGTGTTGAAAGTCGATCCGAAAGCCCTGACGCTGCTGGCGAAGCAGGCATTCCATGATGCTTCATTCATGCTGCGCGCCTCGCATCAGGCGCAGGTTGCCGCGATTCTGGCCGATGACGAAGCCAGCAAGAACGACAAATACGTTGCCCTGCAGTTCCTGCGTAACTCGGAAATTGCTGCCAAAGGTGTGTTGCCGACCTGCCAGGACACCGGCACGGCAATCATCATGGGCAAAAAAGGCCAGCGCGTCTGGACTGGCGGTGGCGACGAAGCCGCGCTGTCACAAGGCGTCTATAACACCTTTATTGAAGACAACCTGCGTTACTCGCAGAACGCCGCGCTGGATATGTACAAAGAGGTCAATACTGGCACTAACCTGCCGGCGCAGATCGACCTCTACAGCGTGGATGGCGACGAGTACAAATTCCTGTGCATCGCCAAAGGCGGCGGTTCTGCCAACAAAACCTATCTATATCAGGAAACCAAAGCGCTGATCACCCCGGCCAAGCTGAAGAATTATCTGGTTGATAAGATGATGTCACTTGGCACTGCCGCCTGCCCGCCGTACCATATCGCGTTTGTGATTGGCGGTACCTCAGCAGAAAGCACGCTGAAAACCGTCAAGCTGGCTTCCACCCACTACTACGATTCACTGCCGACCGAAGGTAACGAACACGGTCAGGCATTCCGTGACGTGGCATTGGAGCAGGAACTGCTGAAAGCCTCACAAGAGCTGGGCCTCGGCGCACAGTTCGGCGGTAAATACTTCGCCCACGACATTCGCGTGGTGCGTCTGCCGCGTCATGGCGCGTCTTGCCCCGTTGGCATGGGTGTGTCCTGCTCGGCTGACCGTAATATCAAAGCCAAGATCAACCGCGAAGGCATCTGGATCGAAAAACTGGAAGATAACCCAGGCCGCTATATCCCGGAAGAACTGCGTCAGCAGGGCGAAGGCGAAGTGGTGAATGTCGATCTTAACCGCCCGATGAGTGACATTCTGGCGCAGCTGTCATCCTATCCCGTGGCAACCCGCCTGTCGCTGAACGGCACCATTATCGTGGCGCGTGATATTGCCCACGCCAAGCTGAAAGAGCGTATTGATAACGGCGAAGGTTTGCCGCAGTACATCAAAGATCATCCGGTGTACTACGCGGGCCCGGCGAAAACCCCGGAAGGTTATGCATCCGGTTCACTTGGCCCAACTACTGCCGGTCGTATGGACTCCTACGTTGACCTGCTGCAGGAACACGGCGGCAGCATGGTGATGCTGGCAAAAGGCAACCGCAGCAAACAGGTGACTGATGCCTGCCATAAACACGGCGGCTTCTATCTCGGCAGCATCGGCGGCCCGGCAGCGGTGCTGGCGCAGCAGAGTATTAAGAGTCTGGAGTGCGTGGAGTACGCGGAACTGGGAATGGAAGCCATCTGGAAGATTGAAGTGGAGAACTTCCCGGCGTTTATCCTGGTGGATGACAAAGGCAACGACTTCTTCCAGCAGATCCACAATCAGTGTTCTGCCTGCGTGAAGTAAGGCTTTTAGCCGTGCTAAAACTAAAAATCCGCGGCTTATGGCTGCGGATTTTTTTATGGGGTGAGCACTGCGCGATGCTTACATCGCACCGAGTTGTACGTCTAACAGCATATCGGCATCATCATCGTTTTGACCAATCACGTAGATCGCCTGACGTCCCGGCAGATTCACCGTGATGATGTGCTGATCATCGGCATCCAGCACGTCATCGTGCTGTTTTTGAAACTTATGCAATGTGTTCATGTTTTTCCTTAAAATGGTGCGCGACTTTACTTTCCCTACACTCTTATATCGACAAGACCAGGCTCAAATGTAGCGGAATATTCTGCTTTCGTGATGCAGGCACTCTGTCACGGCCAAATGACAGTCTGATTAAAGAAGTAACGCACATTTCTTACTGTGAGGATGTCAGTGCCGGACAACCTGGTAGCGCCGGATAACGGATGCAATCCGCTGTCACCCCCTTCTCACTGTGCGGCGTCCCATCTGGTGCCCAGCGGTAATCCACCATGTAGGCGCGATACACCGTGTTGCCACTGTAGTGATCGCGCGGCATCGCTTTGCCGTAAAACGGGCTGACGTACTCCCAGACAATCGCGCCCTGCGGTGTCACCTGGAACAGGCGGCCGCTCTGCCCTTCGTTGATCAAGGTGTTGCCATTCGGCAGGCGCTGCGCGTTGCTGATATAGGCACTGTAGAAGGTGGAGATCGCTTGTCCCGATTTCTCGCCGGTGTACTCCCAGACGATTTGTTTGGTTTGCGGGTTCACTTCAATGACGCGTGAAGCGGAGAAGAATCCTTGCCGCGTGGGCGGGAATCCGGCGTTGCCCTGATTATCAAAAATCAGAATATTGCCAGCACCCGGTAAGCCCGGTCCGATCATGTGCACATCGTGCTCGCCAATCAGTTGATCCAGCGGACGCGGCAGCGGTGTATCCAGCTTCAGCGCTGGATAATCAGGCCCGATGCGCCACACCACTTTGTCCGTCTGCCGATCGACAATCACGGCCACGTTGCCGTTGCGCGAGTTAAACAGGATGTTGTCAGGGGCAAAGCGCTGATCGCCTTTATCAAACCACGGGTTTGGTCCCAGCGGTGCCGCCGTGTTCATATGCAAAAAGTCAGCGTCCTGACTGTCACGGATCATCGCCAGTTGCGCGTCAGAAAAACCCAGCTCATTGAGGTGATCGGCCACCGACCAGCTCCATAGCTTTTCCCCCTGCGGCGACACCTCCTCCAGCGTATTATCGATAATGCGATAGTTGTAGCCCGGCAGCTGGCGCAGTGCCGCGCCCAGCACCAGGGTGTTGCCATCTGCCAGGCGCTGGATTTCATGGTGTTGATGCACCGGCTGCTGCTGACTGCCGTATTGCCACTGTACCGCACCGTTCCAGTCCACTTCCGCCACGCTGGCATTCACCATGCCGTTGCCGGGGCTGGCTTCCTTATCGAGATCTTTCTGACGCTCCAGCTGTACCAGCAGATGCCCCCGCTGGCCGTTGATGCGATCAGTGGGAATTGGCCAGCTTGGGAATCCTTCATAGGCCCAGCGATGCACTTCCTGCCCGGTCATATCAATTAAGTGGGTTTGGTTATCGCTGCCGGGGATCACCACATAACCGTTCCAGGCACGCGCGGGATCGTAATACGTCACGCCCGTAGGAAACGCACTGGGAATGGCCGATGCACCAAATGAGATGGACAACAGGCAGACAGACAACGTTGCCGCAATACGCATGATTCACCATCCTGACTAAGGGAGAAAGAAAACGCCCTTATAGGGTAGATGCGAATGGCGGCAGGATTAGTCCGAATGAGGCATGTGGGAGAAAAGGCAGCGGCATGACCCGCTGCCTGAGTGCTTAGAAAAAGCCCAGCGGTTGCGTGCTGTAGCTCACCAGCAAGTTTTTGGTTTGCTGGTAATGATCAAGCATCATTTTATGGGTCTCGCGACCGATACCGGATTTTTTATAGCCACCGAACGCCGCATGTGCCGGATAAAGGTGATAACAGTTGGTCCAGACACGACCCGCTTTAATCGCGCGCCCCATACGATAGGCGCGGTTGATATCGCGGGTCCAGACGCCAGCGCCCAGCCCGTAGATCGAGTCATTGGCGATGGCGAGCGCTTCCGCTTCATCTTTGAAGGTCAGCACACCGACCACCGGTCCAAAGATCTCCTCCTGGAACACGCGCATGCTGTTATCGCCTTTCAGCAGCGTGGGCTGGATGTAGTAGCCGCTATCAAACGCTTCACCAATCTTCTCTACACCGCCGCCGTGCAGCACCTGTGCGCCCTCTTTCTGCGCGATTTCCAGATAAGAGAGGATTTTGTCGAACTGCTGTTGCGACGCCTGCGCGCCAATCATGGTTTCGGTATCCAGCGGATCGCCGCGTTTGATGGTTTTAATACGTTTCATGACGGCCGCCATAAACGGCTCAAAGATCGACTCTTGCACCAGCGCGCGTGACGGACAGGTACAGACTTCGCCCTGATTCAGGAAACCGAGCACCACGCCTTCTGCCGCTTTCTCGATAAAGCTCTCTTCCGCATCCATGATGTCTTCAAAGAAGATGTTCGGTGATTTACCGCCCAGCTCAACGGTGGACGGGATCAGGCTTTTCGCCGCCAGCTCGAGGATGTGCCCACCGGTAGCGGTGGAGCCGGTAAAGGCGATCTTGGCGATGCCCGGATGTGACGCCAGCGCTTCACCGGCTTCTTTACCGTAACCGTGCACCACGTTGATGACACCCGGCGGTACCAGATCTTTGATCACTTCCATAAACAGGGTGATCGACAAGGGCGTCTGCTCAGCCGGTTTCAACACCACGCAGTTACCCGCTCCGAGCGCCGGAGCCAGTTTCCACGCCGCCATTAACAGCGGGAAGTTCCACGGGATGATTTGCCCGACCACGCCCAGCGGTTCGTGGAAGTGATAAGCGGCGGTGAATTCATCGATTTCTGCTGCGGTACCTTCCTGTGCGCGCACGCAGCCCGCGAAGTAGCGGAAGTGATCTACCGCCAGCGGGAGGTCAGCGGCCAAGGTTTCACGTACCGGCTTGCCGTTATCCCAGGTTTCGTTGACCGCGATGTATTCCAGCTTCTCTTCCAGTCGATCGGCGATTTTCAGCAGCACCAGCGAACGTGCCTGCGGGGAGGTTTTGCCCCAGGCATCTGCAGCGGCCTGTGCTGCCGCCACCGCATTATCGATATCGGCCTTATCCGAACGCGGGAACTCGCCGATGGTAGAACCGTTGATGGGGGTGGTGTTGACGAAGTAATTACCGTTCACCGGCGCAACGAATTCGCCGTTGATAAAGTTGCCATAACGCGATTGCAGAGTGATGAGAGAACCTTGTTCTCCCGGAGCAGCGTAACGCATGGTGTTTCTCCTTGCGGACAGAGTGGCGAATAACAACTATGAAACCTGTTATTAACATTGATCGATCAATGTCAGCCTGTCAGATCGCAGAGCGGGAAACTGTGACCGCACCGAAGGAAAATTCCGGCAATGAGGGTTTGAGATTTATGCGTGATGATACTGCACGTCAGTCTCAGCATTGATTAAACGTTACGCTCTTGCCCGCCGCAGATGGCGGGAGTCTATTGCGCCAATTCACAGCCAGGTTATCAGCTTTACATCTCTCCAATTTCTTCCCCGCTTCGTTGCGGAAAATTCCGAGTTTTGCCGCATATGCAGCGAAAAGCGAAACAAACGCAATGAATTTGGTCAATATGAAACAGGATACTCATCAGGAGAAAGAGATGTTGGCTTCAGCCCTGACGTTAATGCGCGCCAAAGCGAACTTTGTTCAGCAATTTATTCGAAACCCGCGCAAGATGGGCAGCATCACGCCCTCCTCTGCTGCGCTGTGCCGCACCATGTGCGATGCCGCCAACTGGGATCACAGCCTGCATATCGCCGAACTGGGTGCCGGTGACGGCGTGTTAACCCGTCATATTCTGGACAGAATGTCGCCGCAGGCTCAATTAGATGTGTTCGAGATCAGTCCAGATTTAGTGAAGAGTTTGCGCGCGTGGAGCGATCCGCGCATGCAGGTGCGTGCGTGCTCAGCCGAGTACTTGTCGGGTGAATACGATGTGATCTTTTCCGGCCTGCCGCTGCTGTCGCTGCCGCCGGAAACGCGCGAAGCGATTCTGAGCGCCGTGCACGATGTATTGGGCCCGCGCGGTGTATTTATCCAGTTTCAATACACCTCATTGACCCAACCTACCCTGTCACGTTACTTCACCTGGCAGCGCCAGCGGGTGCTGAAAAATATGCCGCCCGCCTGGGTTTATCGCTGCACACGGCATTACGCGCCCTGAGCCTGCACGCGCGGCTGCGGCCGCGTTTGCTGCCAGAATCTTTGGAGCAACTCACGTGACCAATCCTCACCGGCGACCTGCGCGCCATCATCACTCACGCCTTCCGGTAAGCAGGTGGTCATGATTTCGCGGGTAAACTCCGGGTGGAACTGCACCGACAGCGCCTGCGGGGAATAACGTAAAATCTGGCAGCCATCCAGCTCGGAACGTGCCAATACTTCAGCCTGCGACGGCGGCGTAATCACCGACTGACGATGTGACAACCACGCCTGGAATTCACCTGGTAACGTCGCTAACCAGGGATCATCACTGGCAGTGTGGGTCAGGGTTTTCAAGCCGCGCTCCCAGCCGTTCGGGTTATCACCCACTTTGCCGCCCAGCGCATACGCCATCAGCTGATGACCGTAACAGACGCCCAGCAGCGGCAGCTCCGCTTCCAGCGCACCACGGATCCATGCGGCCGTGCGTTCGCTCCAGTCGGCGTGGTCGGTGACCATTGCCCAGGAGCCGCTGAGAATCGCGCCGCTGACGCGATCAAACGCCGGCAACTCTTCGCCAAGATGCGGACGGACAATCACATAGTCTTCAGGCTGCAGTTGCAGCGCATCAATAAACCAGACGGGTTGTTCACCAATTTGCGCCACAACCTGCGGTGGCGGCACTTCGAGTTGAATCAGAGCAAGGGGTAACGCGCGGGTGTGTGTCATTCCGAATTCATTCCTTAACGGAGTCAGCTTTCGGACATCCACTTTGACAGGAAATCAGTGACCTGTCTTATTTTTTTCCTGCATAAGCTCATGCCATAACGAAAAATATTTTTGCACAATGTCACAGAAATGTACGGCTTCGTGCCATGATTAGCCGGTGATTACCCCCCTTTCATGTGAAGGATGACATTGTGGCAGTGCGGCATTTCTTTATGGTTCTGATGGTGGTCTCCATCTGGGCTTTCAATAACGTGGCAGTGAAGTGGGGATTGCTGGAACTTCCGCCGCTGTTCCTCACCTGGATGCGCTTTGTGGTGGTGGCGATTGTACTGGTGCCGTTCTGCCGAATTACGCGCGAACAGCTGCCATGGCTGCTCACCCTTGCCTTCACCTTTGGCTTTATGCACTTCTCGCTGCTGTTTGTCGGCATGCGCTTTACCGATGCCGGCACCGGTGCGATTGTGGTGCAGCTTGGTACGCCGATTGCCATGTTGCTGGCAATGCTGGTGCTAAAAGAGAAGCTGACGCTGGTACAGCTGTTTGGTATTGCGATCTCTTTAAGTGGCGTGGCGGTGCTCTCCGGCAGCCCCACGATTCCGGCGTGGTGGGTCTTATGCATCTTGTTGTGCAGCGCCTTTGGCTGGGCCATCAGCAATATGATCGTGAAGAAATCGCCGCCGATAAAACCGCTGACGCTCACCGGTTGGATCTCCTTCCTCGCCGTGCCGATTGTCGGTGCCGCTTCCTGGCTCACCGAATCGCACCAGTTTTACGCCTTAAGTCATGCGGGCTGGCGCGGCTGGTTTGGTATTCTTTACAGCGCGCTGGCTTCCTCGATTGTGGCTTATACCCTGTGGTATTCGTTGCTGAAAAAGTACAACGTCAACTTAATCATGCCTTACTCGCTGCTCACGCCCGTGCTGGCCGTGTTGATGGGCGTAATTGTGCTGGGCGATAGCATGAACAGCTTCAAAATTCTCGGGGCGTCTCTGGTAGTGCTCGGTACCGCCATTGCGGTGATCAACCTGCGTAATCTGCGCATGCACGCGCGCTTTCCTCGCCTGCGCCGCCGTTAAATTCTCTCTGCTATGCTTGAGTCTCGCGCGTTTTCCGGAGACTCAATATGGATACTCAATCTGCTGCCGCGTTATGGCAGCAACTGTGGCAAGGATTGCGTGGCGCGGAACCCCTTCCCGCGCTCAGCTTTCTCCAGCCCGATACCTTTTCTTCCGCGTTTGCCGTCAGTGAACTGGCCGCCACCAGCATCGGGTTGGCAAGCCAGGCAGTGAGCGATTTACTCGGGCAATCGGCCCCGGTTAGCGTCAATGTAAGGCTCGCCTCTCGCTGGTTTCAGCACAGCCTCACGCCGCTAAATCGCTCACCCGCCGCGCTCTGGGATCCCTTTGCAGGCGATTACGCCACCGCCGATGGCTGGATCCGTCTGCACACCAACGCTCCGCATCATCGCGCCGCCATGGAGCAGGTGCTGGGCCAACACGCCGACCGCGCCGCATTAGCGCAGCGGGTGTCTCAGTGGCAAGCGGCCGCGCTGGAGCAGGCCGTGATTGAGGCTGGCGGCTGTGCTGCGCAGATGCGCAGTGAGCAACAGTGGTTGCAGCACCCGCAAGGGCTGGCCGTCAGCAGTGAAGCGCTGATCGCCCAACAGGCCACGGGGGATGCCCCAACGCCCGGCTGGCAACTGCAGCCTGCTCGTCCGCTGCTCGGCGTGCGTGTGCTGGATCTGACGCGCATTATCGCCGGGCCGGTCGCCACGCGTTTTCTCGCCAGCCTTGGCGCGCAGGTTTTACGTATCGATCCTTACGGCTGGGAAGAGCCAACATTGGAGGAGGAGATCACCTGCGGCAAACGCTGCGCACGGCTCGATCTCAAATCCAGAGCGGGCGTTGAGCAGCTGCGCGATCTAATCAAACACGCTGATGTGCTGGTGCATGGTTATCGCGCGGATGCGCTGGAAAAGCTGGGGCTGGATGCCGAGTCACGGCGCAAACTGTCGCCCGGATTGGTGGATGTCAGTCTCAATGCGTGGGGCTGGGGCGGACCATGGCGCAATCGTCGCGGCTTTGACAGTCTGGTGCAGATGGGATGCGGCATTGCCGAACAGGGCATGGTCTGGCGTGGTAACATCAAACCGACACCGCTGCCGGTGCAGGCGCTCGATCACGCCACTGGCTATATGATGGCCGCCGCTGTGCTGGAAGGGATGCGTCAACGTCGGGAAAATCACGTTGGCTGGCAGGCACGCCTATCGCTGGCGCGCACCGCCAGGCTATTGCAACAGTTTGGCGCGTCACCGCAACAGCCGCAGCATGGCATTACCGCGCAGCACGACGATGCCCTGCCGACAGTTGAGATCAATACGTGGGGGATTGCCGAAAGGTTGCGTGCCGCTGCATACCTGCCCGGCACGCCGATGATCTGCGCCACGCCGGGCGTCAAGCTCGGCAGCAGCGCAGCCAGCTGGTAATCAGGCTTCTTCGTCGTTGCCTTCGTTCAGCTCGTCGTACATTGCCTGAATAGCTTCACGGCTCAGCGCGGCCAGCGTGCGGTAGAACGCGCTGGTCGCGTGGGCTTCCACTTTGCCGAGGAACGCGCCGCACCACGGCAGCAGATAGTCGTCGAACAGCGCTAATTGCGCAGCAAACTCATCCTCCGCGGACTGATCTTCCAGCCACGAGGCCGCCAGCAGCAGTACGCCAAAATGGTCGGCTGGCGCGTCGCTTAACGGCATGCCACGTGAAGAGAGAAACGCACGCACATCCGCTTCTTGCGGGCCGTTTGGCCATTGTGAGGCGTAAGGCGGTACGCTGCATTCGCTGCCGACGAACAGTGCGTTGTAATCCGCCGCCAGGGCCTGCGGATCGCTATTCTGCTGCAGACGTGTTAACAGTTCATCCTGCTCCAGCGGCCACTGAGCCTTCAGTTTGCCTTCACGCAGCATGGAGAAGAGCGGCACCAGCAATGGATCTTGTGGCTGGCGGTTGAACAGCGAGCCGATGACGCGGCAGAGAATGGAAAACTCATTCATGCAACAGAATTCCTTGAGGCTAAAAGTTAAAAGTCCGCAAATTCAGCAATGTGCTTACCGGTTCGCTGTTGGAGAAAGTCGAGCAGGCGGCGCGGCGTGACATTTAACACGCGATCCTCGGGAAAATCCACTTCACGCGTAATGCGGATGCAGTGTTCGAAATGACCGAGGGTAAAGGCGGTGTGCGAATCCGACCCAAACGCCAGACGCCCGCCGGCATCACGCACCGCTTCAGCGATGGCGCGGCAGTTGGGTTCACTGCCCGGACGCGAATGGGTAAAAGAGGAGTTATTGATCTCCAGCGCCACATCATAATGCGCGGCGGCTTCGGCAATGGCGCGGATATCCACCGGGAATTTCGGGTTGCCAGGATGTGAAATAATGTGCACCAGCCCGCCCGCCATCGCGGCAATCATCGCTTCCGTGTGATGCGCTTTATCACGCGGTGCGTACACCGGCTCATGGAAACCGGCCACAATCAGATCCAGCGCATCCAGCATCGGGCCGCTGCAGTCAATGTCGCCTTGCTGGTTTTTGATGTTGGCTTCAATACCACGCAAAACGCCTACGCCATCAATCACGCGTGGCCAGATGCGCATATTAACGAAGTGCCAGTAGTGCGGCGCATCCGCCATATCCGGGCCGTGATCGGTGATGGCAAACAGCTTCAGGCCATTCTGCTTCGCCTGCACCACATAATCATGCAGTGTGCTGTATGCGTGGGTACTGGCAACGGTGTGCATATGCAAATCGACGGGATACATCCTCTTCTCCTGACTCAATGTGAATTAATAACCGCGCTGGCGATCAACTAAACCACCCGGCTGATCCCCTTGATCCAGAGCAAGTATGGCACCGGCAATGAAATCCATCGCCTCGCCGGGCAACGTGATAGCCGCAGTATGTGGCGTCAATGTGACATGTGGATGAGACCAGAGCGGGTGATCCGCCGGCAGTGGCTCGGTCTGGAACACATCCAGCGCCGCGCCCGCCAGTTGCCCGCTGTTCAGCGCCGCCAGCAGATCGGCTTCCACCACATGCGCGCCACGCGCCAGATTGAGGAAAAAGGCCCCGTGCGGTAACACGCGCAGCAACTTTTCATCGATCAGGTTGGTGGTTTCCGGCGTGGTGGGCAGCAGATCGATCAGCACCTGAGTGCCATCCAGAAACGCATCCAGCTGATCGCGACCGTGGAAGGTTTGCACGCCCTCAATCTGCTTAGCCGAGCGGCTCCAGCAACGCAGCGGGAAGCCCCACTGGCGCAAACTTTCGAGCACACTACTGCCCAGTACGCCCGCACCGAGCACGCCGATGGTGAAGTTGGCGCGGTCTGCTGTGTCGAGTGGCTGCCAGTTTGCCTGTTGCTGCTGCTGGCGGTAGTCGGCAAAACGGCGGAACCAGCCTAGCACGCACCAGTTGGCGTATTCCTGCATCTGTCGCGCCATGCCGGTATCTTCGAGACGGAACAGCGGCACGTCATCGGCTAACATTTCCGGATGGGCGCGCAGTTGCTTAAGAATTTCGTCGACGCCCGCGCCCATGGCAAACACACCTTTCAATGGACGACCAGCCAGCATCTCGGTGGGTGGCGAACGCACGATGGCATAATCCGCCGGATCCGTATCGCCCGGCTGCCAGTAGCGCACGTTGGCTTGCGGTAAACGCTGACGTAGTCCCGCTAGCCAGCGATCGGGGGCTTGCGACGGGTGATACCAGATGATCTCCATACAGCTCTCCTTTTTTTCCTTCAGCCTCAGGCAAATAGCGCTTCAGGGCAAGCAAAAACCTTAAGGTTAATGCAATTTCTTGCGTGATTAATTCCCGCGGCTTCACATTTCCATGGCCTGAGGCGGCTAAGCGGCGCGTTAGCGACTAAAGTTGTTCGGGTGGTCAATGTGTTAGCGCACCACCTTTTCGGACAAGGAGAAAAACCGATGATAAAAAATGTCAAATTCACCCCCGCGCCACTGACATTCTTACTGAGCGCGGCGCTGCTGGCCAGCGCCTCTGTTGCGCAGGCGGAAGATACCAGCCGAATGCTAAGCAGCCAGCCACAGCCGCCCGATATCCGCCTGGGGCCTCTGTTTAATGCGGTACAGCAGGCAAAATTTTATCCGGATCAGAAAACCTTTGCCGATGCGGTTCCGAAGTACAATCCCTCCTCGATACTGGCGGACTGGCAGATGCAAAAGAGCCAGCGCAATTTCGACCTGAAGCATTTCGTGGACGCTAATTTCACCCTGCCTAAAGAGCAGGACAAATACGTGCCGCCTGCAGGACAAAGCCTGCGTGAACATATCAACGGCCTGTGGCCGGTGCTGACACGATCGACACCGACCGCCAGCCAGTATGATTCCCTGTTGCCACTGCCGAAACCCTATGTGGTCCCCGGCGGCCGTTTCCGCGAAGTTTATTACTGGGACAGCTACTTCACCATGCTGGGCCTCGCCGAAAGCGGGCACTGGGATCGCGTGCAGGATATGGTGGATAACTTCGCCACCGAACTGGATAAATACGGCCATATCCCGAACGGCAACCGCAGTTATTATCTCAGCCGTTCGCAGCCACCGTTCTTTAGCCTGATGGTGGATCTGCTGGCGACCCATAAAGGTGATGATGTCTATCGCCAGTATTTGCCGCAGTTGCAGAAAGAGTACGACTACTGGATGGCGGACAGCGATAAGGTCGCTGCCGGTCAGGCCAGCAAGCGCGTGATCAAACTAGGCGATGGCACCCTACTCAACCGCTACTGGGACGAACGTGATGCACCGCGCACCGAATCCTGGCTCGACGATGTCAACACTGCCAACAAAGCGCCCGATCGCAATAAACAGCAGGTGTATCGCGATCTGCGTGCCGGTGCGGCTTCTGGTTGGGACTTCAGCTCTCGCTGGTTTACCGATGCCCACAATCTGGCCTCGATCCGCACCACCCAACTGGCACCGGTCGATCTCAATAGCCTGATGTTCCATCTGGAGCAGGTATTGTCCAAAGCCTCGAAACTGGCGAATCAGGATGACAAAGCCAAACAGTTCGCGGCAGATGCTGAGAAACGTCAGGCAGCGATTAATCGTTATCTGTGGGATGAGAAACAGGGCTGGTATGCCGACTATGACTGGCAGAAAAAACACATTCATCCGCAGCTGACCGCCGCTACCTTGTTCCCACTCTATATGCAGGTGGCGAGCGAGAAACAGGCGGACCGCACTGCCAAAGCGGTGGAGAAACAGCTGTTGAAACCTGGCGGTTTGGTGACCACCACCGTGAACAATGGTCAGCAATGGGATGCACCAAATGGCTGGGCGCCTCTGCAATGGGTGGCGGTGGAAGGTCTGGAACATTACAAGCAACCCAAGCTGGCACAGGAAATTGGTCAGCGCTTCCTGCAGAACGTGCAGGCCACTTACGATAAAGAGCACAAGCTGGTTGAAAAGTATGTGGTGGAAGGCGCGCAACTGGGCGGCGGTGGCGGCGGTGAATATCCGTTGCAGGACGGTTTCGGCTGGACCAACGGCGTGACGCTCAAACTACTGGATAAATACTGCCCGAAAGATCACACCTGTAATAACGCGAGCGATATCCCGAATATGCCCGCGCTGAGTGCGGGTAAATAACCCTCTCCCTCTACTTTAAAACCGCTGCTACTGCTTTGTTTGTCAAACGGTAGCAGCGCAATCGGTTCGCACTGTCAAAGCTAAGGTGCTCAATGCCATCATCTCAGGCAGGCGATGTCACCATTTAACGCAGCGAAGTCATCACCTCAGGTCTGCAAACCATCGTGCACCGCGACAGAGGGTATGACTGCATCATGAAACCTTTTCTCACATAAAGCCGCGCTCGCTACGCCACCGCTCCTGTTCATTTCCTCACAATCTCTTTCACTCACATTAACAACTTGAAACACACCCACTAAAAGATAATAATTCTCACTCTTAATTTTAATCGTATTCTCAATTTTCGGCATTGCCGATTGAGTGCTGCTTTTGTTCTGCTTCCCGTTAAAGGATTTCCAATGACGCTTTTTACCCTTAATCGTACCCGCATGCTCTGTGCACTGGCTCTGGCCCTCCCTGCTGCAACCTTCGCAGAAGAGTCCATCGTCGTCACCGCGCAACCGCAGGAGAGCGCCAACTCACCGACGCAAGGCTATCTCGCCACCCGCAGCAGCGGCGGCAGTAAAACCGATCAGCCGCTGATCACCACGCCGCAGTCCATCTCAGTGGTGACACGTCAGCAGATGGAAGATCAGGGTGCGCAGGATCTCAATCAGGTACTGAACTACACGCCGGGCGTATTCACCAACTTCGGCGGGGCCGCCACTCGCTATGACACCATTGCGCTGCGTGGTTTCCATGGCGGCGATGTCGATAACACCTTCCTGGATGGCTTGCGCATCATGAGTGATGGCGGCAGCTTCAACATCTTGCAGGTAGATAACTGGTTCCTCGATCGCGTTGATGTGATCAAAGGCCCCTCCTCCGCACTTTACGGCCAGACCGTACCAGGCGGATTAGTCAATCAGGTGAGCAAGCGGCCGCAGTTTGCTGAAGAGGGCCATTTCCGCCTGTCTACCGGCACCAACGCCACCAACAGCGCCGCCTTTGACTACACCAATGCGATTAACGATCAGTGGGCTTTCCGTCTCACCGGCATCACGCGTAACAGCGATACGCAATACGATCACACCCGTGAAGAAAAATATGCGATTTCGCCACAGCTGCTGTGGCAACCCAGCGAAGACACCAGTCTGGTGCTGCGTGCCTATCTGCAAAAAGATCCATCCGGCGGTTATCACGGTTCCGTGCCCGCTGAAGGCACGCTTTATAGCCATAATGGCCGCAAGCTGAGTGATGGATTCTATGAGGGCGACAGCGCGCTGGATCAGTTCAAGCGCCACGAGCAGATCTACAGCTACGACTTCTCGCACCGCTTCAATGAAGTGTGGTCTGTATACTCCACCGCCAGCTATAGCCACGCCAATGTCGATCTCGATCAGGTGTATCAGATTGGCTGGGATGCCGCTAACCCGGACCTGCTGACCCGCTACTACTCCGGTGAACGTTCCTCGCTCAGCGCATGGGCCAACGATAACCGTCTGCAGGCCGATTTTGCCACCGGCGCGCTGCAGCATCGGGTGATCCTCGGTGCCGAATACCACCGTTATAAGAATGATTTGAGTAAAGCCAGTGGCTATGCGAGTTCATTAAACCCCTGGACGGGCGAAGCGGTCGGCAGCATGCCGGATTACAGCTGGACCGAACAAACGCGTCGCTATTATCAGACCGGACTCTACTTGCAGGATGAAATGCAGCTCGACCGCTGGCATCTGGATCTCTCTGGTCGTTACGATCGCATCGTCTCCAATAATGGCACCAGCCGTCGCCAGGATGACCACGTCAGCGGCCGTGCTGCGCTGCTGTATGCGTTCGACAGCGGTATTTCACCTTACGTCAGCTGGAGCCAGGCGATTACCCCGGCTTCTTTGACCGACCCAGACGGCAATCAGCTGAAGCCAACCACTTCCGAGCAGTATGAAGCCGGTGTGAAATACCAGCCGGTGGGCACGCGCGATATGTACTCCATCGCGCTGTACGATTTGACGCAGAACGATGTGGCGAACCGCAACGTGGTAGACAGCACCTTTACTCCGTCCGGCAAAGTGCATTCGCAGGGCATTGAGCTGGAAGCCCGCAACCAGCTGACGCCGCGACTCAGCACCATCGCCGGTTACACGCTGAACCATCTGCGTTTCAAAGATTCCGTTGACGGGAATGATGGCCATACGCCTTACGTCACGCCGAACAGCATGGCGTCATTCTGGGGTCACTATCAGTTTGATTACGGCTTGAGCGCCGGCGCAGGCGTGCGTTATATCGGTAAGCAGTGGGCCGATAACGAAAACACCACACGTTTGCCGTCGGTAACGTTGTTTGATGCTTCCGTACGTGCCGATCTCGGTGCGTGGGATTCACAATTGAAAGGAGCTTGGCTGCAGGTGAATGCCAATAACCTGACCGACAAAAAGTATCTCGCCGCCTGCTATGGCACCGGCTATTGCTATCGCGGTGCGGAGCGGACCATTACCGCCACCGTGGGTTACGACTTCTAACCGCCATAAAAAAATCCGCATCCCGTAGGGGATGCGGATTTCATTAAATCAGAGTGTATTGCTAGGTACGCACTTTACGGTAGATCCACAGCACCACAATGGCACCAATCACCGCCACCACGAAGCTGCCAAAGTTGAAACCGTCAACCTTGCCGAAGCCAAACAGGGTACTGATCCAGCCGCCAACCACCGCGCCGACAATCCCTAAAACCACAGTGATGATAAATCCGCCGCCATCTTTACCTGGCATGATCCATTTAGCGATGATCCCGGCAATCAAACCAAAAATAATCCATGAAAGAATACCCATTTACTGCTCCTTACGTTATGAATCAAGGTGTTCACTGCGATTAGTATAGCCGGATATTTTTAATCTGCTTGATGAACATCACAGTAAATAGATAGTTAGCAGGCTAAAGCTTTTTGTCAGAACGTCGATAACAATTCGATAGCCGTGTCACCCGTGATAATAACAATCGGATAAGTGGAGCAGGATGTGAAAGACGCCGATAACGAACAATATCTCAAACGAGGCACCCTTGCTGTTTTAAACGTAATGAAGGATTTGTTGCGTTTCCAGACCCCATTAATGGTCAGTTTTTCGCGCGGTCAATTTATCAGCCGCATGCTGGATGCCGATGAAGATCGCGTGATCTTCGACCTCGGCAGTAATGCACTGGATAACGATTTAGCGCTGCAGGGCGGTGAAGTGAATATCGCGGCAGAAACCCAGGGTGCCAAAGTGGAGTTTGGCTTGATCAAACTGGAGCGCACCGAGTTTGAGGGCTTACCGGCGTTTACTGCCCCGCTGCCTGAGCTGCTGTGGCAGATTCAGCGTCGTGAGTTTTTCCGTGTTTCAGCTCCGATGGAACCGGTGTTTTACTGCCATACGCAGTGGCCGGATGGCAGTAAAGCGCGCTTCCGTTTACAAGATCTCTCTCTCGGTGGCGCAGGTGTCTTGCTGGACGAAAGCTTGCCAGAGGGTCTGAACCGCGGTGATACCTTTAAAAACCTTCGCGTGGAATTGGGCGAATACGGTCATTTTGAGGTCACCGCACAGCTGCTGCACATTGGCGAGCGCAGCATGGTCACCAGCAAGAATGAAACTCGCACAACCCCTCGTCTCAGCTTCCGTTTTACCGCCATTGAGCCCGTACAGGAACGCCAGCTACAGCAAGTGATCTTTGCGCTGGAACGTCTGGCCCGCGACAAAGCGAATCGCTTCCAGTAAATCCCTGCTGGCGCCACAAAAGGCGCCCGCCAGGCTATCCTTTCCTTGCTTTCACTTTTTATCGCCTCCCAGCAAGGAGAATCTCCCCAATGGAAAACTGGCTTTCTGCCCATCGTTTACAACTCATTTTTCTCAATCAAACCTTCTGGATAAACAGCGCCATCATCGTCTTCGGTACCTTGATGATGTATTGGCTGTTACGCACCCTCATCCGCTTTGTATCCAACCGTATTGCGCACTACAGCGAGCAGCGGAATCACCGCGTCACCACACTGTTGGTGGAAATTCTGCGCAGTACCAGCCAGCCTTTGCTGCTGATTTTCTCATTACTGATTGCACTGAGGTTTGTCGACCTACCCGCCAGCTGGAGCGTGACGATTGCACACGGCTGGTTCCTGGCCTTTATTCTGCAAATGACCATGTGGATTGACTGTGGCATCCGGCTCTGGCTACAGAGTTTGCTGCGTGATCCATTGCACGTGCGCAATCCGGTGACCACGGTGATCCTCGGCATTCTGCTGCGGGTGGTGGTGTGGGTGATGATGATGTTGGCAATCCTGTCCAACATGGGCATCAATATTACCGCACTGGTTGCCAGCCTCGGCGTCGGCGGCATTGCGATCGCCCTGGCGATTCAGACGGTGTTGAGTGACGTGTTTGCCTCGCTGGCCATTGGTTTTGACAAGCCCTTTGAGCATGGCGATTTTATTGTGTTTGGCGATGTGGCGGGATCAATCGAACACATTGGTCTGAAAACCACCCGGCTGCGCAGCCTGAGCGGGGAACAGATCGTTTGCTCGAACACCATTTTGCTGCAGCAGACCATCCACAATTACAAACGGATGCAGCAGCGTCGCATCGTGTTTAAGTTCGGCATTAATTACGCTACGCCTGCTGAGAAAGTGCGACAAATTGGTAGCATGGTGAAGGAGATCATTCAGGATGTGCCGGATACTCGTTTTGACCGCGCACATTTCCTCGCTTTTGATGAGTCGCAGCTGACATTTGAAGTGGTCTACTTCGTGCTCAGTGCCGAGTACAACAAGTATATGGACATCCAGCAGGAAATTAACCTCCAGCTGATGGCGCAACTGGAGCAGAAGCAGATTCGTTTTGCTTTCCCAATGCGTCGTGTCGAGTTTACGGGGGGTGTATTACCACGGATTAATCTCAGCGATGCCTCCAATGAATCCTCACCCCAGACGGCACAACGTTAGTGAGCGATGTTCAGGCGGTTACCCCGCCTGAACGCTAATGCGGTTGATAACGACAACGCGCCACCGCATCCAGCCAGCCGCGATAATTCTCTTGCATAATGGTCGCGCGATCGCTGCGCGGCTCAATCACGCTGCCCCCCTTCAACGCCTGCATATCACTGCCCTGCTGCCACCAACCTAATGAACGCCCCGCCAGCAGCGCGGCACCCAGGGCGGAGACTTCAGCGGTAGGGGGACGTTTCAGCGGCCGCTGCAACACGTCTGCCTGCAACTGCATCAGCCAACTGTTTTCGGTTGCCGTGCCATCCACACAGAGCGCGGGTAACTGCACACCACTGGCCTGCTCCATAGCGAAGAACACATCGGCAATCTGGAAGGTGATTGATTCCAGCGCCACGCGCGCCAGCACCTCTGGCGTGGCGGCATCGGTAAGGCCACATACCATGCCGCGCGCCTTCAAATCCCACCAGGGCGCGCCCAGGCCTGACAATGCAGGCACGAAATAGATGCCCTGATTATGCTCGCTGCGTTGCGCCATCGCCGTCAGTTCACGCGGATCGCTGATGCCCAGCATGCGTCCCAGCCAGGCCGCGCCCGAACCGGTATGGGTGATGTTACCTTCAAAGGCAAATCGCAGCGTCCCATCGTGCCACGCCACCGTGGTGCTGAGGCCGTTCTCGGTCAGCAAAGGGGTGGCCATTGACATCATCAGCGATGAACCGGTGCCGTAAGTGGCTTTCACCACTTCTTCGCCTGCACTGCGTTGCGCCTGCAGTGCCGCATGGGAATCGCCAATGCGCGACAAAATGGGCGTACCCGCTTTCAGTCCGGCGATGTCCTGTACCGTGACAACACCCTGCGCACTGGCGGAGGGCACAATATGTGGCAGTGCCGCACGCGGGATATGGAATAACGCCAGCAGTTCGTCATCCCAGTCGCCGCTGTGCAAATTGTAGAGTTGGGTGCGGGCCGCATTAGCGTGATCGGTGACAAAACTTTCGCCGCCGCTTAATTGCCAGCTGAGCCAGCAATCCACTGTGCCGATGCAGAGTTCACCGGCTTGTGCACGCGCCAGTCCATCTGGAATCGTCGCCAGCATCCCGGTGAGTTTGCCTGCGGGAAACATGGGATCGACCGCCAGGCCCGTTAAGCCGGTGATGCGTGGCGCTTTGCCCGCCATGCGTAAATCGCGACAAAAGGCT
Organism: Pantoea sp. JGM49; assembly: GCF_018257655.1. Lineage (NCBI taxonomy): Bacteria > Pseudomonadati > Pseudomonadota > Gammaproteobacteria > Enterobacterales > Erwiniaceae > Pantoea > Pantoea sp. JGM49. The sequence continues at coordinate 174,058 of NZ_JAERJM010000001.1, read as the reverse complement.
TCCGAGCGACGATCCTGCCAGCTCACCAGCGGCGTCAGCGGTTGCCCGTCGCGGCGCTGCCAGATCAGCACCGACTCGCGCTGGTTGCTGATCGCGACGGCGGCCACCTCTGCCCCGCCGCACTGCGCCAGACAGCTTTCAATCGCCTGTTTCACCGCCTGCCAGATCGCCAGCGGATGCTGCTCGGCCAATCCCGGCTGGGGATGGGCTAACGTCAGAGGCTGGCTGCCGCGCGCCACCACGTTGCCTGCGCGGTCCACCGCTATGGCTTTCGCGTTAGTGGTACCCTCATCAATTGCCAGTATTAATGGACCCGCCATGTTTACGCTCCTGCACACATGCGCACTGCACTCTTCACCACGCTGGCGGCGTCAATACCATGATGCGCGCGCGTGGAGGCACGATCGCCAGCAATCGCGTATTGACCATCGGGGATGCCCAGACGTAACAGCGGAATTCCGCAGCCGCCTTCAGCCAGCACTTCGGCCACCAGACTGCCGACGCCGCCGTTAACATTGTGCTCCTCTACGGTGATCACCGCCGGATAATGCTTTAACAGCTCTTGCAGCCGTTGGGTATCGCAGGGACGAATTGATGGAATGGCGATCACACCTGCGCTGATTCCCTGTTCCTGTAATTGCTCGGCCGCACTCACCGCCTCATGCACGGTGGAACCCATCGCCACCAGCACGATGTCGTTGCCTTCACGCAACACGTCGATTTGGCCCGGACGGAACTGGTAGTTTTCATCGTGCAGCTGAGGCAGGTCCTTGCCATCCAGACGGATGTAAACCGGCCCCACATGCGCAAGGGCATAATCGATGATCTGGCGGCACTCCAGCGGGCAGGATGGCGCGTAAATCTCGATATTGCCGAAGCCACGCATCACCGCAATATCATCAATGCTGTGGTGGGTGCTGGCCAGCGGGCCGTAACTGGCACCGGCATTCAGGCCAAACAGTTTGACGTTGGTATTGTTGTAACAGACGTCCACTTTTACCTGCTCGTTGGCGCGCGAAATCAGGAACGGAGCTGCATTACAGGTCACCGCCACTTTTCCACCGATTGCCAGACCGGCCGCCGTGCCCACCAGGGTTTGTTCCGCAATGCCAACGTTCACCAACCGATCGGGAAACGCCTTAATGAAAGGCGATATTTTTGCCGTTGAGGTGGAATCTGCCACCACCGGCACCAAATCCACACCGCGATTTACCGCGTCAATAAAGGCTTCCACCATCACCGTGGCCAGGTGTTTTGCATTACTCATCTTTTAATTCCTCCAGTGCCAGTTCGATCTCTTCCCCTTTCGGCACACGGTGATGCCACTCTGGTTTGCCCTGAATAAAGGAGATGCCAAAGCCTTTCTCGGTATGCGCCACAATCACCTGCGGTTTGCCGTTACGTGGCAGGTTTTCAATGGTTTCCACCACGGAAGCCATGTCATTACCGTTGCATTCAGTGACTTCCAGACCGAAGGCTCGCCATTTATCCGGCAGCGGATCGGTGTTCATAATGTCGCGCGTGTGCCCTGCCAGCTGCAGTTTGTTCTTGTCGTTGATGATCACCAGGTTATCGAGGTTGTAGTGCGCCGCCACCAGCGCGGCCTCCCAGTTACTGCCCTCGGCCAGTTCACCGTCGCCTGTGACCACAAAGATGCGGCGGTCGCTGTTGTCTTTTTTCGCCGCCAGCGCAATACCCACCGCCACCGGTAAGCCGTGGCCCAATGCACCGGTGTTGAGTTCCACGCCCGGCGTTTTCTGCCGCACCGGATGGCCCGGCAAATGTGAATCCGAATGCTGATAAGTGGGCAGCCATTCGGTTGGGAAGTAACCCGCCTCCGCCAGCACACAGTAATAGCCGCCGACCGCATGCCCTTTCGACTGGATGTAAATGTCACGCTGGGGATCGTTAGTGCGATCCGGTGCGCAATTCAGGATGCGGAAATAGAGCGCCGTCAGGATTTCGACCTGAGAGAGATCGGCACCGGTATGTCCACCCGCCGGACTACCGGCATTGAGCTGGATGATGCGGCGACGCACAGCGCGCGCTTTCGCTGCCAGGTCCGCCACCGAATATTTGAAAGGATTCATAGACACCTCTGCATTTTAAAGCGTTATTGAATATATATTCACAGCAGGTAAAAAATTTACCCGGATTTTTCCCCTGAATAAGCTGAGTTGCGGGAAGGCGGCCAGCTCGTCAATCCCCCAGGAGCTTACTCAGGTCAGTGACTGGGGTGAGCAAGCGCAACCGACGCACCTGCGGCTCGGCTTATGACGGGTAACAATTAACCTTTGGCCTCACCTTCCTGAATCAATGCCTTCTGCGCCACCACGGCGGCCTTTTGCTGCATGCGGCTTTGCATTTGATCGATGATCACTGCCACGATAATCACGATGCCTTTGATCACCATTTGCCAGAACTCGCTGACGCCCATCATGATCAAGCCATCCGCGAGGAAACCGATGACAAATGCCCCCACCAGCGTGCCGAGAATGGTGCCGCGCCCGCCAGCCAATGAAGTACCGCCCAGCACGACCGCCGCAATCGCATTCATCTCGAATGAGGTGCCGTTCGCCGGATGGCTGGCCACCAGCTGCGAGGAGACCACAATGCCGGCAATCGCCGCACAGAAACCTGAAATGGTGTAAACCCAGATTTTCACCGACTTCACTTTGACGCCCGAGAGTTCCGCTGCACGCTCGTTATCACCAATCGCATACACCTGACGGCCAAACGGCAGGCGACGTGCTACATAGGCAATCACCAGCGCCAGCACCACCATCATCCAGATCGCCCACGGTAAGCCGAGAAAATACCCCGCACCGATTTTGTCGAAACCGGTGTTACCCAGCAGCGGATTGCCCTGCAAGCCGGGGAAGGTTTCGCCGCCGGAGGTCAGCATCGCCGCCCCGCGCAGGATGTACATGGTGCCCAGCGTGCAGATAAACGGGGCCACGTTGTATTTGGTGATGATCCAGCCATTCACCGCGCCAATCAGTCCACCCACCACTAACACCACGGGCACAATCACCCAAACGCTGGGAAAGATGGCGATGCCAAACATCGGCAACACAATGCCTTTGGTAATCAACCAGCCGGCAATCATGCCGCACAAGCCCAGCGTGGCACCGATGGAGAGATCAATACCCGCAGTGATAATCACAAAGGTGATGCCGAGCGCCAGAAACGCATTGATGGCGATGTGTTTGACCATGATCACCATGCTACCCACGGCGAGGAAATCCGGCACGGTGATGGCAAAGAAGCCGACGATGAGGAACAACGCGATAAAGGTGCGCAGTTTTAACAGCAGCAGAATCATGCCTTCACGCGAGTTGAAAACCTTACCTGGCGAAGCGAGCGCCATTGCGCCATTGTTTTTCATGCTCAGAACCCCTGTGCACTTGCTTTAACCAGCGCCGCCTCTTCCGCTTCCGCGCGCGGCAGGTCAGCTGTCAACTTGCCGCCAGACATCACAAGAATGCGATCGGCGACGGCCATAATTTCTTTTAAATCGGAGGTGGAGAACACCACGGCAATGCCCTGCTCTGACAGTTTCACCATCATGCGAAACACTTCCGCTTTGGCACCCACATCAATGCCCCGGCTCGGCTCATCCAGCAGCAGTAAACGTGGATTGGTGAGCAATGAACGGCCAATCACCACTTTCTGCTGGTTGCCGCCACTCAGCGCACTGATCGCCACGTCGGGTGACGATATTTTGATGGCCAGATTGCCTACCGTACTGTTTACCGCTTCGCGTTCAGCTTGTTCGGCGATCACGGTGCGATGCGATAAACGTCGCCACAGGCTGGCAATGGTGAGATTGCTGGCCACAGAGGAGACCGGGAAAATACCGGCCCGTTTGCGATCTTCCGGCACCAGGCTCATGCCCATACGAATACGTTCGGCCGTTGGCAAGCGTGTGGGTAACGGTTTGCTGTCCAGCCACAGTTTGCCGAGATAGTTGCGCTGGCTGCCGAGCAGGCACTCAAACAACTCGGTGCGCCCCGCGCCCATCAGGCCATAAATGCCGACGATCTCCCCGGCGCGCACATTGAAACTGACATCGTCCACCAGCGTATTGCCATGGGCACTGACACAGGTGATGTGCTCGGCTTCCAGCACCGCCGCCCCGAACTGACGATTAGGCGGCAGAAAGTTACTCACCGGTTCGCTGCCGAGCATTTCACGCACGATCCACGGCACATCGATGTCGCTGACCTTCGCTTCCGCCTGAAAGCGACCGTCGCGCAGGATGGTAATCACATCGCCAATCGCCATCAGCTCTTCCAGCCGATGCGAGATATAAATGATGGAAACCCCCTGCCGCGTCAGTTCGCGGATCACGCGGAACAGGATCTCCACTTCGGTTTTGCTCAACGCCGAGGTCGGCTCATCCAGAATTAAGATGTCGGCGTTTTCTGCCAGCGCTTTGGCAATTTCCACCAACTGCTGCTGACCCACTTTCAGGTTGCCGACCATCTCGTCCGGTGAAATTGGCTGGTCGAGACGTTGCAATAACGCAGCCGTGCGTCGCTTCTGTTCAGCTTCGTTAATCGGGCTGATGCCGCGCTGGATTTCCCGTCCCAGAAAGATGTTCTCCGCCACGCTGAGGTTTTCGAACAGGTTGAGTTCCTGATGCACCATGCCGATACCGTGGCGGGCGGCGTCTCGCGTACTGCTCAACACCACTTTTTCGCCGTTAAGGAACATTTCGCCGCTGGTGGGCTGCTGCACCCCGGCGAGGATCTTCATCAGCGTGGATTTACCTGCCCCATTTTCACCGATGATGACGTTCACTTTGCCGCGCCACACGCGATAATCGACACGGTCCAGCGCCAGGGTGCCCGGAAACAACATCGACATCTGTTTGGCCTGCAGGATGATTTCATCGCTCATCATGGATTCCCTTGCTGCAACTGAATCGCCACCACGTCATTCACCTGATTCGGCTCCATACTGACGGCTAACAGCGCCTGCACCGGTTTGCCGACCCAACTGGCATCCACCGGCGGTAGCTGCTGGACGGCATGGCGGTTCAACGCTTTAGTCAGCTGTGCGTATTGCACCTGATTGGTGAACTCTTCAAAGCGATAGCCCGCCGCATCACGAATTGCATTACTGCGCAGTACCGGCCCAATCAACACCTTGACCGGTTTGCCATTGATGGTGACAGTCAGGCTGCGTTCGCGTTCGTTGCTGTTATCAAAGGCGGTGACGGTTCCAGCGGCACGCACAAATACGCTTTCGCTGCCCCCGGCCTTGACGGTATGACTTTTGGTTTCCATATCCGCCCAGCTCAGCGCCTGCTTCTCAGCCGGTTGCTGTACCCGGCTGGCCCAGCTCGATTCGGCGATCTGCTGTGGCGTCTGGTTGCTATAGCCGGGTTTGGCATTCGGATCTTTCGGCATGATGGGATTGCCGTTTGCATCGAGATCCACCACGGTGCAGGCGGTCAATATCAGCGATAAGAGCCCAACCATCAGCCCGGTTGCTGCTTTTCCCTTCATGCCGACCTCCGTCTCATTGCGCCAGGTTGAAGTTTTTCAGCTTCGCGGCGTTACTGTCGTCGATCAGCACGCAATCCATCAGCTGCTTCTCTTCTTTTTGCGCTTTGCCGTTTTTCAGGTAGTAATCCACCTGCTCAACCGCCATTTGTGCCTGATCCCAGCCTGGTTGCAGCACCGTGGCTTTGATGTTGCCTTTATTGATGATGGAATCGCGCGTGTAGTCGCTGCCGTCAAAGCCCACCACAATTACGTTGGTTTTACCGGCGGCTTTCAGCGCGGCTTCTGCCCCCAGCGCCATGGTGTCATTCCCGGAAATCACCCCGACAATGTTGGGATTTTTCTGCAGAATGGTTTCCATGCGGCTAAAGGCTTCGGTCTGGCTCCAGTTGGCACTCTGCTGCGCCACCATCTTCATATCGGGATAGTCATCCAGCACGTCGTGATAGCCCTGTGAGCGCACGCCCGCGTTGGTATCCGACTCTTTGCCCAGCAGCTCAACGTAGTCGCCTTTGCCGTTCAGCAACTTAGCGAACTTCTCTGCGCCCAACTGCGCGCCCTGATAGTTGTTAGAGACAATCTGCGCCACGGCGACGCCGGTTTTGTTGATCTCGCGGTCAATCAGGAAGGTGGGGATTCCGGCATCTTTGGCTTTTTGCACCGGGCCAACGGTGGCGTCAGCACCGGCGTTATCCAGAATGATCGCTTTGGCTTTACGCGCGATGGCGGTTTCGATCAGCTGGTTCTGTTTGTTCACGTCATCATCGTGCGAGGCCACCAGCGTGGTGTAACCGAGCGCTTTGGCTTTCTCTTGCGCGCCATCGGCTTCAGCTTTAAAGAACGGGTTATCGTGAGAAGGCGTGATGATAGCAATCAAGCCCTTTTCTGCCGCCAGCGTTGCCGCTGAAACTAACATCAGTGAAGCCAGTAGGGTCATTTTGAGGACAGAAGCTTTCATTGATTTTTCTCCGCTTGAATATATATTCAATTGCGATTTTATATGCATAATGACTATGCGCTGGCTTCCTGAACTCGTCCATCGCGCGATCCTGAAAAAGCGAAAACGATCACAAAATGTTCTGCGTTGTTATTTATGACAGCCTGATTAACAATACCAGGCAGGTTAAGAGAGAGAAAAACCATGGCAAAACAGGACGAACAGCGGCTGATGGTAAAAATCGCCACGCTTTATTATGTGGAAGGCATGAAGCAGTCCGATATTGCGCAACTGCTGAAGCTGTCGCAATCCTTTGTGTCACGCATCCTCAATCGCAGCGTGAAAGAAGGCGTAGTGAAAATCAGCGTGGTGCCACCCGCCAATGTCTATCCCGAACTGGAGAAGGCGATTGAGCAGCAGTATCAGCTACCACAGGTGATTGTGGTCGATGTGCCGGATCAGGCTTCCGCGCTGCAAATTAAACAGGCGATTGGCTCAGCAGCGGCGCACTATCTGGAAACCCGCCTGCGCGCCGATGAACTGATCGGCATTTCATCATGGAGTGGCACCATTCGCGCGATGGTGGACGCGTTGCATCCGCTGAGTGCGCCCTGCAAAGGCGTGATCCAGCTGCTTGGTGGGGTGGGTGCGAACGGCAACGTGCAGGCCACCATCCTGACGCAGAATCTTGCGGCGCTGCTGGATTGTCCGGCCTGGCTGCTGCCGTCGCAGTCGATTGAGCATTCAGTGCAGGATCGTCAACGCTTATCAGTAAACCCAGACGTGGCCGTGGTGCTGGAAAAGTTTGATCAAGTGGATCTGGCGATTGTCGGCATTGGCGATCTTGAGCCCTCCGCGCTGCTACGCAATTCCGGCAACTACTATGACGGCGAGATGCTGCGCACGCTGGCCGAGCGCGGTGCGGTGGGCGATATCTGTTTGCATTATTTTGATACTGACGGAAAACCGGTGTTGAACGCCGAGGAAGATCCGGTGATTGGCATGGAGCTGGCGCAGGTTAAACAGTGTGCGCAAGTGGTGGCACTGGCGGGCGGCAAAGAGAAAGCCCAGGCGATTCGCGGAGCGTTGCGCGGTGGATATGTGAAAGTGCTGATTGTGGATTATCCCACCGCACGATTGCTGATGGAATGACCGATTTAACAGGTTGCTTTAAGGCGCGGCCCTGACGAGCCGCGCTTCGCAAAGCCGACTTATCCGATGGTTCGGTAGGCCGTTGTGACCTTCCACAAATAACGTGGTGCCTGTGCCGCCGGATGTTTATCCTGCACATGCTGATAGAATTCGTCCGGCGTCATCGAGTTGATCATCGCAATCGCCCGATCGCGATTCCGTGAGAAGGTGCGCAGCAACGCACCGGCACCGTTGGCGTAAGAAACGATGGTGGCATAACGCAGCGTGAGTGGATTTCGAATACCGGCCAACTCAGAATCCTGCAGCAGCTTGAGATATGCCGCACCGATATCGATATTTCTCGCTGGATCGCGCAATTCCGAAGACGTCGGCTGACCGTGACGTCCCTGAGTGCGATACACAGCACGCCCCGCCGTTGAGGCTTTAATCTGCATCAACCCTACCGCGTTTGAACGGCTGGTAACGGTGGGATTGCCCCCGGATTCGACACTAATAATGGCGCTGATTAACTTCTCATCAACGCCATAATGACTGGCGGCATCTTCGGTAAACATTGACCATGCATCATTCACTTTCGACGGTGGTGCCTGGGTTAATGGCGTATTTTTCTCTGGCACGACCGTTTTTTCTGGCTCACTGGCACAGCCCGCGAGCAACAGCGCAGATAGCATAAGTAGTCGAATTTTCACTGATTTTTGGTTCCGCAATAGAGTTGGCGCAAGCTATCATACCTGGCGCAGCGCAATGCAAAATTACCGTTTATCCTAAATACGTAAAAAACCTTGTGCTGCCGTGACATCGATAACGGATTTCGCCATCATCGGCAGGCCACTTTAAATCAGGATGAACGCTATGCTTTCCCCCCGATCTATTCGTCTGATCGCCCCCTCCGGCTATTGCCATAATCAGGATGCGGCCCAACTTGCAGTGAGTCGTTTACAGGCTCAGGGACATCAGTTGGACAACTTATCAGCGATTACACGCCGCTTCCAGCGTTTTGCGGGCGAAGACGGGGAACGGTTGAATGATGTGAACCAGCTGGCAGCACTGAGCACGCTGCCCGATATTGTGCTGGCGGTGCGCGGTGGGTACGGTGCCTCGCGTTTGCTGGATCAGATTGATTATGTCGCTCTGCAGCGCCGGCTGCTCAATCAACCTATCGCGCTTTGTGGACACAGTGATTTCACCGCGATTCAACTGGCGTTACTGGCGCAAACCGGGCTGGTGACCTTCAGCGGCCCGATGCTGGCCGGCAACTTCGGCGCAGAGGCATTATCCGAATTTACCCTGTCACACTTTTGGCAGGCGCTCTCTTCTCCTACAGTCAATATAGGCTGGCAGACCCACAGCCCGGATGCGGGACGCTGGCAAGGGACCTTGTGGGGTGGCAATCTGGCGATGATCTGCTCCCTGATCGGCACACCCTGGATGCCACAAATTGAAAACGGCATTTTGGTGATCGAGGATGTGAATGAGCATCCTTTCCGCATAGAGCGTATGCTGATTCAACTGCAACAGAGCGGCATTCTGTCGCGCCAGCGGGCGATCATCACCGGCAGTTTCACCAGCACGTCACTGTCGGCTTATGACAATGGTTTCGATTTTGCCAGCGTATGGCAACGCATCCGCGATGAATATCAGCTACCGGTGATCAGCGAACTGGCGTTTGGCCACGATGCCGACACCGTCACGCTGCCGCTGGGTGCCAGCGCCACCTTACAGCTTGAACAGGGCGAAGCACAGCTTGCCTTCACCGGCCACCCGACATTGCGCTAACGTTTTGCCGCAGGAGACCGACATTGAAGCCACTGTACGAAGATTTGTGGATCTCCACCCCGGAATTTCCCGCCGAAGAGACGGCGCAAGATTTAATGATGCATGGCTTTATGCTGCGCCATCCGCGCGGCAATCTGGTCATCGGCCGTGTCGAGCATCCGCTCGATCATGAGTTTCTCAATGATGCGGGCGGGGTGATTCGCCACTACCTCACCCACTGGCATGAAGCCGCGCCCGGCGCCGTGGCGATCCAGCAGCGTTTTAACAGTGCGCTCTACTGTCACAGCCGTTCACTGGGGCCGGTCAGTCTGATTGTCGAACCTGATGAGACCTTCATTCAGCAGGAAAGCCACTTTGGTGATTTCCATCTGCTGCCCACACCCGGCCACACGCCGGGCAGCTGCAGTTACCTTTATCACTCCCCGCTGGGCCAGACCTATCTGTTCGTTGGCGATACCTTGACCTGTGACTACAACCGCTGGATCAGCGTGTTGGTACCGGAGAGTAATCCGCTGGAGTTACAGCAATCACTGGAGCTGTACCGCGCGCTGCGCCCGGATGTCGTGCTGATGAGTACCACGCGTGGTCACTTATCATGGGCCAAAGTCGATTTGCAGAGTTGGCTGGCGGCGATTGATGAGGCAGAGCAATCGCCGCTGGATTTACGCCAGCAGCCACTGATCTAGTTACAGCGATTTACTGAGGTAATGACGCTGATACAGACGCGGATAATTATCGAGGCTAAATCGTAAGGTGTAGCCCATCTTTTCATAGAACGGGCGCGCCTGGAAACTGGCCGTATCAACCTGCGCATAAAGGCAACCACGGGCGCGGGCTTCTGTTTCGGCGGCCTGAATCAACTGTGTGCCAGCGCCCTGCCCACGTAACGCATCGCCGACCCATAGCAGGTCGATGCGCAGCCAGTTACCAAAGGTGGAACCGGTCAACCCGGCCAGCTTGCGGCCAGAAGCATCCTTAATGAAGACGCCAATCGCCTGCATCTCACTGGGATCGATAAAGCGGCTGTTATATTCGGTGAGGCCAAGACGGACGTCATCCAGATCTTGTGCGGTGACGGTGTCGGTTACGCTTAATTGCATCGTCTTCTCCTTTGACTGGCAACTATGAATTGGGGCGCTGGCTATCGTCGTAACGTTCCAGCGAAAGAATTTCCGCATCGCGTTTTTCGGTGCGATTGCAGGGGATGAGTTTATCGCTATCGGCATAGACAAAGAACGTATCGTCATTGTTTTTGTTCACAATCAGCTGATCGCCATTACGAAAACGCGTGATCGCCACTTTATCACCGCCTTGCAAACGCGTGCGCTGTTGCCCTGCTGCAATTTGAAAATGACGTGTTGGCCACATCAGCGTACTTAAACCGTATTCCGCACGCGATACCGTCATGGTCGGGCGCCCCGGACAGGTAATTTGAAATTCGGATTCGCTCCAGGCCGGCGCGATATGGCACGCCATTAAGCCAACGGCAATAGCTATCGCCTTCATTGGATCTCCGCTGAGGTTAGATGATGATTTCGTTGGATTTTATACAGAGAAGCGTAACACAGAAAAAAACGTTAAAACGAATAATGGCCCGTTGAGTACGGGCCTGCAAGGATAGAAGGGTAAAGGAAACGTTAGTTAACCGAGTTCATATCTTTGATTTGATTACGGTTTATCTGCTGTTCTTTACCATCAATATCTTTGTAAGTAATCATGCCGGTATCTTCATCCACTTTAGGTTTACCCTGCACCACAATGGTTTGCCCATCGGTGGTGTGCATGACGTGATCGGATGCGCAGCCCGCCAGCAGTAGGCCGAGGCTAAAAGTACCGATTAAAAGCAATGTCTTTTTCATCTCATCCTCCTTTTGGATTCATTGTCAGGTTTAGCACAGCGCGCAGTAATGTGAACCAGGAGAAAGATTAATCTGTGCAGAACAATCGCTGCGCATCAGCCGATATCGACTGAGCAGCAGCTATATTGCATGGATTTCCATCGCAAACGGATGGGGAAGGAATGACCGAAAGGGATTACTCTGCTGCAACCTGTGCGGCGACTAACATTAACGCCAGACCCGCATCTTCCGGATCGAAGCCTTGCATCACTTCTTGTATGGCCGCTACACAGTTCATTACCTGCTTTTTTTTGTCGGCTTCTAATTTATCAATCGCGTGCTGAAGAATCATTAAACTGGCTTCTTCTTCTTTCATAGATTTGCCCTTGTTTTGCTTACCTGATGCGCAACGCTGGCAAGAATAACGTTTAACTGCTACCAAAGTCACCCCTTTACATTCTTACCGCTTAACGATTAGGCAAATGACAAATGGGAAGCGGTGCCAGACCTGCTATGATCAGCATATCAGTGGGCATTGACGGGCCACTGCAAACAAGGAATCGAACCAGGACAGGATCATGTTGCGAATCACGGTAGTACTCACCCTTTTATTATTGGCTGGTTGCAGCTCCACGCCTAAAGGTGTCGACTGCCCGGGCGAAGTCGCGACTATTTATGGACAATCAATGGGGCAGACGCAGGCGCGCATCTTCGATTTGGTGAATGCCTTTACGGTCACGCGTGATGGCGTGGCGGTGAAAAGTGGCACATTGCACTCCAGCGATCGTTTCCAGTATGTCCCTTCTGCCGTGACGCCTGAGGGCTTCACCGCTCAGCGGCTGTCAGATAAGCAATTCCGTCTGATCAACCCTTATCAGAACACCATGATTACCTGGACGTGCCCTTAAACGTGCTTAGCCGGGAAAGATGGTTTATTGTCAGGCTTCCTCACGCTGCGGACCTGTACTATGGAAAAGAGTCTGGACAATAACGGCTACATCGATTTCCCCTTCCCCGCTTCCACCAACGCGGATGGTTCGGTGAATCCTTGTGGATTTGACCTCACGCTGCAGACCGATCGCATCGACGAAATCTCAGCGGGTAAACATTCCGAAAATTTACGGCGTTTACTGGAAGAGGTGAATTTGCAGGAAGGGGTATTTATGACCTTAGCCTGTGACTGGCAGCAGCGTGATGACGGCGTGTGCGGATTTATCGATGTGGCATTACGCCCGGCGCTATCGAGTGGCAGCAGTGAGGAGACGCAAAGTCTGGATCAGGCATTTGAACTCTATCTGAGCCGACAAGAGAAGCAGCACAACATGCAGAGCGGCACCCTGGTCAATTACGCCCGCGCCGTGCTGGATTGGGGCTGGTCACCTTTGCATCAGCGTCATATGCGCTATGAGAAAGTCACCGTTCGCTATTATTGTCAGCAAGCCGACGATGCCGAGTGGTGTTTCGATCATCTACGCCATTTTTTAGTGACCTGGTATCCGGCTTATCGCGGAAATCCCTAAGGGCGTCTCGTGACACCCTTAGGGATTAGGGTTTGACCAGACGAATCGCATGCTCCAGCATCCGCTGTTCGTCGCGTTCATCATGCGCGCGATGATGGCGGGTTCGCTGCAATAAATCGGTGATTTCAGCGCGTTTAGTTTCGTGGCCACATTCGGATAGGACAATCACCGCGTCGCCAATGACCCGACACACTTCATCGTAATCGTCTTCATTTAATACATCACGTTTCATCTCTCCTCCTGGTGTGACACGGCCTGATTTCCGCAAATCAAAAGGCCTGCTACTTCGTTTAAGCCTGGACAGAGTTCAACAATCCTGCAAACCACTGTTACAACCTCGTTGGCCTGCGGGTTGCTGGTCTGAAAATCTGTGACTACGCTGAATCGTAATATTCACAACCAGCAGGGAGTCATCATGACTGATAAAGCGGAAGCAAAATTGAATGAAGCAGCGGGCGCAGTTGAAGAAAAAATCGGGGAATGGACCGGCTCTCGCAAACATCAGGCTAAAGGTGCCGCGCGTCGTTATCCCGCGCAAGCCAGTTATGCTGTGCAGGATGCAGCAGATTGCGTGGTCAAATCGGTACGTGATAATCCGGCAACCGGCCTGGCGGTAGCGGCCAGCATCGGCATTATTGTCGGTTTCCTGCTGGGCAGGAAATAGGCGGCGATAGGGGGCCTTCCTGGCCCCAACGCTTATTGATGATGACCGGCCTCATCCAACCTTTCCTGAATATGTTCATCCGGCGTCTCTGCCACATCAGCCGTGCTGTTATTCACATCCAGATGACGCCCCTGGTGCACAGAGATATTCACTGGCACGTCAGGTAATTGCGCACAGCTGCCAAATGACACCAGTAAAAAGAACCACGCCGCTAATGACGTCTTTGCCATCTTCACTTCCACCCACACTGTTTTGAGTCGGGCCAGATTGCCTGACAGAGTGCAAATTAGCGTCAGTGCTGCGCAAAGCTGTGTGGGGAGATGTGAGCAATCAGGCTTGCGAACGGCGTGCTTTGAAGCGCGCCACCATGGTCATCAATGCCTGATAAATCAATCCAGCGTACAAGCTTTTCACCACCACCATACTGATGGCCTCACCCTGCGCCTGCCACGAAGTGAACCACATGAAAATGCCCCACAGCAACGAAAACAGCAACCAGCCCTTAACGAATTTTATGACACCTTGCATACCACCTCCAGAATCTGAAGCGCAGAACATAGCGGGTTTTGCCGGAAAAGGCACGACGAGGGGTTCATGGATGCTATCTGTTTCAAAGTTTTGCGAAATGTATTGTCAGGCGCGAACCGCCGTTAAGAAATTGCGCACTTGTCGCATACAGTATGATCACAGTTTGTGATTGAATCCCCGCCATCGTTGTCAGGCATGTTGTGAATATGAATTATTTAAGCGATATCCAGAAATTTATTGAGAGTAACACCCTGCTATCCACCACTTTTAGCTTGCTGCTGCTGGTGATCGCGGGGATGGTGACGCATCTGGTCTGCAAATTCTTTGTGGTGAAGGTGGTGCGCAAGGTCTTCTTCAGCACACACAAAAAACAGGTTCCACTTGATAAAGATGTGCGGCTATCTGAAAAGCTCTCAAACTTTATTCCGGTGATCACGGTCTATTACCTGCTGCAGTTTATGCCAGATCTGCCCGAGCATCTGCTGATTGCTATTAAGACTATCTGCGGCATTTTGTTCTTTGTTTATCTGTCGCTGTTCTTCACAGAAGTGCTGGAGATTGTTAACAACTCCTACTCCCGCAAATCAAAGCGTAAGAATCACTCGATCAAGGGCTATATTCAGGTCGGCAAGATCCTGGTGCACATTATTTCGGCGATCATGATTCTGGCCATTATGTCGAATAAATCGCCAGTGATTATTATCTCGAGTTTGGGTGCGGTTGCTGCGGTATTGATGTTGGTGTTCCAGCACACCTTAATGTCGCTGGTGGCGAATATTCAGGTGTCATCCAACGATGTGCTGCAACTTGGTGACTGGATTGAGATGCCGGATAAAGGCATTAGCGGCGAAGTGATTGATATTGCATTGCACACCATTACGCTGCGTAACTGGGATAACACTTTGTCACGCATCCCGACGAAAAACTTCCTCACCGAAACCTATACCAACTGGCAGGCGATGTTCTCCTCCGGCGCGCGCCGTATTATGCGTAGCTTCCACCTCGACCAAATGTCGATTCGCTTTCTCGATCACGAACTCATTCAGCAGATGAGCCAGATTCGCGGTGTTAACGAGCAGCTTTCAGCGTTAATGGATGGCCGTGACAGCAATGCCGTGGGTGACCGCTGGTTTGCCGAAAACGGCATGACCAACTTGACGGTGTTCCGCAAATATCTCACCGCGTGGCTGTCGCAGCGCGATGATATTAAGCAGGATATGTATATCGTGGTGCGCACCATGAAGCCCTCGCCGGAAGGTTTACCGGTAGAAGTCTATTGCTTCACCTCGTCGATATTTTGGGTGGAGTATGAGAACTCGCAGTCAGCGATCTTCGAATATATCTATGCGATTGTCGGCCAGTTTGGCCTGCGCATGTATCAGCATCCGGGCGGCAATGATTTCTGGCGCTTGTCGCAGCAGCATGCGTCATCCGCCAAATCTGTTGAACAGCAGGCCGATTAACTTAGCGCATAAAAAAACGGGAGCCATAGGCTCCCGTCTCAATTTCTGGCTGGCAGAAATTACATGTTCGCGATGATCGCGTCACCAAACTCTGAACATTTCAGCAGTTTAGCGCCATCCATCAGACGCTCGAAGTCATAGGTCACGGTCTTAGCAGCGATTGCGCCTTCCATGCCTTTAACAATCAGGTCTGCAGCTTCGAACCACTCCATATGACGCAGCATCATTTCTGCGGACAGGATAACGGAACCTGGGTTCACTTTATCCTGGCCAGCGTACTTAGGTGCCGTACCGTGGGTTGCTTCGAACAGTGCGCACTCGTCACCGATGTTCGCGCCAGGTGCGATACCGATACCACCAACCTGTGCCGCCAGGGCATCAGAGATGTAGTCACCGTTCAGGTTCATACAGGCGATAACGTCGTATTCTGCTGGACGCAACAGGATCTGCTGCAGGAAGGCGTCAGCGATCACGTCTTTCACGATGATCTCTTTGCCGGTGTTCGGGTTTTTGAACTTCATCCACGGGCCGCCATCGATCAGCTCGCCGCCGAACTCTTCTTTCACCAACTGGTAGCCCCAGTCTTTGAATGAGCCTTCGGTGAACTTCATGATGTTGCCTTTGTGAACCAGGGTCAGAGAATCACGATCGTTGGTGATGGTGTACTCAACCGCAGCACGCACCAGACGTTTAGTGCCCTCTTCAGAGCACGGCTTCACGCCGATACCACACTGCTCAGGGAAGCGAATTTTCTTCACGCCCATCTCTTCGCGCAGGAACTTGATCACTTTGTCCGCTTCTGGTGTGCCCGCTTTCCACTCGATACCCGCATAGATATCTTCTGAGTTCTCACGGAAGATCACCATGTCGGTATCTTCTGGGCGTTTAACCGGGCTTGGGGTGCCGGTGTAGTAGCGAACCGGACGCAGACACACGTACAGATCCAGCTCCTGACGCAGCGCCACGTTCAGAGAACGAATACCGCCGCCAACTGGCGTAGTCAGTGGGCCTTTGATGGCAACGCGGTACTCTTTGATTAAATCGAGGGTTTCTTGCGGCAGCCAGACGTCCTGGCCGTAAAGTTCTACTGATTTCTCACCAGTATAAATTTCCATCCAGGAAATTTTGCGCTCGCCGTTGTAGGCTTTCTTCACAGCGGCATCAACCACTTTCAGCATAACAGGGGAAACATCAACGCCGATGCCATCACCTTCGATGTAAGGAATGACTGGGTTATTCGGAACAGTGAGTTTGCCCTGAACCAGGGTGATTTTTTGACCTTCCGCCGGAACAACTACTTTGCTTTCCATCAACCTCTCCTTCGAGCGATTTTTTGTTAATGATTTGTAAGATGCGGGTCAATACTACTTGAATATTTCCGCTACGCCAATCACCGCAGTTTCGCGTTATAATGCGCCGATTGTTTCTGACTGCAAAGCCCATGCGAAAAACTTCTCAACGAATTCACCAGGATAAGCGTCCAAACACCGCAGCACGCCAGCCCGTGCGCCGTGACACACGTCCAAAAGGACCGCGACGCGTCATACTCTTTAACAAACCTTTCGATGTTTTACCGCAGTTCAGTGATGAAGCGGGACGCCGCACGCTCAAGGATTTCGTGCCGGTTAGCGACGTTTATGCCGCCGGCCGCCTCGATCGCGACAGCGAAGGTTTGATGATTCTGACCAACGATGGCGCGCTACAGGCGCAACTTACGCAGCCCGGAAAGCGCACCGGAAAAATCTATTATGTGCAGATTGAAGGTGCTCCACAGGAATCAGATTTATCCCTGTTACGCAACGGCGTCACCCTCAATGATGGACCTACGCTGCCTGCTGGCGTGGAATTAGTGACCGAGCCAGCGTGGCTGTGGCCGCGCCAGCCGCCGATCCGCGAGCGTAAAGCGATCCCGACCAGTTGGTTGAAAATCACCCTGTACGAAGGACGTAACCGTCAGGTGCGGCGCATGACGGCGCATATTGGTTTTCCCACCTTACGCCTGATTCGCTTTGCCATGGGCAAATATCAACTGAACGATTTAGCCCTGGGAGAGTGGCGCGATGTCAGTGCCAACGTTTAGATCACGACTTTTCAATAACTTTTAGTTAACAATTTCGGAGGAAGGATGTTTAAACCTCATGTAACCGTAGCCTGTATTGTGCAGGCACAAGGCGAATTGCTGGTGGTTGAAGAGCGTGTTCACGGCCGCATTACCTGGAATCAGCCGGCGGGTCATCTCGAAGCCAATGAAACGATTTTAGAAGCGGCGCAGCGTGAGTTGTTTGAAGAGACCGGCATTGACGCTCAACCTGAGTATTTCCTCGGTGTGCAGCAGTGGATCGCGCCTGACGATACACCTTTTGTGCGTTTCCTGTTTGGCCTCGATCTGCCAGAAAAATGCGAGACGTCCCCGCACGATCGCGACATCGATTGCTGCTGGTGGCTGCCGCCAGAGCAGATTCTCACTGCGAATCGCCTGCGTTCACCGCTGGTCGCCGAGAGTGTTCGATTGTGGCAACAAGGCGCGCGTTATCCGCTGCAACTGGTGGCGCCGTTCCAATGGCCGTTTCACGAAGGTGCGCGCCCGGCTTCGGCATGATAGAATGCGCCGCCTGTTTTTATCGTAATTAAGAGTGCGTCATGTCTGACAACAGCCAGAAAAAAGTGATCGTCGGGATGTCCGGCGGCGTCGATTCTTCCGTATCCGCCTGGTTACTGCAACAGCAGGGCTATCAGGTTGAAGGCCTGTTCATGAAGAACTGGGAGGAAGACGACGGCGAGGAGTATTGCACCGCCGCTGATGATCTGGCTGACGCTCAAGCCGTGTGTGACAAGCTCGGCATGAAACTGCACAAAATCAACTTCGCCGCTGAATACTGGGACAACGTGTTCGAACACTTCCTGGAAGAGTACAAAGCGGGCCGCACGCCAAACCCCGATATTCTGTGCAATAAAGAGATTAAATTTAAAGCCTTCCTTGAATTCGCGGCTGAAGATCTCGGTGCAGACTTCATCGCCACCGGCCACTATGTGCGCCGCGCCGATGTGAATGGCACCAGCCAGTTACTGCGCGGTCTCGACGGCAATAAAGATCAGAGTTACTTCCTCTACACCCTTAGTCATGAGCAGATTGCGCAAAGCCTGTTCCCGGTAGGTGAGTTGGAGAAACCCGAAGTCCGTCGTATCGCTGAAGAACTGGATTTGATCACCGCGAAGAAAAAAGACTCGACCGGCATCTGCTTTATCGGCGAGCGCAAATTCCGCGACTTCCTTGGCCGTTACTTACCTGCGCAGCCGGGTGAAATCGAAACCGTTGACGGTGAGATTGTCGGTGAGCATCAGGGTCTGATGTATCACACGCTGGGCCAACGCAAAGGATTGGGTATTGGTGGTCGCAAAGAGAGCAACGACGATCCCTGGTATGTGGTGGATAAAGACGTGGCGCGCAATCGTCTGGTGGTGGCTCAGGGTGCGGAACATCCACGCCTGATGTCTGTGGGTCTGATTGCTCAGCAACTGGATTGGGTCGATCGCCAAACGATGACGGCCCCGCTGCGCTGCACGGTGAAAACCCGTTATCGCCAGACCGATATTCCATGCGAAATTATCCCGCTCGATGCCGAGCGTATTGAAGTGCGTTTTGACGAGCCGGTTGCGGCCGTCACGCCTGGCCAGTCGGCCGTATTTTATCTGGGTGATGTTTGCCTCGGCGGCGGCATTATTGAACAGCGCCTGCCATTGGCAGAAGCCTGAGGTCGGCGCTGCCGACGCGATGACAGGAGTTAAGCGTGGCCAAGAACTATTATGAGATAACGCTCGCGCTGGCGGGTATTTGTCAGTCCGCGCATCTGGTGCAGCAATTAGCGCATCAGGGCAGTTGCAACAATGCCGCATTAACCGTGTCGCTGCGCAGCCTGCTGGATCTGAACCCCGGCTCAACGCTGGCGGTATTTGGCAATGATGAAGCGAATCTGCATCTCGGCCTGGAATCGCTGATGGCGGTGTTGAACAGCGGCAGCCGCCAGGGTGCCGGGGCCGAACTGACACGTTACACCCTGAGTATGATGGTGCTGGAGCGCAAATTGCACGGCAACAACGCGGCGCTGAACACCCTTTCTCAGCGTATTGCGCAGCTTGATCGCCAACTCGCGCATTACGAGCTGGAATCTGAAACCATCACCAGTGCCATGGCAGGGATTTATGTCGATGTCATTAGCCCACTGGGTCCGCGCATTCAGGTCACCGGTTCGCCGCAGGTATTACAGAATTCTCAGGTACAGAGTAAAGTGCGTGCCACCTTACTGGCAGGTATTCGTGCTGCTGTACTGTGGCAGCAGGTTGGCGGTGGCCGCCTGCAGCTGATGTTCTCGCGCCAGCGTCTGCTGCGTGAAGCCAAAACCATTTTATCCCGGCTGGGCCCGGCGTATTAAGCGCCGCCCTGCCCTAATTTGTTAACGATTCAGGAGTTGCACTGATGGAATTATCCTCTCTGACCGCCGTCTCACCTGTCGATGGCCGTTATGGCGATAAAGTCAGCCCGCTGCGCGCCATTTTCAGCGAATACGGTTTGCTGAAATTCCGCGTTGAGGTTGAAGTTCGCTGGTTACAGAAACTGGCTACGACCGCAGAGATCAAGGAAGTTCCTGCATTTGATGCTGACGCAAACGCTTTCCTTGATGCCATTGTCGCCAATTTCAGCGAAGAAGACGCGGCGCGCATTAAAACCATCGAACGCACCACCAACCACGACGTTAAAGCGGTTGAGTACTTCCTGAAAGAGAAAGTGGCCGATATCCCTGCGCTGCATGCGGTATCCGAGTTCATCCACTTCGCCTGTACTTCTGAAGATATTAACAACCTTTCTCACGCGCTGATGCTGGAAACCGCTCGCCGTGATGTCATCGTGCCTTTCTGGAACAAAATCATCGATGCGGTGAAAGGTCTGGCGCAGGAGTATCGCGATATCCCGCTGCTGTCGCGTACGCATGGCCAACCCGCTACGCCATCCACCATGGGTAAAGAGATGGCTAACGTCGCTTACCGTATGGAACGTCAGCTGCGTCAGTTGAGCAAAATCGAAGTGCTGGGCAAAATCAACGGCGCGGTCGGCAACTATAACGCCCACATCGCTGCGTATCCGGAAGTGGACTGGCATCAGCTGAGCGAGCAGTTTGTCACCTCACTGGGCGTCACCTGGAACCCGTACACCACGCAGATCGAACCGCATGACTACATCGCAGAACTGTTTGATTGCATCGCGCGTTTCAACACCATCCTGATCGACTTTGACCGTGATATCTGGGGTTACGTAGCTCTTAATCACTTCAAGCAGAAAACCATCGCGGGCGAAATTGGTTCTTCCACCATGCCGCATAAAGTGAACCCAATTGACTTCGAAAACTCAGAAGGCAACCTCGGTCTGGCGAATGCGGTGATGCAGCACCTGGCGAGCAAACTGCCGGTTTCCCGCTGGCAGCGCGATCTCACCGACTCTACCGTGCTGCGTAACCTCGGCGTCGGCGTGGGCTATGCGCTGATCGCTTATCAGGCGACGTTGAAAGGTATCTCTAAACTGGAAGTGAACCGCGATCGTCTGCTGGACGAACTGGATCACAACTGGGAAGTGCTGGCCGAGCCGATCCAGACCGTAATGCGCCGCTACGGTATCGAGAAGCCATACGAAAAGCTGAAAGAGCTGACGCGTGGCAAACGTGTAGATGCAGCCGGTATGCAGGCCTTCATCGACAGTCTCGAACTGCCGGAAGAAGAGAAAGTGCGTCTGAAGCAGATGACACCGGCCAACTATCTCGGCCGCGCCATTCAGATGGTTGATGATTTAAAATAATCATTAAGGGTGTGCCTGCGCGCACACCCTACCCTTTCCCTCAGGCAGTCGAGCACCAGCAAATCGGCAAGTGCATCAATCCCTTGTTGCCTGTGTCCGAAATGAATGCTCGCCGCTTTTTGCTGCTGTCGTTCAAACAATGACAATCAAGTGTTGTTCTCTTGTTTAGCTCGCTTAACATATACTCTTGCCATCATCACTGAGTTTGAAGGTAAGGAAATTCTATGCGTGTTCTGGTTGTGGAAGATAATGCACTGCTGCGTCATCATCTCGCCGTGCAGTTACGTGAAATGGGTCATCAGGTGGATGCTGCCGAAGATGCCAAAGAAGCCGACTATTTCCTGCAGGAACACATTCCCGACATTGCGCTGGTCGATTTAGGCTTGCCTGATGAAGATGGCATGTCGTTGATTCGTCGCTGGCGCGGCGATGCTGTGCGTCAACCGATTCTGGTGTTGACGGCACGTGAAGGCTGGCAGGCTAAAGTGGAAGCACTTGAAGCCGGTGCCGATGACTACGTCACCAAACCTTTCCATATCGAAGAAGTCGCTGCACGTTTGCAGGCGCTGATGCGTCGCAACAGTGGACACGCTTCGCAGATCATTGCGATGCCGCCGTTCCAGGTTGATCTGTCACGTCGCGAAGTCACCGTCAATGATGCACCGGTCAAACTCACCGCCTTTGAGTACACCATTGTAGAAACCTTGATCCGCAACGCCGGAAAAGTGGTCAGCAAAGATTCGCTGATGCTGCAACTCTATCCCGATGCCGAACTGCGCGAGAGCCACACCATTGATGTTTTGATGGGACGCCTGCGTAAAAAGATTCTTGCGCTCCATCCGACCGAAGTGATTAACACCGTGCGCGGCCAGGGCTATCGCTTTGATCTCTGATTTATGAATTGGCTGAATCGCTTACGTCCTTTCTCATTACGCGCCCGGTTTTTACTGGCGACTGCCGCTATTGTCCTGTTTCTGTCGCTCTCCTACGGCATGGTAGCCGTAGTCGGCTATGTGGTGAGTTTCGATAAAAACACCTATCGCGTGATGCGCGGCGAGAGCAACCTGTTCTTCACCCTGGCGCAATGGCAAAACAACAAGCTGACCATTGCCCAGCCAGAGCGGATGACGCTCAATTTCCCGACGCTGGTGTTCATCTACGATGAACACGGCAAGTTGCTGTGGCAGCAGCGTGATGTGCCTGACATCCGCAAAAACATTCGGCGTGAGTGGCTGCTCAAGCCCGATTTTTATGAAATTGACACCACAAATCGCACCAGTCTGGCCGCCATCGGCAACAACTCCGAGGTCAAAGAGCGGTTACATCAACTGGACAGCGACAACAACGACACCTTTACCCACTCGGTCGCCGTCAACCGTTACGATGCCACCACCAACTTACCGGCACTGACCATCGTCGTGGTGGATTCCATCCCTCAGGAACTGCAGCACTCGGATGTGGTGTGGTCATGGTTTAGCTATGTGCTGGCAGCAAACCTGCTGTTAGTGATTCCGCTGCTGTGGCTGGCCGCGCACTGGAGCCTGCGCCCTATTGGTGATTTAACCGCGCAGGTGCGTGAACTGGAAACGGGTCATCGCGAGAATCTGGATGACAATCCACCGCAGGAGTTGCGCAGCCTGGTGCGAAATCTCAACCTGCTGCTGACCAATGAGCGCCAGCGCTACACGCGTTATCGCACCACCCTGTCTGATTTAACGCACAGCCTGAAAACCCCGCTGGCGGTGTTGCAGAGTACCTTGCGCTCCCTGCGCAGCGGCAAGGAGCTCACCGTGGAGCAGGCCGAGCCGGTGATGCTGGAGCAGATTAGCCGTATTTCACAACAAATTGGCTACTACCTGCATCGAGCCAGTATGCAGGCCGATCATAATCCGCTGCAGCGCGATCTGCATTCGGTGTCGGCACTACTGGATAGCCTTTGCTCGGCGCTGAATAAGGTTTATCAGCGCAAAGGGGTCGAAATCACCCTGGATATCTCCCCCGAGTTGACCTTTATCGGCGACCAAAATGACTTTATGGAAGTGCTGGGCAATGTGCTGGATAACGCCTGCAAATACTGCCTGGAATTTATTGAGGTCAGCGCACGACAAACCGATAAGGCACTGCATCTGTTTATTGATGATGACGGCCCCGGCATTCCTGAAAGCAAACGCGATCTGATCTTCGTGCGCGGTCAGCGTGCCGATACGTTACGTCCCGGCCAGGGCCTTGGCTTAGCCGTGGTCCGCGACATCCTCGAACAATACGCCGGTAAGGTGATCGCCAGCACCAGCCCACTAGGCGGTGCCCGCATGGAAGTGATTTTCCAGCGTCAGGAAGTTGAACATCACCGCGAGTAGAAAGGCCTGCGGGCTGTTATACTTGCCTGCATTCATGGCCCTAACCGGAACACTCGTATGGACTATCAGCTCGATATTAACTGGCCCGACTTTATTCAGCGCTACTGGCAAAAACGTCCGGTGGTGCTCAAGCGTGGTTTTAAAAACTTCATTGATCCCATTTCTCCTGATGAGCTGGCGGGTCTGGCGATGGAAAACGAGGTGGACAGCCGCCTGGTGAGCCATAACAACGGCAAATGGCAGGTTAGCCATGGTCCGTTTGAAAGCTATGATCATCTCGGCGAGAGCAACTGGTCGCTGTTGGTGCAGGCGGTTAATCACTGGCATGAACCTTCTGCTGCCCTGATGCGCCCGTTCCGCTTCCTGCCTGACTGGCGCATTGACGATCTGATGATCTCTTTTGCCGTTCCGGGCGGCGGCGTAGGCCCGCACTTCGACCAGTATGATGTGTTTATCATTCAGGGCACCGGCCGTCGTCGCTGGCGCGTAGGCGAAAAAGTGCCGATGAAACAGCACTGCCCGCATCCCGATTTGCTGCAGGTTGAGCCGTTTGACGCCATCATCGATGAAGAGATGGAACCCGGCGACATTCTGTACATTCCACCAGGATTCCCGCATGAAGGCTATTCGCTGGAAAATGCCATCAACTATTCGGTCGGCTTCCGTGCACCTAACGGTCGTGAATTGATCAGTGGCTTCGCTGATTACATGCTGGCGCACGAATTAGGCAGCTATCGTTTCAGCGATCCGGATGTGCCGTCGCGTGATTGCCCGTCACAGATTTTGCCTTCTGAAGTGGAAGGAATTCGTCAGGTGATGCTGGATGTCATTAATCAGCCAGAACAGTTTAATCAGTGGTTTGGTGAGTTTATCTCACAGACACGTCACGAACTGGATATCGCACCTCCTGAGCCGCCGTATCAGCCTGATGAGATTTACGATGCGCTGCAGCAAGGCGATGCGCTGACACGTCTTGGTGGCCTGCGCGTGTTAACGCTGGGCGATGCGGTGTTTGTGAATGGCGAGCGCGTGGCGTGCAGCCACCCGGAAGTGCTGGCGGCACTGGCACACAATCAGGTGTTAACGCTGGAAGATTTCGGCGATGCGCTGGACGATCCGTCGCTGCTGGCTCAGCTTGCGGCGCTGGTGAACAGCGGCTACTGGTTCTTTGGTGAGTAATCTGTTGCGCTAAAATCGCGCCTCTTTATCACGGCGCGATTTACCACAGGTGTTAGCCGCGACAGAGACGCTGTTGACTGCGCCGCCACGTAAGATATTGATAAAAGGCCTGCTTAGCAGGCCTTTTTCATACTATTTCTTCTCTGCTGCCAGCGCAGACAAGCGCACAATCACATCCACCGCCTGCGACATCACATTTAATGACGCGAACTCGTGTTTACCGTGGTAGTTATAGCCGCCGGTGAACAAGTTCGGGCAAGGCAAGCCTTTCCACGATAGCGCAGAGCCGTCGGTGCCACCGCGAATCGGCTTCACCACCGGTTCAATCCCGCAATCACGAATGGCCTGCAGCGCCAGCTCAATAATCTGCGGATGTGGCTCAACTTTCTCACGCATATTGCGGTAGCTGTCGCTAATCTCTACTTTCACTGAGCATTCAGCCTGCAGCCCCTTCCCAACGCGCGCAGCAATCTCTTCCAGCAGCTGTTTACGCTGTTCATAACTGTCGGCGTCGAAATCACGAATCAAATACATTAACTCGGCATGCTCAACCGTGCCTTTGATGGTATGCAGATGGAAAAAGCCTTCATAACCGTCGGTGAACTGCGGTTTTTCTTTGGCGGGCAGCTCGGCGTGGAAACGCATCGCCAGATCCAGTGCATTCACCATGACGTTTTTCGCACTGCCAGGGTGCACGTTATTGCCGGTGATTTTCACCATCGCGGTTGCTGCATTGAAGTTTTCAAATTCAAATTCGCCGAGATCGCTGCCATCAATGGTGTACGCCCAGTCCGCTGCAAAACCTTCAACATCGAAATGAGAGGTTCCGCGTCCAATCTCTTCATCTGGGGTAAACGCCACACGAATCGCGCCGTGCGGAATATTCTCTTTCACCAGTCGCGCCATCGCCGTCATGATTTCAGCGATACCCGCTTTATCATCTGCGCCCAGCAAGGTTTTGCCATCGGTGGTGATCAGCGTATGGCCAATCAGCTTGTGCAGAATCGGGAACATCACCGGCGAGAGAATTTCGTCACCGTTGCCCAGCGCAATATCGCCGCCACGGTAATTTTCGATAATCTGCGGATTGACATTTTTAGCGGTGAAATCCGGTGACGTATCCATATGCGAGATAAAGCCGATCACCGGGGTCGGCCAGTCAACGTTGGCGGGCAAAGTGCCCATCACGCAGCAGTGATCGCTCAGGGACACATCAACAAATCCCAGTGCAATCAGCTCTTCCTGTAACTGACGCGCCAGCGTCCACTGCCCTTCACTGCTGGGCACCTGACGCGCCTGCGGTTTTGACTGAGTTTCTACGGCCACATAACTGAGAAAACGCTCAAGTAATTGATCCATTTGTCATCCCTCTAAAGAACCTGCGTTATTATCATGGCGCGTGAGGCGCGCCATGTTGCGTCAAATCATTATCCTTCAGGTTAGCGTTCTCAGCGCAAAGTGCTTAACCATGTATCGTCTTACTTATACAGCCCGCGTAGAAAGGTATGCACAAAATCCGGTACCACCTCACTGGCCAAGCCGTACTGGCTTTCCGCGAACTCATTGCCCACCTGACTCGGCTCCAGATTAAGCTCAACGGTATGCGCACCCTGCAGTTTTGCTTCATGCACAAAGCCGGCGGCGGGATAGACATGCCCGGAGGTGCCAATGGCGATAAACAGATTGGCTTTCTCGATCGCCTGATAAATCTCTTCCATGCCGAGCGGCATTTCTCCAAACCACACCACATGCGGACGGAGTCGGGCCGGGAACTGGCAGCAGGTGCAACGATCGTCCGGCTTAACATCTTCCGTCCAATCCAGCACCTGACCACTGCTTTCACAGCGCACTTTTAGCAATTCACCGTGCATATGCAACACGCGCTGACTGCCTGCCCGCTCATGGAGATTATCGATGTTCTGCGTCACCAACAGGAAGTTGTCGCCCAGCACCTGTTCAAGTTCGGCCAGCGCTTTGTGCGCGGCATTTGGCTGAATCTCCGGCTGTTGCAACTGACGGCGGCGCGCATTGTAGAATCCTTGCACCAGATCGGGATTACGATGAAATCCTTCTGGTGTGGCAACATCTTCAACCCGATGCTCTTCCCATAATCCGTCGGCAGCGCGGAAGGTTTGAATGCCTGACTCGGCGGAGATGCCAGCGCCGGTCAGTACCACGACGCGCGGTTGCGGGTGCGCAGCCAGTTCAGCTTTGCGATCGCGTTCAAAGATGCGCTGGCGAAAGCGCTGATGCACTTTGCGGCGATTTTTCTTGTCGCGGGCGAGTCGTAGGCGGCGGCGCGGTATGCGCATAAAAGCTCCTTATGCTGCGGTGGTTGTCACCGCATGTCGGGTGTTTGGCTCGGGATAATGGTTCCCGATAATAGCGGCTGCGCATGACGGCTGCATGCCACAGACGCTGAAAATGTGCGCAGCCGCGAAGGCGGCTGCGTTTTTTATCATTACTGTCCGCTCAGTACGCGAGCCGGATCGATTCGACTGGCACGCCGCGCCGGATACCAGCTGGCAATCAGGCTGAGCAGGATGGCGGTCACCAGCACCGAAATCACATCAATCCAGTGCAGCTCCGATGGCAGGAAATCAATGAAGTAGATATCCCCCGCCAGCAACTGATGACCGGTAAGGTGCTCCAGCCCACGCACGATCGGCGTCAGGTTGAGCGCCACCAGCACGCCCACCACCACGCCGCTGATGCTGCCGAGCAATCCGGCCAGTAAGCCATACCAGATAAAAATGGCGCGGATCAGGCCATCTTTGGCGCCCAGCGTGCGCAGCACCGCAATATCACTGCTCTTATCTTTCACCGCCATTACCAGCGTCGAGACGATATTAAAACAGGCCACGCCAATCACCAGCACCATCGCCAGATACATAATCGCGCGGATCATCTGGATATCGCGGTACATGTAACCGTAGGTGCCAATCCAGCTCTTGATATAGACATAGGAATGCGTGGCTTCACCCGCATCGCGCACCAGTTTTTGCGCCTGGAAGGGATCGCTCATCTTCAGCGCGATGCCACTGACGCTGTCGCCCATATCAAGATATTTTTGCGCATCCGCCAGCGGCACCAGCGCCAGGCTATGATCCAGCATGCCGCTGAGTTGCAGAATGCCTGATACCTGCAGACGAATACGTTTCGGTTGCAGCAGCTTATTTTCACCGTCATTGTTCGGGATCATGATGGTGATCCAATCGCCCTGTTTCACGTTGAGCGATTTGGCAATGCCACCACCGAGGATGATCTGCTGTTTATCTGCGCCGAACTGCTGCCACGCATCGCCATCGACAAAGCTCGGCAAAGCGCTCAGACGTGATTCCTGTTGCGGGTCGACACCCTTCACCTGCAACGCCTGCATCTTCGCGCCGCTCTCAATCAAGCCGGTAAAGTTAATGTAAGGCGCCGCTGCAGCGATACCCGGCACCTTTTCAATCGGTGCGATCATCGGCTGCCAGTTGCGGAAAGGCTGATTCACCGGCTCGATTTCACCGTGCGGTACCACGGCCAGAATGCGCTTGTTCAGCTCGCGTTCAAAACCGTTCATCGCGCTCAGGCCAATAATCAACACCGCAACACCCAGGGCGATGCCGATGGTCGAGATGATGGAGATCAGTGAGACCATGCCACCACGCCGCCGACCGCGACTGAAGCGCAGGCCAAGCAGCAGGGATAATGACGAACCCATCAGATGGCTCCCAGCGTCAGATGCTCGCTCAGCTGACCGTCGCGCATCTCCATCTGGCGATTCAGACGTTTAGCCAGATTCAGATCGTGCGTCACCACCAGAAATGCGGTGCCCTGCTGCTGATTCAGCTCGCCCAGCAGTTTGAAAATCGCATCGGCATTACGCGCGTCCAGGTTACCGGTCGGTTCATCCGCCATCACCAGGCGCGGACGGTTCACCAGCGCACGCGCGATTGCGACACGCTGACGCTCACCGCCCGACAGCTCAGAAGGACGATGCGCAGCGCGTTTTTCCAGTCCGACCGCTGCCAGCATTTCCAGCGCGCGCGAGGCGGCCTCCGCTTTTGCGGTTTTGCCAATCAGCAATGGCATCGCCACGTTCTCCAGTGCCGTGAAGTCGGGCAATAGATGGTGGAACTGATAGATAAAGCCCAGCTCGCGGTTGCGCAGTTCGGCTTTGGCAGCAGAAGACATCGCATTCAGTGATTTGCCGTCGAACACCACGTCACCCGAAGTGGGCGCATCGAGGCCGCCGAGCAGATGCAGTAGGGTACTTTTACCCGAGCCGGAGCTACCAACGATGGCCGTCAGTTCGCCTGGCTGCAGGCTAAAAGCCACATTGCGCAGCACATCGGTCTGCACGCTGCCTTCTTGATAGCGTTTGCACAGGTCACGACACTGCAACAAAGGGGTATTACTCATAACGTAAAGCCTCAGCGGGTTGAACGGCGGCAGCGCGCCATGACGGATAAAGGGTTGAGAGCAGCGCGACGATCATCGAGACCAGCGCAATCGTGACCACCTGCCAGACGTTGATATCAACCGGCAACGCCGCGCCATCCAGGAACAGGCCAATCACTGGCATCAAATTATTCAGCTGGCTGGCGAGCAGCACGCCGAGCAGCGTACCGAGCAAGGTGCCGATAATGCCGGCACTGGCGCCCTGCACCATAAACACCGCGACGATCTGTCGGCGGGTTAAGCCCTGCGTTTGCAGAATCGCCAGTTCACCCTGCTTTTCCATGATCAGCAGACCGAGTGAAGTAATGATGTTAAACGCCGCTACCGCGATGATCAGACTCAGCAGCAGCCCCATCATGTTTTTTTCCATGCGTACCGCCTGGAACAGATCGCCTTTGCGCTCGCGCCAGTCTTTCAGCGTCAGGCCATCCGGCAGGTGCTGTTCACTGAAGGCATCCACATTCAGCGGTTTATCCAGCCACAAACGCCAGCCGGTGATGTTACCCAGCGGATAGCGCATCACGCGGGAGGCATCCTGCTGATTCACCAGAATCTGATAGGCATCGACTTCGCTGTTGGCAGCATAGGTGCCTGCGACGGTGAAGATACGCTGGCTCGGCAAGCGGCCCACCGGCGTAAACTGGCTCACCGTCGGCACCATCAGACGCAGCTGGTCGCCACGTTTAACGCCCAACTGAGACGCCAACTGTTCACCGAGAATCATATTGTATTGGCCCGGTTGCAGCACGTTCTGTTGCGTGTTCACAAGATAAGGGGTGAGCGGGTCTTGTTCGTCCGGGTTGATGCCCAGCATCACGCCCACTGAGACATTGCGCGCGCTTTGCAGCACCACATCAGCGGTGGTCAGCGGGGCCACACGCGTGACGCCCTGCAGTTTGAGGCTCTCCGCCGTCACCTGTTGTGGATTGATGCTGCCTTTGTCGCTGGTGACCAACGCTTGCGGCATCAGGCCGAGGATATTGCCCTCCAGCTCACGCTCGAAGCCGTTCATCACCGACAGTACGGTGACCAGCGCCAGCACGCCCAGCGTGATACCGATGGTGGAAAGCCAGGAGACGAAGCGACCGAAGCGGTCTGAGGCACGTCCACGCATGTAGCGCAAACCGATGAATAACGCGACTGGTTGATACATGAGATCCGTCTTGGCAGTTGCCTGAAAATAAGTAGTGGGATGATAAAGGAGCAGCCCTGTTTATGAAACCTCTAACCCTCTGAGTCTGTGGCAAAGTTGCATCCAAATACGTCGCAATCTGCGTCAATGCATAAAATTGCGACAAAATAATGATACTTATTGTGCGTTTATTAGGCATACCCTGCGGTAGACTTCTCCATGTAGCACAAATTTATGTCCAGCCGGCACCGCAGTATGCCCATTTAATCAGCACCGCAGTCAGCCCAAAGATTTCGTGCTGTGGCAAGGCGGCAAGCTTGCTAATCCCCAGGAGCTTACATCAGTAAGTGACTGGGGTTAGCAGGCGCAGCCAACGCCGCCACGGTGCGAAAGATGCCGGGCGAAAAGGAGTATACCCATGTTCAGATTTCCGAAGGGCAGTATCGTGAAACACAAATCGGGAGAAATCAGAGGCGAGATCGTCAACGTCTTTGAACAGGGAGATGCGGCAACCGGCTATTACGTGAAGTGGGACGACGGCAACCACAGCTATCATCTGGAAAAAGAGTTGTCCTGGGCTAACGTCGATCGTCCGCGCATGCACTACACACAGCAATCAAGTAAGTGACCGGGGTTCGCAGACGCAGCCAACGCGGCCACAGTGCGAAGTATGAAGGGCGATGAGAAATAGCACCGCGACAGATGATCCTGGGGGCGGATTATGGAATGATGACGCCCTGGAATCCAAGGAGAGAATGTCGAGTCCTTATGTCGGAACAGAGTCGTTATACCCTGCCTGCGAAAGCGGGCGATCATCGTCAGCTCGGCGAACTGATTGGCGCCGCTCAGGCGGTTGAGTGCGCCAGTATTACCGAACGCCACCCGGGTCCGGTGCTGATGATTACGCCGGATATGCAATCTGCCCTGCGTCTGCAGGAGGAGATTCGCCAGTTCACCGATCTGCCGGTCACCAATCTCGCCGACTGGGAAACGCTGCCTTACGACAGCTTCTCGCCGCATCAGGACATTATCTCTGCCCGTCTTTCCACCCTTTATCAACTGCCCAATCTGACGCGCGGCATGCTGATTATGCCGGTCAACACGCTGATGCAGCGCGTCTGTCCGCACAGCTTCCTGCATGGACATGCGCTGGTGATGAAGCAGGGGCAAAAACTCTCGCGCGATGCGCTGCGTGATCAGCTGGAGCAGGCTGGCTATCGCCATGTCGATCAGGTGATGGAGCACGGCGAGTACGCCACGCGCGGCGCGCTGCTGGATCTG
This sequence comes from Pantoea sp. JGM49, assembly GCF_018257655.1. NCBI lineage: Bacteria > Pseudomonadati > Pseudomonadota > Gammaproteobacteria > Enterobacterales > Erwiniaceae > Pantoea > Pantoea sp. JGM49. The sequence goes on along the minus strand of NZ_JAERJM010000001.1, from coordinate 142,427 downwards.
TTCCCAATGGGCAGCGATCAGCCCTATCGTATCGACTTCTTTGATGACGAAATTGACAGCCTGCGCCTGTTCGATGCGGACAGCCAACGCACGCTGGAAGCGGTTGACGCCATCAATTTGCTGCCTGCGCACGAGTTTCCCACTGATAAAGCGGCGATTGAGCTGTTCCGCAGCCGCTGGCGCGAGCTATTTGATGTGCGCCGCGAGCCGGAGCATGTCTATCAGCAGGTGAGCAAAGGCACGCTGCCTGCCGGGATCGAATACTGGCAGCCGCTGTTCTTTGAGCAGGAGTTGCCTACCCTGTTCAGCTATCTGCCTGCTAACACGCTGGTACTCAACAGTGGCGATCTGCACGGCAGCGCCGATCGCTTCTGGCAGGATGCTAACGCGCGTTTCGACAATCGCCGCATCGATCCTATGCGCCCGCTGCTGGAGCCTGCAACGTTGTGGCTGCGCCCGGACGCGTTGCTCGGCGAACTGAAAGCCTGGCCACGCATGCAGCTCAGCAGCGAAACGCTGCCAGAAAAAGCCGCCAATACCAATCTCGGCTATCAACCGCTGCCGGAACTGACGGTGCAGGCCCAGGCGAAAGCGCCACTCGATCTGCTGCGTCAGTTCATGGAGCAGTTTGATGGGCAGATCATTTTCTCAGTAGAAAGTGAAGGCCGTCGTGAAAGCCTGCAGGAATTGCTGGCGCGCATCAAACTGCGCCCACAGCCGATTGAACGCTTTGAAGAAGCCGCCAAACAGCCGCACAGTTTAATGATTGGTGCCAGCGAACGCGGCTTTATTGATAGCGCGGGCCATCGCGCGTTGATTTGTGAAAGCGACCTGCTGGGTGAGCGTGTCAGCCGTCGTCGCCAGGATAATCGCCGTACCATCAATCCCGATGTGTTGATCCGCAACCTCGCCGAGCTACATCCCGGCCAGCCGGTGGTGCATCTGGAACACGGTGTGGGCCGTTATATTGGCCTGACTACACTGGAAGCCGGCGGCATTGTCGCGGAATATCTGATGCTCTCCTATGCGGGCGACGCCAAGCTGTACGTGCCCGTTTCATCACTGCACCTGATCAGCCGTTACGCGGGTGGCGCGGATGAGAATGCCCCGCTGCACAAGCTGGGCAGCGATGCCTGGTCACGCGCACGCCAGAAAGCGGCGGAGAAAGTGCGTGATGTGGCGGCCGAACTGCTGGATATCTACGCCCAACGCGCGGCCAAAACCGGCTTCGCCTTTAAGCACGATCGCGATCAGTATCAACTGTTCTGCGAAGGCTTCCCGTTTGAGACTACGCCGGATCAGGGCCAGGCCATTAATGCGGTGCTGAGCGACATGTGCCAGCCGCTGGCAATGGATCGTCTGGTGTGCGGTGACGTAGGCTTTGGTAAAACTGAAGTGGCGATGCGCGCCGCCTTCCTCGCGGTGGAGAATGCCAAACAAATCGCCGTGCTGGTGCCCACCACCCTGCTGGCGCAGCAGCATTACGATAACTTCCGCGACCGTTTCGCCAACTGGCCAGTGCGCATTGAGATGCTGTCACGCTTCCGTAGCGCGAAAGAGCAGAGTCAGGTGCTGGAACAGGCACGTGAAGGCAAAGTGGATATTCTGATCGGCACGCATAAGTTGCTGTCAAACGACCTGAAATGGCACGATCTCGGTCTGTTGATTGTCGATGAAGAGCACCGTTTTGGCGTGCGTCATAAAGAGCGTATTAAAGCGATGCGCGCGGACGTTGATATCCTGACGCTCACTGCTACCCCCATCCCGCGTACGCTGAATATGGCGATGAGCGGCATGCGCGATCTGTCGATCATTGCAACACCGCCAGCCCGCCGTCTGGCAGTGAAAACCTTTGTGCGCGAGTACGACAGCCTGGTGGTGCGTGAAGCGCTGCTGCGTGAAATTTTACGCGGCGGTCAGGTTTACTATCTCTACAACGATGTTGAGAACATCGAAAAAGCCGCACAGCGGCTGGCGGAGCTGGTGCCGGAGGCCCGCATCGCCATCGGCCACGGCCAGATGCGCGAGCGCGAGCTGGAACGGGTGATGAATGATTTCCACCACCAGCGTTTTAACGTGCTGGTGTGTACCACCATCATCGAAACCGGTATTGATGTGCCGAGCGCCAACACCATCATCATTGAGCGTGCTGACCACTTTGGCCTGGCGCAGCTGCATCAGCTGCGTGGCCGCGTCGGGCGCTCACACCATCAGGCCTATGCCTGGCTGTTAACGCCGCATCCAAAAGCCATGACCACTGATGCGCAGAAGCGTCTGGAGGCGATTGCCTCGCTGGAAGACCTGGGCGCGGGCTTTGCGCTGGCGACGCACGATCTTGAGATTCGCGGTGCCGGCGAGCTGCTGGGCGAAGATCAAAGCGGCCAGATGGAAACGATCGGTTTCACGCTGTATATGGAACTGCTGGAAAACGCCGTGGATGCGCTGAAGGCCGGGCGCGAGCCATCGCTGGAAGATCTCACCAGCAACCAGACCGAAATCGAACTGCGCATGCCTGCGCTGCTGCCGGATGACTTTATCCCGGACGTGAACACGCGTTTGTCACTCTATAAACGCGTTGCCTCAGCCAGTGACGAGCAGGAACTGGCTGAACTGAAGGTTGAGATGATCGATCGTTTTGGCAAGTTGCCGGATGCGGCGCGCAACCTTCTGGATGTGGCGGCTTTACGTCTGGTGGCGCGAGAACTGGGCGTGCGTAAAATTGAAGCCAGTGAAAAAGGCGGATTCTTCGAGTTCGCGCCGCAGAATCATGTCGATCCTGGTTGGTTGATTGGCCTGCTGCAAAAAGATCCTAAACAGTGGAAGTTGGATGGTCCGACCCGTCTGAGATTCACTCGTGATTTGGAAGAGCGCAAAGTGCGGATGGAGTGGATTCAGGGCTTCATTGCCGAGCTGGCGAAGAACCGGATTTAGCGTCCTCAGCCGCATCTCGCCTGGCGAAGCGATACATTGCGCTTCTGCATGCAACATGGTGGCTATCGGGACGCGAGATGAATCTCGCCGCGCCGATAGCCACCATAAAAAAAGCGCCTTACGGCGCTTTTTTCGTTACTGCTGCTGTGACGTGTCTTTGCCCAATCAGGCCTGATTCGAATTCAGGATCAGCTGACCATTACGGTCAAGCGGAATGCGGGTGCCAGGGTCATTTTCCATGCGGATTTTGCCCTGCTGGTCGCCTATTTTATAGGTCACATCATAACCCAGCATTTTTTCCTGTTTGTCATAAACGGTTTTGCAACGCTGCTCGTTGGTGGTGTAGGTATCACGATCCTGCAGTGCCCCTTGCACCTGGTTACCACCGTAACCGCCCGCCAGCGCGCCCGCTACCGTTGCAACATCGCGCCCACGACCGCCACCAAACTGGTGACCGAGCACGCCGCCCGCCACTGCACCCAATACCGAACCGGCGATGCGGTTCTCATCCTGTACCGGACGACGATGCGTTAACGTCACGTTGCGACACTCCTGTCGCGGTTGTTTAATGCTCTCTTTAATCGGCGTAGCCGAGAGAACTTGTGCATACTGCGGGCCGCGATCAAAGACATCCATGCTGGCGACGGCGGCAACCCCTAACGCTGCTGCCACGCCGATACCGATACCCGCTAACATTGATTTATTCACAGGAATGTCCTCCTGAATGTTGTTACCGCGCATTCCTGCCGCTACGAAATCCTGTGTAGCCGAGGCATAACCGGCGTGCGCGCCGCGCCGTGTTTGTGGATATAAGTTTTACAGATGGTCCGTAATTGCAACATCAGATTAATGGAGGAAACGCAGCGGAAAGCCGTCAGGGCCAGTTTTTCGGAGAGTTCTGAGAGAGGCTGAAATACCGCCGTAACCTTAAACTGAATTGTCGTTTTTCAGCGGGTTACGGCAGGCAGAGCGGCATCGGGCGGCAGAGGACCGCCCGAAAACATTAGTGCAACTTGAGGCGAGGACGCAGCACGCGGTTCAGGCTACCGACCAGCATCATCAGGCCGGTTTTGAAGTATCCATGGAGCGCAATCTGGTGCATGCGATATAGAGAAATGTAGACGAATCGCGCAATGCGCCCTTCTACCATCATCGAGCCGCGCATCAGGTTACCCATCAGGCTACCCACGGTGGTGAAGCGCGACAGTGATACCAGAGAACCGTGATCTTTATAGACGTAGGCTTTGAGCGGTTTGCCTTTGCGTTGCGCCAGAATATTTTCCAGCGCGCGTGACGCCATCTGGTGTGCAGACTGCGCGCGCGGTGGCACAAAACCGCCGCCCGGCAGTGCGCAGGAGGCGCAGTCACCAATCGCGTAGATGTCATCATCCAGCGTGGTTTGCAGCGTATCTTTCACCACCAACTGATTGATGCGGTTGGTTTCCAGCCCGCCAATCTCTTTCATAAAGTCCGGCGCTTTAATACCGGCAGCCCACACCATCAGGTCAGCATTAATAAATTCGCCGCCTTTGGTATTGAGCCCCTCTTCTGTCGCGCTGGTCACCATGGTTTGCGTCAGGACGCGCACGCCGAGCTTGGTCAATTCCTGGTGTGCCGCAGCAGAAATGCGCGGTGGCAATGCTGGCAGAATACGCTCACCGGCTTCCACCAGCGTCACGTTCAGTGCAGAGCTATCAAGGCCTTTGTAGCCATAGCTGTGCAACTGTTTCACGGCATTGTAGAGTTCTGCTGACAGCTCAACGCCGGTGGCACCGCCGCCGACAATCGCAATGTTCACTTTTTCCAGGCTACCTTCACTGGCGGAGAAGCGCAGGAACAGGTTAAGCATCTCGTTGTGGAAACGACGAGCCTGATGCGGGTTATCGAGGAAGATGCAGTGATCTTTCACACCCGGAGTGCCGAAGTCATTGGAAGTACTGCCCAGCGCCATCACCAGACGGTCATAAGCCATCTCGCGCTGCGGTACCAGTAATTCACCGTTAGCATCACGGATTTCCGCCAGCTCAATGGTTTTGTTTTCGCGGTTAATTTGCGTCAGCGAACCCAGCTGGAACTGAAAACCGTGATTACGCGCGTGCGCCAGATAGCTCAGGGCATCAATCCCTTCGTCCATCGAACCGGTTGCCACTTCATGCAGCAATGGCTTCCACAGATGGCTGTGGTTACGATCGACGAGAATAATCTCGGCTTTCTTGTTCCTGCCCAGCTTGTGACCGAGCTGCGTTGCCAGCTCTAAGCCGCCGGCACCACCGCCAATAATGACGATTTTTTCCATAGATGTAGTCAACAAAGACCCCCTCAAAGTTGTAAACCAATAGTTAATTAATGGTTACTAAAAACCTTAATAAACATAGGGTTGGCGACGTTAAATCGCGAGCTGAGGGCAGAATATCACGGCGCTAACGACATATCATAAGAAAATTGATGTACATCAATCTTTCAAGTGCATTATCAGAATGTTAAACGTTTTGTGCGCCGCATCACACGGCGCGCGGAGGCTCAGGCAAGGGATTTAAAGGCCTTAATGCGGTGTAAATGCGGCGAGATGTTCTTGAATTTATGGCTGGCCTGTTCGTCCCACACGATTTCATAGAAAGGATGCAGTTGTGCGGCCGTGCGCTGATTATCCAGCGCCTCGTCATGGCGGGACAAAATGGTCAGGCAGCGATCGCGATTCTTTTCACGAAAATCACTGACGCACTTGGTGGCGATATCCAGATACTCTTCCGGACGATCAATCTTGCCTTCCATGTTCTCATACGGGAATAGGTTGGGATTGAAAATCACCTGACGCATACCGCAGAGAAAACCGATACGTTCGGCCCAGTAACCACCCAGCCCCACCCCGCAAATCAAGGGATACGCGTCACCGCCCTGCTGCTGCAATTTATCGCACTCTTTCAGCAGAAACTGCATGTCATGTTTGGGGTGTTGCGTGCTGTAACTGATGAGTCTGACGTCCGGGTCAATAAACTGCAGTTGCAGCACTTTTTCGTGGTTGCCCGGACTATTGGAATCAAAACCGTGCAGATAGATGATCATGATTATCCTCAGCGTGGAATGAAATCCGGGCAGCGACGCTTATCTGCCCGACGCTTTATGCTCCAGCCAGCGCTCCTGTAATGCGCTCAGCTGATGATGATTCTGCTTCCAGCGTTCACTGGATTGCAGCGCTTCTCGGGTATAACGCCCCTGATGGTATAACTGCGTCACACGTTCCGCCTGGATCGGCGTCAAGTTATCCAGCACACTCACCGCTCCGGCGCGCTGATTGCACACCAGGATCATGTCGCAGCCCGCATTGAGCGACTGCTGCGCGCGCTCAGCATAACTGCCCATTACCGCAGCACCTTCCATCGACAGATCGTCGGAGAAAATCACCCCGTTAAAACCGAGTTCTTTACGCAGCACGGTTTGCAGCCAATAAGGTGAGCCACTGGCAGGTAATGGATCGATCTCAGTATAGATAACGTGCGCCGGCATCACGGCATCCAGCAGTTGCTCATCAATCAACTGCTTAAAGATCGCCATATCATGCTGGCGCAGCGTGGCGGCATCGCGCGGATCGCGCGGGGTCTCTTTGTGGGAATCAGCACTCACCGCACCGTGACCGGGGAAATGCTTGCCAGTGGTTTTCATGCCGGCTTCGTGCATGCCGTTGATAAAACGGCGAGCAATTTGCAATGCAATCGCGGGATCTTCATGGAAGGAACGGTCGCCAATCGCCGCGCTGATGTGGCCAATATCCAGCACTGGCGCAAAGCTGATGTCGATATCCATCGCGATCATTTCCGCTGCCATCTGCCAGCCCGCCTGCTGGGCGACTTCACCCGCCGTGGCGATATCATGCAGGGCGGCAAAAGATTGCATCGCGGGGAGTTTGGTAAAGCCTTCACGGAAGCGCTGCACCCGTCCGCCTTCCTGATCCACGGCGACCACTAAACGATTACGCGAAGCAGCGCGAATCTGGCGTACCAGTTCCGCCAGCTGATCCACATCGTGAAAGTTGCGGGCAAACAGAATCAGTCCGCCCACCAGCGGATGCTTCAGAATCTCGCGCTCTTCGGCGTCGAGTTCGTAGCTTTCAACATCCAGCATTAATGGGCCGGGGGTATTCATGGTCATGGTTACAATCCTGAGTTAGAGATCCTGCCAGCTGGCCTGCGCCAGCTGTTGCAAATGAGGGTCACCGCTCTGTTCAGCACGCAGCTGATACCAGCTCGCCATCAGCAGATGCAGCCACGGCTGCCAGCGCCGCATATGTCGCTTAAGTCGCGCTTCGTCAAGCTGGCTGCGTTGCGCGTAACCCGCAATCCAGTCGATTGGGTGTTCACCATCGACCGCGCAGAGCGCCGCGAGTTCCAATGCCACATCGCCATCGGCAGCATATTCCCAATCGATGAGACGTAAGCCGTCTGACGTGGCAATCACATTGCCCGCGTGAACATCCATATGAATCGGCACGAGGCGTAACGGCCGGGGTTCACCCTGCCTGATCAGGCGCTGCAGTTGATGTTGCCAGCGCCAGTGGCGTTGCTGACACAGCTGCCAGTAGTGTTGCAACAGCGGTGTCAGTCGCAAGCGATAGCCTGTCAGCGGCTGCTGATGCAGGCGATGTAGCAAGGCAAGCACCGCATCACGCTGTTGATTGAATTGCTCAGGCGTCAGCACCTCGCCGGGCAACCAGCTCTGTAATAACCAGGGATGATGCCAATCCAGTGGCGTCGGCCCGAGTTGCGCAGCACGTATTCGACGCAAGATGCGATATTCGCGTTGGCGATCAACAAACGGGAGCGGTTGCTGTGGCGCACGACGCGCCAGCAGCTCACCCTGCTCGGTTTTCACCCGCACACTGTTGCCACTCAATCCCGGCAGCGCGAAAAAATGACCGGCAGCTTGCGCCGTCGGCCATTGTTGCTGAATCCGTTGTTGCAGTATGGGATCAGGGTTGAGCAATACCATTGCCTGACCAGATAATTTCACCGGTCTGCACCAGCATCAGCTGCATCTGCAGCGTTGGCGCTTTCACATCGCCCTGAGCACTGCTGTAAAGCACATACTGCGCGTTGACATTGCGTGCCAGGCCAATGGCTTTGCTGCGCGAATTGAGGCTGTCATCGGCGTATAAGCCCAGCGTCTGTTTTGCCTGTGCCAGCTGTTCTGGCGTCACCAGCGTAAATTTGCCGTTGTTTGCCAGCGCATTCTGGATGGCATCGGTGGCTTTATCGCTCTGCAACGCTCCGTTGGTGCTGTTCTTGATGCGGTCCACCAGCAGCACACTGCCTGGATTCACACCAGCAGACTGCACCATATTCCCCACTAATGGCTGCACGCTGGCATTCCAGTTAATTGTTTTCAGTTTTGGCGGCTGCGGCACCGTTTCCGGCGGCGGTACCGGCTGCACAGGAGGCTGCTCCGGTTGAGTTGGCGTCGTTGGCTGGGTCGGTTCAACCGGCGCTGGGGTTTGCTGTTTCACCACACAACCGGTGAGCATCAACGCAAATAACAGCGCGCTGGAACGTTTTACACTGCGAATCACAGGTTACTCCTCAGAGGTAAAGATAGAGACGCACCTTACTGGCGGTCAGGTTACCGATTTGCGAGACAACTTCTGTGCTGCCATGCGCCGGGACGATTTGAGTTTGAGCCGGCTCTTCCGGTGTTATCTCCAGCCCCTTCTCGTCGTACCAATAAAAACGATAGTGAACGGTCACCGGCGTTTCCCGCTGATTATAGAGCACACTTGAGGCACGCATCTGCCCATCACGGCTGGCCAGCGCAGGTTCGTCGGTAATGATGCCCGCAGAAAGCACGGAAGATTCCATTACCAGCGATTGCGAGGTGTTGATCATCGGTTTGTCACTGCTGCACCCGACAAGGGTCAGCAACAGCAGGCCACTCAGCCATTGACGCATCACAAGGTCCGCCTGAGGTTAAATAGACAGCATCGGACCCAGTGGCTGACCGCCGACCAGGTGCATATGAATATGATAAACCTCCTGACCACCATGCTGATTACAGTTCATGATCAGACGATAGCCATCCTCGGCAATCCCTTCCTGTTTCGCGATTTTCGCCGCCACGGTAATCATACGGCCCAACGCATGCTCGTGTGCTTCCTGCACGTCATTGGTGGTGGGGATCAATACATTAGGGATAATCAGAATGTGCGTTGGCGCTTTAGGCGCAATATCGCGGAAGGCGGTGACCAGTTCGTCCTGATAAACCACGTCGGCGGGGATTTCGCGACGAATGATCTTACTGAAAATGGTTTCTTCAGCCATGGTGCATTTCCTTAAGCCTGAGTTCAGTCAGGCAGTATGCGCGAGGAATTCGTTTGCTTTCAACCTCAGTACCACTTTTCTTCTGTTAAATGGCTGCCTTTACGCCATTTCATCCCCCAGACAGCATTGCTGTGCTCTCCCTCTCAAATTTACGCCATCGCAGATCACCAAAATGAAACGCTGTTTTATAAATTAGAGATATCACGCCAGTTTCTTTGTGTTTTTGCCACTCAACCGACAACCCTTACCAAATCACGAAGGTTTGCCGTTGCGCGGCGCTCTACTTTCTATCCAATCCGGGCAAGCAGTACGGAGCAATGAGGGATGTGTCATCCGTCGATTTCAAGGAGAAGCTGCCATGCAGTCTCGTAAGATTGGTCTGGGCCATTATCTGGCTTACGGTTCCGGGGATTTCCTCGGCGCCGGCACCACGGCGCTTACCGCCGCCTGGTTGCTCTATTTCTACACCACCTTCTGTGGGCTTTCGCCGATTGAAGCCACCTTTATTTTTGCTGCTGCCCGCGTGCTGGATGCGGTCGTCAGCCCGCTGATGGGTTTTCTCACCGATAACTTCGGATCCACCTGGCTTGGCAAGTGCTTCGGTCGCCGCAAGTTCTTTATCCTGCTCGGTATTCCGTGTGTTTTCAGCTATAGCCTGATGTGGATCGGCGACATGAGTTTCTGGTGGTATCTGCTGACCTATCTGCTGTTCGATATGGTCTACACCATGATTCTGGTGCCGTACGAAACGCTGGTGCCGGAGATGACCGACGACTTTAAACAAAAGACCCGCTTCTCCGGCGCACGTATCGCGCTGGCACAACTGTCATCGATTCTGGCCGCCTTCCTGCCAGGCATCCTGATTGGCTGGTTTGGCAAAGAGAATCCCATCTCCTTCTTTTATGCCAGCCTGGTGTTCTCGGTCATCTGTGCGCTGGTGCTATTCCTGGTGTGGCGCTTCACCTGGGAACGCGCGCCGGAGGATTTTTCCGCCGAGTCACGTCGGGCTGAAGAAGAAAAGGCGCAACTCTCGCTGTTCCAAAGCCTGAAACGCCTGTATATCGAGCTGGCCTCCACGTTGCGCATTCGTATCTTCCGTCAACACCTCGGCATGTATCTGGGCGGTTACATCGCTCAGGACGTCTTTAATGCGGTATTTACCTGGTACGTGGTGTTTGTACTGATGCAGAGCGCGCAAATCGCTTCCAGCCTGATGGGAACGATGGCGGTGCTGCAATTTATAGCGGTGATGGCAATGATCCCGCTGTGTATACGCCTCGGACCGGCCCCAGCCTATCGTCTGGTGGTGATGCTGTTTGGCCTCAGCGCCCTCTCCTACGCTGGACTGTGGTACAGCGGGATGAACGATAACTTCGCGCTGTTAGTGCTGATCTCGGCCTTCGCCGGTTTAGGACGTGGCGGCATCAACTACGTGCCATGGAATACCTACACCTATATTGCCGATGTCGATGAAGTGATCACCGGACAGCGACGTGAAGGCATATTCGCCGGGATCATGACATTGACGCGTAAAGCCTCGCAGGCCGGTGCCGTGATGATCGTTGGCATCATGTTGCAGCTGGCGGGTTTCACCTCCGGTAAAACTGAACAGATTCCTGCGGTGGGCCATACCATTCTGCTGATCCTCAGCGTCGGCACCGTTGGGGTGCTGATCTGCGGCTTTATTGTGTCGCTGCGCTTCAAACTGAATCTGCATACCCACACTGTTTTGCGCGAAGAGACGCTGAAGATGCGTGAAGCGGGCCGTGTGGTCCCGGAACGTATAACACCGCAGGCGCGCACCATCGTCGAAACCCTGGCGGGTATGCCGTATGAAAACTTATGGGGCAACAACAACGTCGGTTACCTCAACCGTAACAAGCCCGCAGCGCCCGCGCTATCCACGCATCGCGGCACGCTTCACTCTCTCCCTACCCTGATTAACGATAGGAATGAACCATGACTGTATTTCCTGTAAAACACAGCGCCTTATTGTGCCAGCCTGAATACCTGTTGCCACGCAGTGAATTAGTGCAACTCATCCACAAACTCACTGACAATCTGGTCAATATCACCGATCACAGCGGCGAGTTTTTGCTGCGGCTGGATGATGGCCGCGTCATTGACACTAAAGGTTGGGCTGGCTGGGAATGGACGCACGGCATCGGGCTATATGGCATGCTGCATTACACCCAGCAGACGGGCGATCAGGCAACCCTGAAGATTATCGATGACTGGTTTAGCGCGCGCTTAGCAGAAGGCACACCGACAAAGAACGTGAACACGGTATGCCCGTTCCTGACGCTGGCTTATCGTTATGAAGAGACCGGTCATGCAGCATGGCGGCCGGTGCTGGAACGCTGGGCTGAGTGGGTGATGTATGAAATGCCGCGCACTGAGCAAGGCGGTCTACAGCACATCGTTTACAACAACGAAAATACCCAGCAGCTGTGGGACGACACCTTAATGATGAGCGTGATGGCGCTGGCGAAGATTGGCCAGTTACTCGATCGCCCGGAGTTTGTTGAAGAAGCCAGCTATCAATTTCTGATCCACACTCAATACCTGATGGATCGTCAAACCGGTTTGTGGTTCCACGGCTGGACCTTCGATGGCCGACACAATTTTGCTAATGCCCGCTGGGCACGCGGCAACAGTTGGCTGACCATCGTGATCCCGGATTTCCTCGAAATGATGAACTGGCCGGAACAACATGCCACGCGTCGTTTCCTGCAGCAGGTATTGGCCAGTCAGGTAAAGGCATTAGCCGCTTGTCAGCACAGCAGCGGTCTCTGGCATACCCTACTCGACGACCCACAAAGCTATCCGGAAGCGTCTGCCACGGCGGGATTCGCTTATGGAATTCTCAAAGCGGTGCGTAAACGGTATTTGTCTGACGAGTATCGCCCAATGGCCGAAAAAGCCTTGCGTGGCGTGATCGCCAATATTGATGAAGACGGGGAGTTAAAACAGGTGTCGTTTGGCACCGCAATGGGCAGCGATTTGGAGTATTACCGCCAGGTACCGCTGACGTCGATGCCCTATGGTCAGGCGATGGCGCTGCTGTGTCTGACGGAGTATCTGCGGGTTTATCTGTAATCGCATTTACATTGAAGTGGGAGATAGCGACGGCAGACATGTATAGCGACGCGTGACAGGAACCATAGGCCGTGAAACGTAGCATGACTACCAAATGCCGCTAACACCGATACCCTAATTTCTGGCGATGAGTCTGCTAAGTCCAGTGAGGAACGAGGGTTTTATCCCATACCGCACCTAAGGTGAGGTGCGAGGGAGCGGCGGCAGAGGAGTAAAGCGTCCCGCGACAGGGATGTCGCGGGCCGAGCCCCAGGGATGGTTTATGGCGTCTTTACGATCTGCCGCCGCTTCATCGCACAGGCTCGGCCACTGCCTTGACCTTGACCTCAGGCCGAGCCCAATCCTTTACATATTACGAATATAATCATCCATCTCAGTTTTCAGGTTATCGGACTTGGTCCCGAAAATCGCCTGAACACCGGAACCGGCCACCACCACGCCACGCGCGCCGAGGTTTTTCAGTTCAGTTTGATTCACTTTTGCCACATCCGCGACACTCACACGCAGACGCGTAATACAGGCATCAAGATTGGTAATGTTCTCTTTACCACCAAATGCAGTCACCAGTTTGCCTGCCATCTCGCTACCGGTAGCGCTGCTCTGCTCCATTGCAGTGTCCTCACGTCCAGGTGTTTTCAGATTCAATTTCACAATCAGCACACGGAAAACGGTGTAATAAATCAGGCCGTAAATGATACCGACAATCGGGAACAACCAGATCTTGCTGCTGTTACCGCTCAGCACCACAAAGTCAATCAGACCGTGTGAGAAGCTGGTGCCATCACGCATGCCCAGCAGAATACAGATTGGGAATGCCAGACCCGCCAGAATCGCATGGATCACATACAGAATCGGCGCCACAAACATAAACGAAAATTCAATCGGTTCGGTGATACCGGTCAGGAACGAGGTCAGCGCGGCGGAGATCATAATGCCGCCCACTTTGGCACGGTTTTCCGGCTTAGCCGAGTGCCAGATAGCAATCGCAGCAGCAGGCAGACCGTACATTTTGAACAGGAAGCCGCCAGAGAGTTTACCTGCGGTTGGATCGCCCGCCATATAGCGTGGGATATCACCGTGGAACACCTGACCTGCGGCGTTGGTGAACTCACCAATCTGCATCTGGAAAGGCACGTTCCAGATATGGTGCAGACCAAACGGCACCAGCGAACGCTCAACGACACCGTAAATGCCGAACGCCACCACCGGGTTCTGATAGGCTGCCCACTGGGAGAAATCCTGAATCGCGGTACCAATCGGTGGCCAGATAAAGGACAACACGATACCAGTGAAAATCGCGGTCAGACCGGAAATGATCGGCACAAAACGCTTACCGGCGAAGAAGCCAAGATATTCAGGCAGCTTGATGCGATAAAAACGGTTAAACATATACGCGGCGATGGAGCCGGCAATGATCCCGCCCAGCACCCCGGTATCGGCAAGGTGTTTGGCCTCAATTTCCGCTGGCGGTAAGTGCAACACCAGTGGTGCAACCACCGCCATGGTTTTCACCATGATGCCGTAAGCCACCACGGAAGCCAGCGCCGATACGCCATCGTTATTGGTAAAACCGAGCGCCACGCCAATCGCAAAGATCAGCGGCATGTTGGCGAACACGGAACCGCCCGCCTCCGCCATGACATGTGAAACGACAGCAGGCAACCAGCTGAAGTTAGCCGAACCAACACCTAATAAAATACCGGCAATCGGCAAAACCGATACCGGCAACATTAGCGATTTACCTACTTTTTGCAGGTTCGCAAATGCGTTCTTGAACATAAAAGCTCCTGAGTATGAGTGCATATTTGCGCAGTGCGCTGGCAAAGGGGGAGGATCCTTCACCGGGGTGACGCTGAGCGTCTTTTGATTTATTACGAAGGGTAAAATAAATCGATATTTGTTACTTTGACGGCTATCACGTTTCGCTCAAGACGAACGCTTGCTTTCTGTTGTTTTTGACTGAATTGCCTGGAGAAACAGCAATAAATCACTGCCCGTGCCGCGTTATATGCCGCACAGGTCAGTGATTATAGAATTAATACGGAGTTTAAAATAAAGCGGATTAGCCGCCGAGTCGGCTCATTGGGACATGGAACAGACGCGAGAAGTTTTCTGTGGTCGCTGCAGCCAGGGTTTCGATATCCACACCCTTCAGCACAGCCATATAATCCGCGACATCGCGCGTAAAAGCTGGCTGATTTTCTTTGCCACGATGCGGAACCGGCGCCAGATACGGCGAGTCAGTCTCGACCAGCATGCGATCCAGCGGCACATAACGCGCGGCATCACGAATCTGCTCAGCATTGCGGAAGGTCAAAATGCCGGAGAAGGAGATATAAAAGCCCATATCCAGCAACTGCGCCGCAGTCTCTTTATCTTCAGTAAAGCAGTGCAACACGCCACCACATTTTTCCACCTGCTCTTCACGCAGGATTGCCAGCGTGTCTTCACGTGCATCACGGGTATGTACGATGATCGGCTTATTCAGCGCGATGCCGGTACGGATGTGTTCACGGAACGAGGCTTGCTGCTGCGCTTTGGTCTCCTGCTGATAGAAATAATCCAGCCCGGTTTCGCCCAGTGCAATCACCTGCTCTTCAGCTGCCAGTCGACGAAACTCTTCGACATCGTACGGTGCTTCCTGATTTAACGGATGCACGCCGCACGCCAGGGCGATGTTTTCCCTGTCGCCGACCAATTGCTTGATCTTGTAGTAATCCGGCAGCGTGGTGGCAATCGCCAGCATAAACTTCACGTCACGCGCGGCGGCTTTGGCGATCACATCGTCCAGATCGCGATGCTGCTTCTCATAATCCAGGCCATCAAGATGGCAGTGCGAATCAACAATAAACATACTTCTCTCTTTTACGCTTAGCCGACCGCCATGGGCGACATTAAGCGTCCCCAGGCTAACAGGCGATCGGTCAAAATCAGTTCACGGTTCAGGGCGGCGACATGCAACAGTTGCTCACGACACTGCATCCACTGCTGGGCGCTGGCGTTGAGAGCACTGCTGTTAAGCTGCTGAGCCAGTTGCGATACGACCTCAGGATGGTCGCCGTTGCTTAACCAGTTGCTGGCACCCTGCTGCACTTTCATGGCATCCACCAGTAATGAAATCAGCCAGCTGAGGCGCTCTGCCACATCGTCGCTGTTCAGCGCGGGCAGCAGTTGCAGTACATCGCGGTTCAACGCGCTGAGCAAGGTTTCACACAGCTTCTCACGTGCCTGCCAACGCTCAGGCTGCAGCAGGGTCAACGCCGCAGCAGGTGCGCCATTGCTCAAGCGCAGAGCGGCTCGCAGTACTGGCTCGGATTGCGGCAACTGTTTCTGCAGCCATTGCAAACTGGGCAACTCTTCTGGTGGGGAAAGATGCCATGTCATGCAGCGGCTGCGCAAGGTTGCCAGCAAACGTGATGGCTCACGGACGCTGAGGAAAAACCAGCAGTTGGCAGGAGGCTCTTCCAGCGTTTTCAACAACGCATTGGCGGCGGCTTCAGTGAGCTGCGCCGCATCCGGCAACCAGACAATCTTTGCTCCGCCCTGCTGAGCAAAATGGTAGAGCTTCTCGGTGACGTCACGTACCGCATCAATACCCAGTGAAGATTTGCCTTTTTCTGCTTCCAGACGATACCAGTCAGGATGCGTCTGCGCCTGCATCAGCTGGCAGCCGTGGCAATGGCCGCAGCTCTTCAAGCCTTCCGGATGTTGGCACATTAACCAGCGGCTAACACCCCACACTAACGCATGGTCACCCATGCCATTAATGGCCTGTATCAGCAAGGCATGGTGTGCCTGACCGCTCTGATGACGGCTGATAATCTGCCGATAGGGCTGATTCAGCCACGGATACCAGTTCATGCCGCCTGACCTGCCAGCCATTTTTGTAGCGCTGATTTAAGTGACGATGTCACTTCTGCAATATTTTGTGTGGCATCAATGGTTAAAATGGTGTCATCGCTGGCAGCCAACGCCAGATAACGGTCACGTGTGCGTTCAAAGAAACGCAGTGATTCTTGCTCAATACGATCGAGTTCCCCGCGAGCACGCGCGCGTTGCAGGCCAATTTCCGGTGTCACATCCAGGTAGAGGGTCAAGTCCGGACGGAAGTCGCCCAATAC
Organism: Pantoea sp. JGM49; assembly: GCF_018257655.1. Taxonomy (NCBI): domain Bacteria; kingdom Pseudomonadati; phylum Pseudomonadota; class Gammaproteobacteria; order Enterobacterales; family Erwiniaceae; genus Pantoea; species Pantoea sp. JGM49. The sequence continues at coordinate 125,971 of NZ_JAERJM010000001.1, read as the reverse complement.
CGCATCGCGCAGGGTGGCCATCAACTGCGTATCCAGGCCACGGCCACCGCCCTGGTAAGCCTGGGATGAGAGGTCGTGACGGTCACCAACCACCCAGGCGCCACGCGCTAACGCAGGCTTAATCACGTTCTCGACCAATTGAACACGGGCGGCATACAGCATCAGCAGTTCGGCTTTGTCAGTCACCTGTTCGCCATCAATTCCCTGCTTCACCAGTACGCGTAATTGTTCTGCCAGCGGCGTGCCGCCGGGCTCACGGGTGAACACCACATCGTCGATACCCTGCTCATGCAGCACCGCCACAATGGCATCACGCGCAGTGGTTTTGCCCGCGCCTTCAAGGCCTTCAATGACGATAAACTTACTTTTCATTTTTTTCCTTCATAGCCAGCCGATAGACCTGCACCGCTTTATTATGGCTGGCGAGATTGGTGGTAAAGGTATGTCCGCCTTTGCCATCCGCGACAAAATAGAGATAGTTGGTTTTTTCTGGATGCGCCGCCGCTTCCAGCGAGGCTCGGCCTGGCATCGCGATAGGACCAGGCGGCAAACCGCTAATCGTGTAGGTATTGTAATCGGTCGGCGTTTCGAGGTCTTTACGCGTAATCGTACCGGTGTAGTTATCACCCATGCCGTAAATCACGGTAGGGTCGGTTTGCAGCTTCATGCCGGTGCGCAAGCGATTAATAAATACCGAGGCAACGCGCGCGCGCTCTTCCGTCACGCCGGTCTCTTTTTCGATAATCGAGGCCATGGTGACCAGATCTTGCTCATTTTTATAAGGCAGATTGTCCATCCGCCCCTGCCAGATCTCATCCACCAGTTTATTCATGCGCGTGTGTGCCCGCTCCAGCAGCGATATATCACTGGTGTTAGCTGTATACAAATAGGTGTCGGGATAGAAAGCGCCCTCAAGCTGATTTGCATCCATTTTCAGCGCAGCGGCGACAGTCGCAAACTGATCGTCAGTTAGCGTATGTTTGATACAGGGCGCTTGACGCAGTTCGGCCAACCACTCCTTCAGGCGCGAGCCCTCGACAAACCGTACCGGAAATTGCGCTTCTTTACCGCTGGCCAGCAACTGCAACAGCTGTCTTACCGTCATATTGCTTTCCAGTCGGTAGGTGCCGGCTTTGAACTTCGCGAGTTCAGGCTCAAGTTTCAAAAGCGGCCCAAACCAGATACTTTCCGGAATGATGTGTTGGCTTTCCAGTTGCGCTTCCAGCACGACCCGACCACTACCCGCGGGCAATGTGTAGATCGTTTCCTGATTAATGGTCAAAGGGGTATCGGCAAAACGTTCAATCTGCCAATAACTCAATGCCGCCGCGAGGCCGGCAATCGCCACAGCGCTGGCGAGTATTTTTTTCATTCGGGTCATGATGCTTCCATCTTCTGGCAACTGTTATACAGCTGCTGGTACAGCGTGCGTGCGGTGAACGAAACATCGTCAATTTTCCGCACAGGTAAAACCGGCATCAGGGCATTGCAGATCACCACTTCATCGGCGTTCAGCACATCCTCCCTGCTTCCTTCAATCAACTGACAAGCCTGGCCTTCCGACGCTATCTGCGCCATCAGATAACGGCGCATAATGCCATCGACACCCGCTTGCTCAAGACGCGGCGTGAAAACCTGATCACCTTTGCGCCAGAATAAATTGGCCGCACAGCATTCCACCACCGTCCCTGCAGTGTCAAGCACCAGCGCCTCATCAGCATCGGTGTAGTCAAGCTGCTGACGGATCAGCACCTGTTCCAGTCGGTTAAGATGTTTGAGGCCGGCGAGCAGTGGATTGCGCGCCAGTCTCACTGGGCTGGTTATGAGCGCTGCGCCCTGCTGCTGCAAAGTAGTGTAGTGTTGCGGCCACGGAGAAAGGGAGAGGATGCGCGTCGGGGTTGTGCAACCGGTTCGGCTATATCCCCGTCCACCGACGCCTGGCGTCAGAATCACTTTTAAAACGGACTGGGTTTGACCATTGGCGGCATGCTGCATCTCCTCGGCCAGCTGCGCCATATCCGGTAAGGGAATGAATAAACGCTCACAGCCTTCCTGCAATCGCTGCAAATGGGCGTTCAGCAGTTGTATCTTGCCTGCCACTACCGCAGCAGTGGTAAAACAGCCATCACCAAACTGCACCGCGCGATCGCGCGCAGAAAGTTCGAACTGCTCTACGCCGTTTATCCACATACCGCTCACCTTTGGCTACCCTGCCAGTCTGAATACCACTGACAGCGGTAAGAATCCACGCCACTGCGTGACAAAATATAAAAAAGGCCCGCATTGCGGGCCTCTGTTTGGCTGGGTAAAACTTAGACCTTGCGGAAGATCAGCGAGCCGTTGGTGCCGCCAAATCCGAAGGAGTTACACAGCGTGTACTCCAGTCCGCTCACCTGACGTGCTGTATGCGGCACGAAGTCGAGGTCACAACCTTCATCTGGGTTATCCAGGTTGATGGTTGGCGGAACTGCCTGGTCGCGCAGCGCCAGAATCGAATAAATCGCTTCTACCGCGCCTGCTGCACCCAACAGGTGCCCAGTCATGGATTTGGTAGAACTCACCATCACGCTGTGAGCCGCTGCACCAAATACAGACTTGACCGCCTGAGCTTCAGCTTTGTCACCCGCTGGCGTTGAGGTGCCATGCGCGTTGACGTAGCCAATCTGTTCAGCATTCAGCTGCGCGTCACGCAATGCATTCACCATCGCTGCTGCAGCACCTGAACCATCCTCCGGCGGGGACGTCATGTGGTAAGCATCGCTGCTCATGCCGAAACCGACGATTTCAGCATAAATTTTCGCACCGCGCTTTTTCGCATGCTCGTACTCTTCCAGCACCACAATGCCTGAACCATCGCCCAATACGAAACCATCACGGTCTTTATCCCACGGACGGCTTGCCGCCTGCGGATTATCGTTATTGGTTGAGAGCGCACGTGCAGCACCAAAGCCACCCACACCCAGCGGGGTACTGGCTTTTTCAGCACCACCGGCCAGCATGACATCGGCGTCGTTGTACGCAATGATACGCGCAGCATGACCAATGTTATGCACGCCTGAAGTACAAGCGGTTGCAATAGAAATGCTTGGACCTTTCAGACCGTACATGATGGTCAGGTGACCTGCCACCATGTTAACAATGGTAGAAGGAACAAAGAACGGGCTGATTTTGCGCGGACCGCCGTTAACCAGTGAACTGTGGTTGTCTTCAATTAAACCCAGTCCGCCGATGCCGGAACCGATAGCTGCGCCGATGCGACCGGCATTCTCATCAGTCACGACCAGACCGGAGTCCGCCATAGCCTGAATACCAGCCACAATGCCGTATTGGATGAAGTCATCCATCTTGCGCTGATCTTTGCGCGAGATGAATTCATCGCAATTAAAATCTCTTACTAAGCCCGCAAAGCGTGTTGCGTAGGCACTAGTATCAAAATGGTCGATCAGGCTGATGCCGCTCTGACCGGCAAGGAGAGCACTCCAGGTAGACTCTACGGTATTGCCGACAGGAGACAACATGCCAAGACCAGTCACAACTACACGACGCTTAGACACGTACGTCCTCCAGGGAGGGAAAAAATAACGCTATGTGGGGCAAACATAAAACTCAGGCGGTCGAGGTGACCGCCTGAAGATATTCATTAGCCTTGGTGGCTATTGATGTAATCGATCGCTGCCTGAACGGTAGTGATTTTCTCAGCTTCTTCGTCTGGAATTTCAGTATCAAACTCTTCTTCCAGAGCCATTACCAGCTCAACGGTGTCAAGAGAATCTGCACCCAGGTCTTCAACGAAAGAAGCAGTGTTAATCACTTCGTCTTCTTTAACACCCAGCTGCTCAGCTACGATTTTCTTAACGCGTTGTTCGATATCGCTCATACTATTTAATTTCCTATCAAAACTCGCTTTCGCGATGGTTTTCGTAGTGTATAAAATGTTGAAAAAGATGCAACAAAATCCCGGCTGGTCGAACCACGATTTTGCGCTATTCTGCGGTGTTTACCGCAGATAATGCAAATGTTTTCGTGATTATCAGACCATGTACATGCCGCCATTGACGTGGAGCGTCTCACCCGTGATGTAAGAGGCTTCGTCAGAGGCTAAGAATGCAACAGCATTGGCAATCTCCTGCGGGTCGCCTAAACGACCTGCCGGCACTTCTGCCAAAATGCCCGAGCGCTGATCTTCGTTCAGTGCACGCGTCATGTCCGTTTCAATAAAGCCCGGAGCCACGACGTTTACGGTAATGCCACGTGACGCGACTTCTCGCGCCAGTGATTTGCTAAAGCCAATCAAACCTGCTTTTGCTGCCGCATAGTTTGTTTGACCCGCGTTACCCATGGTTCCAACTACAGAACCGATGGTAATGATACGGCCCACGCGTTTTTTCATCATGGCACGCATAACCGCCTTAGAAAGACGGAAGACTGATGTCAGGTTGGTATCGAGGATATCCGCCCACTCATCGTCCTTCATGCGCATCAACAGATTATCACGCGTAATGCCTGCATTATTGACTAAAATGTCCACTTCGCCAAATTCAGCGCGAACTTTCTCGAGCACGCTCTCAATAGAGGCCGCATCGGTCACGTTCAACAGCAGACCTTTGCCGTTATCGCCGAGGTAAGCACTGATTGCTTCCGCACCGCTTTCGCTGGTGGCGGTTCCCACCACTTTCGCACCGCGCGCAACCAACGTTTCCGCGATTGCACGGCCAATGCCGCGGCTTGCGCCAGTCACCAGCGCTACTTTACCTTCAAAGCTCATGTTTTTCCTCTTATTCCTGTGTAAGCGCCGCAGAGAGTGAAGCAGAATCGTTCACGGCTGCAGCGGTCAGGCTATCCACAATACGTTTGGTCAGACCGGTCAGGACTTTACCTGGACCGATTTCCAGCAACTGGCCAACGCCTTGGGTGGCAATAAATTCAACAGCTTCGGTCCAGCGCACCGGGCTATACAGCTGGCGAACCAGTGCACTGCGGATTGCCACGGCATCGGTTTCACACTTGACGTCAACGTTATTGACGACAGGCACAGATGGTGCGTTGAAAGTGATGCTTTCCAGTGCCACAGCCAGTTTATCTGCTGCAGGCTTCATCAACGCGCAATGCGAAGGAACGCTCACAGGTAATGGCAACGCACGCTTGGCACCGGCCGCTTTACAGGCAGCACCTGCACGCTCAACCGCTTCTTTGTTACCCGCGATAACCACCTGGCCTGGCGAATTGAAGTTCACCGGCGAAACCACCTGACCTTGCGCGCTTTCTTCACACGCTTTACGGATAGACTCATCATCAAGCCCGATGATTGCCTGCATGGCACCGGTCCCTTCAGGAACCGCTTCCTGCATCAGTTTGCCGCGTAATTCGACTAACTTGATTGCGTCCGCAAAGTTCAATACGCCAGCACAGACCAGCGCAGAGTATTCACCCAGGCTATGGCCGGCCATCAGCGCAGGCTGCGGGCCATTTTTGCTCTGCCAGACGCGATAAATCGCGACGGAGGCCGCCAGCAACGCAGGTTGCGTCTGCCAGGTCTTATTCAGTTCTTCAGCTGGACCTTGTTGTACCAACTGCCATAAGTCATATCCCAGTGCATCAGAAGCTTCACGGAAAGTGGCTTCAACCTGCGGGTTTTCCACAGCCAGATCGGCCAGCATGCCGACGGTCTGTGAGCCCTGTCCTGGGAAAACAAAAGCAAATTGTGTCATCTGTCGTTCCTGTCAATCAAAAGCGAACCAGCGCAGAACCCCAGGTGAAACCGCCACCAAAGGCTTCCAGCAAAATCAGTTGGCCAGGCTTGATACGGCCATCTCGCACCGCTTCATCCAGTGCACTTGGCACCGAAGCCGCTGAAGTGTTGCCATGACGATCCAGCGTCACCACCACTTTTTCCATGCCCATGCCGAGCTTTCTGGCCGTTGCGCTGATAATGCGCAGGTTGGCCTGATGTGGCACCAGCCAGTCGAGCATTTCGCGATCAAGGTTGTTGGCTTGCAGCGTCTCGTCCACGATATGGGCAAGCTCGGTCACAGCGACTTTAAAGACTTCATTACCGGCCATCGTGAGATAGGCTGGCTCATCCTGATGTTCACGATCCTGATACGGCAGCGTCAACAGCTTGCCATAACGACCGTCAGCATGCAGATGCGTTGACAGGATACCGGGCTCTTCACTTTGCCCCAGCACCACAGCGCCAGCGCCGTCACCAAACAGGATGATGGTGCCACGATCGTTAGGATCGAGGGTGCGGGCTAAAACGTCCGCACCGATCACCAGCGCGTGTTTGACCACACCGTTTTTGATGTACTGATCGGCAACGCTAAGTGCATAGGTGAAACCTGCACATGCAGCGGCCAGATCGAAAGAAGCGCAGTCATTGATCTCCAGCATCTGCTGGATCATGCACGCTGAACTTGGGAAGGCATGGCTGGAAGAGGTGGTCGCCACGATAATCAGACCAACATCGCTGGCCGCAACGCCTGCCATTTCCAGCGCGCGCTGTGCAGCCGCGAAGCCCATAGTGGCAACCGTTTCATCTGGCGCGGCAATACGGCGCTCACGGATACCGGTACGCGTGACAATCCACTCGTCCGAAGTCTCCACCATTTTTTCCAGATCCGCATTGGAGCGAACCTGCTCAGGCAAATAGCTACCCGTACCGATAATTTTGGTAAACATCTACGCTTTGTCACTCCTGGCTAATACAGCGTCAAGGCGCGCCGCAATCCTCTCTGGGACTTGCCTGCGCACCGCCTGCTCTGCCTGCTCTATCGCCACGGCAAACGCACGTTGATTCGCCGCACCGTGGCTTTTGATCACTGTTCCGCGCAATCCTAACAGACAAGCGCCATTGTACTGGTCGGGGTTGAGATGGCCGAAACGTTTAGCCAGACGCTTTTGCAGCCAGCGCCCGACCCATTTCAACCACCACGCCCGTTTTTTCCCATCCTCTGACGACTTGAGCAGAGAAAGAAACATTCTTACCACGCCTTCCATGGTTTTAAGCGTGACGTTTCCCACGAAGCCATCACAGACCAGCACATCCGTCTTGCCGGTGAGGAGATCATTCCCCTCAAGATAACCAATATAGTTGATTTGCGGCGTATCCCGCAGAACCGCAGATGCTGTGCGAATCGTTTCCAGCCCCTTGGTCTCTTCCTGCCCAATGTTGAGCAGCGCGACACGCGGTCTGTCGATTTCCAGCACTTCCTCGGCCATGACAGCGCCCATGATGGCAAACTGCACCAACATATCGCTATCCGATTCCACATTTGCGCCGAGATCCAGCACCACCGTTTTACCCTGCTGCTGATGCGGCAGAACGGTCATCAGCGCCGGACGCTCAATGCCATCCAGCGGCTTCAATAACATCTTAGCCAGACCCATTAACGCGCCGGTATTGCCTGCACTGATGCAGGCTTGCGCGTTACCCTCTTTCACCAGCTCGAGTGCCACACGCATCGAGCTGCCGCGGCTGTTTCGAATGGCTTGTGAAGGCTTGGCATCACTTGCAATAACCGATTCGGCAGGGATCACCTGCACACGCCCCAGTAACGAGGAATCCGCTTTGGCAAGAAATGACGAGATGATGTCGGGATCACCGACCAGAAGAAGAACCAGATTCGTATGAGAGGCCAGTGCCTGCAAGGATGCAGGCACTGTCACGCAGGGACCGAAATCCCCGCCCATGGCATCAACTGCCAGGGTCAAACGTGTCAAGGTATCGCCTTGCGTAACCGCAAAGAATTACTTGGTGATAACCTTGCGACCGCGGTAGTAACCATCCGCAGTGATATGGTGACGCAGATGAGTTTCACCAGAAACTTTATCTACTGACAGAGCTGCAGTGGTCAGCGCATCGTGCGAACGACGCATACCACGCTTAGAACGGGTTGGTTTATTCTGTTGTACGGCCATGGACCTTACTCCTATTACTTACGCTTTAAACTGGCTAATACGGCAAAGGGATTTGGTTTTTCTGCCTCTTCAGGCAACTTGCCAAATACCATGTCCGCGTCGGACACTTCACAGTGTTCAGAATCATGCACCGGAACTACAGGCAGCGCGAGGATGAGTTCATCTTCGATAACTGCCAGCAAGTCGATTTCGCCGAAATCATTGATATCAACTGGCTCGTAAGCTTCCGGCAGTGCCTCGGCCTGCTCATCAGAAGAGACAGGACTGAAGCAATAGCTTACGTGGACAGCATGCGGGAATGACTGGTTGCAGCGTTGACACGACAATGTCACCTGCACATCAGCTGTTCCTTGCAGAACCGCTAAGCGCTGGTTGTCAATCGCAAACGACATGGTGCATTCCACATCACTGTCCACACTCACGACCGTTTCGGCCAGGCGCGCCACCAATTCAGGTGCATACACACCTTGGTAATCAAGGCGCTTTTGCGCGGCGCGGGCCAGATCGATCGTCAGGGGTAATTTTACCTTTTGCATAGGGCGCGCATATTAACTTTGTAACGTCATAGAGTCAAAGAAAAAGGCCGGTTTACAGCATCTTTCACCCGTTAGTCGCATCCAGTGCGGCGCATAGTTTAAAATGCCTGTCATCTTTACGCTATCTATTCTGAAAAAAAATCATGACACCGTTAATTCTGGCCTCCACTTCCCCATTCCGTCAGGCCTTGCTGAGCAAGCTTGGCCTGCCTTTTATTGCCGTTGCGCCCGATTGCGACGAGACGCCGCAATCGAACGAAACCGCACCGCAGTTAGTGCAACGCTTAGCACTGGCAAAAGCCCAGGCGCTAGCCGCTCGGTTTCCACAAAGCTGGATTATTGGTTCGGATCAGGTCTGCGTGCTTGATGGCAACATCACCGGAAAACCGCATACGGTGGAGAATGCCTGCCGGCAACTGGCTGCGGCCAGTGGCCAAGTGATTACGTTTTATACCGGGCTCGCCTTGATTCAGCCACAAACGGCACAACAGCAGGTGGTTTGTGAACCGTTCAACGTACATTTCCGTCATTTAAGTCAGGCAGAAATTCGTCACTATGTGGAAAAAGAGCAGCCGTTGAATTGTGCGGGCAGCTTTAAAAGCGAAGGTATGGGGATTTGCTTGTTTGAGCGGCTGGAGGGGCGCGATCCCAATACGCTGATTGGATTACCACTGATAGCGTTAAATAAGATGCTGATCAAAGTGGGCATCAACGCGCTGGATTGATGCCCGGAAAATCAGGCTTTTTTCTGACGCAACTGCGCCAGGCAGTGTTTCAGCGCATTATCCAGCGGCGCTTCCATTCGCAGGACTTCCCCGGTATTCGGATGGGTAAAGGTCAGCGCTGCAGCATGCAGGAACAACCGCGCCAGGCCCGTTGACGCGAGCTGACGATCAAAGTCCCGATCGCCATAGCGATCGTCAAAAGCGATAGGATGGCCACCATGCAGCGTGTGCACACGGATCTGGTGCGTGCGCCCGGTCACCGGACTGGCTTTTACCAGAGTGGCGAAACCAAAACGCTCTTCCACTTTGAAACGGGTCTCGGAGGGCTTGCCTTCCGCACTGACACGCACCACGCGCTCACCGCTTTGCAAAATATTTTTCAGCAACGGTGCCTGCACCGCTTTCAAATGTGAAGGCCAGTCACCGCGCACCAGCGCCAGATAATCTTTCTGCATGCCCTTTTCACGTAACTGCTCATGCAGCGAACGCAGCGCAGAACGTTTTTTTGCCACCAGCAAAATACCGGAAGTGTCGCGGTCAAGACGATGTACCAGTTCGAGGAAACGGGCTTCAGGACGCAGCGCGCGCAGACCTTCAATCACACCAAAGCTAAGACCGCTACCCCCGTGTACGGCGGTACCTGATGGCTTGTTCAGCACCAGTAGATGATCGTCCTCATACAGGATGGCATTCGCCAGCGCGGCAACCTTATCGAGTTTCGGTGATACCGCCTGCTCTTCACGCTCGGCCACACGCACTGGCGGAATGCGCACTTCATCCCCCACCTGCAGCTTATACTCGGGTTTCACGCGTCCTTTATTCACGCGCACCTCGCCTTTACGCAAGATGCGATAAATCATACTTTTAGGCACGCCCTTGAGCTGAGTGCGCAAAAAGTTATCAATACGTTGTTCGGCATTTTCAGCCGTAATGGCGACATAAAGTACGCCGGGATTCTCTGTTTTCATGGCGGCGATTCTAAATAGTGTCCCTGGATAGCGCCACCCCTTTTTCTGTGCTTAACTCTCTCTTTGTCGCGCGGACAAAAGGTCATAATGATGACTTTTTCACCGATGCGATGTTAAGCCCTGCAAATGAACAGGTTAAGGATGCACAAACTTCACAGCTCGGCAAAAGTCGCCTTGCTATATGTGAGTGAGCAATGGAATAATGCAGGGGTTTCTGCCCTGGAAAAATTCAGGCAGGAAAAAAGAGCGAAATAAGTCATTTTGCCGGATTGAACGGACACGCAGCAATGGCGTAAGACGTAATGTTAAATCAGGCACTTAGCGGGCTGCGGGTTGCAGCCTGGACGACAGACTGGGATGTGTGGATTTCTGAATTTTCTATAGCTATTCCACCTTCAGGCGCTGTTTTTCCTTATGAAAAACAGGCCACCGACAAGATTTGCGCCCCTTTAGCCGACGACAGCCGTGAGGTTGACGTCAGTGCATTAAGACACGGGGCCATCGGTTGATTCTCGTCCAGGGTAACGATGCCCGCAGCTACATCACTCATGTGAGAATAACGAGTAAGTCACGATGAAAAGAATGTTAATTAACGCATCTCAGCAGGAAGAGTTGCGCGTTGCCCTTGTTGACGGCCAACGTCTGTACGATCTGGATATCGAAAGCCCCGGACACGAGCAGAAAAAAGCCAATATCTACAAAGGTAAAATCACCCGTGTTGAACCCAGCCTCGAAGCGGCATTTGTCGATTACGGTGCTGAACGTCACGGTTTCCTCCCTCTGAAAGAAATTTCCCGCGAATACTTCCCTGCTAATTACAACGCACATGGCCGTCCTAACATCAAAGAGGTGTTGCGTGAAGGTCAGGAAGTTATCGTGCAAATCGATAAAGAGGAGCGTGGAAATAAAGGTGCAGCCTTAACCACCTTCATTTCTCTGGCCGGTAGCTATTTAGTCCTGATGCCGAATAACCCGCGTGCCGGGGGTATTTCCCGCCGTATTGAAGGTGACGATCGCACCGAACTGAAGGAAGCGCTGTCCGCACTGGAACTGCCAGACGGTATGGGTTTGATCGTGCGTACCGCAGGCGTTGGCAAATCTGCCGAATCGCTGCAGTGGGACCTGAGTTTCCGACTGAAGCACTGGGAAGCGATCAAAAAAGCCGCTGATAGCCGCCCTGCCCCGTTCCTGATCCACCAGGAAAGCAACGTCATTGTACGTGCCTTCCGCGACTATCTGCGTCAGGATATTGGTGAGATTCTGATCGATAACCCAAAAGTGCTGGAGCTGGCCCGTCAGCATATTGCTGCGCTCGGTCGCCCGGACTTCAGCAGCAAAATCAAACTGTATACCGGTGAAATTCCGCTGTTCAGCCACTACCAAATTGAGTCGCAGATTGAATCGGCATTCCAGCGCGAAGTGCGCTTGCCTTCCGGTGGCTCAATTGTTATCGATAGCACCGAAGCGCTGACCGCCATCGATATCAACTCCGCCCGTGCAACACGCGGTGGCGACATCGAAGAGACGGCATTCAATACTAACCTCGAAGCGGCTGATGAAATCGCTCGTCAGTTGCGCCTGCGCGACCTCGGCGGCCTGATTGTCATCGACTTCATCGACATGACACCGGTTCGACACCAGCGCGCGGTTGAAAACCGTCTGCGTGAAGCGGTTCGTCAGGATCGTGCACGTATTCAAATCAGTCACATTTCGCGTTTCGGTCTGCTGGAAATGTCGCGTCAGCGTCTTAGCCCATCATTGGGTGAATCCAGCCATCACGTCTGCCCACGCTGTAGCGGCACCGGCACCATCCGTGATAACGAATCGCTCTCGCTGTCTATCTTGCGTCTGATTGAAGAAGAAGCGCTGAAAGACAACACCAAAGAAGTGCATGCGATTGTACCGGTGCCCGTCGCCTCTTACCTGCTGAACGAAAAGCGTGATGCAGTCAGTGCGATCGAGAAACGCCAGGGTGGCGTGCGTGCCATCATCGTGCCAAACGATCAGATGGAAACGCCACATTACTCTGTGCTGCGCGTGCGCAAAGGCGAAGAGACGCAGACACTGTCTTACCACCTGCCGAAACTGCATGAAGCCGAAATGGCGCTGCCTTCGGAAGAAGAGCATGCCGAACGTCGTCGTCCTGAGCAGCCAGCCCTGGCCGCCTTTGTGATGCCTGATGCGCCGCCTGCGCCGGTTGAAGTGGAAAAAGAGAGCCGTAGTGCGGTTAAAGCGGATGCAAAACCGGCAGCTGCCGCCGCGGCACCTGCCGTTGCCAGCACTGGCTTTGTCGCTCGCCTGTTAGGCGGTTTGAAAAAACTGTTTGCTGGCGATGCGCCTGCTGCTGCACCTGTTGAAGCTAAACCAGAAGAGAAAGCCGCTGAAAGTGAGAATAATCAGCAGCGTGGCGACCGCCGTAACAACCGTCGTAGCAATAATCGTCGCGATCGCACTCCGCGCAACGGTGAAAATGCTCAGGGTCGCGAAGGCCGTGAAGCGCGTGAGCCACGCGAATCGCGTGAACCACGTGAACCACGTGAAGCCCGCGAGCCGCGTGACAATCAGGACAATCGCCGTAACAAGCGTCAGAACGAGCCTCGCGGTGAACGTCCAGCGCTGACCGATGAGCAGCTGCAGCAGCGTGATGAGCAGCAGCAACAGCGTCGTGAGCAGCGAGCTGAACGCCAGCGTCGTCGTCAGGATGAGAAACGTAATCAGCAGCAGGATCAAAAAGCCGCTGAAACCATTGCTCAGACCGAAATCACTGATGAAAACGTTGCGCAGGAAGAAGAACGTGTGCAGGTCATGCCACGCCGTAAACAGCGTCAACTGACCCAGCGCGTGCGCGTGGATGATACTGGCGAAGTGGCGGCAGCCATCTCAGCACCAGCAGCCACGGAAGCGGTTGTGGAAAATGCACAGCGCACTGCATTCAATGAGCAATCTGAAGTCGCTCAGGATGAACAGGATGATAACGAGAACCGTGATAGCGCCAACATGCCGCGTCGCTCACGTCGTTCACCACGTCATCTGCGCGTGAGCGGCCAACGTCGTCGTCGCTACCGCGATGAGCGTTACCCAACCCAATCTGCCATGCCGCTGGAATCGGCTGCCTCTTCTCCAGAGATGGCATCCGGCAAAGTCTGGATTACCTACCCGGTTGCCCAGGCCCACGATCAGTTCTCCTCTCAGGAAGCGCTGAACGAAATGCCTGATTACAGCTATCAACATACCGGTGAAGCGGACGCACTGCCGGTTGCGGCAGCAGCAGAACAGGTTACTCAGCCAGCAGCGCAAGAGGCTGTTCATCAGTCTGAGCCACAGGCACACACTGAAGTGCCGGAGGTGAACACCGATGACCTGACCCCAGTCGCTGCGCCTGTTAACGAAGAGCCTGCCGTGATTTCTGCCGCTGTTGAGCAGATTGCACAACAAACCGCTGCTGAAGCCGTACCGGCCGATGAAGTGACAACGGCACCGGCTGACACAGTCATCGCAGATGAAATTGAAGATATTCAGGCTGAAGTTGCACCCGCTGCGGAAGTTGCTGCTGCATCGTCTGAAGTGGCACCGGCTGCGGCGCCTGCATCGACTGAGACAGTTTCTGCTACTGAAGTGACACCAGCTGAAGAAGTCCCTGCTGCGGAAATTACCGCACCACAGGTCAGCGAAGCCGTGGCTGAGCAAGCGCCTGCTGACGTTGAGCCTGCTGTAGCAGCGCAAGTGGAAGAAGTACTGGCTGCACCCGTGGCTGCTGAAGCGCCTGCTGCACCGGTTACTGAACCGCATGCTCCTGTTGCTGCACGTGATACCGCAGTGAGCAACGCTGATACCCGCTGGAAGCACCACGCCACGGCGCCAATGACCAAAGCACCTGCTCCGGCATGGGAGCCAGAAGTCGTTCGTCACAGCGATTGGGTTCGCCCACCGTTTGACTTCGAAGGTCGTGGCTCTGCGGGCGGCCATAGCGCCACGCATCAGGCGACGGCACCGGCAACACGTCCGGAAAGCGTTTAAGTCTTAGTCGCTAATCAGCGTTAACAAAACCCCGACTGGTTCGGGGTTTTTTATTGCCTGTCGATCCTGCTCTGCCGCAATGACTCGTGATGATCTGGCAGAGTAGAAAAACCGACCGCTGCGCCGCAGGAGGCAGGTGCGAAGAGGTGGTGATCTGGCAGAGTACACAAACAGACCGCGGCTCCGCAGGTGCCAGGTGCGATGAACGGTGCGACGAAATGACAGGCAAAAAAAATCCCACGGCCCCAAAAGGCGGTGGGAGAAACTAAGCGCGCCCGGTTTAAGCACGCTCAAATTTTCAAGTCAGATCTTATGAATTCAGCTGGAACAGTGACATCTTCGACATATCAGTGAAGGTCTTGTAAGACGCTTGCAGTGCTGTCTGTTGCATGGTGTAACTGGAAATGGCGGAGGTGTAATCGACATCTACCAAATCGCTCATTTGCGACGTCATGATAGTATCGCGATCGTCACCCTGCGCATTCAGCGTGTCGAGTTCTGACAACTGTGTACCGACTGCAGAACGCACAGTCAAAACGTTGTTCAGTGAATTACTGAGGCCACGGTTGGTTTTATCCATCGCATCCTGGAACGTTTGTTTGGTCGCATCATCCGCATTGTCTTGTGGCACTTTAAGGGCCGCAATGGCGCTGTCGAGCATATTAAAGACATTGGTCTCGCTCGCCGTTCCATCTGGTTCAACTTTCGCATTGCTGGTAATCGACATGAACACAGAAGATCCGGTACTGCTCACATCCATAGTGCGCCCATCATCGACTTTCTGCGTGATAGCCTGATCGCCGCCCACATAGCTCACGCCAGTGCCGGCAGTATCGGTGAATGGTGCCGTATCGGTTTTGTAACCGGCGAAAATATAGCGACCATTACCATCCTGGCTGTTGGCCTGATTGAGCAACTGGGCGCGAATACCTTCCAGTTGGGTGGCGATAGAGGCACGGTCGTCATCGCTAAGTGTGCCGGTAGAGCCATAAACGATCAGGGTTTGTGCATCCTGAATGCTACTGGTCGCGCCTTTAAGCGCATTCTCTTCCATCGACAAGCTTTGATCCGCGAAACTACGCGCGGTCGCGTATTGGGTACTTTTCGCCTGAGACTGCGACAGCACCACGGCACGAGAGGCCGCAATGGGATCATCAGATGGGTTGTTAACACGACGACCGCTGGAAAGCTGTTCGCCCACTTTTAACCAGGAAGATTGCGAGTCAGTAATCCCGCGCACCTGCTGGTCAAAAATCATATTGGTACTAAGACGCATGGTTTTTATCCTCTATGCTTAGCCGCGGATGTCCATCAGCGCGTTGAAAATCGTGCTGGCGGTTTGCAATACCTGCGCATTCGCCATATAAAACTGCTGATATTTGGTCAGGTTGGCGTACTCTTCATCAAGGTTCACCCCTGAGACCGACTGCTGACGGTCGGTAAGCTGATCGACCACGTTTTTCTGCGTGGTACTGGCCGTTTCCAGCGTGCTGGTTTTGTTACCCACCGTGCTGACGATGCTGGCATACGCTTGCGCAATCGTTGCGTTGCCGTTAACCAACTTCGCATCCTGCAAATCCAGCATTTTTTGGGCGTTGGTGTTGTCACTTTCGCCACTGGTCGCACTGGATGCAGCAGCGATTTGCGATTCATCCGTGATAGCCACAGACATACTGCTAATCACGTTCTGGACCGGTTTTACCAGGAAACTATCTTTATTATCAGGCGTACCGGTAACGGTTAATTTCAGACCATCAAAGCTCAGTGTGCCGTCTGTCGCATCAGGCGTAACGCTAAATTTCACGTTGTCAGACAAGCGAGTCACAGACCAGGTACTGCTGGCGCTGTCATAGCTCATGGAGTAGTTTGAGGCTTTAAGCGCACTGGTATCAGACCATTCTGCGGTCACCGTTGCAGTGGACGTATTCTTGCTGTTACTCACTACGTTCGGTGAGCCGATGTTGAAGAATTTCGTGCCCAGATCGCCGTTACTGTCATATCCTGCAGTTTGCACGGCGTTAAAGCTGGTGGTGAAGGCTGCCGCTAACTGGCCAAGCTGATTCTGTACGGTATCTAAATCCTGCGTGCGGAACGCCAGCAAACCACCCAGTGAACCGGTCGTCAGGGTTTTTTCAGGAATTTCGACATTACCTGCTTGCTTGTCGACATAACCAACAGTGATACGCGAGTTATCGGCGCTGGAAGGCATCGCGACCAAATTAGTCGAATTTTTGCCGTTAACCAGAGTGACACTCCCCATCGAGACGATATAGCTACCCTCTTGCTGAGAGACGTTTACCCCAACGATGTTATTAAGGTTGTTCACCAACTGATCGCGTTGATCCAGCAGATCATTCGGTGCAGCACCGTTGCCGGTGGTCAGTTTTGCAATCTGGGTGTTGAGATCGGCAATCTGGCTGGTGTAGGTATTAATCTGGTCAACGTTAGAGGCGATATCCGTATTCACGCTGGTTTGCATGTTATTCAAGTACTGCGCCGTGGTCTGAAACTGATTGACCAACCCCTGGGCATAGCTCAGCATTGATTGACGTGCAGACGGATCGTTTGCATTACTTACCACGTTTTGCACATTGGTAAAGAAGCTTTGAATCGACGTTGAAAGGCTGGTGGTCGATGTCGACAGCAGGTCATCAATGTTTGAAATCTGACTGTATTGGGTATTCACCGCGCTGTAATTGGCATTGGATCCGCGCAACTGAGCAGTAACAAACTCATCATATTCACGCTGCACGCCAGACAGCGTCACGCCATTGCCATAGTAGCTGTTGCCTTGTAGGGTGCTATTGGCCTGCGACAGAATGGTGGTCTGACGTGAGTAACCCGCTACCGTGTAGTTGCTGATGTTGTTACTGGTGGTGCTTAATGCGGCCTGTGCGGCGCTCAGCCCACTCATCGCTGAGTTAATTATGCTGGACATCTCGGTTCCTTTATTTCCCGTTAACCGGGCTGGCAGTCATCAGTGCGATTGGGCGGGCTAAAACGCCCGCAGCTTATGATGGTTATCGGCGTGCTTAAGTGAAACTTGAGGTAAAAAATCAGAACAAATCGGTGATATCCTGGCTGTACGCCTTCACGACTTTCTCGCCCATGTTTTTGAATTGCTGGATCATTCCCACCAATTTCTGCGCATATTTCGGATCGGTGGCGTAGCCCGCTGCCTGCAGGGCTCGTGCGCCCTGCTCCGGCGTTGCGGCATTGGCAACGGCGGCATAGCGCGGGTTATTGGACAGCAGTTTGACGTAGTCGCTGAGTGCTTCCATATAGGAACCATACACACGGAAGGTGGCACGCACTTTCTTCGCCACGCCACCTTCATATTCGGTGGTCATGATGTCGGTGGTTGCGCCCTTCCAGTCACCACCGGCCTTGATGCCAAACACGTTGTAGCTCGGCTTGCCGTCACGCGTCAGGATCTGGCGCTGACCCCAGCCCGATTCCAGCGCCGCCTGGGCAAGGATCAAGTGATGAGGAATACCACTCTGCTGACTCGCGGCCTGCGCGGGTTGGGATAACTGGGCAATAAAGTCGTTGCTATCCGCTGGGAAACTGGACGGCGAGACCGGCAGACGCGGCACCGCTTTGCGTACCATCTGCTCCAGTTGGTTGGAAGGCAGATTGCTATAAATGAAGCTGTTATCCAGCTTCATCGGTACCGTGCCAGCGGTTTCATCAGGCTCTTGCGCGGGCTGCATCTGTTTGACGATCAAATCCGCCATACCCAGCCCGCGTTTACCGATTTCCTGCGCAATCTGCTGATCGTACATTGAGGTGTACATCTTCGTTGAGTCGCTGCTAAAGATGCCATCCTGCGGCAACGCTTCACGCATGCTCTTCAACATCATCTGTACGAACATTCCCTCAACCTGTTTTGCCACCTGCAGCGCCTTCCCTTTCGGGTCGGCGGCTGCTTCGCGTTTCAGGTTGTTCAGTGAGCGGCTGTCATAGGCCGCACTCATCAGCGATTGCGTATCGGTCATCAGATGATTTCCAGTTTGGCGCGCAGACAGCCTGCACTTTGCATCGACTGCAGAATCGACATCAGCTCAATCGGCGTTGCGCCCAGGGCGTTAAGTGCACGGACCACGTTATTAAGGTTGGCGCTGGCGTTAACACGCTGCAAGGCTCCGCCGCTCTGGCGCAAGTCGATCTGCGTCTGCGTCGTCGCCACGGTTTGTCCACCGGCGAACGGCGTGTTCGGCTGGCTGACGTTCTGCTGCTGATTCACTGTCACCGACAAGTTGCCTTGCGCCACAGCACAGGTATTGAGCGTCACCTCGCGGTTCATGACCACCGAACCGGTACGCGAGTTGATGATGACTTTGGCATCTTCAACCGGCACGGAAACGTCTATATTCTGGATTTCTGACAGCAGGCGCACCTGTGAACTGTTGTTGGGTGAAACGCGAATCTGCACGGTACGCGCATCAAGTGGCTGCGCTGAACCCACGCCACGGCTATTAATCGCATCGGCAATACGCTGCGCCATGGTGAAATCTTCAGTATTCAGTTGGAGATTGATGGTGTTTTGGCTGCCAAAGTTACTTTGCAGCTCGCGCTCTACCGTTGCACCATTAGTAATGCGGCCACCGTTTAGCTGGTTAACCTGCACACTGCTGCCGCCTGCAGATGCACCTGCACCGCCCACCAGAATATTTCCCTGCGCCAGCGCATACACCTGGTTATCGACCCCTTTCATCGGCGTCATTAACAGCGTGCCACCGCGCAGGCTTTTGGCGTTACCCAGCGAAGAGACCACCACGTCAATATTCTGCCCCTGCCGCGCAAACGACGGCAGCTTCGCCGTGACCATCACCGCCGCCACGTTTTTCAGCTGCATATTGGTGCCGGTGGGCACGGTGATACCGAGCTGCGACAGCATGTTGCTTACCGTCTGGGTGGTAAACGGGGTTTGTGTTGTCTGGTCACCTGTCCCATCAAGCCCCACCACCAGGCCGTAGCCGATCAGCTGGTTTTCGCGCACGCCCTGCACGGATGTCAGATCGCGAATGCGGTCAGCCTGGGCCATCAGACTGACACCGAGCAGCAGGCTCAGGCTCAGACGCAGCAGAGTGTTCATTTTCATCATTACCTCGATTACATCGGCGACACGTTCAGGAAGAAACGCTGGAACCAGCCCATGGTTTGCGCCTCATTGATATACCCGTTTCCGACATACTCAATACGTGCATCGGCCACCTGCGTTGACAACACGGCGTTGCTGGCGCTGATGGTGCGTGGGTTAACCACACCGGAGAAGCGAATAAATTCGGTTCCCTGGTTAATTTCGATCTGTTTCTCACCGACCACGCGCAGGTTGCCATTCGACAACACCTGATTCACGGTGACGGTGATGGTGCCGGTAAAGGTGTTATTGGCCGTTGCGCCACCTTTGCCAGCGAAGTCATTTTTGCCATTGGCATCCAGTCCGGCTTTCTCACCGGCGGCGCCGACCAGACCGCTCAGGCCGGTTGGCACAGTGCTCACGCCAAAGCTGTTGCTGCCATCGCGGCTCGCATTGGCTGAAGAACTTTTGCTGGCGCTGACATTTTCTTGCAGCGTAATCGTCAGAGTATCGCCAATGTTACGTGGACGGCGGTCTTCGAACAGCGGCTGATAGCCATAGTTCAGTGGCGCAACGCCCTGGAAAATGGAACCGTTTACCACTGGCGGTGCGGAAGGCGTGGGTTCTGCCGTTGTGGCACCCTGCACCAGAGGCGTACGCGGGACTAACGCACAACCGTTTAATGTCAGTAGCAGCGTGGCTACTAACCAATGCCCAGGCTTGAGAATCACTTGCTTCGCCACGGAGTTCTGACCTTATTCATGTTCTTAATCGGGCCAGCCAGGCTGGCCCAACGGCCCCAGATTAAACCTGGGTTAATTTCTGCAGCATCTGATCAGAGGTGGTGATCGCTTTGCTGTTGATTTCATAAGCACGCTGCGTCTGAATCATGGTGACCAACTCTTCCGCCACGTTGACGTTAGAGGTTTCAACATAACCCTGATACAGCAAACCAGCGCCGTTCTGCCCTGGCGTACTCTGCGTCGCCGCACCGGATGCCTGCGTTTCCTGATAGAGGTTTTCACCCAGACTATCGAGGCCCGCATCGTTCATAAAGGTGCTCAGCGTCAACTGTCCCACCTGCGCTGGGTTGGTCTGCCCCTGCTGCGTCACGCTCACCACACCGTCACGCGAGATGGTGATGCTGGTGGCGTTCGCCGGAATAGTGATCCCAGGCTGAACCGGATAGCCGGCGTTGGTCACCAGCTGACCGTTCTGATCTACCTGGAATGAACCGTCACGCGTATATGAAGAGGTACCGTCTGGCATCTGCACTTCGAAATAACCCTGACCGTTGATCGCCACGTCTTTTGAGTTGCTGGTCTGCGACAGGTTGCCCTGGGTATGCAGACGCTCGGTGGTCACTGGGCGCACACCGGTACCAATCTGCAAGCCTGAAGGCAATGTGGTCTGTTCCGATGACTGCGTGCCCGGCTGACGCAGCGTCTGATACATCAGATCTTCGAACACGGCACGCGAACGTTTAAACCCGTTGGTTGAAACGTTCGCAAGGTTGTTCGAAATGACGTCCATATTGGTTTGCTGGGCGTCAAGGCCGGTTTTAGCGATCCATAAAGAACGAATCATGTTGTTTTCCTTACGCCTTAGCTGCTCATGTTGAGCAGTTGATTGGCTTTTTGTTCGTTTTCATCGACGTTAGTGATGACTTTCATCTGCATCTCGAAACGTCGGGCGTTGGCGATCATGTCGACCATGGTTTCCACTGGCTTAACATTGCTGCCTTCCAGCACGCCTGGCATGACTGCGACCGTTGCATCAGGGGCTAAAGCCGCACCGCGTGTCGCCTGCGTCGCCTGGGTTGGACGGAACATGCCGTCGTCACCACGCTGTAACTCTTTGCCCGTGGCCTTAACCAGCTTCAGCTTGCCAATCTGCACCGTGGCGTTCGGTGCATCACCCGCATTACGCGAGGTGATGGTACCGTCAGCCGCGATGGTCAGTTCGGAGCCTTGTGGAATGGCGATTGGACCGCCATCGCCCATCACGGGATTGCCCTGAATGGTCAAAATACCGGTCGAGCTGATCTGCATATTGCCGTTGCGGGTATAGGCTTCAGAACCGTCAGCGGTTCGCACCGCCAGCCAGCCATCTTGCTGTACGGCCACATCGAGCGGGCGTCCGGTGTTGTCCATCGCCCCTGGCGTCATATCGGCACCCGGCGTTGAGGCAGCCACTAAGGTGCGCGTCGGCAGCGACCAGCCGTTGACCGGCACCGCGCGCAACGCGTTGAGCTGGGCGCGGAAGCCCGGCGTTGAGGCGTTGGCGAGGTTGCTGGCGGTCACCGATTGTTGTTCCATCGTCTGACTGGCGGCGCCCATCGCGGTATATATTGCGTGATCCATAATGCAATCCCGTTAGCGAATTAACGTAAGTTGATCAGGGTGTTGAGGATCTGATCCTGCGTTTTAATCGTCTGGCTGTTCGCCTGATAGTTACGTTGTGCAACGATCATGTTGACCAGCTCTTTACTCAGATCGACGTTGGAGGCTTCCAGTGCACCTGAAGTCAGTGAACCGTAAGTGCCGGTGTTAGCCAAACCGATAGCTGCCTGACCCGAAGAGTTGGTCGCAGACCAGACGTTATCGCCTTCTGACTGCAGGCCTTCCGGGTTAGAGAAGCTGGCCAGAACGATTTGACCCAGCAGCTGAGTTTTCTGGTTCGAATAGGTACCGGTAATGGTGCCGTCATCGTTGATGGCGTAGCTGGTCAGGTCGCCCGGCGCATAACCATCCTGCGTTGGGTTTCCGAATGACGTGGTGCCGGTGTTTTGTTGCTGGCTTCCAAGTACGCTCAACGTGATGGCCTGATTAGCCGCAGCACCATTAGATCCCTGAATAGTCAAGCCAACAGTGGTTGCGCCTGCGGTGGTTGTCCCGCCGCTTGTGATAGATTGCAGCTTACCGTTGGAGTCA
The DNA here is from genome assembly GCF_018257655.1 of Pantoea sp. JGM49. Classification (NCBI taxonomy): domain Bacteria; kingdom Pseudomonadati; phylum Pseudomonadota; class Gammaproteobacteria; order Enterobacterales; family Erwiniaceae; genus Pantoea; species Pantoea sp. JGM49. The sequence goes on along the minus strand of NZ_JAERJM010000001.1, from coordinate 103,792 downwards.
AAGGTCATGGAGAAATCACCTGCCGACGCTCCAGTCGTGGAATCAATCGCGTGCACATCCCAGTTGTTATCACTGGTTTTCACATAATAGAGGTCGAGAGCATGATCGTTACCCTGTGAGTCATACACAGTGACGGTGCTTTTGGCGTTGTAGCTATCGACGTCTGACGAGCTGAAGGTTGCCACTGTTGGCACGCTATCTGTGGAGTTCAGGTTAGACACCAAACCGGCGGTCGTGGTCGCGCGCGCCGACATCTGCGTCGTCGGTACGCTCAATGCCACCGGGTTTGCACCCGTCTGAATGGTCGGCGGGGTACCGGTTGCCGGATAGCCGGTCACGCTCATGCCCTGAGTGTTCACCAGGTTACGGTTGGCATCCAGCGTGAACTGACCATTACGAGAGTAGTACACGCTACCCGCGGCATCGGTCATTCGGAAGAAACCGTTACCGCTCAGTGCCACGTCCAGACCACGGCTGGTTGAGGTCGTGGTACCGTCGTTGAAGTTCTGAATAACCGCAGCGACCTTGGTACCCATACCGATATTTGAACCAGCAAACATATCCGCGAACGAAATGGTGCTGGATTTGAAACCCGCGGTCGCGGAGTTGGCGATGTTGTTACCAATGACATCCAGGTTACTGGAGGCCGCATTCATACCACTGACAGCTTGAGAAAAAGACATAACGTGTCTCCTGCTAAAATTGAATTAGAGAATCTGACGAACTTCATCAAGAGTGGCGGAGCCCATGGTGCCGAGGTCCAGTTTTGAGGTGTTATCCACCGTACTCACGCCATTCACGTAAGCGTAATTAAGCGGTTGTGCCACCAATTGTGTGCTGCCATTACTGGCGGCAATTGATACAGAATATTTACCATCAGCCACTGTCGTGCCATTCGCATCTTTGCCGTCCCAGGAGAAGGCGTGAACGCCGGACGTCAATGCGCCCAAATCGACAGTGCGAACCACAGTGCCGTTCGAATCTTTGATGGTCGCGGTGGTGGCGGTAGAGGCTGTACTCAACTCCACACCGAAAGGTGTCGTGGTACCACTGCCCACCAGGATCTGGCTGCCATCAATCATCACACCATGCCCAATCAGCGTCGTACTCTGCAGTGACTGGCTGGTGGTGAGCTGACCAGAGATAGAACCCAATGTGGTATTCAGCTTCTCAATGCCGCTCAGGGTGTTAATCTGCGCCAGCTGTGTGGTGAGCTGGCTGTTGTCCATTGGGTTGGTGGGATCCTGGTTCTGCAACTGCGTCACCAGCATGGTCAGGAACTGGTTCTGCAAGTCCTGAGCACTGTTTCCCGTCCCTGTTGAACTGGACGAACTCAGTACCGTTGGGTCAAGATTGGCATTAACGCCGACTGCTACGCTCATGTTCGTGCTCCGTTATTGACCCATCGTCAGGGTTTTCATCATCATTGATTTCACCGTATTCAACACTTCGACGTTGGCCTGATAACTGCGGGACGCTGACATGGTGTTGACGGTTTCTGATACGACATCGACGTTTGGCATCTTGACGTAACCCTTCTCATCCGCCATCGGATTACCGGGGTCATACACCAATTTGGCCGGGGTAGGATCGTTCACCACGCCCGCGACCTTGACGCCACCGGTCGCCGCGCCAGGGGCGGCATCGGTCTGGAATATCACCTGTTTTGCCACATAAGGCTGGCCATCCGGCCCGGTGACGCTGTCGGCGTTGGCCAGGTTACTGGCACTGACGTTGAGGCGCTGTGATTGCGCGGTCATCGCAGAACCGGCGATATCAAAAATATTCAGCAATGCCATGGTTATTGCCCCTGCAGAACGCTCATCATGCCTTTGATTTGGCTACTGATGAGGGTGAGATCGGTTTGGTATTTCAGGCTGTTATCAGCAAACTGGGTACGTTCACGATCCATATCCACGGTGTTGCCATCCGCGGCAGGTTGATCGGGAATGCGGTACATCAGGTCCATGGATGGCTGAGAGTTGGTTTCAGCAGCGATGTGGCGTGAAGAGGTGACTTTCAGCGCCATGCTGCTCCCCTCCGCGCGACCATTTTCCATCACCTTGCTCAGCTGGCTGGCAAAGTCGATATCCCGCGCCTGGTAGCCCGGGGTATCGGCGTTGGCAATATTGGACGCCAGGATTTCCTGGCGCTGAGCACGCAGATTTAACGCTTCTGTACCAAATCGCAGCGCGGCATCGAGTTTGTCGAGCATGCTTCCTCCGCGAATGAGAATTTCGAGCTGACAGCTTAAGTGGACAAATGCAAGGGCGATCGTCTGAATAGCAGCAAAAATCACGGCTATTTTTGACATTGAATTTTTCGCGCGAAGAGTAGACTCAGGCCATCTTCTCGACAGGAGGCGTTTATGCGCAGTTCTTTATCTTTGCTGGCCACGTTGTTGTTGGCCTTCGCGCTGCCCGGCCATGCGGCGGACCTGACCGCACAGTTAACGCAGTTTTTTAAAGCGCGCGATCCGCAACATGCCGCGGGGATGACCGTGGTGGTGCGCACACCCAAAGAGCAGTGGCCGACCTGCGAGGCACCGGCGTTACAACTGCCGGGCAACAGCCGCCAGTGGGGTAATCTCAGCATTGCCGCCAGTTGCGATCAGAATCGTCGTTTCCTGCAAGTTCAGGTACAGGTGACCGGTCAGTATTTAGTTGCCAGCCGTCAGGTCGCCCGTGGCAGTACCCTCGACCCGAATGATTTCCGTCTCGAGACCGGGCGTCTGGATGAACTGCCTCCGCGAGCCCTGTTCGATAACAACAGCGTGACCGATGCGATTGCGCTGCGCGATATCCCGCCTGGACAGCCGGTGACCGCAATGATGCTGCGTCAGCCCTGGCGGGTCAAAGCAGGACAAAATGTGATGGTGGTAGCCAGCGGAAACGGGTTTAATGCCAGTAGCGAAGGACGTGCGCTGAACAACGCCAGCGCGGCACAAATGGTGCGCGTGCGCATGGGAAATGGTCAGGTTGTCAGTGGGCGCGTCGACGCGGATGGGAATATTCTGATATCGCTATAAAGCGTTAAAGAACCTTGTTGTTCTGCCGATAGAGATATCAACACAGACATTACCCTATGCTGACTCAGTTGACTGACCCTCAGCTGACCTTACAGGAGCACGACCATGAGCATCGACAGAACGCAGCCTTTAATTCCGGTGAGCACTGTACAATCCCGCGACACCAACGATAACAACGGCAAGGTGCGCCAAAACGTGACTGCTTCAACCAACGCCAGCACCAGCGAAAGCGGTGCCGAAGTGAAGTTGAGCACGGCTCAGGCGCAGTTAATGCAGCCGGGCAGCAAAGACATCAACACTGCACGTGTTGAACAACTGAAAACCGCTATTCGTAATGGCGAACTGAAAATGGATACCGGTAAGATCGCCGACGCGCTGATCGCCGATACCAAGGCGTATTTAGAGGGTAACTAATCCCAATGGACAATCTGCTGACCACCTTAGATAAAATGCAGGACGTGCTGGCTTCACTCACTGTGGTGATGGATGAAGAGCAACAGCAACTGTCTGCCGGCCAGGTTAATGGCAACCTGTTGCAGCGCATATCAGAAGATAAAAGCGCGCTGCTGACGACGTTGAATTATCTGGACGACATGCGCCGAAATACCGAAAAATCACTCGGTACTCAGGCGCCCTATGATGGTCACAGCGATCGTGAACGCCGCTGGCAGAGCATTCAGCAGCATACCCGCCGTTTGCGCGATACCAACACTCATAACGGTATTCTGCTGCAGCATCAAATCAGCTTCACCAATGATGCGCTCTCGGTACTGAAACCGCACCAGACTCAGGCGTTTTACGGTCCCGATGGATTAGGCAAAGGTCAGTCGACGCTCAGCCGCAAAGGTTAATAAAGAAAAATCCCGCCGAGGCGGGATTTTTTTATGCCAGCGTGCGGCGGGCAAAATCTCTCGGGCGGAAGCCCAACAGACCCAGCATGACAAAGTAAGCACCACCGCCAATAGCACAGACTGCAGCCAGACGCAGTAACCGCCACCACATCTGCCCTTCTTCCCAGGCCGGCATCACATGCAGAATGCCCAGCAGCGCTGCTGCCATGACCACAACCGCAATCATCAGACGCACCAGGAAGCTAAACCAACCCGGCTGCGGCTGGAAGATATCCTGTTTACGTAATTGCCAGTACAGCAGCGCGGCATTCAAACAAGCCGCTAATCCAATCGACAACGACAATCCGGCATGTTTGAGCGGGCCGATAAACGCCAGGTTCATCACCTGCGTCATGATCAGCGTCACAATCGCAATCTTCACCGGGGTCTTAATGTCCTGACGCGAATAGAATCCGGGCGCCAGCACTTTGACCACAATCAGCCCCATCAATCCTACCGAATACGCCACCAGCGCACGCTGCGTCATGGCGGCATCGAACGCGGTGAATTTACCGTACTGGAACAGCGCCACCGTCAGTGGGCCAGAGAGGATGCCGAGGGCAACAGCGCTCGGTAGGGCCAACAGGAAGCAGAGGCGCAGGCCCCAATCCATCAGACGCGAGTACTCATCATGATTGCCGCTGGCGAAACTCTTCGCTAACGATGGCAGCAAAATCGTGCCCAGTGCGACACCCAATACGCCCGACGGGAACTCCATCAAACGGTCAGCATAGTACATCCACGACACTGAACCCGAGACGAGGAATGAGGCGAAAATGGTGTTGATGATCAGGGATATTTGGCTCACCGATACGCCAAGAATCGCCGGTCCCATTTGGCGCATGACGCGCCATACGCCGGCGTCACGCAGGTTGAGGCGCGGCAACACCAGCATGCCGATTTTCTTCAAGTGCGGCAGTTGGTAGAACAGTTGCAACACCCCACCGACCACCACAGCCCATGCCAGCGCCATCACCGGTGGATGGAAATGCGGGGCAGCAAACACCGCAAAGCCAATCATGCTGATGTTTAATAACGTCGGCGCAAATGCCGGAACCGAGAAACGATTCCAGGTGTTGAGTATCGCACCGGCCAGCGACGCCAGGGAGATCAGCAGAATATAAGGAAAGGTAACGCGTAGTAGCGAACTGGTCAGCGCGAATTTATCGGCGGTATCAGCAAATCCGGGCGCAGTGACCATAATCACCCAGGGCGCGGCAATCATGCCGAGCACCGTCACCACCGCCAGCACCAGCGTCAGCAAACCGGAAACGTAGGCCACAAATACGCGTGTGGCCTCTTCGCCCTGCTTGCTTTTGTATTCGGCAAGAATGGGCACAAACGCCTGAGAAAAGGCGCCTTCCGCAAAGATACGGCGCAGCAGATTGGGCAGTTTAAAGGCCACGAAGAAGGCATCGGTGGCCATACCGGCACCGAAAACGCGAGCCACTATGGCATCACGGGCAAAGCCCAGCACGCGGGAAAAAAGGGTCATCGAACTGACCGCAGCCAGCGATTTCAACAAATTCATTTTGAGTGGCGCATCCTGAAAAGTGTCGGATAAATGAGCAACTTAGCGCGGACATCTGCTGATGTCCGGCGATAGTCTACTGCCACGGCGGGAAATGACCAGCATTGAGTGTTACAAGGGGTTATTCCTGTTCGGCATCGCGCCACAGTTTTTCCACCAGACGCTGCGCCGCCAGCGCCTGTTCACCGCTGGTTTCAGGCATCGTCTGATTTTGTACGCACTGGATAAAATGCTGTGCCGCACCGCTGAAACCACGCTGAGCAAGATGGCTTTGCCAGGAGGCTACCGGATCGGTGCGTAAGCCGCCGAGGTTCTCCTGCTGCCAGTCACGCATCTCATTAATTTCGATGTAGTCACCGTCGCAGATGGCGCTCACCACCTCGCGCTGCGTGCCCGCGCGACGATGCATGCTGGTGGTGATTTGCAGTGCCCCCGCCGAGAAGTGATGCTCGGCATACAGCATCGCCCCCTCCTCGTTAGTTTCAATAAAGCCCTGCTCACGCGTCAGTTTGCCCCCTGCCAGCCACAGCGCTGTATCCACCACGTGCAGGTAGTCATCCAACAAAGTGAAACGCAGATCCTGTGGACCCACGCTATCCGCACGATGCTTCTCAATACGCAGTGAAGCCGCTCGCGGCATTTCCGCTTTCAACTGTTGATAGCGTGGCGCAAAGCGACGATTAAACGCCACCATCAGTTTGCGTTTGCGCTTCTCCGCTAAAGCCACCAGCGCTTCCGCCTGCTGCAGGGTTTCGGCTAATGGTTTATCCACGCAAACATCTTTGCCCGCCAGCAGCAACGCCTGCACCACTTCAAAATGACTGGCGGTGCTGCTGTGCACAAAGACCGCATCACTGGCGGCTGCCAGCGCGTCCAGCTGACTGAAATATGGCATGCGGTAGCTGTCGCAAATCGGCTGGGCTTTAGCCTGATTCGGCGAAAACGCCCCTGCCAGCTGCCAGTCGGTGGCGTGCGACAACACGGGCAACCAGGCTTTTTGCGCGATGCCGCCTAATCCAACAATACCGATACGTAGCGTCATGTTATTGCTCCTTCTGCAACAGGTGCTCCAGCTGGGATTGCAGCTGAGCCACCTGTTGTTCCAACTGCGCAACCCGGCTGACCAAATCTTCACTGTCCATCTCATCCGTGCTCGCGGCGGGTGCTTCAGCCACATCGCCGCCGAACAGATGCATATAACGGCTTTCGCGTTTACCCGGCTCACGTGCCAGACGCACCACCATCGGGCCGTCATCACGGGTGATTAAGCCGTTCAACGTTTGCTCGACCTCATTCATATCGCTGAACTCATGCAAACGTCCACTGCGGGTACGCAGCTCACCCGGCGTCTGTGCGCCGCGTAAGAACAGTAGCGTCAGCACCGCCACTTCTGCGCTGTTAAGCTGCAAATTACCGAATGCAGAGTTACAGAATCGCTGTTCATACTTACTGACGCGTTGACCGAACCCGTTATTGGAGGTGGCAAGATGCTTTTTCACCAGCTCATCAAGCTGAGATTGCACCTCCATTTCACTCAGGTTCATCACCGGTTCACGGTTGGATTTTTGATTACAGGCGGTGACCACGCCGTTAAGGGAAAGCGGATATTGATCCGGAGTGGTGACCTGTTTCTCTAACAGGCAACCGATCACACGCAGCGCCTGCGCGGATAAAGCCATCTTCATGCGGTTTTCCTTTTATTGTCCACGCCGATCCGCGGTCCACTCCTGCCACGTCAGCGCGGTCAGCACGTGATCCTGCCAGCGTCCATCAATCAGCAGGTAATCTTTGGCATAACCCTCTTTCTCGAATCCGAGACGCGCCAGCAAATCACCGCTGCGCTGATTATGCGGCATATAGTTAGCCATAATGCGGTGAATGCGTTGCTGTCGTTGCATATAGCGAATCGCTGACTGCAACGCTTCAAACATCATGCCTTGCCCCTGCCACTTCTCGCCTAATGAATAACCGAGGTAACAGGCGTGAAATGAACCGCGCAGCACGTTGCTAAAATTGGCCACTCCGCGCACTTCATGCTCTTCCGGGTCCATCAGCACAAAATAGTAGGCAGAGCCCTGTTTATGCATATCCGCGATCAGTCCAAGGCGTGCCTGCCAGCCCGAGGGATAGCAGTGGCTCTCGTCGCGCACCGGCTCCCAGGGTTTAAGAAAGACGCGGTTCTCTGCATAATAATCTGCCAATCGCCAGGCATCGCGCTCGTGAACTAAACGGACCACCAAACGATCGGTAGTCAGGCGCACGCGGGGTCCAGCAGAACGATAGCCAAACATCATGACTCCTGAAATCCATAACTTTAAGAAAGATGTACGCCTGAGGCGATACTTCTCACTATAACCGTCCCTTTCACTACGGTAAAACCCTCAAGCCCCTGCCACGCAATTCATCCTTATCCAGGATTAATTTTTCTGCGGATTCGATGAAAAAATATCATCCTGGATACGCTGTCTTTCCCGTCAGCGCAGGCGGAAAATAGACCAACTGGTCACTTTTCTCTTCTCTTGCTCAGGATTAAGCATGTCTCGGGTAGCGCGGGCACGACGCCTCGGTAAAACATTCCTCTTAGTCGATAACATGTTGGTAGTGTTAGGCTTTTTCGTGGTATTTCCACTGATTTCTATCCATTTCGTTGAGCAACTGGGCTGGGCGGCGTTAATGGTGGGTATCGCGCTGGGTTTGCGTCAATTTGTACAGCAGGGGCTAGGCATTTTCGGCGGCGCGATTGCGGACCGTTTTGGCGCCCGTCCGCTGATTGTGACGGGCATGCTGATGCGCGCAGCCGGATTTGCCTGCATGGCGCTGGCGCATCAACCCTGGATGCTGTGGCTGGCCTGTTTGCTTTCCGGCCTCGGTGGCACCTTGTTTGACCCGCCCCGCAGCGCCATGGTGGTAAAACTGGTGCGCGCTCGTGAACGCGGTCGCTTCTTCTCGCTGCTGATGATGCAGGACAGCGCGGGAGCGGTGCTAGGGGCGCTGATTGGCAGTTGGTTGCTGGCGTGGGATTTCCGCCTGGTGTGCTGGGTGGGTGCAGCGGTGTTTGTCGCTGCGGCGATATTTAACGCCGTGTGGCTACCGGCGTGGCGCATCTCAACGGAACGCATTGCGATGCGCGAAGGTATGCAGCGTGTCTGGCAGGATAAACGTTTTCGCCTCTATGTGCTGACGTTGACCGGCTACTACATTCTGGCCGTGCAGGTCATGCTGATGCTGCCGGTGATGGTGAATCAGGTGGCTGGTGCGCCCGCCGCCGTGAAATGGATGTACGCCATCGAAGCCATGCTGTCGCTCAGCCTGCTCTATCCGCTGGCCCGCTGGAGCGAAAAACGCTTCCGCCTGGAAACCCGGCTTATGGCGGGTTTATTCCTGATGACCTTTAGCCTGCTGCCTGTCGGCATGACCCAATCTCTCCCTTCGCTGTTTTTGTTAATCGGCGTGTTCTACCTGGGGTCCATCATCGCCGAACCGGCACGCGAGACGCTCAGCGCATCGTTGGCCAGTTCACGCGCGCGGGGCAGTTACATGGGATTCAGTCGTTTAGGTCTGGCTATCGGCGGTCTGATTGGCTACTCCGGTGGTGGGTGGATGTTCGACATGGGCCAGCAATTGGCTCTGCCTGAACTGCCCTGGATGTTGCTGAGCAGCGTTGGCATCATCACTCTGCTGGCATTGTGGTGGCAGTTCCAGCCGCGCCCGGTGGCACCGATCATCTTCAGCAGCTAGTTTGCCCCTTCGGAGGATCTCTTCCATACTTCCCGCACGTCCGGAAAAAGGGTGACCTTTGTCACCCTTAGATTTACACAGGAGAAACGGGATGAAACTCTACATCTACGATCACTGCCCTTTCTGCGTGAAAGCACGCATGATTTTTGGCTTAAAGAACCTGCCGGTTGAATTGATCGTTATGCTCAATGACGATGAGCAGATGCCAAAAAAACTCATCGGGCAGAAGATGGCGCCCATTCTGCAAAAAGCCGATGGCAGTGCGATGCCAGAGAGTATGGACATTGTCCGATTGGTGGATAAGCAGGATCGCGAGCCGCTGCTTAATGGCAAAAACAACCCCGCCATCAGCGAATGGCTGCGCCGCGTTAACGGCTATATCAATAAGCTGCTGATTCCGCGCATCGCTGATGCCTCGTTTGCGGAATTTGCCACGCCGGAAGCGCGGAGTTACTTCCGTGAGAAAAAACAGGCCAGCGTCGGAGATTTCACTGAGCTGCGTAAACACGCGCCCGGGCTGATAAAAAACATCAGTGATGACCTGCGCCAACTCGATAAGCTCATCGTCAAACCCAATGCCGTGAATGGCGAACTGTCTGAAGACGATATCAATCTGTTTCCGCTCCTGCGTTCGCTCACCTTAGTGGCTGGCATCGAATGGCCGAGTCGCGTAGCGGATTACCGCGACAATATGGCGAAGCAAACCCAGATTAACCTGCTCTCTTCCATCGCGGCATAGCCCCGTCCGATGAGAAACGCTGCGGCGTTTCTCATCCCTCTCATGGTGACACCTGGCCCGGTTTCAGGCAGGCTATGGCTGTTTTGCCGTATCGTTCAGGATGAGGATCTATGAAAAAGGCGATGTCTGGGCTATTAGCCCTGTTTTTAGCCGTGCTGTTGAGCGGCTGTAATCAATTGACGCAATACACCATTAGCGAACAGGAAGTGAATCAAGCGCTGCAGAAGCGCAATAACTTCGAAAAAGACATCGGCGTATCCGGGCTGGTCAATGCACACATCGTGCTCAGCGATCTCACCAGTCAGATTGGTCGTGAAGAACCCGGTAAGATTACCCTCTCCGGCAAAGCAAACATCAATGTCAGCTCGCTGTTTGGTCCACAGCAGGCTGAGATGCAGCTGAAGATGAAAGCGCAGCCGATTTTCAATGCGCAGGAAGGCGCAATTTATCTGCATGATATTGAAATTGTCGACGCGCAAGTACAACCAGAAAAGATGGCGTCCATCATGAAAACACTGACGCCTTATCTTAATGAGTCTCTCAAACGCTACTTCAATGAGAAGCCTGCCTATGTGCTAAGCGAAGACCGTAGTAAAGGGGAAGCACTGGCGAAGAAATTTGCCAAGGGTATTGAAGTGAAGCCGGGACAATTGGTGATTCCGTTTACGGATTAACCTCAACCACCGCACCTTCGGGTGCGGTTTTTGTTTCCGGCAATAAAATCCCGTGCAAACGGTTGCTCACACCCTTATGATTACTCCCCGGCCTAAACGTGCCCATTCGTTTTTTCTCAGCCGGAGCCTTTTTGAATGACAGCCCAACCCCAGCAAATCACGATTCGCCGCCCTGACGATTGGCATATCCATCTGCGCGATGGCGCGATGCTTAATGCAGTTCTGCCTTATACCAGTGCGGTCAATGGTCGTGCGATTGTCATGCCAAACCTGGTTCCACCGGTGACCAGCGTCGAGGCCGCCAATGCCTATCGCGAGCGCATTATGGCTGCGCTGCCCGCTGAACACGCTTTTACGCCACTGATGACCTGCTACCTCACCGATTCATTAGATGCGGATGAAATTGAGCGTGGCTTCCGCGACGGGACCTTCACGGCAGCAAAACTCTATCCCGCGCATGCCACCACTAACTCCAGCCACGGCGTCACCAATGTTGATTCCATCGCCAGCGTGCTGGATCGTATGCAGCAGATCGGTATGCCGATGCTGGTACACGGTGAAGTCACGGATTCGCACATCGATATATTTGACCGTGAAGCACGCTTTATCGAAACCGTGCTGGAACCGCTGCGTCAGCGCTTCCCAGCCCTGAAAGTGGTGATGGAACACATCACCACTAAAGAAGCGGCAGAATATCTGGCTGCGGGCAACGACCTGCTGGGTGCCACCATTACACCACAGCATTTGATGTTTAACCGTAACCACATGCTGGTGGGCGGTGTTCGCCCTCATCTCTATTGCCTGCCGATCCTGAAACGCAATATTCATCAGGAAGCGCTGCGCGCCCTGGTGGCGAGTGGCAATCGTCGCGTGTTCCTCGGCACGGACACGGCACCGCATCTGCGTCATCTGAAAGAAGCCAGCTGCGGCTGTGCCGGCGTGTTTAACGCACCGACCTCGCTGCCTGCCTATGCCACGGTATTCGAAGAGTTGAATGCGCTGGAACATTTTGAAGCGTTCTGTTCAGAAAACGGCCCGAACTTCTATGGCCTGCCACTGAATGAAGGCACGCTGACGCTGGTCCGCGAGTCATGGACAGTGCAGGACACCATCAATGTGACCGATGACACACTGGTGCCGTTCCTTGCAGGTGAGACGCTGAACTGGCGCATCAAAGAATAATAATGCATGGCTTGCCTTTGGGATAATTTTACTGTACAAATAACCAGTATATTATCCCGGAGGCTTTTATGCGTGTTGAAATTACCGTAGCGAAAACTCAGCCCCTTCCCGCAGGTGCACTGGATGCACTCAGTGCCGAACTCACCCGTCGTATTTCCCGTGATTTTCCCGAAGATAATCACCATGTCAAAGTCCGTTATGCGGGCGGCAATCAATTGAGCGTATTTGGTGGCTGTAAAGCGTCACGCGAACGCATTAGCGATATTTTACAAGAAACGTGGGAAAGCGCAGACGACTGGTTTATTACTGATTAACTGCCACTGTGCCGTTTTTGCCGGGTTTCGCCACCCGGTTTTTTTGTTTTAATTTCCCTCTCGCCAGATAAAGTCGCTGCATCTAGACTCATGTTTAACGATACCCTATCCTTGCCTCGTCATGCTTACGGGAGGTGTTTTACATGACTACTGAAAAACCAGAAGAGGCGATGACCTTCGGTGAATTGCTGGCATTAATTGCTGAACAGCAGCGACGTTTAACGGTGCTGGAAAATGCCTTTGCCAGTTTGACGTTCTGCCTCGACGATCGCGCCAGTCAGTTACTGGTGCATAATCTGTCGCTCGAAGCGCAAAATCAGAACCACGACGCACAGTTACAGCAGCACTTTACTCGGTTGGCTGAAGAGATTCAGCGGCGTAATGGCCAGCTGCCTCCAGAAGCGCAGGCCTGAAACTGGCCTTTTTTTACTTGTCGCTGCAGCGTAAAGTTTTCCCCTAACGCCGCCGATAACTAAGGTGTAGCCACTGTCACGATTATCGAATAAAGGCCCGAAGCAGCGGGCACTTTATTATTCGACAAAAGTCGCATTCTGAACGCATTTATTATCGTTCTCTTTTTAATCGCCACACGTTTTAACTATTGTACCGCCTGTTTCATGTTATAATTGTTCCGCTAGTGCAAGAAAAGCCGCATTGAACCTCAAGAAGCACTTCGTTTAACGAGTAATAAGGAGGTTATAATGGACAGAAATAAAGACGTCATTCAGACTCATCCGCTGGTTGGATGGGACATCAGTACCGTAGACAGTTATGACGCCATGATGATCCGCCTGCACTCGCTATCATCGCAGGATCAGAAAGAAGAAGAAGCTGACGTGGGACCCACCTACTGGCTGACTACCGACGTAGCCAGACAGTTCATCTCGATACTCGAAGCTGGCATTGCAAAGATTGAGTCCACAGAGCAATACCTACGCGATAATCAAAAGCACTAATTTCTTACTTCGCGTGAAAGGGCACCCAATAGGGTGCCTTTTTCATGGACACGATTTTTTTGCTATGCTGTTGAAAAATTTCGTCGTTTGGCAGGAGTGATGTGGTTATGGTTTATGATCTGATTGTGGTGGGCAGCGGATCGGTGGGAGCCGCCGCCGGTTTTTACGCAACCCAGGCAGGCTTATCGGTATTGATGATTGATAGTGCCCATCCTCCGCACAGCCAGGGCACACACCACGGTGAAACACGCCTGATCCGCCATGCCTATGGCGAAGGTGAACGCTATGTCCCGCTGGTGCTGCGCGCACAAACCTTGTGGGATGAGCTGGAACGTCAGAGCGGTGAACGCATTATGCATCGAAGCGGCATCCTCAATCTGGCCCCCCTCACTTCCTCATTTATCCAAAATGTCATCGACAGCGCCAAAACCTATCAACTGGAAGTAAAAATCCTGCAGGCAGACGAAGTGCGCAAGCGCTGGCCGCAGATCTCTGTGCCCGACGGCTACGTTGGGGTATTCGAACCTCACTCCGGCTTCCTGAAATGTGAGCAGGCGGTTCGTAGCTGGATACAGCTGGCTGAACAGGCGGGCTGCGCACAACTGTTTAATTGCCCGGTGAGTGAGATCGCACGCGATGGTGACTTGCAGCAAGTCACTACCCGCGACGGCGTGTTTCGCGCGCGTAAATTATTGGTCAGTGCCGGAACCTGGGTGAGTGAGCTGGTAAAAGATTTGCCAGTACAACCGGTGCGTAAAGTCTTTGCCTGGTATCAGGCAGATGGACGTTATAGCGAGAACAACCAATTTCCTGGCTTCACGGTGGAGATGCCTGATGGCAGTCACTTTTATGGCTTCCCTGCCGACAACAATGCATTAAAAGTGGGACGTCACGATGGCGGGCAGCTGATGCAGAAACCCGAAGATCGTAAACCTTTCGGCAGTATCGCTGCAGACGGCAGTGAAGCCTTCAGTTTCCTGCGTCAGTTCTTACCGGGGGTTGGCGTTTGCTTACACGGTGAGGCCTGCAGTTATGACAACACACCTGACGAAGACTTTATTGTAGATACCCTTCCAGGCGAGCCAAATCGATTAATTATTACCGGCTTGAGTGGACACGGATTTAAATTTGCCAGCGTATTAGGTGAACTTGCCAGTGAATTTGCCCAGGATAAGCCCTTATCCTTTGACCTGAAGCCGTTTTCACTTTCGCGCTTTGCTTAACGTTGTCTCGCTGGCGCCTCAGGCGCCAGCCTTATATTGACGCAAGCTTACATTAATAGTTCTTTCCTGACATTTAAGCGTTAAGATTGCCGCATTAGGTGTAGCAATATTCAATTCAATTTTATTTCCCCGCCACCTATACAACCATCTTCAATATTTCTGACGCAGACATCGATATAAACGCACAATTTCCGAATGTCTTTTTAAATTTTATAGAAAGGTAAGCTTAATTGCTTTCATATTTCAAAGTATGGATGCTTATTACCACCTATTTCCAGATATGGATTCACTTTTATGTGGCGTAACTCCAGACAACATTTCGGGCTAATGACCATTATGTTGCATTGGCTAATGGCGCTGGTCATTTACGGCATGTTTGCGCTGGGTCTGTGGATGGTCGGATTGGGATATTACGATGGCTGGTATCACAGCGCCCCGGAAATCCACAAAGGCATTGGCATGCTCCTATTTGCCACATTACTGCTGCGCCTTGGCTGGCGTGTTATTTCTCCCCCACCCGCACTCTTACCACACTATTCTCCCTTAATTCGCCGCTCCGCCAGCCTGGCTCACGGGCTGTTGTATGGCTTGTTGTTGCTGCTACTGGTAAGCGGCTACCTGATATCGACCGCCGATGGCAAAGCTATCTCGGTGTTCGGATGGTTCGAAGTGCCCGCCCTGTTAAGTGGAGCAGGTGAACAGGCTGATTTGGCTGGCGATCTGCATTTGTGGCTGGCCTGGGGATTAGTGCTGTTTTCCGCGCTGCATGGGCTGGCGGCATTAAAACACCATTTTATTGATCGAGACGTCACATTGAAAAGGATGCTGGGTTACCGCATCCCGTTAACCTCTGAAAAGGAGAAGTAAAATGCTCAAGAAGACGCTACTGACACTGAGTGCCGCTAGCCTGTTAGGCACCAGTTTGCTGGCCAGCGCAGCAGACTATAAATTTGATAAAGAAGGCCAGCACGCCTTTGTTCAGTTCCGCATTCAGCACCTGGGTTACAGCTGGCTATACGGGACGTTCAAAGATTTTGACGGCACTTTTACTTTTGACGAAGCCAACCCAGCGGCCGATAAGGTTAACGTGACCCTGAACACCGCCAGCCTCGATACTAACCATGCCGAACGTGACAAGCATATTCGCAGCGCGGATTTCCTTAACACCGCCAAATTCCCACAAGCCACCTTTGCCTCAACCGCAGTGAAAAAAGAGGGCAAAGAGTACAAGATCACGGGTGACCTGACGCTCAACGGCGTGACAAAGCCGATCACGCTGGACGCCCGACTGCTGGGCGAAGGCAAGGATCCCTGGGGCGGCTATCGTGCCGGATTTGAAGCTAACGGTGAGATCGTGCTGAAGGATTTTAATATCACTAAAGATCTTGGACCGGCATCGCAGAAAGCTGAGCTGATTATCTCAGTGGAAGGCGTGCGGCAGTAAGGCAGAACCAGCCTGAGGTCATGCGGCCTCAGGCTGGATGCAGTTTACTTCTTCTCTGGCGCGGGGATCGCCATCGTCATGTTGAGTAAACCGCGTGACTTATTGAACACCTTATTACCGTTTTCACGGCCTGCGCGGCGTGAACGCTGCTCTTCCGGTGTTAATGTCGCCTCTTCCATGCACAGCGGGCTGCAGCAGTTGTGGTATTTCTCCGCACAGCTCGGGCACTGAATGAACAGCAGATGGCATCCGTCATTGACGCAGTTAGTGTGACTATCGCACGGCACGCCGCACTGGTGGCAACTCGAGAGAATATCGTCAGAAATACGTTCGCCCATACGTTCATCAAACACAAAGTTTTTACCTTTGAAACGGACAGGCAAACCTTGCTCACGCGCACGGCGGGTATATTCAATGATGCCGCCTTCAATGTGGTAAACATCATTGAAGCCTTTGTGTTTCATCCACGCACTGGCTTTTTCGCAGCGGATCCCGCCGGTGCAGTACATGACAATCTTTTTGTCTTTATGCTCCTGCAGCATATCCACGGCCATCGGCAGCTGATCGCGGAAGGTGTCGGCCGGGACTTCCATCGCCTGATCGAAATGGCCCACTTCGAATTCGTAGTGATTACGCATGTCGACAAACACCGCATCGGGATCATCCAGCATCGCATTGACGTCTGCGGCTTTTAAATAGGCACCGACATCGCTGGCATCAAAGCTTTCATCTTCAATGCCATCGGCCACAATGCGCTCACGAACTTTCAGGCGCAGTACCCAGAAAGATTTGCCATCATCGTCCAGCGCAATGTTCATTCGCAGGTTATTTAACGCCGGGTCAAACGCATACAGTGCAGTTTTCATGGCTTCGTACTGGCTGGCAGGAACGCTGATTTGCGCGTTGATCCCCTCTTTTGCCACGTAGACGCGTCCAAAGACCTTGAGCTTTGTTAGCGCAATGTACAGGGCATCACGGAAGACTTTCGGGTCGGCAATCTGGAAGTACTTGTAAAAAGAGACTGTGGTACGCGGCTCGTTTTCAGCCAGCATACGTTCTTTCAGCTCTTTATTGGAAACAAGGTTATGTAACACTGGCATGGTGTTCGATCCTGTTAGCAATCAGAGAAATTTAGCGCGCACATGATACCTGAATTCCGCTCGATGCAAAGCCCCTGGTCAGATAATCCTGAATGGCGTGATTACCGACGCAATTCTCCGCCGCAGTGGTAGATTAATGCGCAATCTGACTGCCTTACACCCGCCTGCAGGCTATGCTTGATTTCAGTCAGCACGAAAAAATGGCATAATCACGACAAATAACAGAAACCGGACTCTCTGGCACAAGACGCAGGATACTGACATTTCCATGACTCAACTTCCCCAATTTTCCCGTGAACTTCTTCACCCGCGTTACTGGCTGACCTGGATAGGTATCGGCTTTCTTTATCTGCTGGTGTTACTTCCTTACCCGGTGCTGCATACGATTGGCTGTGGCCTGGGCCGCATTGCCATGCGCTTCTTAAAACGTCGTGTGGAAGTCGCGCAACGTAACCTGGAACTCTGTTTTCCGGATATGCCTACCAGCGAACGTGAAGCCATGGTGAAGCACAACTTTGAATCGGTTGGCATGGGGCTGATTGAAACCGGTATGGCGTGGTTCTGGCCTGACTGGCGTATTCAAAAATGGGTGGCCACTTCCGGGCTCGAACATGTCAGCCATGCGCTTGCGGAAAAACGCGGCATTTTATTGATTGGCATGCATTTCCTGACTCTGGAGCTGGGTGCTCGCGTGTTTGGCATGCACAATCCAGGCATTGGCGTTTACCGGCCGAATGACAATAAGCTCATCGACTGGCTGCAAACCTGGGGACGCATGCGCTCAAATAAGAGCATGCTGGATCGCAAAGATCTCAAAGGCATGATTCGCGCCATGAAGAACAACGACATCATCTGGTACGCGCCTGATCATGATTATGGCCCGCGCAGTAGCGTGTTTGCCCCGTTCTTTGCCGTGCAGGATGCGGCAACCACCACGGGCACGCATATGTTGATTCGATTGGGCAATCCCAGCGTGATCCCGTTTCTCGCCCGCCGCCTGCCCAACGGACGCGGTTATGAGCTTAAAATGATGCCTGACATTCGCCATAAGTTCTCGCTCGAGAATGAACTCGATACCGCTATCGTGATGAATAAAGTGGTTGAAGAAACCGTTCTGTTGGCACCAGAGCAGTACATGTGGTTGCACCGCCGTTTTAAAACCCGCCCTGAAGGTCAACCATCGCTGTATTAATGTGATGTGGAGCACAGTCTGTGCTCCACGCTTTCCTGAAGAAATTTGCGTTATTTCACGACGATAGTCTGTCAATTTTAGTCAAACCGGACCAGTCTGAATTCAGGCTGATGGCATTGTTCGGTCCAGCTTTAACTTAATCCATGGAGCAGAATAACCTGTAGAAATGCAGAATATTCATCTTTGTTAACGAAATGTAAACACTAAAATGCGCATCTCTTTGAATTCTCATCCAGCAGCATCAAAAAGCTTCATCAATTGAAACAGGTGGTCACGGATCTAATTTTCACGCATTCCAGGCCTATTCCTATTTAATATTGCTGAATGCTTTTGCTCCGCTTATCAATCCAGTAAAATTAACTTACATAACAAGGTATTGTCTTAGTCCACCCCCTTTATATTCTGTTTCTACAAAAGAAGAGCTATGCTTATTCCTTTCTGGAATTTGTTAGCGAAATCGATTCCAGTTAATTTCAACCGTGACAGTTAGCCAAATAACTGCCCTTCTAAAAATATAAAAAGATTACACACAGCAAATATATCGCAGGAACCTATAATATGAATAAAGGCATCTATTACTACGTGACAATCAGTACCGATCAAGAGGGCTACCACCTCTTGCATCGGAAAGAGTGTAAACGTCTACCCGTTAAGGAGGATATGGTTTTTATCGGTACGCTCTATAATTTAAATCAGGCTTTATCAACCGCTCGTATTAATTTTAAAAAGGTGAAACCCTGTATTAAATGCTGCATTCGTTACTCTGCTCCTATTATTCGCGAGTCAGTACGTCCTGTACTGCATTTCCCGCAAAAGATGATCTAAACGGTTTGGGCGGTTGAATTGCATTCATCCGCCCGCCGTTATTCTATGCCTGCCCTGCACACTTCCATTTTTCGTCTATTCTTCTGTGAAATCCCTTTCAACAGACATGGAGTTCATTATGAGCTTGTACAGCACGCTTGAAGAAGCTATCGACGCCGCACGCGAGGAGTTTCTCGCCAGCCAGACGGATGTGCACGAGGACGATGCCAGCGTGAGCCAGTTCTCGCTACAAAAGTACGTGATGCAGGATGGTGACATCATGTGGCAGGCAGAGTTCTTTGACGGTGAAGATGAGCAAGGTGAATGCCTGCCGATCTGCAGCGGCGAAGCAGCCCAGGCGATATTTGACGGCGATTTCGACGAGGTGGAACTGCGTCAGGAGTGGCAGTCGGAAAACACCCTGCACGAGTGGGATGAAGGGGAATTCCAGCTGGAGCCACCACGCGATCTCGAAGAGGGTGAAGCTGCGGCAGAGGAATGGGAAGATGACGATAGCCCATCGGATAAATGGGCGTAAGCGTTACTCGTAAGGGCCGTGGCTGGCATCGACGGGCAGTAACAGCGTATCCATCACCAGCGAGAGTGGCAGATCAAGGATGGTCAGCACGCGCCATGGCCCGTCACGCACATCCCATTGCACACCGGGATAATACTGGCTGCCATGTCCCTGTCCCGGGACGGTTCGGCTGATAATACTGCCGCAGCCGCTCAAGACGAGTGTGGTGGCACACAATAGGGTTAATTTAAGGAAATAATTCACAACATTTACTCACAATGAACTGGCGTTAGTTTAACCGGGTCACGGGTGGAATAACTACACCTGTGCGCGTAAAGATTGTGTTAGTCAAAATGTTGGCAAAAAAAAAGCGGCATCGCTGCCGCTTTTAGGTTTTCGAGGTTAGCGCTGTGGAAGCGCCTCAGGATTGAGTGTCAATTTCTGATAACTCTCCACCCATTGATGATATTTCTCTGCACTTTCCCACAGGCGTGAGTGCACGCGCGCCAGCACTACCGGGTCACTGATGAGCTGCAAACGCTGCTCGCGGTTCAGTTTCTCAGGCGCATCGCTCAGTGCCTGATCGACACGGCGGTCGCGTGCATGATCCAGCAACGCACTCTGTTTGTGACGCGACGTGGCCATTGCGGTTGCCAGTGCATTGAATGCCGGGTTGAACAAGGCATGCATAAAGCCATTCTTCAACGCCCGCTCGCGGTTCAACTGCAGGTAGTGATCGGTATCAACCAGCTCTTTCGGTGGTTCATACTCTTCCGGGATCAGGAACAGCTTCGCATTCTTACTCTTCTGTCCCACCGTTGCACGGCTCGACATCACCGACACAAACGGCGACAGAATCAGTGAGAACACAATCGGCGCCAGCCACCATAAGAAGTTCAGATCGAGCACACCCATACCGGTCGCCCAAACGATACCTAACAGCATCTGAGAACCATGACGACGGAAAGCTTCGCCCCATGGTGTAGCATCGTCATCACGCTGCGGTGAGTTCCACACCACTTCCCAGCCGAGGAACGCGCTGACCACGAATACCGTGTGGAAAAGCATACGCACCGGTGCCAGCAACACCGAGAACAGCATTTCCAGAATCAGCGAGCAGAACAGACGAATGGCACCACCATAAGGTTTGGCACCTTTGAACCAGATCAACACCACACTGAGCAGCTTCGGCAGGAACAGCAGTACCAACGTGGTAGAGAACAGCGCGATCGCCAGATCAGGACGCCACTGCGGCCACACCGGGAACAGCTGGCGGGGTTGCAGGAAGTAGGTCGGTTCCATCAGCGTATGTACCACCTGCAACGCGGTGGACAAGGCGAGGAACATAAACCACAACGGTGCTGACAGATAAGACATCACACCGGTCAGGAACACCGCACGGTGAACCGGGTGCATCCCCTTCACCAGGAACAGTCGGAAATTCATCAGGTTACCGTGGCACCAGCGACGGTCACGCTTCAGTTCATCCAGCAGGTTCGGCGGCAGTTCCTCGTAAGAGCCCGGCAGATCATAGGCGATCCACACCCCCCAACCGGCACGGCGCATCAGCGCGGCTTCAACGAAGTCATGTGACAGAATTGAACCGGCAAAAGAACCTTCACCAGGCAGCGGTGCTAACGCACAGTGCTCGATGAACGGCTGAACACGGATGATGGCGTTATGGCCCCAGTAGTGCGATTCACCCAACTGCCAGAAGTGCAGACCGGCGGTAAACAGCGGGCCATAGACGCGGGTCGCGAACTGCTGACAACGCGCATACAGCGTGTCCATGCCTGACGCTTTTGGCGACGACTGGATAATACCGGCGTTCGGATTGGCTTCCATCATGCGCACCAGTCCGGTGAGACACTCACCGCTCATCACGCTGTCAGCATCCAGCACCACCATGTAGCTGTAATTGCTGCCCCAGCGACGGCAGAAGTCATCGATGTTACCGCTTTTACGCTTCACACGACGACGGCGACGGCGATAGAAAATCTTGCCTGCGCCTCCGACATCACGCACCAGCTCCATCCAGGCTTTCTGCTCAGCGATGGCGATATCGGCATCGTAGCTGTCGCTCAGGATATAGACATCAAAGTGCTCGGCATTACCTGTGCGCTGCACCGATTCCCAGGTGGCACGCAGACCGGCGAATACGCGTTCAACGTCTTCGTTACAGATCGGCATGATCAGCGCAGTACGATGCTCCGGATTGAGCGGCTCATCACCCGTGGTCGAATACGAAATGCTGTATTTGTCGCGACCCATCATCAACTGCAGGAAGCCCATCAACGCGGTCCAGAAACCAGCGGACACCCAGCAGAACAGAATGGCAAACAGGAACAATATCCCGGTTTGCAAAATGTAAGGCAGGATCAGCTCTACCGACTGCAGCCAGTTCTGGTTAAACAACTCGATAGGATCGAGCAGCGTCCAGCCCTGATATGGCAGAATGGTTTTCATGTACCAGGTCGCCACTACCGTCTGTAAAATCGTAAGAATCAGCAGGACATAACGGCGCATAGAACCGACATGACGCCACTTATCTTCGGTCTTTTGCTCTTCCGCTGTGGCATAACGCGGCGTGGATTTTTTCCCACGCACAGAATCCCATGCACGCGCGATCGGGTTGGTGCGCCAGATCTCAGGGAACATCAGCGAGCGCTTCACTTTAGGCATCGCCTTCAGCGTGGTGCGGTCGAGATAATCCTTACTGAGTTGTTGACCCTCGGCCAGTGAATCCGGCCAGGCCATCTGTACGCGTGATGACACCGATTTTAGCGGCGCATCATCCGGGCGATCGCTGGCGGCAACATCTTGCCCCAGCGCCGTATGAATAGCGTGGAACGCCTGGGCATTCTGTAACGAATCACTCAGACGAGCGCGCCCCGCCGCATCAAGCGGCAGGGCCTCCACGTAAGATTGAGGTAAAAAAGTCGATTTATTCATTGGCAGGTAGCTGATAGCTCCAGGTTTCCGTCAATGTCTTGTCGCCGCTCACCAGCGCCGCACGCATTTCAGTCGGCTGCTTGTTATCTTTCACGCGCAGACGCAATACCAAACGCCAGCCTTTGGTCACCGGGTTGTAGCGCACACTCTGCTCAACCACCTCGGCGTTGTTGCCCACACTGACCTGAGGCGCGACCTGGGTATTGTCCGGTAATTTGCTCATCGCTTTACCGACGAAGTCGATGGTAAAGGCAATGGAGCCATCCGGCTGACGTACCAGGTTAGACTGCTTCACATCACCCGCAGAACGCAGCGTGTTTTTCACCCACGCCACATCATCCTGATGCAGTTGGTTTTCATCACGCGTGAAGTGCAGACGATACTGGAAGTTCATCTCTTTGCCCGGCTCAGGCAATGACTCTGGCGTCCAGAAGGCCACGATGTTGTCGTTGGTTTCATCGGCCGTTGGGATTTCGACCAGTTCAACTCGGCCTTTACCCCAGTCGCCCTGTGGCTCAACCCAACCGCTTGGACGCAGGTCGTAGCGATCGTCGAGATCCTGATAATGGCTGAAATCACGGCCACGCTGCAGCAAACCGAACCCTTTAGGGTTTTCCACGGTGAACGTGCTCACCGCCAGATGTTTCGGGTTGTTCAGCGGACGCCAGATCCACTCGCCGTTGCCAGCATGAATCGACAATCCGTTAGAATCGTGCAATTCGTTACGGAAGTTGGTCACCGGTGAAGGCTGGTTAGCACCAAACAGGAACATGCTGGTGAGTGGCGCAACACCCAGCTTGCCGACGTTATCACGCAGGTAAACCTTAGACTGCACATCCACCGTCGACTCTTTGCCCGGCTTGATAATGAAGCGATAAGCACCGGACGCACGTGGTGAATCCAGCAGTGCATAGATCACCAGCTGCTTGTCCTGAGGTTTTGGACGTTCAATCCAGAACTCTTTAAAGCGCGGGAACTCTTCACCTGATGGCAGTGCAGTATCAATCGCTAAGCCGCGCGCTGAAAGACCATACACCTGACCTTCGCCAATCACGCGGAAATAGCTGGCGCCCAGGAAACTGGTGATTTCGTCGTCTTTACCCTTTTTGTTTAAAGGATACAGTACTTTGAATCCGGCAAACCCGAGGTTCTTGACGGAATCAGCATCGTGTTTCACGTTGCCGAAGTTGAAATAGTCAGGGTTATATTTGATTTCACGTACTGATGAGGCGGTGACTTCATTAATTTTCACCGGCGTATCAAAATACATGCCCTGATGGTAAAACTCGAGCTTAAACGGCGTGCGCAGTTTGCCCCAGTATGCTTTGTCGTGGTTAAACTGGATCTGCTGATAATCCGCAAATTTCATATCACGAAACTGAGAGGGTAAATTGCTCTTCGGCGCTTCGTAACCCTTCCCTGCCAGCGCCTTGGCTTGTTTTGCTACATCATCAATGTTGAACGCCCAGCTATTGTTGGCGTACAACGCCAGCAGAACTGCCGCGCCTACCCAGCGCATTTTTACCAGTCCCACTTTTTTATTCACTTTATTTAGCACATCCCCCCCTTTCGTGTGCTCAGATCAAACCCGTTTATCTTAAAGGATTATTCGGTTTTCCGACAGCTTATGCACAAGATTGTTCCGCTGATTTGTAAGCTGAAAGTGTGCTTTTCGGATAATTAAACCCTTCAGGTTAAGATACAGAATCACCTGATAGTATACGCTGTTTACAGGCGGTAGAATTTTCAGCCAGCATAATCCGGTTTCAGGGTGAAACCGGCAAGTAAACTGACAAATTGGAAGCTTATGAGTTCAGCAAAACCCGAACGCGAATATTTTCTCGACTCCATTCGAGCGTACTTAATGTTATTAGGCGTGCCCTTTCACGTCTCGTTGATTTACTCCACACAGCGCTGGGCCGTGAATAGCCACGATGCCTCAATGTGGTTAACCGTTTTGAATGACTTCATCCACGCCTTCCGCATGCAGGTGTTCTTTGTTATTTCTGGTTATTTTTCCTACATGCTTTACCTGCGCTATCAGCCACAACACTGGCTGAAGGTCCGCATGGAGCGTGTAGGTATCCCGCTGTTAACCGCCATTCCGCTCATTACCCTGCCGCAGTTTTTTATGCTAAAAAATCTGACCGACAAAGTGGGTCATTGGGATAGCTTTTCTTGGTATGACAAGTACAACACGCTGGCGTGGGAACTGATTTCTCACCTGTGGTTTTTACTGGTTTTAGTGATTCTGACGGCATTCGGCATGCTGACCTTCCGCTGGCTGAGCACTCAGCAGCGGAAGATTGATTATCAGCAGGTAGGCTGGGGGAAACTGACGCTGGCACTTCTGGCTTATGCATTGGTCTGGTGTCTGTTCCGCCGCGCGCTGTTTTATGCCGTACCGGCCGTGTTCGCCGACGGTCTGTTCAGCGTGGCCGTGATGCAAACCCTGACGTTCCTGCCGTTCTTTATGCTCGGTGCGCTGGCATGGAAACATCAGGCGCTGAAAGCCTTGTTTGTGCGCTTCAATCCGGTGATGTGCTTTGGCGCCATTGCGGTGTTTATCGCCTATAGCCTGAATCAACGCTACAGCAGCGGCGATGGCTGGCTGTATGAAATCGATGAGGTGATCTCAACCCTGATGGGACTTTGTATGCTGAATGTCTGCTTTAGCTTTGGCCACAAGCTGCTGAACAGCCACTCACCGCGCATCATGTATTTAGTGAATGCCTCACTGTTTATCTATCTGGTGCACCATCCGCTGACCATTTTGTATGGCATCTACGTCACCCCACACATTAGCAGCAACACGCTGGGCTTTTTTGTGGGCTTGCTGATGGTGTTTGGGATTGCTTTTACGCTGTACGAAATCCATCTGCGCATTCCGCTGTTGCGTTTCCTGTTCTCAGGTAAACCACAGCGCAATGAAGTTAAAACGCCCTCTGCTACACGGTAATCGGCATCAGCCCCCACAATGTGGGGGCGATTGTTGTCCGGTGCGCCAGCATGTCCTGCGGCATTTACAACAACCACTCCACCGGTAAGCGCCACACCAATCGCACCAACAGTCGTTGTACCCACGTACACTGCGGCTCATGCTTGTGCACCACCTCACCTGCTTCACCGGGATATTCAACCCAGTTCACCCGCCCCCAGTTGTCCAGACGCAGTGCCCAGGCACGATCGCGCATCCCGGCAATAAAGCGCTGATGGGTTTGCTGCGCCAGGGCTTCACTCTCAATCACCAGTCCCATTTCGGTATTCAGCACCGCAGAGCGGGGATCAAAATTAAACGAGCCGATAAACACCTTTCGGTTATCGACGGTGAAGGTTTTCGCATGCAAGCTTGAGCCGGAATTACCGGTTAACCCACGGTCATGTGGGGCTTCACTGGCATTCGCTTGTGGCTTCATCTCATACAGCGCAATTCCATGACGCAGCAGCTTTTTACGCCAGCGCGCATAACCTGCGTGCACCACGGACACATCATTGGCCGCCAGTGAATTGGTGAGTATGGCGATTTTGACACCCCGCCGCTTCAGTGCGACCAGATGAGCCACGCCGGCACGCGTGGGCACAAAATACGCCGAAATGATATCGAACTGCTGTTGCGGTGTGCCAATCACCTCCAGCATGCGTTGCGGCAACAGGCTGGAACGTTTCGCTTTGCCAAGTCCCTTGCGCGGATCATCACTCAGCAGACGCGATTCGGCCCACGTCATCTGCATTGATCCCTGTTCCATTTGGCTGACAAAAGAAGAGTGCTCCAGCCGCGCCAGATAACGCTGAACGGCTTCACTCTGCTGCCACTCTGCCGGTAAACGCACTGCCTGATGGGCATCGCCCGAGACATCTACCACCGCGCGCAAGGGGGAAACCGCTTTGCTCTGCCAGTAGCGCTCGAAATCGTGCGCGACTTGGTGTACCACCGGACCAATCGCCAGCACATCCAAATCGGTAAACAGCGGCTCATCGCCAGTCCCGAAATATTCGTCGCCGATATTGCGCCCACCGACCAGTGTCACGGCCCCATCCACCGTCAGGCTCTTGTTGTGCATGCGTCGATTAAGTCGGGCGAAATCAGTCAGATAACCGAGCGCGCGCAGGGTGCGAAAGGAAAAGGGATTGAATAAGCGCACCGCAATATTGGGATGACGATCGAGTTCGGCCAGCGTGTCATCCAGGCCCGGCGTATTATTGTCATCTAATAGCAAGCGAACTTTGACGCCCCGTTCGGCGGCATCCAGCAATGCGCTAAATAACAGACGGCCAGACATGTCGTTGTGCCAGATGTAGTACTGCACATCAATAGTGTGTTGCGCCATGCCCATCAGCAGGTAGCGCGCGGCAAAGGCGTCTAAACCATCGTTGAGGGGATGGATGCCACTCATCTCGGGATGCAGCGCACAACGTGCATCAACAATTTCTCGTAACCCTTCGCCCGCTGGCGGCTGCTGAACGGATGCTGCTTCACTCATACCGAATCCCTGAATTCACTGGATCTATTATTGTTAGTCTTACCGCATCGGATGGCCATCAGAGATATCTGCTACCGCTCGCTGACGCGTCTTTAGTTTACAGTCTAGACTTAGGCGTGCGTTCTGCATCCGACGTTTACCGTGAGGAGAGGATGATGACTCAGCAATCCCCGCGCCATCACCCGCAGCTTTTCCGCAGTTTCTTCCAGGGTAGCTTCCCCTGCTCCACCGCCTGCCGCAGCGGGGGCCGTCGTATGGATATGGTGATCAGTAGTGGTCACGATATGTTACTGGAGAAAGATTACGCTGCGTTGGCGCAGGAAGGATTACACACTGCCCGCGACGGTGCACGCTGGCATCTTATCGAAGCCACGCCTGGTGAATATGACTGGCGCAGCTTTTTACCGATGGTCCATGCCGCCGCACGTCACGATATGCAAATCATCTGGGAGCTGGCGCATTTTGGCTACCCGGAACATCTCGATATCTGGCGTAGCGCCTTTGTCGATCATTTTGAGCGTTTCGCACGTGCCATGGCGCAGTTGATGCGTGATGAAGGCGTTGAACACCCTTTTTTCACCCCAATCAACCAAATCTCCTTTTGGTCATGGGCCGGGGCAGATGTTTCCTGGCTTGATCCCTATGCCAGCGAGCGCGGCCGCGAGCTAAAACGTCAGCTGGTACGCGCCTCGCTGGCGGCGATGCATGCGGTTCGCGAGGTTTATCCTGATGCGCGCTTTGTACTCACCGATCCGCTAGTGCAAATCGCCGCCGACCCCGACAACCCCGACAGCAAACCCTACGCAGATGCACAGCATCAGGCCCAGTTTGAAGCCTGGGACTGGATTGCCGGGCGTGATGCGCCAGAGCTGGGCGGGCGTGAAGACTTCCTCGATATTCTCGGCCTGAATTACTATCCCGATAACCACTGGTTCTTTTCCGGCGACACCATCCCTGCTGAACACGCCACTTATCAACCGCTGCATCGCCTGTTGTTGCAATGCTGGCAGCGCTATCAACGTCCATTGCTGCTGGCAGAAACCGGTGCCGAAGGAGACGCGCGCGCGCCCTGGCTGCGGCATGTCATGGAACAGGCGCTGTTAGCGCTGGACGAAGGGGTGGCGCTGGAAGGCATTTCGCTCTATCCGGTAGTCGAATATCCGGCCTGGGCAGACGATCGACGTTCACCTGGCGCGCTGTTTGGCCTGGGCGATCCCAATGGCAATCGCACGCTACACGAAGCCCTGGCGTTAGAACTACGCAGTCAGCAAATTAAGTGGCACAACCGGGAAAAACTGAATTAAGAGTGTTGCGTCGGATGAACTTTTGGCGGACAGGTTTGTACATCAAGCGTGGGATCGGCGGGATGGCGCACATCGGTCAGCCATGTCATGGTGAACAGGAACACCACGCCAATTAAACAGGCGGAGAGCAGGCCAATTATGGCAATCAGTTTGTCATCTCGGGCTTCCATCGACATCTCCTTGCAGGCTTCCATGAACTGTTGCTGACCTTAGCTCATCCATAACGTCACCATCAGGACGAAGATTATAAGGGTAACAGAGGTCACTGCAAGTACCACAATAGCGAAGTGCGCATCATCCAGAGATTGTCGTAAAGGCTCGTCGTGATCGTCAGGTGGCGCGGGTGAACTCATGTCGACTCAATAACAAAAGACTTTTGTGCGCGGGATTGCCGCACTGAGTGTAATGGAATGCGTGGCAAGGTACAGAATTATTTCAGTATGAAATGACAACAGGGACGCAATGGCGTCCCTGTTAAGAGCCGGATTAGAAATCGTAGCTCATGGAGACTTTCAAGGTGCGAGGGTCGCCCTGCACCAGATAGGTGCCAGTACCATCTACGTTGGCCCAGTATTTCTCATTGGTCACGTTATCCACACCCACGCGCCAGACCAGATCGTTCTGGCTGACCTTCATGCGGTAACGCACACCCAAATCGAGCGTGGTATAGCTACCCAGTTTCAACGTATTGGCTGAGTTAGCATACTGCGAACCGGAGTGATTCAGCATGGCTGTCGCGGTCAAACCATCAACAGGCTTGATGTCGTACTCAGCACCCAGCACATAGTTGTAACGAGGCACACCGATAGCCTGTTTGCCATCATAGGTGCCGCCGGAGGTTTTCGTCATCACTGGATCGATCCAGGTCGCACTGGCATTCAAGCGCAGACCCAGAACCGGCTCACCAAAGACGTTGGCTTCCAGCCCACGGTGACGCTGCTCGCCATCCATCACATAAGCGCCGTCGCTGTTTAACAGGCCTGATGGTTTCTTGATTTCAAAAAGACCTAACGATCCGCCCATGCGACCGAAGTCGGTTTTCACCCCGATTTCGTTTTGCTTGGAGTGTGCAACACCCGTTACGCTGCCATAGTTAGTCGCGGTGTTAGGTGCCACGCTGCCTGGCTGTAACGCTTCGGTGTGGTTCGCGTAGAAGGACACCTGTTTCCACGGCTTATAAACCACGCCGTAAGTTGGCATCCAGCGATCATTGGTATAACGAGAACTGACATCTTCCGCGCCTGTTCCGTAAGCATAATTACGCACCACCACTTTCTGATGACGCGCACCCACGGTGAACAGCAGCGTATCGTCAAACACGCCTAATGTGTCACTCAGCAGATAACCTTGCGTACGTGTGCGGGCTGTCGTCAGCGGATCTGAGAATTTACCACCGGCGAAGGTCGCTGCCGGCTCTGCAACATCACCGCTGTTGTATATGTTGAACGGCGTGCCGACCAGCGACATGTTGTAGGCGTTTTTGGCATTGGTGGTTAATGCTGAATAGCCCACATTGACTTTATGACTGACGAAACCGGTGTGGAAATCACCGCGCAGACCCACCATACCGCTCATGTTGTCCTGAATGCGGTTGGAGTAGAAGCTGCTGATAGTGCCATCACCATTAGTGTCGGTAACCGTTGGCGAACCATAGTTACCGGTTTCGTGGGCGTGCTGCGCACCCAGTCCGGCATAGGCCGTCCAGCTATCGGTGATATCGTATTCCGCTTTCGCCATTCCGAATTCGGATTCCATATCGCTATACACCCATTTCTGGCTGTAGTTATGCGAATTGGAGGGAACTTCTGGAATGAAGTCGCCGAATTTCACGCCTTGCAGCGCATCATGATAGGTCTTTTTCTGATAGCCCACGTCCAGTGAGGTGCGCAGACGATCGCCACGATAATCCAGGCCCAATGATGCTGCCGTGGTGCGTTTCTTTTCGCCATCGACGCCAGTCTCACCTTCGCGATGAACTGCATTGAAACGTACGCCAAACTGGTTGTTATCACCGAAACGACGACCCACGTCCAGCGTTCCGCCGACCTGAGAAGAAGAGGTGTAATCCACGCCAACGCGGGTAATCGGCGTATCTTCCGCGTGCTTCGGCTCAAGGTTGATCATGCCACCGACGCCAGATGACGCCGCGCCGTTAACCAGGCTGTTAGCGCCTTTGAAAATTTCGACGCGATCAATCAGGGAAGCGTCCATCACCTGACGCGGCACCACGCCTGCCAGACCACCGAAGGTCATGTCGTCGCCATCCAATTCAAAGCCACGGATGCGATAAGCCTCGGCAAAGTTACCGTAGCCTTTAACATTTTGAACGCCTGCGTCATTACGCACCACGTCAGCGATGGTTTTCGCCTGCTGATCCTGAATCATTTTCGAGGTGAAGCCGATGACGTTAAACGGCACGTCCATGGCATTCTGCTCACCCAGCATGCCGAGGCGGCCGCCGTGGGCGATTTGCCCGTCGAGGTACGCGGGTACTAAATCATTGCCGCCGGATTTGAAGTCAGCTTGTGGCGTTGCGGTCACAGTCAGCGTCTGCTGCTCGTTTTTGGCCGCGGTTGAAGACGTTGTGGTGTTGGTGGTAGCAGCCATCACTGGCAAACAACCGGCACTGACCAGAACAGCAAGCAGCGTCGGTTTCAGTCCGGGATTGAAAGGCGAAGTACGCATGGATATCCCCTGATACGAAATATATTGATAATCATTTTTATTACGGTTTGCGATTATGCGGAGTGTTATTACGAAAGCAAGCAAAATCGCTGAACTTCCTCAACTCAGCGTGGTCAGATGCGCTTATTTGTTAAGAAAACGAAAACACCCTGCGCTAATTGCCCTGACCACTGTAATTTCACTCAGAAAATGTGGGGATTTAAGGCCGGTAAAAATAAGAGTACCGCGGCTTCGTTTATTGAAACCGCCGTCAGTCTGGGGGATTTAGGCGTTGTGACTTCGTTGATTGAAACCGCTGACTGTGTGGGAATTTAGGCGTCGCGGCTTCACTTATTGAAGCCGCTGACAGACGGGAATTCAGGCGTCGCGCCAACGTTTAAACACCAGTGAGGTGTTGATACCCCCGAAGGCAAAGTTGTTGGATTGAATATAATCGGTATCGATCGAGCGTGATTCGCCGATGATATAGTCCAGATCGCCACACTCTGCGGCGGGCTGCGTCAGATTCAGCGTGGGCGCAAACCACCCTTCTCGCATCATCTCAATGCTCATCCAGGCTTCCAGTGCACCACAAGCACCGAGCGTGTGACCAAAATAGCTTTTCAGCGAGGAGATTGGCGTGTCATTGCCAAAAATCGCCGCGGTGGCCTGACTTTCAGCGATGTCGCCGCGATCGGTGGCCGTGCCATGGGCGTTGATATAGCCAATCTGCTCCGGCGTCACACCCGCCGTTTTCAGCGCGCGTTCGATGCAGATCTGCATGGTTTCACGCTGCGGCTGGGTAATATGCGCCGCATCACAGTTGGTGTGGAAACCCACCAGTTCGGCGTAAATGGTGGCGCCGCGTGCCTGGGCATGCTCCAGTGATTCGAGGATCAAGGTTCCCGCGCCTTCGCCAATCACCAACCCATCGCGATGCTGATCAAAAGGTGACGGTGAAGAATGCGGTGCATCGTTGCGTTGGCTGGTGGCAAACAACGTGTCAAACACCGCCGCTTCGGAAGGACACAACTCTTCCGCACCGCCCGCCACCATCACGGCTTGATATCCATGGCGGATCGCTTCCCACGCATAGCCAATCGCCTGGCTGCCCGAGGTGCAGGCGCTGGAAGTCGGGATCACCCGGCCGCGCAGGCCAAAGAACAGCCCGGCGTTCACCGCCGTGGTATGCGGCATCATCTGCACATAGGTGGTGCCGGTAATGTTGTTGGTATGTTTTTCTGTCAGCATGGTGGCAAATTCACTGACCGGGCCGGTGCTGCCAGTAGATGAACCATAGGCAATACCGGTTTCCCCGCTGGTCAGCACCGGGTGATCGATCAAGCCGGCCTGTTCCAGCGCCAACTCGGTGGCGCGCGTCGCCATTAGCGACACTCGCCCCATCGAACGAATGCGTTTGCGCGTGTAGTGCGCAGGCAGTTCGAAGTTATCGACCGGGGCACCGAGCAAGGTGTGTAAGCCGTCGTAAATCTGCCATTCCGGCATTTTACGCACTGCATTTTGCCCCTGCTTAATGCGCGCAGCCACCGCTGGCCAGTTTTCACCAAAGGCAGTGACGCCCCCCATTCCGGTTACCACGACCCGCTGCATCACAGCATACCTCCATTAATTGAAATCACCTGACGCGTTACGTAGCCCGCAATATCCGACATCAAATAGCTGGCGAGCCCGGCGACTTCCTCAGCCGCGCCCATCCGTTTCATCGGGATGATTTTCAGCGCTTCGTCGATCACCATCGGCTCCAGATCCGTCATGCCGGTGTCAATCAAACCTGGCGCGATACAGTTCACGGTGATTTTGCGTTTTGCTAACTCGATGGCCAGCGCTTTGGTGGCACCAATAATCCCTGCCTTGGCCGCGCTGTAATTCACCTGACCGCGATTGCCCATGATACCGGACACCGAGGATAGGGTGACGATTCGGCCGCCTTTACGCAGACCAATCATCGGCATCACACAGGGATGAATCACGTTGTAGAAGCTGTCGAGGTTGGTGTGGATCACGCTGTCCCACTCATCTTCGGTCAGGGCCGGGAAAGCGCCGTCACGCGTAATACCGGCATTGTTCACTACGCCGTAATAGGCGCCGTGTTCGGCGATATCGTTTTCAATTGCCGTGCGTGTGGCTTCGCGATCGGCCACGTCAAACTGCAGAGTGCGCCCCACTCCGCCCGCATTCGTGATGTCCGCCAGCGTCTGTTGTGCACCCGCTGCATCACGGTGGTAATGCACCACCACGTTGAAACCATCCTGCGCCAGGCGAAGCGCAATGGCGCGGCCAATCCCTTTACTGGCGCCGGTCACTAATACGCTGCGCGTCATGCCTGCATCCCTTGTTGTAATTGGTTAAGTTCCTGTTCATCCGGCTGATAGGTATTCAGCCGACCGCTGGCAAGGACCGTATCCTGACTGCGGATCTCGCCTTCAAAGCTACCGAGCTTGTCGTCACGCATCAGCAGATGCATTTCCACCCGCAGCGTGCTGTCTGCGGCAAAGGTGGCAGCAGCGGCACGATAGCCGCGTCCCCCCAGTAACATGCCGGGGCGGATATTCCGATCGCCGCGCTGTCGGGCATGAAAGCCAGACCAGACGCCAACGGTCTGCGCCATGATCTCGACGCCAAACCACGCGGGCAGCTCGCCCTGCGCATTAAGAAACGGCGCGAGTACGCCCTGGTGGTTGATGGTCACTTCACACACCACACGCTCGTCGCTGACCTGAATCACGCGATCCAGCAGCAGCATCGGTGCACGGTGCGGCAGATAGTCGCCCACCGGCAGAAAATCAGTCATGAGGCTTTCCTACAATCAGGCAGGTGTTGTTCCCGCCAAAGGCAAAAGAGTTTGAGGCGATGATGGGACGCGCCAGCGGCTGTGGCAAAGTCAGCAGTCCGCAAACCGGCAGCGTGCTATCCAGGGTAGTGGCGCTAAAATCCTGCGCCGGTAACGCCAGATTCTGCTGCACGATGAGTGCCGCCAGCGCCGCCTCGGTCGCACCCGCCGCGCCGAGCGTGTGGCCCGTTAGGTGCTTAGTGGAACTACAGGGCACGCTATCGCCAAACAAACGATGAACCACGCCCGACTCGACCTGATCGTTGAGTGGTGTCGCGGTGCCGTGCAAATTAATGTAGCCGATATCCTGCGGCTGCAATTGGGCCTGCTTCAGCGCCATCTTCATCGCTTGCTCGGCGCCAATGCCTTCTGGATGCGGAGCCGACATATGCCAGGCGTCTGATGACTCACCCGCACCAAGCAGCGCCAGCGACTGCGGCTCACGCGTCAGCAGCAGCAGCGCCCCCGCTTCACCGATAGAAATACCGTCACGTCCTGCGCTGAACGGTGCACACTGGCGTTCGGATAACGAATCCAGGCTGGCAAAACCGTTTATTGGCATGCGGCTCAATGAATCCGCACCGCCCACCAGCGCCACATCCACCAGACCGGCCTCAATCAAGCGCTGTCCACTGATCAACGCGCGTGCACTGGAGGAACAGGCAGTAGAAATGGTGTACGCCGGGCCGTCCAGTTCAAGGTAGTGCGCCAGGAAACGCGACGGATCGCCCAACTCCTGCATGCGGTAATCGTAACCCGGTAAGCCTCTGTCAACCTGACGATCGCCTTCGTCCACGCCCGAGGTACTGGTGCCCAGCACCACCGCGACACGTTCACCACCAAAGCGGGCAATCGCCGCATCCACGGCCGGACGGATCTGCGCCAGCGCCGCCAGCAGCAGCTGATTATTGCGCGTGTTATGCGTGGCAAGTGCGGCGGGCACAGCTGGCAGTTCGCCCGGCACCTCGCCCAGCCAGCAGGTTTTACCTTGCTGCAACCAGCCTTCGCGCGGCTGCATGCCGGGTGCGTGGCCTGAGGTTAACTGCGCGGCAATCTGCTCCAGTGAGTTGCCAAGCGCATTCACCATGCCAAACGCCGAAATGTAGATCATGAAGATGCGTCCAGATGCTGAATTTGAATTTGATAACCGAAGGCGCGCTGGTCGATGCTGATCGGTTCACGTACGGTTCCCCGTTGCAGATAGCGAATCAACGTCACCACGTTACCGGCAGGATCGCGCAACTCACGACGATCACCCTCGTCGACCAGTTGCCAGCCTGGCGGCAACTGCGGTTGCCATGCGCTGAGCGGCCAGTGGCTCAGCATGACATCTGCCAGCACCTGGCTGGCTGGCGGCATTTCGGGCAGCGCCATCATCTGCTGCGTATGAATCCCGTTTTTATCATAGGTCACACGGAACAAGCGAATGCCCAGCGAGGACAAACCCGCCAGGCTGATTTGCTGTGAATCGGCGCTTAACAGCACCAGCAGTGACTGGGTTTTACCTTTGGCGTGGCCGGTCAGCAGTTGCTGCTGCTGAAACGCGGGTGAAATGCCCGGCGCAGGCAACGTGACGCGCACGCCCGGTTTCAGCCACGCGGTGGGCCGTTCGGATGGGCTGTCATGCTGCGCACAACCGCTTAACAGCAGGCTCAGCATCAACAACAAAGCACCTGTTTTCATCGTTGCTTCCTTTTCCCTGGTGCCAGCGCCAGCGGCGCTAACAAGAATGCACAAAAGATCCCGCTGCACAGCACCGTACCAAAACCACTGATCGCCGCTGTGCTGCTGAACACCAGCATGCCCAGCGTCAGCAGTGTGGTCATCATCGCCAGCGTGACGGCCAGCATAGAGGTCAGCGGCGTACCGCGCGGATTACTGAAGAACAGCGTGTAATTGATGCCGATGCCCAGCACCAGAATCAGCGCCAGCAAGGCAAATAAGTTCAGGCTGGCGCCAATCCAGCCTAATGTTGCCAGCGCTGCCGCCAGCGACAGCCAGGAAGGCAAGGCGCTGCGTAAACCCGCTTGCAGGCCAAGGCGCACGATGTAACTGACGGTGATCAGCAACAACGCCAGCGCCAACAGGCCACTCAGCAGCGTACGCCAGAAACGGAACAGTTCATCGTAGCTGGCTTTGCGATCGACCCAGCTCACGCCCGCCTGCTGCGTTGCTAAATCGAGTAACGCCGCACTGTTTTTCACGCCATTGACCGGCACCAGCACGCTGCTGCGTCCATCCGGCAGCGACAACCACAGCAAACGCCAGCCCTCGCTCAGCGGACTTGCCAGCCAGTCATCGGCATTGACTGGCATCGCCGCAAGATCGGCATTGGCTAACGTGATTCCCGCCTGTTTTAACCGCGTCAGGATATTCGGCGCAGCCTGCTGCAACAGCTGCAGATCCTGCTGTTGCTGATCCAGCGAATTAAGCGGCAATACGCGATAACCTGCCATCCAGCCCTGCTGCTGCGCCAGTTGTAGCTTGGGTGTCAGTGCGCTGAGACGTTGCAATGCCTGCTGCTCGTTATCCCCCCACACCACGAACCAGGTTTGGTCGGCCTGTTGTCCCGTGAGCTGTGCCAGTTGCCGATCCTGAGCCAGCAATTTAGCCGGAGCGCTCTGCAGATGAGCAATATCGTCATCGACGCGCAGCTGAATCATGCCGCTCAATGCATAGAGCGCCACCAGCAGTGGCAATCCGACTTTTAACAGCGTGTTGCGGCGCCATGCCGCTAACCAGCGCGCCAGCCACACCATACCGGGAATCGGTCGCACCGGCAGGCCACGCACCAGCCATGGATAAAAACAGATCACCGTCAGGCAAGATGCACTTAACCCGCTGGCGGCGAACACCGCCAGTTGGCGCAAACCGGGGAACGGTGCCAGCAGCATCAGCAACCAGGCAATCGCCGTGGTGCCCAGTGCCAGCAGTAACGTGGCGCGCACTTTATGCAGGCTTTGCCACGGCGTGTTTTGTTCGCCGTGTACCATGCGTTCCGTCAGATAGTACAAGGTATAATCGGCAGAGATGCCGACAATGCTGAGGCTCATCACTAAAGTCGTGAGATGCAGCTCACCAAAAAAGATCAAGGTCAGCACCGTACCCGCCATCGCGCCTATCGCCACCGAGAGCGCACACAGCGCCAGGGGCCGCAGCGAGCGGAACACCAGCCACACCAGCAGCAGCAAGCCGGCCAGTGTGACGCTGCCGAGCGTCTCGACATCATGCTGCGCGCGCTGGCTGGCATCATCGCTAAACAGCACTGTGCCACG
Organism: Pantoea sp. JGM49; assembly: GCF_018257655.1. NCBI lineage: Bacteria > Pseudomonadati > Pseudomonadota > Gammaproteobacteria > Enterobacterales > Erwiniaceae > Pantoea > Pantoea sp. JGM49. The sequence continues at coordinate 66,933 of NZ_JAERJM010000001.1, read as the reverse complement.
CGTTAACAGCTGCGCATCTGGCCAGCGCGTTTTTAACTGCTGTTCAAGCTGGTTGAGGGCGGTCACCAACTGATGACTTTGCTGAATGCTAAAGGCATTGCTCGCCAGTTCACCGTGCAGGAAATACCAGCGGCGCTGCTGGGCGTCATTCACGGTTAACCAGCCGTTATGCAGTACCATTTTGCTGGCATTCTGCTGCAGTGCCAGCTGCGCGCCACGCACCAGCATCAGCGGATCGTTTTGAATTTCTTTACTGCTCACACCGGCAAACGCTGAAAACAGTTGCGCCAGAATCCAGTCGGCTTGTGCCGTACCGCCGTTTTGCAGACGGGCGCGCGTTAACGAATCGATCAGGCCGTTACGATGCTGGAAGGCGTAGGTGCCCCAACGCTGCATCTGGTCATCATCCAGCGCACCGCTCACCTGTTTCAGCATCGGCAGCGCCTGCAGCTGCGCTTGCCACCACTCTGCCGCTTCATCGCCGTGATCGTTATCGGCGCTCACCAGCCACACCAGCTGACGATCCAGCCGCTGCATAAAGCCTTGCTGGATTTCAGCGGGTGCCTGCCCCAGATTTTGTTGCGGCAGTAAAGCCAGCACGCTGCTGTTCAGCTGGCTGCGCGGCAACAGGATGGCCAGGGCCACCGCCAATGCCAGACAAACCGCCAGCCACAGCAGCGCAGCGGTTTTCTCACTGCGCTGGGGCAAAACGCGCTCGCTCTTCATCAGTCAGTTGTTTCGGCTTGGTGCGGGTATCACTTAAGGTGATGGCGGTTTTATCGCCCTGCTTATCATCCAGCGTAATGCTGTTAAGGAAGGCTGCACCTTGTAGATCGATGCGATTGAAGATTTTGTTCAGCGGTGCCGCCTTAGGCGTCAGGCTGAGCTGCCACTGGTCATTCCCTTTATCATGGAAATCGAGTTCAAAATTCTCGCGCAGCACCTTTTCGTCGGCCTTAAACAAGGCGCGCAGCAGATGATTGAACTGAAACATCTGCGGATTGCTGTCGGCGGTGATCACCTGCGGCAGCTGACCGCTCATGCTCTGCACCATGCGCTTATCATCGAGAATCAAGGTCATCACAAACGGCGTGGCCTGATGCCACCACAAACCTTGTTGCTGGGCGATTAATAACTGGCCACGCGACACCAGCGGCTGCGACATACCAGAAATGGTACGCACCTGCTCGAAGTTGGCGCGGATCACCGGCTGGCTGGCAAAACGCTGCTGCAGCTGATCCAACGTGATGGCCTGTGCGCTGGCACACAGCAACGTCAGCATCAGACAAAGAGTTCTGATCACGGTTTGACTCCCAGGCGTTCAAATAAAATATCGGGTGAAACGAAATTCATTTCCTGACTTGCCGCATCAACCGCCACCTGCAGCGTGTGTGCTTTGGTGGTGATCTGGCCCGCCACATTGCGGATGACATAATCGATACGCAGGCGGTTTTCGTATTCGGTAATGCGGGCTTCCACGCGGATCACCTCTTCACAGCGTAACGGCTGGCGATATTTGACACGCGTATCTACCACTGGCCAGACAAAACCGCTGGCGGTCATCTCACCGTAGCTGTAGTTGATGCTGCGCAGCAGCGCTTCACGCGCCACTTCAAAAAAGCGGAAATAGTTGCCGTGCCACACCACGCCCATCGGGTCGCAGTCGTGGAACGACACGGTTAATTCAACCTCAGCGCGCCAGATATGTTCACTCATCGCGGCTCTTCTCCTCTGGTAACGTCCAGAAATCGTAAAAGTTAAACCAGTCCAGCGGCGCCATCAGCGCATGCTGCTGCAGTCGTTCGGCATAGCGATCCACCGTGGCCTGCAGCGCCGCCTGTCGTTGGGCGCGCGGCAGCAGGATCGGATCGGCAAAGGGTTCACAATGCACTCGCAGTCTGCCCTGTTCCCGTAAGGCAAACATCAACAGCACCGGACAGCGTAAGGCGGCGGCCAGGACAAAAGGCCCCTGCGGAAACGGTGCCGGACGACCCATAAATGCACTCCACACCACGCGGCGTTCGCCCCCGCGCTGACGATGCACGGCGGTGCGATCGCCAACAATCGCCACCCATTCCCCGGCATCCAGTTTTTGCTGCAGCAGGATGGCCGTATCCGGGCCGATATCGGTGACCGGCATCAGATTCACCCCGGCCTGCGGTGCAATGCTCTCCAGCACCTCGCGAAAGCGCTGGGCGTTATCGGTAAACACCAGCGCATTGATCACCAGCCCACTGACCTGCTTTGCCATGGCGCGGCAGGCCTCGATATCACCCAGATGCGACGCGAGGATCAAATGTCCTTTGCCCTCCGCAGCACGGATGACCGCTTCGGCACCCGGCGCAAAATCAATATCGCGTCCCCACTGTACCTCTCCGCGCCAGCTGGCGACTTTATCCAGCATGCTGTAACCAAAGCGCAGAAAGTGGCGATAGCTATTGATCGGCGTCGGCAGGGCAATCTGCTGTTTACTGGCTTCTGCCTGCACCCGCGTCAGCCATTGCTGAGAAGCGGTACGCGCCTCACGTCCGCTCAACCAGTAAACCGCCACCACCGGCCATAGCAACAGCACAAACGGCAGCCGCCCGGCGCGACGATACAACCACAGCATAAAACGCAACCCGCTCTGACCCCGACGTTCTGGCGTGGCGGCCCAGTGCTGCGCCGTTTTACCCCGGCTCAGTAACTGTGGGATGCGCGGCACCATGCCAAAGAACAGGCGCGTGTGCATCCATGAGATACGCAGGTTGTCGTGCAAGGCATCAAAATGTGACAGGCCACTTTCCGGATAGGTGACGCGCGTGCTGATAAAGCGGCTCGGCGTGCCCTGCCAGTAGAGTCGCACCATGATTTCGGTGTCGAAATCCATGCGCTGGCCAATCGGGTGGCGATCGCAGAGTGCCAATGAGGGTTGCAGCGGGTAGACGCGGAAACCGCACATGCTGTCTTTTAGCGAGAAAGAGAGCGTTTCAATCCACACCCAAAAATGGGTGATGTAACGGCCATACAAGCGGGATTTCGGAATGGAATCATCGTAAACAGGCTGGCCGGAGATCAGGCAATCGGGATGGCTTTCCGCTTCCGCCAGCATGCGCGGCGTGTCTTCCACCTGATGCTGACCATCCGCGTCGAGTTGTAGCGCGTGGCTGTATCCTGCTGCGGCGGCCCGGCGCATCCCGGCGATTACCGCCGCACCTTTGCCCTGATTAACCGGTAAGGTGAGGATATCCAGCTGTGGAGCCTCAAGGTCAGCGATCTGCTGCTGAGTCTGCGTATCACTGCCGTCATCGACGATAATCACCGGCAGATTAAAGGGAGCCAGCCGCGCCAGCACCGAGGCCAGCATGGCGCCGTGGTTGTAGCAGGGAATCAGCACACAGGGTTTGAAAGGCGCATTCAGCACAGGCGAATCTTCCCGCTGCTGGCAATCTCAGTGCTGTCCGCGTAAATCAGGCTGTAGCTGAAGCTCAGCAGTGATTTGTCTTCCTGCCAGCTCAGCTGCAGCTCTAGCTCCGCATCAGGCGGCACCGGCTGCTGAAACTTGATGTTCTCAATTGAACGGAAGTGTTTACCGATGGCCAGGCGTGACAGGCCGTAATGTAAAGCCCAGTCGAGCTGCGCCACGCCGGGTAAAATCGGTAAGGTCGGGAAGTGGCCGCGGAACCAAAACAGATCCGCGGCAGCATGCAGGCGCAGCGTCAGTGTTGCGCCCTGCTGCAGGGCGTTGAGTTCAACCGGCAACATCAAACAGTTCCTCAATTTGGGACCAGGCGCGTTTACTCTGCGCCGTAACCGGAATCGCGTTGACGACACGCCAGTAACGCGGCATGGCGACTGGCTCCAGCCAGGGTTGTAGCGCGATTTTCCATTGTTTCTTGCGTTGGGTCAGCGTTGCGGCATCCAGCGTGTCCGGCAAAGCCAGCACCACGCCAATCGCCTGGCGTCCGTGACGCTGAATCGCCAGAGCGGCCGCGTCTTCTACGCCGGGTAAGGCCAGCAGTCTTCGCTCGATCTCACTGAGTGAAACGCGCTTATCTTCTATCTTCACCACCCGATCCTGACGCCCCGCCAGCTGAAATACGCCGGAGGGCTGTTGCACGATGCGATCGTCGAGCGGCCAACCTTCAGGGGTTTCCAGCAGAGCTGAAAACACCCGCCAGCCGGCTTCCTGCTGTACCAGCTTAACTTGGGGGAAACAGTGCCACGGGGCGTTTTCTTCCTGCGCACAGCGCCAGCCGATCACGCCGGTTTCGGTGCTGCCGTAAATCTCATCCACCGCACACTCAAAGGCGCGCTGAGCGTGCTGTGCATCAGCCCAGGGCAATGCCCCGCCAGCCGAAACAATCAGCGCACATGAAGGTGCATCCAGGGCAGAATCCAGGCGACGCAAAAAAGCCGGGCTACTGATAAAGGCATAGCGACGATCGCGACGCTGATCGGCGAGCTGTTCACCGTAAAAAATTTGCTGAGCGGCAAGTGGCAAGCTCAGCGCCATCGGCAACACAATGCGAAACGTCAGGCCATACAGATGTTGATGGCTCACTGACGCAATCACGTGGCATTGCTGCAGACGGTCGGCCCATAACGCTGCCAGCCATTGCGCTTCAAGATCGAGTGCACGCAGTGATTTCTCCACGCGACGCGGCGTCCCGGTGGAACCGGAGGTGAATAGCACCAGTTCGGCATCTTCGGCGATGGCAGGCAGTTCGCCCAGCGCCAGTGCACCGTCCCAGCGCAATTGTGGCAGGGACACCGCCAGCGGCATATCGCTGATCACGCCATCCAATTGTTCTGCCATCTCTTCCAGCTGCGCGGCCCGACAATGTCCGGGGATCACCGGGGTTTTACCGGCGTGCCATAACGCCAGCAGCGCCGCCGTGAAGTGATAACTGTTATCGAAGCACAACGCCCAGTGCTGACCCGGCTGGCTTTGGAGTTTTTCCATTAACGCCAGCACCTGCTGACGCATCTCCGATAACCAATGCTGTTGCTGCCCTTGCCAGGCCACCACGCGATCCGGCGCAGCCAGCCAGTCGCGGATACTCACCACCTTCATGCCTTGTTCCCCATACGCTGACGCAGCAACCATTCGCCGCCCATCAGCGTGCCCATCAGCAGATAGCTGATGCACCCATTCCAGAGTGTCCACAGCGAGAGATCATTGAGCAGGCAAGTGACCAACGCCACGCTGCCATTAATAATGAAAAATCCACACCATACCTGTGTCACGCGTCGCGTATAGCGCACGGCCCGCGCGGGCAAATCCGCTTCACGCAGCCGCGCTAAACGCTCGACCAGCGGCATCGGGCTCCACAAAGATGTGCCAAACAGCAGCAGCATCAGCCCATTCACCACCACCGGATACCACAGCAACAAATGCTGACTGCGCAACAGCATGCTGGCGAGGCACAGTAAGGTCCCCACCAGCGCCAGCGACAGCATCACTCGCCCCATCGCGCCCTGCGCATGACGTAACTGCCAGATGCGCCAACCAAACAGCAGGGCTAACAGAGCAATCACGCCGCGCCATTGCGGATGGGTGACGGCAAGCCACACCAGAAACGGCCAGGCCAGCAGGGCCAGACCATTTATCAGGCGCAGAAAGGCTGGCATGCCGGAAATCAGGCTTCGTCGCGCATCAGTTGATCGACGGCATCCACCACATCCTGCACGGTGCGAACCGCACGGAAGGCTTCAGGTTTGATTTTACGGCCGGTGCGCTTTTGCAGGTGCACCACCATGTCCACCGCATCAATGCTGTCGAGTTCGAGGTCTTCATACAGACGGGCATCCGGGCGGATATCATTGGCATCAATTTCAAACAGCGAGGTGAGCAGCGAGGCCACTTCCTGGTAAATTTCGTCTTTATTCATCATTTTGACTGTTCTCAGGCTTGCTGTTGTTCAACAAACGCGGCCAGCGTGGCCACGGAAAAAAAGTGCGCGCGTAAGGTTTCGCTTTCTGCAGAAAGCTGTACGCCGAAGCGATTTTTCACCGCCAGTCCCAGCTCAAGGGCATCGATTGAATCGAGTCCCAACCCTTCGCCAAACAAGGGGGCGTCGGTTTCTATATCGTCCGGGCTGATATCTTCCAGATTCAGCGTGTCGATAATCATCAGTTTGATGTCGTCAATCAGTGCTTGCATAACTTACTTTGTCTCTTCAGGGACCAGCGCCTGTTGCAGGTGACGCGTCAGGCGACGCGCGGCGAGCGGCTGCGCATCTTCTTCGGCTTCACTAAAGGCCTGGCTATCAATACGCGATTGTACGCGTACAGTAAAAACGGGTTTAACCAGCGGAATCTGATACCAGCGACTTTGCTTATCGAGCATACGCTGGGTGCAGCTAATATGTACCACGCGCAGATCGCATCCGGCACGCACCGCGATATTGGCGGCACCGCGTTGCAGCTTTAACGGTTCACCATAACGGGTACGCGTCCCTTCAGGAAAAATCAGGATGGTATCGCCGCGCGCTAAACGCTGCTGGCTATCGGGCAACAAGGTATCGGCTTCGCTGTTAATCAGGTAATCGGCACATTTGATGACGCCATTAAAAAAAATATTGTGCTGCAGTTCGGCTTTTACCAGACAATCCATTTCCGGAAGCACCGAAGCAATCATCACATAATCAATTAACGAAGGATGATTGGCGACAATCAGACAGCCGCGATCCTGGCGCAGTAGCTCCGCACCAATGATCCGATAATCGTAGACACCGACAAAGCGACAAAAGCGCAGGAAACAGCGGAAGCTCCAGGCAATGCTGCTGCGTGCAATCTGACGACGACGCAGGCCATCGCGCTGAATCAGCAACAGCAGGTTAAACCAGGTCACAGACAGCAGCAGACCGCCCACGCTGAACAGCGTAAAACTCACGGCAGTCATCACCAGTCGCCAGTAAAAGTTGCAGCCAGCACGCCAGCGCAGGGCTAACGAATTATCCGCCATGATGACGCTCCCAGTGCCACAGGTGACGTTTACCGGCAATCGTCATTCGTTCGTCACCTTGCAACATCGCCTGCAGGAATTGCAGGCTTTGCGGCAAAGTCTCGGCTGCGGGGCGCGCGGGCTCTGCTGTGCAGCGCCACTCATTGCCAGATTGCAGCAACAAAGCCACCGCGTAAGGGGCGTTGAAGCGGTCAATTTCGGGTAGCCACGGCTGATAATAGGCAGGTACAACGCCGTCAAAATCCACCAGCAGCACCTGCGCGTAGCCCGCCTGATGCAAAGCCGCGACCTCAAGCAAACCCTGTTGAAAACTGTCCATGCCCGCTGAAATTGACGAAGAGACCAGCGGCTGTCGCGCCGCAATGGTTAAACTCCCCACCGCAGAGTTGTGTACGGACATGGCAAAATCGGTCGGAGAGAGCGCCTGCTGATCTTTTAACGCCGTGAGTATGCGCAGATTACGTTCCAGCTCACCGTGGCGGCTGGTAAACACAATGGCATCCACCGTTTGACGTGCCAGTAGCGCCAGCCCGCTTTCCACAGCCGCACGGCTGCCTGCACTCAGGCGGCGTGCAGTCATCATCGGCAAAAATTGGGGTTTGGCGATCGGTAGGGTGGCGTCCAACGCGGTTTGCTGTCCGGCCCAGTGCTGCCACTCATCGGCAGTGCTGTGACCTGGTGCAATCGCGTGCCAGTCAACCAGGGTGTAAGCGAGTTTCATACCTGTATTCTTTCTTCAGCCTCAGGGATGGTCAGATTTTCGCTGTGCGGCATCCCTTCCCTGCTTGCGTTCGAGTCCGTCATCCGTCTCATGCGAATGTCGCCGATTAACAAGGCGGGCACGTGGCCCGCCTGTTTTCTCTTTCGGCAGCGTTAGCGCTTTCTTTAAAACATTATGTCAGCGATCACGCATGGCGCTTATTTTACGGCCTGAACCGCAAGACGCGTCTGAATACCCTGGTTCAGATTCTGAATCCAGCGGTTGTAGTTACGATGGATCTGGCCACTGCCCGCTTTCAGATTGGTACTGCTCACGTAATCAATGCGGTAGCTGTTTGCAGCATAAGTGATGCGAATGTCGGCCGTATGACCGCGCTCGGACAGCTTACCGTTCATCACGCCTGGGCCTGCCGGGGAAATCACCCAGTGGTTGGCCGCACCGGCTTCAACAATGGCGCGCTGCATTTGACTATCCGTGTAGCTCTGCCCAACGGTCTGGCTCACGTTCTGAATGGGCGCGGTGCGCGGTGCGCAACCCGTCATTAATGCCGCTGTCACGATTAAGGCAAGCGCCGCTTTTTTATTCATCATTTCCTTTTTTTCCCCTGTCGTAGCCAATCACCACTAATGGCGACCGTGTGCGTAATTGAACTTGCACTGATCCGTTCAGACTTTGTAAAGCGCGCGAATAATACCACTATATGTAAAGACAAGTAAAAAAAAGCACGAATGACTTAAGCAGCGCCTCATTTCATGGCAAAAGCAGAAATTGCCGGGTTTACAGCGTAAAATCTGCCACAAAACCGGCTTGTGGCATGATGTTTAGCCCTGCCAGCCGCCGCCGAGCGATCGGTAAAGATCGATTTGTGCGAGCAACAGAGTGTTTTTCACTGAGACAATATTGAGCTGAGTGTTAAACAAGGTGCGCTGCGCGTCCAGTTCATCCAGATAAGAGGCATAACCGTTCTGATAACGATTACGTGCGATGCGATATGCTTCTGTCACATAGCCTTCTTGCTTCTGCAATTCCGTCAGCTGTTCCTCACTGCGGCGAATGGCATCCAACGCGTTATCCACATCCGAAAAGGCACCGCGTACCACTTTCTCATAGCCATAAAGCGCCTGGTTACGTGCGGCCATCGCCACATCCACCTGCGCCGTCAGTGCTTCACGATTTAATAGTGGTGCGAGAATGCTGCCGCCAATGCTCCACAGGCGGAAGGGATTGTCGAGTAACTGATGCAGTTGAAAACTTTGCAGCGTGCCGGTCGCCGTCAGATTAAGTGAAGGCAATAAATCGGCCTGCGCCGAAGCCAGCGAGGCATCCGCGGCAATCAACTGACGCTGTGCCTGCACGATATCCGGGCGGCGGTTGAGCAGCTGAGACGGCAACAACGCCGGCAGCGTCTGCGGTTTGATATGGTCGAAGTTGCGGGTACGGGCAATCTCGCGCGGATTCATGCCCACCAGCACGCTGAGTGCATTCTCTTGTTGTTCGATTTGATGCTGTAACTGCGGCACCTGCGCTTTGGCGGTCTGATATTCCGATGCCGCCTGCATCCACTCCAGTCGTGAGGTATAGCCGGTTTCAAACTGGCGCTGCGCCAGATTTAACGAGTTTTCACGCGTGGCCAGCGTCGCTTCGGTGACACGCAATTGTTCGTCCAGCGCGCACAAACTGAGGTAACCGGAGGCCACCGAACTGGCCACCGTTAATTCAGCCGCGGAAGCTGCAGCACGCTGGGCATCCAGAGACGCTTGCGAGGCAAGAATGCTGTTGCTGCGACTGCCCCAGAGGTCCACGTCATAGTTTGCCTGCAGCAGTCCCTGGAAGACGGCATTCTCATACGGTTGCCCGGTTACTGCCGACAATGCGCGCTGGTGTGTGGCGGCAACCCCGGCGGATAGCGTGGGGAAATTATCCCCCTGCGCAGCACGCAATTGCGCGCGGTACTGATCGACCCGTGAACGGGCAATCAGGATATCGCTGTTATGTTGCAACGCCTGGTTCACTAAGCGGTTAAGGTTATCGTCGCCAAAGCGTTGCCACCACTGTGCTTCGGGTGCTGCCGATGGGCCAACCTGCTGGCGCCAACTGTCCGGGATCGGTAAGGATGATGGGGCCTTTTCCACTTCTGTCGCGCAGCCGCTAACCATCAACGTCATCAGCGAGGCGAGGATTAACCGCTTCATGGCGCATCCTTGTGCGGCTCTGCTGCAGTATCAATATTGACTTCAACCGACATGCCGGGACGCAATTCTTCAGTATCGCCGAGGATTTGAATACGTACCGGAATACGCTGTGCGATCTTCACAAAGTTACCGGTGGCATTGTCCGGTGAAATGGCACTGAATTCCGAACCGGCGGCGGGGGAAATAAATTCAACCCGGCCGTCAAAACGCTTGCCGTCCAGTGCATCAACCCGAATCGTCACGGGTAATCCTGGACGCACACGTGCCAGCTGTGTTTCTTTCAGATTGGCGATCACCCACTTGTTGTCCGGCACCACTGAGGTCAGGCGTGTGCCTGCCGTAACATAAGTGCCTTTACGCACCGACAATTGACCCAGTTGTCCGCTATCCGGCGCAATGATGCGGGTGTTGGCCAAATCGATATTGGCCAGTTCCAGTGCGGCTTTAGCGCTGGCGACATCGCCTTCCAGGGAACCGCGATTCACTATGACCGTTTGTAAACTCTGCTGCGATACCGCAACCTGCGCATCTGCCTGGCGAAGTTGCGCTTGCGCCTGCGCGTTAGCGGCACGCGCCGCGTCACGTTCACGCACGGAGAGCGACCCATCGGCCGCCAGATTTTCTACACGCTTCAGGTCAAGGCTGCTTTTCAGCGCCTGGGCTTTGGCATTCTCCAGCGCAGCTTTATTGCTGAGAATATTGGCTTCCGCACTGCGGCGTTGCTGTTGGTTATTGTTTTGCGCAGCGATTTTCATATCCAGCTGCGCTTGCGCCTGATGCACGCGCTGGCGATAGATACGATCGTCAATGGTCATCAGTAACTGCCCTTTGGTGACCGGTTGTAAATCCACCACATTCACGTCGGTCAGATAGCCGCTGACCTGCGGGCTGATAAAGGTGACCTGCCCGCGCACATAGGCGTTCTCCGTTGACTGAATCGTGCTGGTAAACGGCCACAGCTGCCAGGCGTATAAAATCACCAATACGCCAACGATCACGATGCCGCTGCCGAAAGCGATGGAAAGAATGCGTCGGCGGTTGGCGCGTTCGCGCTCCGCAGCCTGAATATCGTCCTGTTGGCTCATGAATTCTCCGTCGGGTTTGAAGCTTGCTGACGCTGTTCCGTCAAATTATGGCGTGCCTGACGCCAGTTGATATAACGCAGCCGCGTCAATCGCCACAGCACCCACATTAGGGTGATCAGCGCCATCGCGGCAGTCAATAAATAGGTGTCGTTGTAGGCCAGCACGTTAGCCTGGAGTGTGGCCACAGCTTGTAGCTGGCTGCTGCTCTGCGCGCTGAGCAGAACGTTGTCGGGCAACTGGCTGCTAAACAGTGAACTGTATTGGCTGAGGCGCTCGATGACATTGGGATCAAGCTGTGACAGCTGATCGCCCAGCAGGCTGGAGTGGTACTTCTCCCGCCACATCTGGAAGGTGCCGAGTATAGCCGAGCCAATCAGCCCGCCCAGATTTTGGCTCATGCCAAACAGCACCACAAAACTCACCAGATTTTTCGGCTGCGTCACCACACCGCCAATCCCTAACAGCATCGCGGGCGCGAGGAAGAACGCGCTGCTAAAGCCGAGTAAAAACTGACTGACATACAAATTGTTGCCGCGTGTCACTGGGCTGGATTGTGCATCCATGTACGAGGCGATGATCATCACCACCAGCGAGGTGACGATGGGCCAACTGAGATGCGTCGGTTTGATGGTCAATGCACTGGCGATCATGCCGAAAATCACCCCAGCGATAATCGCTAAAGCCAGGCCACGCATCTGGTCATTCAGCAGCCCAAGCTGTTGCAGGAAGCCCACCGCGCCGGTGTTTTGCTCGGCCAACACAATGCGCATCATGATCATCACAATGCCCAATCGCACAATCATGCCGTTACTCAGCCATCGGGTGTTAATCAGCGGATTCGTGCGGTTATGTTCCACCACCACTGCCGCAACAATCAGCACCAACGAAAGGGCTAATGAAATACCCAACCACGGCGTGGTAAACCACCACTCGATGCGGCCCAGCGATAGCACGCCGCACAGCAGTGCCATGCCGGGTGCCAGCAGGATAAAGGTGACAAAATCCATCTTTTCAAAGGTCTTGATACGATCGCCCGGCGGCAACTTCACCACCAAAACACAACCGAGCGCTATCATCGCCAGCCCTAACTCAAACAGATAAAGACCGCGCCACTCTTCCAGCTGGAGCAATTCGGTAGAGAACAAACGAGCGAGCGGGATCGCCAACTGCGATGCGGTGATGCCGATCACCAGGGCTTTGAGTCGGTGTTTCGCCGGCCAGGCCTGAATTTGGTAATAGATACCAAGGGAGCTTAGCGCCGCGCCCACCATCCCGTGAGCGGTGCGCACAATAATGGCGGAACTGAGATCGTTGGCCAGGATATGGAAGAACGCCACGATGACGTAAAGCACGAGAAAAGCTTCGGTAAACAGCCGCAGGCCAAACTGCTGACGAAATTTAACCAGCAGCAGGTTGATGGAAATGTTGCCCATCACGTAGACAGCCGGCAGCCAGGCAATCTCATTGCTGTAAGCGCCAAAGGTGCCCTGAAGATTGGTGAGATTGGCCGTCACCAGCGCATTACTGAGCGCGCCGGTGATGGAGATCAGCAGTCCAATAATGCCAAACGCCACGCGCTTTGAGGGTGAGTGGATTGGGGTGGAAGGTGAACCCGGCAGCATCGGTTTTTCATGAGGCAGCCATTCACGTTGTGCATAAGGATTGCGTTTTGCCACGATTAGATACTTCCCAGTCGAGCCAGCAGCTGTTGCAAAACCTTCTCGGTCACTGCCAGCGCTTCAGGATCGATGTCTGCCAGCAACTGTGCGCGCAAGCTGTCTGCCTGGGTTTTCACTTCAGCAAATGCGACGCTGCCCTGCTCGGTCAACACCAGCAGGCGTTTACGGCGATCCTCTTTCGGCTGCACGCGCGCCAGTAACTGCTGTTTTACCAGTCGATCTACCAGTGGCACCACGCTCGCTTCTTCTAATCCCAACAGTTGGGCCAGCGCTTTCTGGGTCGGCGGCTCCGTGGCCGTGGCCACTGTCGCGATGGCCATCCAGCTGCTCATACTTAAGCCACTCTCTTTAAGGCGACGATCGACTGCCAGCCGCCATGCATGGGCCGTAAGATGTAATAAACGCGAAAAAGGTTGCGGATAGTCACTCAAAACGTAGTAGCCTAATGATTAGAGACCTAACTAAACAAGTGCGTTATTATAAACAAAGTGTCAGCCTGATGAAAAGTTTGCTTAAATTAGCACTGTAGTTCGCGCGCCTCTGCCCTTCCACTCAGTTCTCAAATAGATACGGCCTGCCACAAAGCCTATCCCTGTACAGCTATTTTGTATAAGTTTCGCGTAAATCAAATTATTTAAATCACTGATAAATAATAATAAGCACAAATCCCTCAAAAATATCATTGTACAAGTTAGGGTTCATTGTATAAGTTTATTTCCCGTGAGCCAGCGACTGGCTCCGTAACGAATGATGCACTTTGCGTCGCCTCTGAAGGTGTTTTTGGATTTCCACCTTCAGAGGTGTCTTTTTTGCGTTGGTTGATGAGTTTGGGTCTTACGCGCCTGTCCGCGCGTAAGTTTTTTCATCATGGAACTGAAGGCCAGGTTGCCATCAGACCGATCTGAAGGGCTTCATACATGCAAAACGCCGCCACCAGCAGTGACGCTATCGCTGACTACTTTAAACTCGCCGGTAACAGCGACAGCACCGAGATGGAAGTTTTCGGGCAGATCATCGCTGAAATCCTGCAAGCCGGCATGCCGGTCACCAATAAAGCCATCATCGCTTCGCTGATTAATCGCCTTGAGATGGAAAATGATGTGATCCAACTGGATATTTATCGTCATCTTCTCGAACTGGTGGTTAACAAAACGCCTGACGATCTCTCGGTGTAATACCGGATTCCAGGGACGGACTCACTCTCTTCTTCGCTCTCCCGCTAGCTTCATCCCTCAATGCCCGCTAACATCATCCGCGTTTAGTGTCCAACTGGTTGCTGCCATGCCGTGACGGTATGCGCAAAATAATAAAAGAGCCTGCACATTTATGAGCCGATCTACAGAACACGCCCCTGCGGCGAACGATATTACCGTGGGCAGCGTTTTACGCTCGCCTGCGCTGCTTACCCGTGAGTGTCTGGCGGGAGTGATTACCGCACTGGCACTGATCCCGGAAGTGATCTCCTTTTCTGTTATTGCGGGTGTCGATCCCAAAGTGAGCCTTGTCGCCTCGGTGGTGCTGTGTCTGACCTTGTCGATTTTAGGTGGCCGCCCAGCCATGGTCACGGCAGCAGCGGGATCGGTGGCACTGGTGATTGGACCGATGGTGCACGCGCATGGGGTTGAATACATTCTTCCTGCGGTAATCCTCGGCGGTATCATTCAGATTATTTTTGGTCTTGCCGGGCTGTCCCGCATGATGCGCTATATTCCGCGTTCAGTGATGCTGGGCTTTGTGAATGCGTTGGGCATTCTGATTTTCTTCGCGCAGGTTCCCCACGTCTGGGGGCAATCGGGATTGGTATGGGTGCTGTTTGCCGTGACCCTGGCGATTGTGCTGCTGTTACCCAAAATCCTGAAAAGCGTCCCGTCACCGCTGGTCGCCATTGTCGTCGTCACCGGGGTGGCGTTGTTGCTGGGTTATCGCGTGCCTAACGTTGGCGATGAAGGGCCAATGAGTTCAGGCTTGCCCGGATTTACCACGCTGCTGGTGCCGTTTAATTTACAGACGTTACAGATTGTCTGGCCTACCGCGCTGAGTATCGCCTTCGTGGGTTTGATGGAATCTCTGCTCACCGCCAAACTGGTGGACGATATTACCGATACGCCTTCAGGTAAGCGCCGCGAGTCCTGGGCACTGGGTGTCGGTAATATTTTGGCCGGTTTTTATGGCGGTATCGCTGGCTGTGCCATGATCGGTCAGACCATTGTTAACGTTGAGCTGGGCAAAGCACGCACGCGCATCTCAACCATTGCGGCAGGTATTGTGCTGTTGCTGCTGGTCACCGGACTGAGTCAGATCATGGCGCAGATTCCTATGGTGGTCCTCGCGGCCATCATGATGGTGGTCGCAGTGAAAACTGTTAACTGGCACAGCCTGCAACCCGCCACGCTAAAACGTATGCCGTGGTCAGAAACCTCGGTGATGGCCCTGACGGTTGTGGTCACCGTTTGGACTGGCAACCTGGCGCTGGGCGTATTGATTGGCGTCATCCTCGCCATGATGCTGTTTGCACGTCGTATTGCCCATGTTATCCATGCTGAGCGCAAGTTAAGCGATGACGGTGAACAGGTCTATTACACGGTGCGCGGCCCGCTGTTCTTTGGCAGCAGCAATGATTTATTCGAACATTTCGATTACGGCCACGATCCGAAAGTCGTCACCATTGACCTGACGCATGCACAAATCTGGGATGCATCCAGCGTCGCGGCACTGGATGCCATTGAATACCGCTATCAACGTCACGGTGCAACAGTCACCGTCATCGGACTGGATAACCGCAGTAGCGATTTCCGCGATCGCCTGAGCGGTAATCTGGGGTGATGATTTTAATGAAGTGAGTTTGAGTCACTTCATCCAGAATGATGAGTCTCTGAGCTGTCATCTCCAACGAGCTGACAGCTTTTTTATGTGCTTGAGTCAGCGAGAGATCAACTACGCTTAGGAGGCAACGCTGGGTTGCCCGAAGAAAGGACGTTATTGATGAAGCATTTTTTCGCTGGGATGATGATTATCACTTGTCTGGCAACGTTAATAGGCTGCCAGCAATCCGACAGGCCAATTGGGCCAGATGGACGCCCCAACGTGCCCACCGAGCAGCCTATTCCGGGCGGGCCGATGAGCAAAGGGCCTGTGGGGCAACCGCAAGCTTAAGGTTAATCGTGCCCGAGAGCCGTTGAGCCGTTGAGCCGTTAATATCGTGGATTGATACTGAAATGGGTATTCGGAAGTGAATTACAGGCACAAAAAAACCGCCCTTGGGCGGTCACGACATTACTGCATATTGCTTTGATTTTATTTGGTTTTAGCGACTACTAAATATGGTACCCGGGGCGGGACTTGAACCCGCACAGCCATAAGCCGAGGGATTTTAAATCCCTTGTGTCTACCGATTTCACCACCCGGGCAGGGTGTAAATTGGAGGCGCGTCCCGGAGTCGAACCGAGGTAGACGGATTTGCAATCCGTTGCATGGCCACTCTGCCAACGCGCCTTTATTCTGATGTGTCATCCGTTAACAACGGAGGACTAAATTTGGAGCGGGAAACGAGACTCGAACTCGCGACCCCGACCTTGGCAAGGTCGTGCTCTACCAACTGAGCTATTCCCGCAATTCACCGAACTCGCTGATTTTATTCAGCTTCTTGCAGACTCGCTGCCGTTCGATGCGATGCATTCTACTTATCTGACGCAATGAGTCAATAGAATTATCCACACAGCGCGTCCGTTTGCTGCTTTTTAAATCGCATCGATCAGCTATCGAGCAGATCACCGCGTGCGGCGCTTAAATATTGGAACATTGACCAGAAGGTCAGCACCGCGGCGATATACAGTGCCACCACGCCCACGCCCACTACGGTTGCGTCTGGACGCCACAGCAAGGCGAACAGGGAGAACATCTGCGCCGTGGTTTTCACTTTGCCAATCCAGGAAACCGCCACGCTGCTGCGCTTACCAATCTCCGCCATCCACTCACGTAAGGCTGAGATAATAATTTCGCGCGCAATCATGGTTGCTGCCGGTAAGGTAATCCACCAGGCGTGGAAATACTCGGCGACCAGTACCAACGCAATGGCCACCATCACTTTGTCAGCCACGGGATCGAGGAAAGCGCCAAAACGCGTAGTTTGTTTCCAGCGGCGGGCAAGAAAACCATCAAACCAGTCAGTCACGGCGGCAACCACAAAGATCAATGCAGTGGCAAAAGGTGCCCATTGAAAAGGCAGATAAAATGCCAGCACAAAGAATGGAATCAGTACAACTCGGAACAGGGTAAGACACGTCGGAATGTTAAATTGCATATGCCAGTAACTGTCTGGTGTGAGTAGAATTTAACGTATGTTCCTACATTGCCCCCCCTGTTTCAATGCTAGTGTTTCAGCGAGTAGTAGATTTTTTCCGCCAGCGCGAAGGAAATCCCCGGCACTTTAGCGATCTCATCCACGCTGGCATTCATCAGGGGTTGCAGGCCCCCCATGTACTTAAGCAGCTGTTGACGCCGTTTTGGCCCTACCCCTTCAATGCTTTCCAGCGCACTGGTGTTCTTCACTTTGGCGCGTTTTTTCCGGTGCCCCGAAATTGCATGATTGTGAGAGTCATCACGAATATGTTGAATGACATGCAGTGCAGGCGAATCTGGCGGCAACGAAACGCCCTCGCCTTCCGCTTCAAAGAACAGCGTTTCCAGACCCGCTTTACGGTCAGTGCCTTTTGCCACGCCCAGCAGAATGGGATGATCTTTATCCCAGGGCACATCCAGCTCTGCGAACACCTGTTTCGCCTGTGCCAGCTGGCCTTTACCGCCATCGATGATAATCACATCAGGGATTTTGTCCTCCTCCAGCGCTTTACCATAACGACGACGTAATACCTGGTTCATCGCGGCGTAATCGTCGCCGGGCGTGATGCCTTCAATGTTATAGCGGCGGTAATCCGAACGCTGCGGTCCATCGCGGTTAAAGACCACACACGAAGCTATCGTCTGCTCACCCATGGTGTGACTGATGTCGAAACACTCCATGCGCTTGATGCTGTCGAGTTCGAGAAAGACGGCCAGCGCCGCTAGTCGCTGCTGAATAGTGGAGTGCTGAGACAGTTTAGTGGTCAAAGCGGTGGCCGCATTGGTGCGCGCCAGTTTAAGGTAGCGTGCCCGATCGCCGCGCGGTTTGCTTTGAATATTGACCTTGCGGCCGGCCAATTCACTCAAGGAATCGGCCAGCAACTCACGTTCGGGCAGACTGAAGTCCAGCAGAATATCAGCTGGCAAAGTGCGTGCTTCACTCCCCTGCAGATAAAACTGGCCGACAAAGGTTTGCACCACTTCGGTGAGATCGGTATCAGCAGGCACTTTCGGGAAATAACTGCGGCTACCCAGCACTTTGCCCTGCCGAATAAACAGCACGTGCAGACAAGCCATACCGGCGTCGAATGCCACCCCCATCACATCAAGGTCATCCCCCTGATTGGAGACAAACTGCTTCTCTGTGACGCGTCGTACCGCCTGAATCTGATCGCGCAGACGCGCCGCTTCTTCGAAGCGCAATCCATAGCTGGCCTCTTCCATGCGTTTGACCAGTTGGTTGATTACTTGATCATCTTTACCGGCGAGAAACAGCCGCACGTAATCGGTTTGCTGCGCATACTCATCTTCGCTGACCAAACCCGCTACACACGGCCCAAGGCAACGGCCAATCTGATATTGCAAACAGGGGCGAGAGCGGTTGCGATAAACACTGTTTTCACACTGTCGAATCGGGAACACTTTCTGCAACAGCGCCAGGGTTTCACGCACCGCATAGCCATTAGGGAAAGGCCCAAAGTATTCCCCTTTCGCGTGTTTGGCACCACGATGCATCGCCAGTCGCGGATGCGCGTCTGCACTCAGAAATATATAGGGATAGGATTTATCATCACGCAGCAGCACGTTATAGCGAGGCTGATAGAGCTTGATGTAATTGTGTTCAAGCAGCAACGCTTCGGTTTCGGTATGCGTCACCGTCACGTCGATGTTTTGGATGTTACTGACCAGGACTTCGGTTTTTCGGCTGCCCACCTGAGTGCGGAAATAACTGGTCAGGCGCTTTTTGAGGTCTTTCGCTTTACCGACATAGATCACCGTGCCTGTCGCGTCATACATACGGTAGACGCCGGGCTGACTGGTCACGGTGCTAAGAAAGGTTTTGGAATTGAAAACGTCACTCACTACTGATTAACGGCTCCGCATTATAGAGACCATGTCGAATGGCCAGATGCGTTAACTCTACGTCGCCACTGATGTTCAACTTACTGAACATACGATAACGGTAACTGTTAACGGTTTTCGGGCTGAGATTAAGCTGCTCGGAAATTTCCGTCACCTTTTGCCCTCGGGTGATCATCAGCATAATCTGCAATTCCCTTTCCGACAAACAGCTAAAGGGCGATTCGGCTTTTTGCGGCTCGATTTGGCTAAGCGCCATTTGCTGCGCAATATCTGATGCGATATAGCGCTGGCCTGAGTGCACCGAACGAATCGCACTCACCACTTCCTGCGGGGCCGCACCTTTGCTCAGATAACCCGCCGCACCGGCTTGCATTACTTTTGCCGGCAGCGGATTTTCGGTATGGATGGTCAGCATAATAATGCGGATGTCAGGATTGAAGCGCACAATTTTTCGCGTGGCCTCCAGACCGCCGATGCCCGGCATATTCATGTCCATCAGCACCACGTCGACCGGATTGCTGCGGCACCATTTCACCGCGTCTTCACCACAAGCCACTTCCCCGGCAATTACCAATCCCTTCATATCTTCCAGTATGCGGCGAATACCGGCGCGTACCAGTTCATGGTCATCAACAAGAAGCAGACTGATCAACGGGACGTACTCCGCAGGTTAGTGAGGGGAAAAATATATTTCAGGAGGGCCATCTTACCGGGTTTGCCGGGGAAAAAACATCTGGCTACGCAGATAAATCTCAAATGAAATGATACACATCAAATTAAGCTCAATCCCAGATATCTTTTGAGTGAAACGCTTAGCATGCAAGAATTAAAATGTGAAATTGTGACTAATATCATTATGTTATAATTTATGCTCTTTTCATTGACCGCTGAGCTTTGCTTAATAAAAATAACTTCAACGCCTGATTCTTCCTGCCTGTTAATAACGCAAACATCCATTTAATGTAGGTTTAATCTCCACCGCTTCGCCTGGGATAAATTCCTCATTCAACCATATGATATACTCTGTTTTTTACACACAGATATTGTGTCTACATTCAGTAACACCACCAAGGAGTCAAAGATGAGTGATGAAGACTTTTCAACATCGCGGGATACCCAGGCATTGGCCGATGAAGTCGCTTGCCTGAAAATGATGGTGACGCTGATTCTGAAAGGGATGGGTCAGGCGGATGCCGGTAAGGTGATCATTAACATGGAGCGCTATGTGCAAAGCGCGTTAGCGGATAAGCCGCAGGCGGAAGTGTTCAGCAACACCATTCGTCAGATTAAAACCGCCTACCGTCAGTAAGCGGTGAAGCCCCGCGCAATGCGCGGGGTGGTCAACTGTGCGACTGCCAGTTCACTGAAACACCCAGTGACGGCAGCACCTCTTCCGGACTAAACCGGCGTGTGCCACGATACTTGTCCGCCAGTGCCGGTTGATGAACCGGAATACGAATGGCAAACAGATTATCCTCAGATTGAATCAACCCGGGTGATAAAGGTTCGTACACGACGTGGTGCTGCTCAAACATTTTTTCCAGCATCGGCGTTGCTGAGCTGATCAGGTACTCCATACCGCTGAGTTCCGCCAACTGCACCGCATGCCACAAAATCGTCAGTGGCAGTTCTGCATCCACCTCAAGGCGTGCTGAAAAGCGTGACATTTCCCAGACTTTTTCCTGATCGAACGGCAGCACCATGCCTTCAGGCACTTCTGGTTCATGCCAGGGCAACAAACGTGCACAGCCGCAAATCCCCTGGCGCGCATTCCAGGCGATCATCCAGGTGACATCGGAGCGATCAAAGCGATCATACTCCTGTCCGGGCGTACTTAAGCGCGGCGGGATAGACCAACCTTCACCCCGCGCAAAAACGCTATAGCGATACGTTCCTAATTCTGCCAACAGAGAGGACGGCATATCCTTAAGCTGTGTTTGAATTACTTTCATCATGCGCCCCTGACATCCCCATGTTTGCAATGATTTCTTTGCGCCAGCCTGGCAAAGTTCCGGCGCAGGGTAGACAACTGACTAAAGAGTGGGAACTACTAAAATTAGTAGTTGCCTTTTTGCTATATCAGGCCAATTGCCGCCGCATAACACGCAATCTGCGTTTTATTGGAAACATTAAAACGCTTTTGCATATTCTTTTGGTGAAAATTCACCGTATGTTCTGAAATCGCTAAAATCAGTGAAATTTCCGCAGAAGTTTTTCCTTCCGCTGTCCATTTCAAAATTTCCAGTTCGCGTTGACTAAAATCGTTAGATAAAACCGCCATTGAACTATCATTTAGCCGCTCCAGCACGCGCAAACTCAGTTCCGCCAGAAGGTGCAGTTTCACCTCTAGCTGAACGCGTAAGTGTTGAGTCTGACTGTGAAGCGCTGATGCTATAGATAATATACCAATGGCACGATTTGGCGCCATTGCCGAACAAGAAAAGCCGCTGTTGAGCCCTGCCGCATTCGCTTCAGCCCATAAATTACCGGCACCGGTAAATAAATCCCGCGTCCATTCCACGCCTCGTCCCGGCCGCTGACAAAGCAACAGCACCGGATCGACAGCATAATAATTTTCGCTTTCATAGCGCTTAACCCAGCTTTCCGGGTAAGTACTGAACAAAAACACGCGCGGCCGGGTAAAAGGCACGGGATGTTGAACCAGGAAAGCGAATGAATCGAAACCCATCGCTTCAATGTGTTTTTGTAATAGCGTTTTTACTTGAATCACTTCCGTCAGCGCCTGAAATTCATTTTCAGTTTCGCCACGCCAGACGAAATAATTATCGGTCGTCATTATTGCCTCAGCGTTGTTTCACGCTTTAACTTGTTATTCGTTCTGATTAACACAAAAAATAAATTAACTAGAGAAAAAATATTGATTGAAATGAGAGCAGCCCGCGGGGTAACAATCATAACTATCCTGTTGTCAACGCGTTACCATTATGGGGAACTGAAAACAGATACATTTTGCCAACAGCTTCACAACTTTAATCCTCCTTCCTTATTAGAATAGGATTTTTCCGAAGGAGTTTCAATCACCCTATTCATCGAAAATCATCATTAGATTGATAAATTTTTAGCATCGTCATTAACTAAAATCACTCACTTTGAAAGCGGTTACTGAGAGTAATAGCGGTATTTGTGGGACGACGGCTATTCGGTTCATTCTTAATCCCAGTGATTTCTGTAGTGAGCGGTATAACGTGATTTCCGTCACCCTCTTTTCCAGCTACGCTTAGAGGATGTGCGGGGGATGACGCTGTGGACTTTTCAGGGGAAGACGTTGCGCCCTCACCCATACTGGCGCATTGTCATGCGTATTCGAGCATCATAACGGGGCTGACTATGATGAACCAACTGGCATTACCTTTCCTTGTACTGGGCGGTTGTACAGCGCTGATGATCTTAAAAGATCTTTTCCGTCACCCGCATCCGGTGGCAATCATGAATATCATCTGGCCGCTGACCGGCCTCTATATGCCGTTCATCGGATGGTTAGCCTGGTGGTATCTGGGCCGTAAACCTTCACGTCAGGTAAAACTTGCGCTGCTGGTTCCACAAAAAATTCAGAGTAATGCCAGCTGGCAAACAATATTTATTTCCACCTCATTATCTGCCGCGGCCTGTATATTTGGCGACATAATGACCCTACCAATAATCACCTTGCTAAATCAGTTCGCCATTATGCCAACGCTCTGGATGCAGGCAATTATTTGCTTGATAGTTTCTCTGGTGGTGGGTTTATTTTTCCAGTTCCTGGCTATCCGTCAACGTGAAAAACGTTCATTTGGCCGGGCGTTATTATTAGCGTTTAAAACCGAAACGTTTCCCCTGCTGATTTATCAATTAGGTATTTTTATCTTTATGGCACTGGCACTAAAATTTGTTCTCAACCAACAAATCAATCCATTGCTGGTGGCTTTCTGGTTTATGTTACAACTGGCCATGATCATCGGTTTTCTATTCTCCTGGCCCGCTAATCATTTCCTGATAAAACGAGGGCTTAATCCCGCCGTCTGACTAACGACAGTATCCGGCGCCGCGCATCCCCAGGTGAAAATGTCCGGCATGCGCGGCGTTGTAATCCGGTCCTAACGCATTACCAAAGGTCGCACAGCCGTTGTGCCATAAAGCGCGAAGCCCTGCAGCCGCATCCTCAGGTTGATGCCAGTTTTTTGCCACCTGCAGCCAGCGTCCATCTGCAAGCTGAAACCCAGTCACATCCCATGCATCTGCTGTTGCATGCTCGCTTAAACGCCCCTGCTGGCGATGATAGATATTTCGACAGGCGTAACTGCCGACGTGGGTGATTCGCCGAATCGGGCTGTTGATACCTGCCTGCTGAAGGGCGTGAGTGCTGTTGAGGACAAACATTGTGCTGCTCACCGCCATCGGGCAACTGGCAAGAAAGCTGCTGCTCAATGTCACTTCACCAAAACCACTCACGCGCAAAGGCTGGTCAATAGGGCAATCACCTTGCAGTGCTGGCACGGCGCGAAATTGTACCCACCCCTGCTGACTGGCTCGATGCATCACCGCCATACATGCCGCAGGATCGTGACCCAGGCGCTGCAATTTGTAGCGCATCATCCATCCTGGAGGGTCAGTCACCGACAGCGGTGTAAATGGATTCCACTGTGGCGGCAGATGCGTTTTCAGCCACGGCAAACTCCACCAGCCACATAATGCCAACAGAGCAATCGCTAATAATGCGCGCATCACACCTCACGTTTACTCATAAAAAGAAGACGTAAGTGTAGGTGGCAAAATGGAGAGATAACGCAGAAAAGGCTTAATTGCTGAAGATTTACGCAAATTCACCGTGGATTATGCCATGTAAATATTTACTGACAGAGTAAACCCCGCAAAAGGTCACAATTGTAAAAAAACAATTACCGAGAGTTGCAACCTTTCCACTATCTTATGCCACTTGCCCTATCAAACGGCACGTTATCTAACAGCCAGTAGAGCTGACACAACATCAAAACAGGAAAGATATATTTATGGTTGATCAATCCAAAGAGGCGCTTATCGAGGCCGAGCAGCCCGATAAGCTCCAGCGTAATCTACATAACCGCCATATCCAACTGATTGCCATCGGTGGCGCGATCGGCACCGGGTTGTTTATGGGCTCAGGTAAAACTATCAGCCTGGCCGGCCCCTCGATCATTTTCGTTTATATGATCATCGGCTTTATGCTGTTCTTCGTGATGCGCGCAATGGGCGAATTGCTGCTCTCTAATCTCGAATATAAATCCTTCAGCGATTTTGCCGCCGATTTACTCGGCCCGTGGGCGGGCTATTTTACCGGCTGGACTTACTGGTTCTGTTGGGTGGTGACGGGCATTGCCGATGTGGTGGCCATTAGTGCCTATTTCCAACTCTGGTTCCCCGACTTCTCCATCTGGATGAGTGCACTGCTGTGTATATTTGTGTTCCTGGCACTCAATATTGCGACGGTGAAATTGTTTGGTGAGATGGAGTTCTGGTTCGCG
This sequence comes from Pantoea sp. JGM49, assembly GCF_018257655.1. NCBI lineage: Bacteria > Pseudomonadati > Pseudomonadota > Gammaproteobacteria > Enterobacterales > Erwiniaceae > Pantoea > Pantoea sp. JGM49. Next base: position 42,608 of record NZ_JAERJM010000001.1, on the reverse strand, counting down.
ATTATTAAAATCGTGGCGATTGTTGCCCTGATCGTGACTGGCATCGTGCTGGTGAGCATGCATTATCCTTCGCCCAGCGGCAGCGCGGCAGCCCTGAGCAATATCTGGGATCACGGTGGTATGTTCCCGAAAGGATTGAGCGGCTTCTTTGCTGGCTTCCAGATTGCGGTGTTTGCCTTCGTCGGCATTGAGTTAGTCGGCACGGCCGCAGCGGAAACCAAAGATCCGCACAAGGTGCTGCCACGTGCGATTAACGCTATTCCGGTGCGTATCATTATGTTTTACGTTCTGGCACTGCTGGTGATCATGGCGGTGACGCCGTGGAATCAGGTCATGCCGGACCGCAGCCCCTTCGTTGAGATGTTTGTGCTGATCGGATTACCCGCCGCCGCCAGCATCGTTAACTTCGTGGTGCTGACTTCTGCTGCATCATCCGCTAACAGTGGCATTTTCTCCACCAGCCGTATGTTGTACGGTTTGGCAGAACAAGGCGTGGCACACAAAGCATTTGGCCGCCTGTCGGCACGCGCGGTTCCCACCACCGGGCTGTTTTTCTCCTGCTTCTGCCTACTGTGCGGCGTTGCGCTGATTTACCTGATCCCCGATGTGATGACGGTATTCACCATGGTCACCACGGTATCGGCGATTCTGTTTATGTTCGTCTGGACCATCATCCTGTGCAGCTACCTGGCTTACCGCAAACAGCATCCGCAACGTCACGCTGAGTCGAAGTTCAAGATGCCGCTGGGCAAGCTGATGTGCTGGGTGTGCATGGCGTTCTTCGCCTTTGTAATTGTCTTGCTGACCTTGCAGGATGATACTCGTCAGGCGTTGATGGTCACGCCGCTGTGGTTCGTCATTCTCACCATGGGCTGGTTGTTACGTCGTCGTAAAGCCTGATAGCACTGCCGACAAAAAGCCCCGAATGCTCGGGGCTTTTTTTTTTATAACCTTTCGCGTAATTTATGCCATGCCTGCGCCAGTGAAGGTCGCACAGAAGGCTCCCTTTCTGGTGCCGGTTCGGGAACATGTGCCGATCCCAGATTGAAGGTGAAGGTGTAATTGGGTGCTTCCCCCATCCTTAAATCCGAAATCAAGGTCTCTTCACCCTGCTGGCGCATGGCGTAAAAACCATGGCTGAACCACGCCACCCGCTCGGCATACCAGTCACCTTTAAACGCATCGAACAGTTGCGGGTTGCGCGGGTGCCAATGAATTTCCAGTGCTCGATCGGGTGACAACAGTGACCAATAGGCCTCACCGTAACGATCGGGGGTCATAATCACGGTTCGCCACACCAGGGTATTAAATGCCGTTGGCGTCACCAGCACCTGCTGCGGCTTGATGGATTGATCAGTTAAATCACGATCGATATGCTGCGTCGCCACGCCCTGCACCACCATGCTCCAGCCAAGATACAGCGTACTGATCAGCAAACCCGCCTGATTCCAGCGCAGTCCGACTCCATCACGCCGCCATAGCGCCACCCCCAGCGCGATCAGCAACGGCAAGGTATACAACGGATCGATGATGTACATGCTGCCAATCGCGTAGGGGAAATCGGTAAACGGCAACCCCAGCTGCGTGCCGTACACTGTTGTCAGATCAAGCAACGGATGCGTGATCAGGGCCAGCCAAATTGCCAGACACCAGCCGCGCCAGTGGGAGCGACTGCGTGTTGCACCTGCGATCAGCCAGGCCAGCAGAGGCGCAACTAGCGTGAGCCATATCAGCGCATGACTCTCAGTTCGATGCAGCGTCATATTGCGAATCGCATCGCCATGATCGATAAACACATCCAGATCGGGCAAGGTGCCGGCAATCGCACCCACCAGCGCCGATTGCCATAGCGGCACGCGCTTGCCCATCACCGCGACGGTGACCGCCGCGCCCAACGTCAGTTGTGATAGCGAATCCATGCACTCTCCTGGTTAAAGCGGGATCAACGCACGCGGATCCCTTCAATAATCATGCGCTGTACATTCTCCAGCGTTTGCTCGAAAAATTCCGGGTCACTCAGGGTCTGGCCGGTGATCGCCTCAACCTGTGACGCAAAATCCGCGTAATGTTGCGTGGTGGCCCACAGCAGGAAAAACAGATGCTGCGGCTGCACCCCGGCTAACCGCCCTTCCGCAATCCACTGCTCGATGATCGCCGCCTTCTCATCCACCAGCGCTTTTAAATCCCCGGCCAGTTCACCTTTGAGTAACGGCGCACCCTGGAGCATTTCCAGACAGAACAAGCGCGAGGCCTGCGGGTGATCGCGCGACACCTCCAGCTTAAGACGGATATATTTCCGAATGGCGGTCAGTGGGTCCTGATCGTGGCGCAGTGCGCGCAGTGGAGCCAGCCAGACATCAAGGATCTCCTTCAGAACCGCGATATACAGCACCTCTTTTGAGGGATAGTAGTAAAGCAAATTGGTCTTGGAGACGTCGGCACGCTCTGCCACTTTATCGAGGCTGGTACCGTGAATACCGAACTGCGAGAAGAAGCTTAACGCCGCTTCCAGTATCGCAGCCCGTTTTGCGGCAACGGCACGTGAACGTCGGCCCGGTTGTTTTTCATCGCTTTTCACACTGTTACCTCCTCAATCCTGCCTGTTCGCATCATAACAAAGCCCCTCTTTCCTGCCTAATCGCTCTCCCTGCACCTTTTTTGACCACCGTGCGCATGAAAAACGTGCAAAAAGTTTTGACCAAACGGTCTGATTTAGACCAACCACTCCACTTTCATCCTTCCATGGGTTTTAACACATTGTTGTACAAGGTATTTAAAAATGTGGCACAGGCTTTGCAGTTTTGTGACTGAGCGCCGCTCGCAGGATGCGTGCAGGAAGCAGTGCAGCGCGTAGAGCAATGCCCGTTCAATGCAGAGAGGTTTCACATGAAAATTGGCGTATTTATCCCGATTGGCAATAATGGCTGGCTCATCTCCACCCATGCGCCGCAGTACAAACCGACTTTTGAACTGAATAAAGAGATTGTGCTGAAGGCCGAGCATTATCACTTCGACTTTGCGCTCTCGATGATCAAACTGCGCGGCTTCGGGGGTAAAACCGAATTCTGGGATCACAATCTCGAATCCTTCACATTGATGGCGGGGCTCGCGGCGGTGACCTCAAGGATTGAAATCTATGCCACGGCAGCCACTCTGACGCTGCCCCCAGCAATTGTGGCGCGCATGGCCGCCACCATCGATTCGATTTCCAATGGTCGTTTCGGTGTCAATCTGGTCACCGGCTGGCAGAAACCCGAATACGAACAGATGGGATTGTGGCCGGGTGATGAATACTTCTCCAGCCGTTACCAATACCTCACCGAGTACGTCACCGTGCTGCGCGATTTATGGGGCACCGGTCAGAGTGACTTCAAGGGTGAATTTTTCACCATGAACGACTGCCGCGTGAGCCCGCAACCGCAGAAACCGATGAAGGTGATCTGCGCCGGTCAGAGCGATGCCGGCATGGCGTTCTCCGCGCAGCATGCCGATTACAACTTCTGTTTCGGTAAAGGGGTCAATACGCCTACCGCCTTCGCCCCGACCGCCAGCCGCATGAAAGTCGCAGCAGATAAAGCCGGACGGGATGTCGGTTCCTATGTGCTGTTTATGATCATTGCTGCCGAAAGCGACGAAGCCGCACGCGCCAAATGGGAGCATTACAAAGCGGGTGCTGATGAAGAAGCGCTCGCCTGGCTCACCACACAAAGTCAGCAGGATACCAAGTCCGGCAGCGACACCAACGTGCGTCAGATGGCCGATCCCACATCAGCCGTGAACATCAATATGGGCACCCTGGTGGGTTCATACGCCAATGTGGCACGAATGTTGGATGAAGTTGCCGAGGTTGACGGCACACAGGGCGTGCTTCTGACCTTCGATGACTTCCTGCAAGGCATTGAAGATTTCGGTGAGCGTATCCAGCCATTAATGCAGTGTCGTCAAAACGTTATCACTTCGCAGAAGGAGGTTGCCTGATGAGTACCGTGACTTGCGCCCATACGTCGAGTTTGCCCAATATCACCCTGCCCGCCCGACCAGAAGCGATTGCACTGCCGCCGACGCAAAGCGCCTTGATCGTCGTCGATATGCAGAATGCCTATGCCACCGAAGGGGGTTATCTGGATCTTGCTGGTTTTGATGTCTCCGCCACAAAGCCAGTGATCGCCAAAATTCATCAGGCGGTAACCGCGGCGCGCGCCGCTGGCATGCAGATTATCTGGTTCCAGAACGGCTGGGATGACCAGTACGTTGAAGCGGGTGATGCCGGCTCGCCTAACTTCCATAAATCGAATGCACTGAAAACCATGCGTAAGCGCCCGGAGTTACAGGGCACGCTCCTGTCGAAAGGCGGCTGGGATTATGCGCTGGTGGATGAACTGGTGCCGCAGGCAGGAGACATCGTGCTGCCCAAACCGCGCTACAGTGGCTTCTTCAATACGCCACTCGATAGCATGCTGCGCAGCCGCGGTATCCGCCACCTGGTGTTCACCGGCATTGCCACCAACGTGTGCGTTGAGTCGACACTGCGCGATGGCTTCTTCCTCGAATATTTTGGCGTGGTGCTGGAAGACGCCACTTATCAGGCCGGACCGGCATTTGCCCAACAAGCGGCGATTTTCAACATCGAAACCTTCTTTGGCTGGGTTAGCGACACGGACACTTTTTGTGAAGCTCTGAAAGCTTAGGGTCCATCTCACCTGCAAAACCATAACGATAAGGAACTGCGACGATGCCTAAAAGTGTGATTATTCCTGCCGGAAGCGGCACCCCGATTGCGCCCTTTGTGCCAGGAACCCTGGCCGATGGCGTGGTGTACGTGTCAGGCACGCTACCGTTCGATGCCAGTAACAATGTCGTCCACGTCGGCGATGCCGCGGCACAAACCCGACACGTACTGGAAACCATCAAAAAGGTGATCGAGACCGCCGGTGGCAGCATGAGTGACGTCACTTTCAACTCTATTTTCCTCACCGACTGGAGCCATTACGCCGCGATTAACCAGGTCTACGCCGAGTATTTCCCCGGCGACAAACCCGCGCGCTTTTGCATTCAGTGTGGATTGGTTAAACCAGATGCGCTGATTGAAATTGCCAGCGTCGCGCACATCGGGCCGCAGGAGGCGTAATGCACCTTGAGATTCATGGTTTAACCGCTGCCGACGCGCCAACACTGGTGCTGTCGTCCGGCCTGGGTGGCGTGGCGGGCTTTTGGCAACCCCAGCTGGCGGCGCTCGCTCCCCATTATCGCGTGGTAACTTACGATCAGCGCGGTACCGGTCGCAGTGCCGATACGCTGCCTGAAGGCTACAGCATGGCGATGATGGCCGCCGAACTGGCTGAGCTACTGGCGCAGCATGATATTCACCATTACGACATTATTGGCCACGCACTGGGTGGCCTGATTGGCCTGCAGCTGGCGCTGGATTATCCCGATCGTGTCGGCCGCGTCGTGGTGATTAATGGCTGGCTCTCATTGGATCCTCATACGCAACGCTGCTTCCAGGTGCGGCAGGATCTCCTGCTCAACGTAGGCGTTGAAGCCTTCGTGCGAGCGCAGCCACTGTTCCTCTATCCGGCTGAATGGCTGGCGCGCCATCAGGCGCGCATCACCGCTGAAGATGCCCATCACGTGACCCATTTTCAGGGCATGGAAAATCTGCTGCGCCGCTTGCATGTATTAATGAACAGTGATTTCCGTACGCATGCGGCGCGGATTCATCAGCCTGTGTTAGCCATTTGTAGCCAGGACGATCTGCTGGTGCCGTGGAGCTGCTCTCCACAACTGGCCCAGGCGCTGCCGAATGGCAGTCTGATTGAGATGCCGTGGGGCGGGCACGCGATGAGCGTGACCGATGCCGATAAGTTTAACGCTCTGCTGCTGGGGTGGCTGGCCGAAACGGCTGCTCCTGCACAGCGCGCCGCCAGTTGAACAGAGGAGTGAAACCATGAGTGTGCTTGAGCTGCCGCTGGTACCGAATGTAGATCGCGATGCTTTCCGCCAAGCCATGGCACGACTGGGCGCGGCGGTGAATATCATCACCACCGACGGTCCGGCTGGTCGCGCCGGATTCACCGCATCTGCTGTCTGTAGCGTGACGGATACGCCGCCCACTTTGCTGGTGTGTCTGAATCGTTCGGCCTCAGTCTGGCCGACCTTTCGGGACAATGGCTATCTGTGCGTCAACACCCTGGCGGCCGGTCATGAAGATCTTTCGACACTGTTTGGCGGGAAGACGCCGATGGAACAGCGTTTTGCTGCGGCTAACTGGCACACGCTGGCCAGCGGTTCACCGCTGCTGGAGGGTGCCACCGTGTCGTTCGATTGCAAAATCACCCAGGTGGTCAGTGTTGGCACACACGACGTTTTGATGTGTGAAGCACTTGCGCTGGTACGTAACGATGATTCCCATGGCCTGGCGTGGTTTGACCGTGGATATCATCACCTTTTACGGCAGGACGCCCGCTAACGCCGCTCTGCGCGGTCCGGTTCCACCGATATCCTGGAGAAAACGATGGCGAATTCCTGGTTCCCCCGCTGGCAGAAAAAGTCAGCCATGACCGAAGATGGGCTGATTGCACCGGATGAAACCCTGCCGTTCGGGCAGACGTTTGTCATGGGCCTGCAGCATGCTGTAGCAATGTTTGGCGCGACGGTGCTAATGCCGTTGTTGATGGGACTCGACCCCAACCTGGCGATTCTGGTTTCCGGTATCGGCACGCTGCTGTTCTTTGTGGTCACTGGCGGACGCGTGCCGAGTTATCTTGGATCCAGCGCCGCCTTTGTCGGGGTGATTATCGCGGTGACCGGATTCAACGGCCAGGGATTGAACCCTAATCTGTCGCTGGCGTTAGGCGGCGTCATTGCCTGCGGCGCGCTTTATACCTTCATTGGCCTGATCGTTATGAAGGTGGGTACGGATTGGATTGAGCGGCTCATGCCCCCTGTCGTCACGGGTGCAGTGGTGATGGCAATTGGCCTGAACCTGGCACCAATTGCTGTCCATGGCGTATCAGCATCAATGTTCGATAGCTGGATGGCCGTCATGACCGTGCTGTGCATTGGCGTGGTCGCGGTCTTCACACGCGGTTTGGTTCAGCGCTTGCTGATTCTGGTTGGCCTGATTGTCGCCTGGGCGATCTACGCCTTGCTCACCAATGTGTTTGGCCTCGGTAAGCCAGTCGATTTTAGCGGTGTCGCCAGTGCGCCCTGGTTTGGTTTACCACACACCACCGCGCCGGTATTTGATATGCAGGCGATAGTGATGATTGCCCCTGTCGCCATCATTCTGGTGGCTGAAAATCTTGGGCATATTAAAGCCGTCGCCGGTATGACGGGACGCAATCTTGATCCCTGGATGGGACGTGCGTTTGTCGGGGATGGCCTCGCCACCATGCTGTCAGGTTCGATGGGAGGCAGCGGCGTGACAACTTACGCCGAGAATATTGGCGTAATGGCGGTCACCAAAGTCTATTCGACACTGGCGTTTGTCGCGGCAGCAGTGATTGCGCTGATACTCGGCTTTTCACCGAAGTTTGGTGCCTTGATCCATACCATTCCCGGCCCGGTGATTGGCGGTGCCTCTATTGTGGTATTCGGTTTAATTGCCGTGGCAGGTGCGCGGATCTGGGTGCAAAACAACGTTGATTTCAGTCAGAACGGCAATTTGATCATGGTGGCCACCACGTTAGTGCTGGGTGCTGGCGATTTTGCTTTAAAGATCGGCAGTTTTACCATTGGCGGAATTGGCACCGCGACCTTCGGTGCCATTATTCTTAATGCCATTCTTAAACGTCGGGGTGCCGCGCTGGCAAACCAGGCGGCACGACAGCATCCTTAAGGCTCCAGCGGTGCCTGCTCAGGCACCGCTTTCTTGCGGCGAAGTCGTAACTCACTGACGATCACCCCACAAACGATCAGCACACCGCCCAACAAGGCAGCGGCCGGTAAACGTTCACCCGCAATCCGTCCAACCACCCCTGCCCAGACCGGTTCACCGGCGTAAATCACCGTAGCCCGCGTCGGTGACACGCTGCGCTGCGCCCAGTTCATTGTCACCTGAATCAGTGCACTGGCCGCACCCAGACCCAGCGCACTCAATAGCAATGGCGTTGAGATCGTTGGGACCGATTCGCCATTAGGGATCATAAAGACAAAAGCGCAAGCCGATGCGACCATCAGTTGGATCAGCGTCACGCGACGCACATCAACCTGGCCTGCAAAGCGACTGATCAGAATAATTTCAGCCGCAATCGCCAGTGTACTGAGTAACGTCGCTATCTCGCCCGCGTTCAACGTCAGGCTACCGTCTTGTGGCCCGGCCACCAGCACTAAACCGGTAAACGCCAGCATAATGCCAATCCATGCCATTAACCCTGGCGGACGGCGCAGAAATACCCATTGCAGTAACGGTACCACCGGCACATATAGCGCGGTCAGAAACGCCGACTGGCTGCTGGAGATGGTTTGCATCCCCCAGGTTTGTAAGCCGTAGCCACCCGCAATCGACAGGCCAATCAGCGCACCGGCTTTCACTTCGAGCCATGTCATGTGCCTCAGATAACGGCGGAAGAAAAAGGCCAGCAATAACGATGCCGTGGCAAAGCGCAGCCCCACAAAGAAAAAGGGACCGGAATGTGCCATCGCCCGGTGCACCACCAAAAAGGTGCCACCCCAAACCATGGTAATGAAGATGAGAACGAGTTCCTGACGCGTAATACGCAGGCTGAGACGGGAATTTGAAGCAGACATAACGCACCACAATAATCGATTGGCGATCATTTTTGCCTGGTCAGGAGGGGAAAAGCAATCTTTGTTACCGCCGGGAGAACCCGGCGGAGGGGGGGATCAAACACAATCACATTATTTCTTGCTGCGACTGCGTCCCCCTTTTTCACCTGCTTCGGAAGCGCGTTGCGGGTCATTCCTGAAATTACCGCCGCTATTTTTTCCGCCTTTACGACCGGCTTCCGCGGCTCTCTCGCGATCTTCCGCGAAATTGCCTGATCCTCCACGATGTTGTGCCATCATTTCCTCCAGGGATTGAGCATCTGTGGTTAGGCCTTTTCATCCAATGTGGTGAAAAGCAAGGCGGCGGAGTATTCGCGCCACCTGATAAAAGGATAGCCAGGCCAGTCTGATATTCGGCTAATATTCATACTTTGAAACATATAATTCACTTATTTTTCTATCATAAACCAGATTAACATCCAGCTTACAAGCGGTTAGCCGGGTTAAAAGCGCAGCGCTAGACGTATCCATCTATCCTCCCTTCCGGCACCTTACGCAGTCTCTTCTATACTTCTGAATACTCATCACCCTCAGCAGGATAGAAAACCATGGCAAAAGTTTTGGTGCTTTATTACTCAATGTATGGACATATCGAAACCATGGCGCAAGCCGTGGCTGAAGGCGCAAAGAGTGTGAGCGGTGCGGAAGTCACCATTCTTCGTGTACCGGAAAGCATGGATGCGGAGAGATTTGCGCAGGTGGGCGGCAAGGTGAATCAGGCGGCGGCTGAAGCAAAACCTGAAGATTTAACCCAGTACGACGCCATCATCGTGGGTACGCCAACCCGCTTTGGCAATATGGCCGGTCAGATGCGTAATTTCTGGGATCGCACCGGCGGATTATGGGCCTCAGGCGCGCTGTACGGCAAACTCGCCAGTGTGTTCGCCTCTACCGGCACCGGTGGCGGCCAGGAACAAACCATCACCTCCGTTTGGACCACCCTCGCCCATCACGGCATGGTTATCGTCCCCATCGGTTATGGCACCAAAGAACTTTTCGATATTTCTCAGGTACGCGGCGGCACGCCTTATGGCGCCACCACCATTGCGGGCGGTGACGGCTCACGCCAACCGTCAGCAGAAGAACTGGGAATTGCCCGCTATCAGGGCCAATACGTCGCCGGACTGGCGGTAAAACTGCTAGGATAAATCCACAACAGGAGACCTTTATGGCCACAGAACAGTCGAAAGCTCACCACGTGGGCGAATGGGCCACGCTGCGCCACACCTCACCTGAAATTGCTGAAGCCATTTTTGAGGTGGCGAATTATGACGAACGACTCGCGGAAGAAATCTGGCGTCAGCAAGGTAGCGACGATGTGCTGCTCCGCGCTTTTGATAAGACCGATCAGGACGTTCTGACGTGGGACGACAAAACAGTCGAGCGTAAAAACGTTTAACACGCAGGCGGGCATGTCCCGCCTTTGTCATTTTTTCTGCCAAGGAGCCCTTTATGTCAGCCTACCAAAGCATCAACCCGGCCAATAATCAGTTGCTGAAATCCTGGCCTGATCACGATGACACCTATATGCAGCAGGCACTCAGCGCGGCTGACGAACTCTACCACTCTACGTGGTGTAAAGGCGATATGCAGCCACGTCTGCAGGTGCTGCACCGACTGGCCGATTTGATTGATCAGCGCGTTGACGAATTAGCTGAGATTGCCAGTCGTGAGATGGGCAAGTTAATTGGTCAAAGCCGGGGGGAAGTAAAAATCTGCGCGCAGATCGCTCGGTACTATGCCGAACATGCGGCTCACTTATTACAGGCACAACCTTATCCCAGCACGGTGGGCGATGCCTGGCTTGAGTATCACCCGATTGGCGTGGTGGTCGCCGTCGAGCCCTGGAACTTCCCTTATTACCAGTTGATGCGCGTGCTGGCGCCAAATCTGGCATTGGGAAATCCGGTGCTGGCGAAACATGCCAATATTGTGCCGCACTGTGCGGATGTCTTCGAAAAACTGGTTGAAGAAGCGGGTGCGCCAAAGGGTGCGTGGAGCAATCTGTTTATCTCTAATCAACAAGTCGCCGATCTGATTGCCGATCCGCGCGTGCAAGGTGTCGCGCTAACGGGCTCTGAACGTGCCGGTAGCGCTGTGGCGGAGCAGGCCGGAAAGCATCTGAAAAAGTCCACGCTGGAGTTAGGCGGCAATGACGTATTCGTGGTGCTGGACGATGCCGATATTGACGAAGCCGTGCGCCAGGGCGCGCAGGCGCGATTAAGTAACTGTGGTCAGGTATGTACCGCAGCGAAGCGCTTTATCCTGCACGAAAAAATCGCGACGGAGTTTATGGTGAAGTTTAGTGCGGCCCTGCAATCGGCCAAACCGGGGGATCCACTGGATGAAAGCACCACGCTGGGTCCGCTTTCATCGAAAGAGGCTCGCGACCGTTTAGTGAAACAGGTTGAGGATGCGGTTAAGCAGGGTGCGCATGTTGAACTGGGCGGAAAAGTGATAGAAGGCGTGGGTTGTTATTATCAGCCAACGATACTGACTGGCCTCACACCGCAAAATCCCGCCTATTACCAGGAGTTCTTTGGACCGGTGGCACAGGTTTATGTGGTGGCTGACGATCGCACCGCCATCGCACTGGCCAATGATTCGCACTACGGTCTGGGCGGTTCAGTGTGGACGCGCGATATTTTGCGTGGGCGCAACATGGCATCGCAGATCGAGACCGGTATGGTGTTTATCAACTCTCAAAGCGATACCGCCGCGGAGTTGCCGTTTGGTGGCGTGAAACGCTCAGGCTATGGACGGGAGTTGTCCGATCTTGGCCTGAAGGAGTTTGCGAATCAAAAACTGGTGGTCGTCGCCGGTTAACGGAAATAAAAAACCCCGTCGAGGCGGGGTTTTTTCATTACAGCGACGTTAGTTGCTGGCGGGAGCGGCTTTTGCCGCCTCACCTTCCGGCTTGGCTGGCGTCGCATCTGACTGCGCTTTCTGCGCTGCAGCGGCATCGGCTTTCGCTTTGTCCTCCGCCGCTTTCTGTGCAGTGGTTTTCTCAGCTTTCGCTTTATCCTCTGCGGCTTTTTGGGCAGCCGCTTTGTCTGCCTTCACTTTCTCTTCAGCGGCTTTAGCATCAGCCGCTTTCTGCGCAGCTGCTTTGTCCGCTGCAGCTTTATCTGCAGCCGCTTTATCTGCAGCGGCTTGATCCGCTTTCGCTTTTGCGTCGTCATTGGCGGCAGCAGGCGCTGGTTGTGCCGCTGGCTGTGCTGCTGGAGCCGGAGCAGCCGGCTGCAGCGGGGTACCCTGCAGTGCAGTATTCAACGCGGTAGCAAACTGATCCCAGCTGCAGTAGCCGTTAGCATCGGCATCACAGCCTGCCAGTTGCAGCGTGACACGCTTCGGCGGGTTTTTCAGGCTCAGCACATCAGCATTGCGCAGCTGTTCCGCTGTCTGATAAACGTATTCCACTTTCAGCAGATCTTTGTTGTTTTTAGCATCGTGCCAGCGCTCAAACACCACCTGACCACCGATTGGCGTCTTCTCATCGTTACCCGGCAGCTCGTATGGCTTAACCTGCAATGCGCTCAGCAGTGAGGCAATATTCGAATCGTGCCCCACCATCACCGTGACTTTCGGTGCGTTCGCTTTGTCCTGGTCCACTAACTGGCTGCGGATGTAATCCACCAGTGGTGCGGCCACTTCACGCGCGACATCGGGAGAAGTGAACAGCGCATCCTGATAACCATTTTTGATTGCCGCGAGGGATTTCCACTGCTCAGGAGTTTTAATCTGGCCCCAGGCCACCTGATCGGCCGGGAAACCTTCGTAATATTGCAGCGTGAAGGCATCAACCAGCGAATTGCCGATTTTCAACGGTCCATTCACGTTAGGCTCTTTGCCATTTTCTGCGCTGAAGGTGTTGTCACCGCCGCTCAGATCACACTGTTTTTTACCGTTACAGGCCGGTGCCGATTTGTAATCAACAATTTTTTCTAACTGCTGGAAAGCCGGTTTCAGCGCCAGCTTCTCATTCGCAGCCGTCATCGCCGCCAGCGCTTTCTTATTGAATTCGTCGCTGCCGTCAGTGATCACCGGATTAAAGATAGGATCCATGGTGCCCATCGCATCCTGATGCGTCACGGAAATATCACAACCCGGGAAAGCGCCAGTAATGAAGTATTGCGCGGTGGCGACCGTACGTTGCAGGCTGTTGGCATAGACAAAGATGTTGCTGCTGTCCGGGCAGGTGCCGCTTTCCACCAGGCCCTGCTGTGCCAGCCACTGACGGGTATAGTTACCCATGTAGACTTCCAGCACGCCGCCTTTGGTGGTTAACTCGCCGCCGGGCACATCCCACTGCGGCCAATTCTTCTTGGTGGATTGTTCCAGCACGCTGCCGTTGTTGGCTAACGGTGCGCGCAGATTGTGACGGCTCAGCATCAGCACTTGCTGTAACTGCATATCTCCATCTGCCGCGTAAGCAGACATACCGATCGGGAGCGCAGCGATAACTGACAACGCGCAAAGACTCAGTTTCTTGATCATTGTGCCTATTCCATAATTCATCAGTGAAACACTCTGGCATTCAAACGATTAGCTCGCCATTGAGCGAATTACCGCACAGTGTAACCCAGCTTGCCTCGGAAAATCGCCAGATGTTTACAAAAACCGTGAATGGAATATAGCAGTAAACGCGCGTGCCGTCGGGTAACGGCAGCAGATTGAAAAGCAACGGGATGTTTTTCGGAATTCCGGAACGCAGAAAAGCAAAAAGCCCGCATTTCTGCGGGCTTCTTTAATATGGCGGAGGAACAGAGATTCGAACTCTGGGATGGTTTCCCATCGACGGTTTTCAAGACCGTTGCCTTAAGCCACTCGGCCATCCCTCCGGAAATCTTTTTGTCACTTCACTCTGCAAGAGTGATGGCGGAGGAGGAGAGATTCGAACTCTCGGATGGTTTCCCATCGACGGTTTTCAAGACCGTTGCCTTAAGCCACTCGGCCACCCCTCCGCAATGAGGCGCACTATAAACATCCCCCCGAACGATGTAAAGCGCGGATTGAATCGTTCGCCTGAAAAACAGCCAAAATCCATTTTTTCGCTGTCAAAATCACCATTCTGCTCAGTGAAACAGCAATTTATCGCGTAAAGATGGGTAAAACGACTTTGCTGTCTGGTAGCCGTTGCGTATCCTCAGGCCATATTTGGTGTTCTCTCTCTATAATGGAGCGCATGATGGATAGAATAATTAGCTCGTCACAGCAGCAATCGCTGATCAGCACCCACAAAGTGCTGCGCAATACCTACTTCTTACTTGGCCTGACGCTGGCGTTCTCCGCGGTCACTGCCACGCTCAGCACCGTTTTTGCTCTGCCCTCTCCCGGATTAATTTTGATGCTGGTCGGTTTTTACGGTCTGATGTTCCTGACCTACCGTCTGGCGAATAGCCCGGCAGGTATTCTGGCGGCCTTCGCCTTTACTGGTTTCCTCGGTTATTGCCTTGGCCCAATCCTAAGTTCCTTCCTTGCGGCAGGCATGGGCGATGTGATTGCCATGGCGCTGGGCGGTACGGCGCTGGTGTTCTTCTGCTGTTCGGCCTACGTCCTGACCACGCGTCGTGACATGTCCTTCCTTGGCGGTATGATGATGGCTGGCTTCGTGGTGCTGCTGGTTGCGGTCGTGGCGAATATCTTCCTGCAACTGCCAGCGCTGCATCTGGCGATCAGTGCGCTGTTTATCCTGTTCTCAGCGGGTGCGATTCTGTGGGAAACCAGTAACATCATTCATGGCGGCGAAACCAACTATATCCGCGCCACCGTGAGCTTGTATGTGTCGCTGTATAACATCTTTGTCAGCCTGCTGAGCCTGTTAGGCTTCGCCAGCAAAGATTAAGCTGCAGACATAAATGTCCAAAACCCCGCTTCGGCGGGGTTTTTGCTTTTTAGCCGTTGGCGAACTTACAATACGCCGATTGATGCTGTGAGGAATGACTGTGATTTTTGCCGGTAAAGAGATCGCCACCGATGCGGAAGGCTACTTAAAAAATAGTGCGGACTGGAGCGAAGCACTCGCTGCGGTGATTGCTGAGAATGAAGCCATTGTGATGAGTGAGGCTCACTGGGAAGTGGTACACTTTGTGCGCGCCTTCTATCAGGAGTTCAATACTTCCCCTGCGGTGCGCATGCTGGTGAAAGCCATGGCGCAGAAATATGGCGAGGAAAAAGGGAATAGCCGTTATCTGTTCCGACTGTTCCCTGAAGGTCCGGCAAAACAAGCCACAAAAATAGCTGGTTTGCCAAAACCCGCCAAGTGTCTGTAATCAGCCAGTGGTAAATCGCGTAGGTATCGGCGTGGGTTGATGAGGTTCCACCAGCACCTTATCGACCCGTGCACTGGTTGGCCCGCCTGCTTTCAGCCAGGTGATGAGCGCCTCCACTTTTTGTTCATCGCCAGCGGCCAGCACTTCAACACTGCCATCGCGCAGGTTGTGCGCATAACCGGTAACGCCCAGTTTATTGGCCTGTGACTGGGTGTAATAACGAAAGCCTACCCCTTGCACCATACCGTGCACCCAGATTTTGTAGCACGTGTTCGCCATGGCTATCTCCCCATTGTGCGTTGCAATTTGCCGCCATCCACCGGAAAATGGCGCCTCATTTTTTCAGGTAAGCATAGCAAACATGACCGTTCGATTGATTCTCGCTAAGGGACGTGAAAAATCCCTGCTCCGCCGCCATCCGTGGGTGTTCTCAGGTGCCGTTGCCCGTATGGAAGGTAAAGCCCAGTCTGGTGAAACTATTGATGTCTGCGACAGCAATGGTAAATGGCTGGCCCGTGCCGCTTATTCTCCACAGTCACAAATTCGCGCGCGCGTCTGGAGCTGGCAGCAGGATGAGTCAATCGACATCGCCTTCTTTGTCCGCGCTTTTGAAAAAGCGCAGCAGTGGCGCAAATGGTTGGCGCAACGTGATGGCCTTGATAGCTATCGCCTGATTGCCGGTGAGTCGGATGGCATGCCTGGCGTGACCATTGACCGTTTCGGCAACTTTATGGTGCTGCAGCTCCTGTCCGCCGGTGCTGAATATCAACGCCCGGCGATTCTCTCTGCCTTACAGCAGTGCTTCCCAACTTGCGCGATTTACGATCGTTCTGATGTTGTCGTGCGCAAAAAAGAAGGACTGGAACTGACACAAGGCCCAGTCACTGGTGAACTGCCGCCGCCGTTACTGCCGATTACCGAACATGGCATGAAATTGCTGGTCGATATTCAGGGTGGCCATAAAACCGGTTACTACCTTGATCAACGTGACAGCCGTTTTGCCACGCGCCGCTACGCTGAAAACGCTCGCGTGCTGAACTGCTTCTCTTACACCGGCGGATTTGCCGTGTCGGCTCTGATGGGTGGCTGCCGCGAAGTGATTAGCGTGGATACGTCACAGGATGCGCTGGATGTGGCGAAACAGAACGTTGAGCTCAATGGCCTCGATCTGTCTCGTGCACAGTTCGTGCGTGATGATGTCTTCAAACTGCTGCGTCGCTACCGTGACAGCGGCGAAAAGTTTGACGTGATCGTGATGGATCCGCCGAAATTTGTTGAGAACAAGAATCAGCTGATGGGCGCCTGCCGCGGATATAAAGATATTAATATGCTGGCGATGCAGTTGCTCAATCCTAACGGTATTCTTCTGACATTCTCTTGCTCAGGACTGATGGCCACCGAACTGTTCCAGAAAATTATCGCCGATGCCGCAGTGGATGCGGGTCGTGATGTACAATTTGTAGAGCAGTTCCGTCAGGCAGCCGATCACCCCGTGATCGCCAGCTATCCTGAAGGTCTTTATCTGAAAGGTTTTGCCTGCCGCGTGCTGTGACTTGAAAATCTGTACCCTGCCTCCATATTAGAGACAGGGCACAGTTTTGGGAGGCACCATGATTACCAGTAAATTTGGCATTGGACAGCAGGTCCGTCACCGTCTCTCCGGGGTGCTCGGCGTTATTGTGGATGTCGATCCGGAGTTTTCGCTCGATGAACCCGAGCAGGATGATGTGGCGGCCAGTGAAACGCTGCGCGCCGCACCCTGGTATCACGTAGTGATGGAAGATGAAGAAGGCGAACAGGTGCACACCTATGTTGCTGAAATTCAACTCGCCGGTGAAACGTCGTATGAGCATCCTGAGCAACCTTCGATGGATGAACTTGCTGCTTCCATCCGGCAGCAGTTACAGGCACCTAGCCTGCGCCATTAATGACAACGGCGACCTCGGTCGCCGTTTCAGCTTTACGACGCGATGGGCGGAATACCCAGACGCGGAATTTCAATCTTAGGACAACGATCCATCACCACCGTCATGCCCGCATCGCGCGCTAGCACTGCCGCCTGCTCATTGATCACGCCCAATTGCAGCCACAGCGTATCGGCACCAATGGCAATCGCTTCCTGCGCCACACCCCACGCGGCCTCAGCATTGCGAAACACATCTACCATATCCACTTTACCCGGAATTTCTGCCAGCGTGGCGTAAGCGGTCTGCCCCAGCAACTGCTGCCCCGCCAGTTTTGGACTCACCGGAATAACCTCATAACCCTGATCAAGCAAAAACTTCATCACACCATAGCTTGGGCGATCGGCGCGATCGCTCGCCCCTACCAATGCAATGCGTTTGGTGCGGCTCAATACATCACGAATCGTTTGATCATTCATTTTTTTCTCCTTGTTCGTTCGCCTGAGTGTAGTTGCCATTGCGTGACACAGTGCAAGACCCTCAGATAAAAACTTTGCGCCTCAGCACGAATAAATATGTGAAAATGTAAATTTACTGCCATAATGTAATAATTTGCTACACATCACCCTTAATCCCCATCCTCCGGGAGTTGAAATGAAGCTGTCTTTGGCTGTTACGAGTTTACTCGTGTTACTCGTATCGGCATCCTGCCATGCCATTACCCTCAAACTCGATCCTGAAATCGACTTGCTGGTGCTCGATGGTCGCAAAATCTCAGGCTCGTTGCTGAAAGGCGCGGACAGCCTGGAGCTGGAGCGTGGGCAGCATCAATTCCTGTTTCGCGTTGAAAAACCTTGTGCGGATGCCACGCATTTTCAGTCGGTGCCGATGATCGTCACGTTCAATGCCAGCGCCACCTCAGTCGCGATTCGTTTACCCGTTCTGGCCAACCGCCGAGAACGCAGCACGTTCGATAAGGCGCTAAATTTCCAGCTCGTTGATGAACGAGGGAATGAAATCACCAGCGTGCGCGATCGCTTACCACAGGGTAGCGATAGCGATCTGGAAAAGGCCATGCTGAATTATAACCGTACTGCCCAGGCGGCATCGGTTCCTCGCTTTGCGCTGCAATCGGTGAGTGCGCCGGATGCCCAGATGAGTCTCGATTTTGCCTGGCAGGATGCGGGAGAGTTACCTTATCTGCAACAGTGGTTTCAGCGTTTTGATGCTGCTACACGCCTGAGATTTATCAGTTGGATGAAAACCTTACGCGCAAGTTGATAGTGTTGAAATGTCAGGGGTACACTCATGCCTTAAAATTAATGCATGAGAAGAAACAGGAAGCCCTATGGAGCAGACCGTTCGTACCCTTAACGTTCAGAAACACATTGCCCTCGTTGCCCACGATCACTGTAAAGCGACGCTACTGGAGTGGGTTAAAGCCAACCAGAGCGCGCTGCAACCGCATGTGCTCTATGCCACCGGCACCACAGGTAATCTGATTAATCGCCACACCGGTTTAGACGTCAACGCCATGCTAAGCGGCCCGATGGGTGGCGATCAGCAAGTGGGTGCTTTGATTTCCGAAGGGAAAATCGATGTGCTGTTCTTCTTTTGGGATCCGTTAAATGCGGTGCCGCACGATCCCGATGTCAAAGCCCTGTTACGTCTGGCCACCGTGTGGAATATCCCGGTGGCGACCAATCGCGCCACCGCGGATTTCATTATTCAGGCACCGATGTTTGCCCAGCAGTTTGAGATCCAAATCCCCGATTATCAGCGCTATCTTGCCGACCGCCTGAAAGCGTAATGTTCAGGCCTTCCGACTTAGCGGCACGCCCAATTCGCGGAAGTGTTCGACAAAAACGGAAGGCCGATCTTTATCAAACAGCATCCACACTTGCTGACGTGCGCGGGTAATCGCCACATAGGCCAACCGTCGCTCTTCAGCGTCAGGGAAATCTTCCGGCTGGGGTAATAACCCCTTTTCCATAATCGATTCACGCGCCTCAGCGGGGAAGCCATCACGCCCCTCATGCAGGCCCAGCATAATGACAAAATCTGCCTGCTGCCCTTTGCTGGCATGAATGGTCATAAAATCAATCTGCAATTTCGGCCAGCGCGTTTTGGCTTTATCGAGGATGGCAGGACGCAGATGGTGATAGCGCGCCAGCAACAGCACACGCTCTTCCGGTTTCGCATAGCCACTTAATTTATCCAGCAACGGTTCCAGTTGCTCCTGCGGCAGCAGCGTGACTGACTTCTTATTCCCCTTGCTCAGACTGTTGAGCGGCTTGCGCAGCTGATGAGGATTCTGCTGCACAAAGCGGTTGGCAATCTCACCGATGCGATCGTTGAAACGATAGGTGGTGTCCAGTACACAGCGATCGCCGTCACCAAAGTAGTGGTGGAAAGCCGTGGTCAGACTCATCTCGGCGCCGCTGAAACGGTATATTGCCTGCCAGTCATCGCCCACCGCGAACAAACTGGTGCGCTTATTCTGCTGACGTAACGCAGTCAATAAAGCGGCACGCTGTGGCGAGATATCCTGAAACTCATCCACCAGGATATGCTTCCACGGGCTGATAAAGCGTCCTTTTTCGAGAATGGCAATCGCCTGATGGATCAGCCCGGAGAAATCGACTGCCCCCTCCTCTTTCAACGCACTCTTCCAGGCTTTTAATAGCGGCGCCATCAGTTTGACGCGTTTGCTGAAGTTATCGCGGAAATCTTCAGGTACATCGGCAATCATCGCCGCCTGCGCACCGCCGTGCATGCGCATCAGTCCCAGCCAGCGCTCCATGCGTGAGGCCAGCCGTTGCGCCAACTTGTCATCCTGCCAGAATGGGCCTTCAGCGACCTCCCACTCCAGTTCCTCCTGCAACCATTGACGCCAACCGCTCGCCTGCGCCTTTTTACTGTTGCACTGTTCGCGCCAGGTGTCGATCAGCAGTTGCCGCCGCGCCTTGCTGTCACTTTCAAGCTTGCTGATCACCGGCTGCTTATTGCTGCCTTCGCGGATGATGTGCAATGCCAGCGCGTGAAACGTTCGCGCCTGAATCGCACTCTCACCTAAGCGTTGCTGAATACGATCGTTCATCTCTTCGGCCGCCTGGCGACCAAATGCCAGCAGCAGAATCTGCTCCGGCTGTGACAGCTTGCGTTTCAGCAACCAACCGGCACGTGCCACCAGCACCGAGGTTTTACCACTTCCCGCACCGGCCAGCACCAGTAAGGCGTCTTCACCGTTGACCACCGCTTCGCACTGGGAAGCATTAAGCGGTGTAGTTTCGACAGTGGAGAAAAACTCGTGGTAGTCCTTGATGACCTTCGTCGTCCATTCACGGTTGCGCTGGCGAATGGCGGTTTCACCTTGTTCTAACCACTGCTGGCAAAACTGCCAGCGCGCACGGCAATTATCAAACTCATTCAGGCGCGAAAGTGGCAGCGGTAAGGCGGAAAATTGGCGTTGAATGCTCTCCTTTACCGTAGCCAGTTGGCTGCGCTTTAACCAGCGATCCTGTTGCGTGTAGGCGATAATCTCCTGTTCCAAAGCCATCAGGACTTGTGCACTGACTTCGCTCATTTCCTGGCTCCACTGCTGCCAGGCATGCTGCAAGTAATGGAAAAAACGCTGCGTCTCCTGCCATTCCGTGCCGTGCAGGCGTACAACCTTATCTTCTGGCAAGTGAAATTCCAGCTCTCCCCAAACCATGCCGCGTTTACAAGCAATACTGATTAACTGATTGAACGGGATAAGATATTCGTGACGATCGCCACTGACTTCCACGCCAGCGGCCAGCAGACGCACCCGATTATAGGGATGCTGAGCCAGACGTTTGCCCATTGATGTTGCTTTCAGTTCCATGTCCGCACCGTCTTGTGGAATTCGATTATCGCGCAGTTTACCTGTCAGACTCTTGGCGCTCCAGCCTTAAAACAGGCTAAACTGTAATTCGCAATTAGTTTATGATTAATTATCTCTAAATTCATAGAGTTACTTATGACCGCAGTTTGTTAAATTTCAGCATGGCAGCAAATTGGCAGCAGAAATTTATTCCATTGGCAGCGGACATAAAAAAACCCGCTTTCGCGGGCTTAGCTCAGTGCAACTGTAACGGTTGCTGTTCTTGATGTACATGGGGCATAACTTTGTTCACTTGCCCCGGACATACGATTATCCCGGCAATGGCTTCGTGTGTCTTAAAAGTACAACTGCAATTGATGTTGGTGCACTGATGGTAACGCTCTTTTGTTTCTTTTGAGATATAGCGGCTGCTTTTAGCGTGAGCGGCGGTACTGCATAACGGGCAGTGCATCATGATGAATAATCCTTTAGATGGCGAAGCGGTGGCGGCTGTTTGTATTTTGATTAATCAAACTTGAATTTGCAAATTTAAGTTTCATCTTATTTACTCCTCCTCGCCATCTACTACGCCATCCTCTTCAGCAGTGTATTCAACATCAGATAGCAGCACCTCAAAATCGAGTTGTGTTGTATATCCTCCGCTTGAAAGGTTATGCGTCACCTTGCTGATAAGCCATGGCTGCGCATCGATCACGGATTTAAATCCTTTAACTTCTACCGGCGTTTCCGGGTAAAGGTCTGCACGCCCCATTGCCAGCGTGAGCGAAAACTCAGCCACACCGCGCTGTAGCTTTTCCCACTTGGCCTTAGCTGCTCTCATTGCCGTTGCCTTACTGGAATAAACCGTCGTCAGCGTGAATACGTTATCTTCGCTCCCTGCAAGATAATCACCCTCTTTAGCCTCTGGCGTTTTAACTGCTTTAGCTTTGGTCTTTTTTGCTGCCGGATGCTCAAGCGCACGCAGATGCCGCTCTTTCGGTTTACGCTGAAGCTTCACCTTCTTTGGCTTTGGATCTTTGGTGTGCAGCCAGCTCGCAGATACCCCGGTATATGCCCCACGGTCAGCAATACTAAAGCTGTGCCGGTCGCCATCACTGCGCGTGACGGTCATCTGAGGGATGGGTTTTCCACTTATGGTTACGCCGTTCCCCGGCTTGATGAATAGCAGCCTGCCAGCCTTTACTGCTGCTACCGCGCCATAAAGTGTTGCGAGACGCGTCAGGAACTTTGCATCTGTCTCCTGTGTCTGGTCGATGTGCGCCACAGTGATCCCGGCAAATCCGCTTGCCAGCATAGGCTGCAACTTATTACGCCCCGCAATTTGCGTCACGATTTCGCCAAGGGTTGTATCGTGGTAAGACACTTCACGGCGGGAATTTAGCGTACCGCGAAAGTCGGCGCTGCGGGCACGAATGGTCATGGTATCCGGCGCGCCGTGGTGCTCCACTTCATCCACGGTAAAACTACCCTTACCGATAAGCGCCTGCCCCTTCCATCCCAAAAACAATGTCACAACAGCGCCGCGCACTGGCATTGCAAGTTTGCCGTCTGCGTCGTCCAGCTCAATATCCAGCTGATCAGCTTCAAATCCGCGGTTGTCTGTTAGGGTGAGTGAGATCAGACGGTCTTTAACGCTGGTCGTAATATCCTTAGAGTCAACCTTGAGCATAAAATCTGGCATGAGCCGGGCGCCCATTTGCACCGGCAGTCCACTGATTCCCGTCATCCCAATAAACCTCCAGCCGATGAAATCAGACTGCCCGCCGCCGACTTCACGCTGCTGATAGCCGATGTGATTTGACCAGGCAGATTACTGACTCCGCTGATCAGCCCGCTGGCCTGTTGATTTAGATCCCCAAACATTGACGTCAGTGATTCATCCACTCGTTTAAGGCTCAGGGTAAACATGATTTTGCTGGCTGCGCCGTTAGGGAAAAACTCACTGTGCGTATTTGAAATATTTTCGATTACGTACATGCCGTAAATCATGCCGCTACCACCAATAAGAGGCCACGCCATGCCCTGATCAGCCAGCAGGCGAACGGTCATAAGGGAAATTGCCCCGCCAGTTATCTCCGGGCGCAGCTCACCAGACAGCGTGATTTTTTCATCACCCGGCCCGATAAACTGCGCCGCCGGGCGCAGACCAAAGCGGTTATTAGTAGGCCAGCGATAGTCGATGTTTTGCTGCAGCTCGCCATAAGGTAGCGTCTGCCTCATAAACGGCATCATGCCGTAAATCATCATCATCGTTTAGTCCTCCCAGCCCATTTTGCTGCGGTTTTGTGCCTGCCGGTTGCGCTGCTCTTTAGCCTGATGCTGCGCCATCAATGCCAGCGCATCGTCCTTCGTCATCCCCTCATGCATGTACAGTTCATACTGATAGGTGTTCTGACTGCGGTCAGTGAAACCACCTCCCGCTGACGGTGCTGTGACTGGCCTGTAAGGTGCGCCACCCCATGCAAGGTTGTACTGTAGCCCGTCCGTGTCCACGCCCGCGCCACCGGTTGCTATCGGATCGGGGGAAGGCACCTTGTCTTTGAGTCCGTCGGATTTGGTGTCGATAATCCCGAGTTTCTCCAGCACCCAGTCAATGCCGCTACGCAACTGATCAAGTGCTTTACTCGGTATATTGAGTGCTTCAGCCAGCATGTTGCCGAACTTTTTGCCCATGTCACCGGCAGCAGCCAGTTCGGTTTGTGTTGATTTAACCGGCTCCAGCAGTTTGCCGAACCATTCCCACAACGATTTAATCTTGTCCCCCACAGCAGAAAAGATTGGCGTGAGCGAACCAAACGCATCGCCAATTGGCCCCATCGCGGCGGTGAATCCCTCTGCGAAACCGCTGATAAAGGCGCTGATGGGTTCCCAGTACTTGCGCACCAGTAGCGCCCCGGCAACAATTGCTGCCGCCACTGCGACGACCGGCAATGTAATGGCGCCCAGCGCTGTTGCGATAGCACCACCTGCGATACTAAAAGCGGTGCCGAGGAAAGCAGCTCCTGCAATTAGTGCGTTTACACCTGCAATGACAGGCCATGCAACCAGACCAATAGCACCAATCGCGCCAACTAATATCAATCCGGCAGCTGCTGCTTTTGCAATGCCGGTTGATAGCACTGGATTTTTTTGCACCCAGTTATCAACCTGCAAGAGAAACTTGGTCGTGTCCTGCGTCAGGGTGCGAATGCTGCCATCCATCTGATCGTAAATGTCAGTCCCCAACGCCTCATATGCGGACTGCATTTCCTTGAAGTCTCCGCCAAGGTTATCCTGCTGAACCTTAACAAGTTTCTCCGTGCTTCCATCCGAGTTCTGAAAGGTTTTTGTAAGCCGATCCAGTTCACCACTTGCGGCTGATTTCATTAAGGTCACAGCCGATGAGGCAGCTTCTTCACCAAAAATGGTTTTTAAGTACTCAGATTGCTGTGAGTCGCCAAGCCTGTTTTTCTCAAATGACTTTTGCATCTCTTTGAGAATGGTAAAAAACGGGCGCATATTGCCTTTGCTATCTGAGGTATGCACCCCCAACTCTTTAATTGCTTTGAATGCTGCTCCAGTCGGTGCCTGCACACGTAACAGCATGGCGCGAATTCCTGTACCAGCCATGCTACCGGTTGTTCCGTTATTCGCTAGCGCGCCAATCATTGCCGCTGTCTGCTCAGCGCTTACCTTTGCATTTTTAGCTACCGAGGCAACATATGGCATCGCGTCACTAAGATCTTCAAACTTTGTGGCAGTTTTATTCAGCGTTGCGGAGATTACATCCCCTAAGTGGGCAACTTCGCTATTAGCTAGTCCAAAGGCGTTTTTGGTGCTCATCAATAACTCGGCGCTATCTTCCATTGTGCGGTTATTGGCGAGCGACATATTCAGCGTAACTGGCGTTGCCGCTTTGATGTCGTCCACGCTGCCGCCCGCTTTCGCGATAACGATTTGAGCTTGTGCGGCGTCGTTTGCCGAAGCAGCCGTGTTATCACCGATGCTGCGCGCCTGAGTTTTGAGGGCCAGGAACTCAGGCGAGTTCTTATCAAGGCCGAGCGTTGCCTGCAGGGTTGAGTTTGCCAGCGCAAAGTCATAGCCCGGACGCAGAATGGTTGATGCTGCCATGCCGCCAACAGTCGCCGCCCCAAGCCCAGCAGCGCCAACGTTACGCACCTTCGACGACAATTCCTGCCCGCGCCGGTAACGCTCACTGGTCTGGTTGAGCCGTTCCTGCTGTGCGTTCAGGCGCTGTAATTCCTGCTTCTGGCGGCTCAGGCTGGCGGTTGCCATTGCCGAGGCCGATTTAAGCCGCTGCTGCTCAGTGCTCAGGCTGCGCGTGGAGATGCCCGCCTGGGTCAAAGCCTCGCGCTGCTGCTGCACGGAAAGGCGCAGTGCGTTGGATTTGGTTTGCAGTTCAGATGCGGCCTGGCGCGCCTTCTCCAGTGCACGGGCCTGCTGCGTAGTGGGTCGCTCGGTGTTTTTGAACGCCACTGCCAGCGATTCAGCTTCGGCCTTGGCCTCTTTCAGCTTCTGGCTGGTGACGGCAAGCTGCGCGCTCGTTTTACGGAAACCGTCGATTTTGCCCGACTGCGCGTCCAGCTCTTTGATGCTGGTCTGCGTCTGGCGGATTTCAGCGGTTAATCCTTTGGTGGCTTTTTCGACGGCTTTGAATGGGCGCGATGCTTTGTCTACCGCGTTCAGCAGCACCTGCACTTTGAGGTTATTGCTCATCCGGGTCTACTCCGCTTCGGATTAAGGCTTTGTGCCGCCAGATCATCAACTCAACCAGCGGCATGCTGTGCATTTCGGAAGGGGGCCAGTGAAATATTGCGGCAATGTCCGCCATAAGATCATCGACCGTCAGGCCTTTAGGCCACTCTATTCGTCCGACTTCGATTGCAAAAAACCAATCACCTTTCCACCCAACGCGATTAAATCAACCGGGTCGAGATTGTTGCACTCCGGCTTTGTGAGCGCGGGGTGAGTGATACGCGGCAGGACAGTCAGCAGCGAGTCAACATCCGACTGACACAAATCAGACAAGCGCACGCCGCGCAGAGAGCCAGCAGTTGGTTTAATCAGCTCAACCTGGCTAATCTCCATCTCGCCACGCTTCAGCGGAGTTTCAAATACAACGACATTCTCATTCTGTTCCATAGCAATTATCTCTGTTCACTGTAATCAGGGAAGAACCAGCGCCGTTATGGCGCTGGCATCAGGGTTAAACGAGGCCGATGTTTTTACGGCGCGCCGCCAGACGGTCAACGCCGTTGACGATTTCAACCATGTTCACGGTGTCGATTTCGATCAGCGCTTTGCCGTTAAACGTCAGCTTGTAATACGTGTTTTTACTGGTGATTTTCACTTCGGTGTCTTCACTCGGCTTTGATTCGCCAAAGTCGAAGGTCTGGTGCTTACCGCGCACCTCCACCTCTACCGCAATTTCTTCACCGGTATCATCGCGCTGATAAGAGCCGGTGAAACGCAGCGGGATATCGGACGCGCCCCACTGCGTGAGCACCAACTCATCCATACCGCCGATGCTCCATTCAATATCAAGGGCATCATCTTCCAGACCGTTGTCGATAAACGCCGCACCGCTCATACCGCCCGCACGGAACGGGTCAAGCTTGCGCGCCAGCTTTGGCAGGGTGACGGCAGTCACCACGCCCTGATAGCTGTTAGCGTCGTTGAAAAGGTTCATCGCCTTTAGTTTGCGTGGCATTGCCATTTATCCGGCTCCTTAGCTGTTAACGGATGCGGCGAAGTTCGCCAGATAGCTGTCGGTAATGCGCTGGCGTAACGTCAAGTCTTCCAGCGGCGGAACCGGCGTGTAGTCGTAATCGATAAAGAGTTTGCCCGCCTTCAGGGTTTCTTTATCGTTGGCGCTTTCGTCATACCAGGCTGATGCGCCCAGCAGATAACCCGCGTTGCACAGTTCGCGGAATTTCGCGTTGATACCCGCGATGATTTCTTTCACCAGTACCGGCGTCAGTGGCTTGTCGTTCGCCCACATGTGCGCCTCTGCCATGGTGTCAGCCAGCACCTGCGCGGTGCGGGTGTAGTTCTCAAACTGGAACAGCGGATCATCACTGCAGGTGCGGTTGCCCCAGAAGCGGAAACCGTCCTTGCGGATAAGCGTGGTGACATCCGCCTCGTTCAGCAGGTCTGCATCGGTGCCGACCTGCTGCAGATCCCAGAACACCGACGCCGAAATACCGGTGACGCCGTTTACGCCAACGTTCGACAGGGTTTTATGCCAGCCGGTGTCGTTGTCGATTTTGGCGCGCAGGCCCAGCGCACGCGCGGTAGCGTATGCGGTATCGGACGCATTCGTGGTGGTGTTCCACGCGAGGAAGTCAGGCCAGATCACCATCAGCTCACGCTGACTGAAGTTCTGTCGATACAGGCGGGCTTCGGAAATGGTTTTGCACTCCCACGCGGACACGTAGCCGAAGGCGCGCAACTGCTGCGCAATGCTGGCAAGCGCGGTCGCCACTTCCAGCGAGTCGAGGCCGGGAACGCCGAGAATGCGCGGCTTCACATCGAGCTGAGTCTGCGCTGCAAGCAGCGCTTTCATGCCGGTGTATTGCCCGTTCTCGTCGGTGCCGCCGATGATGTTGGAAATGGTTTCAGCCTGGCTTGCGCCTTCTTCGACGCGCACCACGACGGTGACGGGTTTTGACTGATCGGCGATTGCCTGCAGGGAAGCCGCAAGCGTGCCTTTCACGCCAGCTTTACCGACTGCGCCCTGCACGTTGGTAATCAGTACCGGCGTGTTCAGCGGGAACGTCGCCGCGTCCGCATCTTCAGCGGTGCAGACCATGCCGACAATTGCGGTTGATACGGTGGAGATAGTGCGCGTGCCGTCGTTGATTTCGACGACGCGGACACCGTGATGATAATCTGCCATCTGTTGCACTCCTGGTTAAAGGTGTGCTCAGGGTGTCAGGTCAGCAATGCAGGTGCATGCGGTTGCGGTTTGCTCATGGATCAACGGACAAAAGAAAAGCCCCGCAGGGCTTATCTCAGAACAGGCAGGCTTTACCCTAGAAGAATGACTGCCGTGTAAACCACCGCGCAGGCCACGACAGGAACAAGCATATCCAGCAGGCTCGGGATATCCCACGCCCTGATCGCAAATCCTCCCCACCACGGCATGTTCTTGCGATGACCATCACCAAACATCGCAATCCAGCGATACTCCGCCTGCGTCTGCTCGCGTGCAATAAACCACAGGCAACCCAGCACCGCGCCGCTGTGCCAGTCATTTAAGATCAGCCCGAAGAGGCACTGCACCGCCACGGCGGCGCAGGCGTGAAAGACCGGTGACAAATCCATTATAAGCCCCCCACATCTGGTACAGCGGGCCACGCCACATCAGGTGCGGTGGAGGTATCCACCGCCTGCAGAGCCTGAATATAGGTCATCCACACAACAAGCGTTGCTTTGTCATCATCGGTGATGATGCCGAGCATCAGCTGCGTCTGCCACGCCTGCGATGCGCTGTTTGCGTCAGCAATACGGCTGGCCTTTTCTGCGCTGGCATTTTTCACCAGAGCCGCCTGCTGCGCGGCTTTATCGGTCACCCATTTTTTACCGTTCCACGCATCGAAGGCGGTAGCGGGTTTCAGCAGTGTGGTGTCTGCCGGATATTCACCTGGCTGGCTGATAACCTGCGCCGTTCCATCCGTCGTGCTGTAAACCGTTTCGCCGCGATGATCGTCAACCTGCTGCCAGTTGCCACCAAAGATAAGGGCTTTACCCTGCACCGGCTCAGGTGGCGCGGTACAGGTTGAGTTAGCCGGACTGCCTACGCCTACAGAAACATACTCCTCGCTTGAGCCTGTATACTCGCCCGTCGCTGCGTCAAAGTTATAGACCGTTAACAGACCGCTTTCTTTCGCCAGTCCGCTTTCGTCCAGGCTGGTATAAACGATGGCAGGCGTTGCCGGAAGCACTTCCATCTCTTCAGGGATTGTCATTTCTTCAATTACGTCAGCCATTATGCGGCCCTCACGATATAGTTAAATGCCACGTTGCGCGGACGCGTTTCAGTTGCAGAGCGAACGACATTGGCTGAATCAAACGTCACAGCAAATCCTCCCTTCTGTTGCGTTACCGGCGTTTGCTCTCGCGATGGTCCTTCGGTGAATGCTCCGTTAGTCGACGCATGCGGGCTGGTCATGAGGCCGATTCCATTGCCCATTTCAAGCGTGCCCGTTATGCGCTGCAAGGCATCCGTCTGCAGCGAAAGAATTGCACGGCCAGTGTCAATGCCGCGCCCATCATCCCAGCCGCGAATAAACTCACCACGTAAATCGGGTAGCTTGAGGGATGGATAAGCCTTCGCCAGCTCCGGGTAAGTCGTCGCACTGAATGATGCGCCGTTGCATTTCAGCCAGCCAGACGGCGCTGCCTCTGCAGGCCAAGGCATAGGAACGCCCACCGGTACGAGGTTATTCATAACCGAGTCCGCCCTGACCAGTTCCACCCATACAGACCAACCGTTGGCTGATGTGCATGTGCGAATGAATCGCTGATTGGCAGTTGTAGAGTGGTAAACCTGACTGATAACTCCTGTCGTGCCCGTGGCTTTTACTTCAAGAAAACCATAAGCACTACCTGATGGGCCGTTGGTGTAATTCCCGTAATAAACGCCACTTTCAGTAAGCGTATTTGCGTCAGTCTGAGTTGTTAGCTCATTTGGCCTCAGCGTTGTTTGAGTCCATGGGCTCCAAGTTGTGCCACTCAATGTGCGCTGCCACGAGCGGTTAATGGTGGCTGAGCTGGTAGTGATTGAGGTAAAACGCTGCAGAAGTGAGTTACTACTCAGTCGCAATTTAACTTCCAGAATACCTGTAGGTGAACTAACCATAGGCATATTGCTCGCCGCACCTGT
The DNA here is from genome assembly GCF_018257655.1 of Pantoea sp. JGM49. Lineage (NCBI taxonomy): Bacteria > Pseudomonadati > Pseudomonadota > Gammaproteobacteria > Enterobacterales > Erwiniaceae > Pantoea > Pantoea sp. JGM49. Next base: position 12,887 of record NZ_JAERJM010000001.1, on the reverse strand, counting down.
AACTGAGTATGTGCCTGGTGTTAACGCCGCATTGGCATCATTAATGTAACCCTGAATGGGCTGCTCACCAATTGCACTCCACGCCTCCCAAACTGGCGCAGACGCGTTCCACTGTGCTGATAAACTGCGCACATACATTGCACCGAAACGAGTAGTATATCTCTGTGTGCATCCCCACGAACCGCCTTTGAATACCTCAAGAATCCCCACGGTTGACTCGGGAAGATTTTTTGATGCTGTGGTGGGCGTTACTGAAGAAAAATACCAAAGCCCTAAATAATCATCCACTGGTCCAAAGTTGTTAACATCAACACCGGCAGTTACAGCCCCTTTGATTGATAAAGAACTGTCTTTTACGTCCTTGACCGCCTTGGAGGTTGCAACGGTGTCCTCACTAGTGCTGTCTGTAGCACTACTACGTTTTTCTTTGAGCAGGTACTGCGAATGCGGATCGGTATTATCCGTATGCGCCTTCATCACTGACTGCACAAATGCAGTGGTCGCAATCTGCGTATCATTCTTGCTTGCGGCAGGCGTCGGCGCTTTCGGCGATCCGGTCAGAGTCGGGCTGGCCTTTGGTGCGTACTGCGTATGCGGATCAGCGGCGGCAACGTGTTTTGCCATCAGGTCATCGGCATAGGCTTTAACCTCAATCACCGCGTTGTCAACATACTGGCGCGTCGCCAGCACAATAGACGGGTCGATTTTGAGGGTGACCGCATCCGTGCTGCTGACAATCAGGATCATGCGCACGGTCTGCGTGCGTCCGCTGCCCTCCTGCAACTGGGGCTTATAAGTTTCAGCACAGTTAGCCACGGCAATCAGCACGCCGTCGGCGTCTAACAGGCCTATTTCGCGAATCCAGAAACCGCCCTCAGTCTCCGGGATAACCTGCTCAGCAATAATCTGGCTGCTGTTAGCCGTATCAATGCTCAGCGAGTTCAGCGCGGCGCGGCGCTTCTCACCGACCAATTTGGTCTGAGTGGCGTTCGGTGTGGGAAGCGTGCCGCCCCCGTCGCCGACAGCCATTTGAGTAATCTGCAGTTGGGTACCCAGCGCGGCGGCGTTAGCCAGCTTGGATGCGCCGAGATTCGTCAGCAGGGCATAATATTTTGTCGTCATGCGCGCACTTCCGTCAGGTCAATGATATGTAGCGCCACGGCGGTAAAGCCGGTGCCGCCCACGGTAATAGTTTCAGGGGTGTAGGGATAAACCGTCAGCTCGTCGCCGGTGTAGCAGGCAGCGCCCACGGTGAGCGGCCCGGATGAATCGAGATTGATGGACAGGCCAATAAGGTGCCGACTGCACGGCTTGGCGTCCGCAATCATCCGCTCCAGCTCGTTGTACATTTCCTCCGTGATGCCGGTATCCAGCACACCCACATCGAGCCGGAACGTGCCAGGCGTCTCGTTGGTCTTCCACCACTCAATGACGCGGATCAGATAGCCGAGCGGTTCCACCACGCGGCGGATTGCGCCAATGGTTCCCTTTTTCTGATGCACCGCTCGGGACGCCGCCACAACAGCACGCTTGGTGGACTCGGGCCATTTGGTATCCCAGCGGTCAACCGACCACGCCCACGCCAGATAAGGCAGCAGGACTAGCGGACATTCGTAGGGGTTCCAGAGCTGGCGCAGCGGCACATTCATTGCGCTGAGACTGGACAGCGCTTCGGCAGCGGCAACCTCCAGCACTGACGAACCGGTGGGAAGCAGGCGATCACTCATCCGATCCCCCCACGGTTAGCATGTACCCGGTGCAGTAAGCGGCCTGCGTTTTATCCAGCACGACGTCGGCGACCGGCTTAATCAGATTGACGCGCTGCACACCTTCAACGTGCATGGCGGCATATAGCGCCGACAGGCGAATGTCACGCCCGAGCCGCTTCTGTGTGCTGATATAGGCAATCAGCTTCGCCTCTGACGCAGCGCGGATTGGCTCCGCTTCCGGCCCCGGATAGAGATATAACTCGGCTTCAATCTCATAACTGACGATGGTTGCCGACTGCACGTTTACCCGATCAGCAACGGGGCGCACGTTTTCATCGTTAAGCGCGGCATTGACCACAGCCAGCAAATCATCTGCAGCGATGCCATTACCCTCGCGGGCCAGTATGGTGACCGTGACAACAGCCGGTGACGGGCTGATGGCTGATGCATCCGCCACGCGTCCGTCTGCACTGCGGGCGTGATACTCATACGCCCCTGTCGGCCCTGCCACGCTCAGGCCTTCGAATGCTCCAGCAATGCGGGCGCGAAAATCATCGTTACTTTCCATCACTGCCGACGTGGGGGGAATGGTGGTGTCGTCTGCCGGTGTAATGATCAGGCGTTCAACACCGTTATTAGCGCCAACCTGGTCTAAATCATCGTCCATCGCATAGGCCACCATCACGGCACGCGCAGCTTCGTTAATGCGCTGGCGCAGGATCACCTCACGATAGGCATTTTCCTGCAGCACCTTCACGACGGGTTCAGATTCCAGCGCAAGTGTCAGCGCAACAGCCGCCTGCTGCTCTTCGGGGTACAGCGAAATCAGCGTGGCTTTTCGCTCAGCCAGCAGCACTTCATAGTCCAGCGTTTCCACCACGTCGGGCGCGGGTAACTGGCTCAGGTCAATAGTTGCCATGTTCTCAGCTCACAGGAACGGTTAGTGAAAAAGGCTGCAGCGTGTCGGTTCTGTTGCCGGTCAGTTCAACCACCATGCCGCCGTTAAAATCCGGGTCGAAATTAATGGCGGTGAGCTTGACGCGGGGTTCCCAGCGCAGCAGCGCCAGATAACAGGCCGACATAATCTGCAGGCGGAGTGATTCGTTTTGCGGCTGGTCAATCAGCGCAGACAGCAGCGAGCCGTATTCGCGGCGCATTACGCGGGTGCCAACGGGCGTCATCAGAATGTCGCGCATCGACTGACGGATGTGATCGAGGTCGGTAATGGCTTTGCCGGTTTCCCGGTTCATGCCGATATATTTCGCGGTTGTCATTGAGGACCGTCCGTTCTGCTGCCGCCGCGTTGGACGCCGCCGTGGTCGTGGTCATCCACAACAACGCCATTCGAATCAAATTTCCCGCCACTATGATTAACGTCGCCCGTCATCTTGCCCCCCCCTGAAAACTCGAATGTCTTAGCTTTCAGATGGGCTGAGCATTCCACTTCTGGCGTGCTTAGCAGGATTTTGACTGCCGCCTCAATCGTGGCGGTCTGAATACCAGCCGCTTTAAGTGCTCCGGTTGCCGGTTCATACTCGATCACCGCACCGTCCGGAAATGACCAGTGCAGCGCGTCAGCCGACGCCGATGGCGCAGGGTTGTTATCAGAAAAAACTGCCGGCAGCACAAAGCCGGTATCTGTTTCACCGCCGAGGCACAAAACGATCACCTGCTCACCCACTGACGGCGCATTCCATGAACGTGTATTACCCGCACGGGCAGTCAGCCAGTGAAGCCAGCCAGTCGTAAGATTTCCTGTATCCACGCGGCATAACCCGTCGTCCAGATTTACGGCGGACACGGTTCCAATACGGATCAGGTTGCGCAGCAGGCGCAGAATTTCAAAAATTTGTTCATTTTGTTCCATTTCGTTATGTTGTTAGATTGAAGTAGTTACTACCACTTCAGCCAGTTTGGTAGTTGATGAACAAACATCTTTAGGAAGGTATTGATATGAATATCGAAGAAATTCACTTCGAAAAATGTAGTGATTTTTTAAATTACTTTTTACCTTGGAACAGCAAACTCAATAGCTTTATTTTTCGAGGACACGCCAACTCAAGCTGGGAATTAATTCCAACCGCATTGAGAGAAAAAGATAACCCAATGGTTACCTTTCTCGACTTAGCTGGCTATCAAAAGCCTTTTAATAACATTACCGAATACCTCCAAATTCAGATGGAATATCATTTCATTAGGAATTTTTATAGCACCGCTGATAGACAAGGGCTGAGATTACCTAACTCCAGTTTTTTACGTAAAAATCTAACAGGAATATTAGATCCTAATGTAAAGCTATTCTTGGAAGGAGAAGATTACTGGATACCTCTTGAGCTTTATGATTGCGCAGCATTGGCCCAACACCATGGATTACCGACGCGACTACTCGACTGGTCATACGACCCATTCATTTCAATTTTTTTTGCTTTGAAGGGTGCTTTAGAAAATGAAGGTAATTTATGCATATGGTGCTTAAATACTAATCTATTGACTGAGCCATATTTAGAGGCAGACGAATGCCCTATAAAATTTGTCACCCCGCCGTATTATGACAACCCAAACCTTAATTCTCAGAAGGGTATATTTACTCATACCCCGACTAAGATTCAGTCTACAGTAGCCAATGCCATCGGCACACCTGTAAATAGAACACCTTTGGATAAATTCCTAGCTGAAAAGTTAAAAGGTTATGGACGAAGAGATGAGGTATTGCGGAAAGTCACACTACCATGCTCAGAAGCAAAGACCGCCTACTATCATTTAAATAATCATGGATATTCATCATCTAAAATTTTTCCTGGGTTTGATGGGGTTGTCAAAGAATTACTCGATACTGTAATTAGCGAACAACAATTGCAAGTACCACCTCATGAACGATAGATAAGTCTTCATCGCTCAGTCCTAAAAGAGGGCGAGATTCATATTGCACCTCTTTACCGTTTCGGGATGGCCTATCCCGCAGGCCGTAATGATGGATGCGAGCCATACGCTGCACGCGCCCGGTAAACTCGACCACCGCCTCGTCAGATGTTGCCTGTACTTTCATGTACTTTGCAGTGCGGAGCCTGGCAAACATCTCGCGCTTTACCCGGCCCTTTTTACTACGTATGGGCTGCGTCTTGCGGGGTTTAAACGGCGTGCCGTCCGGTGCCTGCTGGTTCTTGATGTTCTTCTGCTGGCTGGCGCGCAGCTTCTTCGCGATGTTACGCGCCATCTCTTTTCGTGCAGATGCGGAGAGGTTGCCAATCAGCGCATTCAGCCGGTCATTGACCATCTGCAAATCGTTCATAGTTTCATTTCACTGACGAGCACACCACGGGCATACACCTGCAGTGGGCGATAATCATTTTCTGGCAGCGGATTTTCTGCCAAGTGAGTGACATGTAACTCGTCACCCACGTGATTAACAATCACGCGCTCGCTCAGCAGTAAATCAATACTGATATCACTGGCGGTATCGCTGATCACATCCGCTTTAAAGGTGAAGCCGGTCTGCTGCTTCTCTTTCGTTGCCATCATGTCGGGTTCATTCACCCGCAACCATTCCAGCATCGGCACAATCAGCACGTCGATATCACCGGTGTAATCGGTAATCACCATATTCAGCCGGTACTGATACTCAAACGACAGCGAGGTGGCGAGCGTTGAGACGATACGCCCGCTGTCGATAAATACGTTCAGGCTGTCAGGATTTCGCTGCAGCAGCGGTACGCTGTCGGTCAGCGCTTTGCGCAGTTGGTTGGGTTTCAACATCGTGTTGCTCCTGACAGTCTTTGATGATTTCAACCTGCAGCCCGCAGGATGCGAGTGCAGCCTCAAGCTGGCGATTATCCGCCGCCAGATCGCCCGCCGTTCTGAGGCTGTTTCCCGGTACCGGGCAGCTTGTCACGCGTGGACAGCCAATCCAGATAATCTCTGGCGCTGGCGAAGGCCGGTCGGGTGTGCAGCCTGATAACATCGTCAGGCAGAGCAGCAGCAGACCAGTCACGTAATACTGGATTCGCATCGGTTTCCCTCTGAACTTGTGCCTCACGGGTCAGCGCACCGGCGCTGGCCCTCCCCTGCATCAACCGCAGTGCGGCTTCGCGTTTCTGGCCCTGCTGGTTTTCACTGTTCAGCCTGGTAATTGCTTTATCCCGGCTTTCGATGCCCGCCGACAGAGTGCCGATAATCTTCTGCGCACTCTCCAGCTCGTCGCTGGCTACCGACCATCGCCAGCCGGTCAGCGCCAGCGCTACCAGTGCCGCCGCCAGAAGCGTGACGACAATGCGGATCATGCGCTGGCTTCCGGACGTTCACTGCTGAACAATGCGCCTGCAATGACGACAAACAGGCAGGCCAGTGAAGTGATTTTCCAGTCGGCTCCGTATAACAGCCCGCCAATAAAGGTGCGGTGATACCACTGAAGCGGAAGAACGTCAGCCAGCATGAAGAAGTGATGCAACAGCAGATGCATCTTTTGCCTGGCCATTCCTGTGTAAGTCTGCGCATATAAAGCGATAAAGCTGATCACCACCCACAGCGCAAACTCGACCCAGACAGCCGCAGCCAGCAGGTAGATTGCATGCGTGACCGGCAGCAGAATGCCAACAATGACCAGCGAAATGCACAGTCCGATCACAAACCACGTCGTGTTTACAAATTTCATTGCTTTACGCTCCTTTTAAGCACCAGACCAGTTCACGCCCACGGCGGTTATCCAGCCCTTGATTAAACACACCCTGCACATACACCCAGCGCGGCAACTGCATACAGGCGTCCCGCCATCGCTCCTGATTAAGCAGCTTCACCATTGTTGAGCCGCAGGCATTGCCGGTACCGACGTTGAAGGCCAGCGATACGAGTGCGTCATAAACCTTTTGCGGTACCCTCGTGAACAAACACCGGGAAAGCGCTAGCTCAGTGCGCAGTACGTTGGCAATGAACGTGCCAGCAACCTGCCGCTCCGTAATGGTTTTTCCCGGCACTACACCTGCTGTATTGCCGATGCCGTCCGTCCACTTGTCCGCGTCGCACTTATACGGGCTCAGGCGACACCCTTCGTAATCCGCGATTAGCTTCAGCCCCTCCACGGAGGTGTGAAGCGTCTGGAATCCCGGCAGCGTCGAGGCAATCGCCAGCACCACCCCCACCGAGCAGCGTTTAACGATTTGCAGATTCATAGTCACCCCGGCTGATGCGGCCATTCGCAAAAAGCTGATAGGTTTTGCGCCGGTAATACCAGCTCACCAGAAACATGCCGACACCCAGCAACATACCGAGCATCGTTGCCACGTCCTGCAAATCCCACTTACCCAGCCATCCCATAACGACCGCAATGGCATAGGTAATAAAGGCGCTGATACGCTCCATTGTGATATTCATGATTCAGTCCCAAAGGTTAACGGTCTCGCCCGTTGGCGCTTCCGGTAGTTCGGGCAGATCAACCGGGTAGCCGTGTGGCAACACCGGCCCCGCATCAGCAAGGCCGTTATTTGCCGCATAGACCTGTTCGGTCACCTGCTCGGTTCGCCCATAGTGGCGATAGCAGATTTCATCAACGGTATCGCCCTGCAGCGCATAAACCCGCGTCACAGCAGACTCACAATGCAGCCCGGACGCTCAGCGATACGGCTGATGCTGAACCGCGCATCACGCCAGTATTCATCGGCGCTGGCCTCCACCTCGGTTGCCTTTTTCGTGCCGCTGGCGTCATATCCGCGATACTTCTCGACAACGGTGGCGGCTGTGATTGAACCCACCGCTGCGAGGTAATACGTGATTTTTTCGCTCACACCGTCCAGCGTTTCAGCCGGTACGGCATCCAGTGTTTTAAACCCTGCCGCCATCTGCTCGGCGCGCCACTCGTAAAGCTCGGCGTTCACTTCAGCAATGGCTGTCAGCACCGACTGGCGCAGGCGCGGTGCGGTGACCGTTCCCTCGTAGCGCAGCGATTCGCGAAGCTGCTGCAGGTCGATGTCAGGCCAGAAAAAGGTATTTTTTACCGGCGGCTCGGCAGTCTCTGCCGGTCGCTGTGCTGCTATTACCAGCGTGCTCATAGTTGGCCCTTAAATAGGTGGGCGGTGGAGGACGGCGTAAACACTGAAAGTGCGCTGCCGTCCTGCCGCCCTGCGCGGGGTCGCGTCCGGTCAGCGGCTGGCCTGTGCCTGCTTTTTCATCACAGTTGCCAGCCGCTCAATGTCCTTTTTGACGCCACAGCCCTCATGGAGCTGTAGCGCACGTCTAAGGTGGTCCATCGCCTCAAGAGTCCCGCCCGCATCGCGATATACATACCCGGTAATTTTGTGCAGCTTGGCACGCACCTGATCGGGCATGTCTTCGGATTCTGTCAGCCGGATGGTTTCAAGCAGCGGGTCAATATCCACCGCCTCTTTTAACGTCCAGGCTCGCGTCGCGGCGCTGGCGACTTCCTCTGCCAGCAGATACGGCAGGCTGTCACGCTTGAATCCGTCAGGTGGCACCAGACCGTGCGTGAGAGCGTAACGGGCAATTTCGAGTGCGCCGGTTACGTCTCCTGTGTCCAGTCGCCAGATCATGACGGTCATCACGATGGCATCCTGCGCGCCGCGCCCGCTGTTCATCACGCCTGCAATCCACGGCATGTAGTCAGGCAGCAACTGGCGTTTCAGCTCAGCCTTGCGCTCTACCGAGTGGACTTTCTTCAGGCGGCGCTTGTCCTCGTTGAGTTTCATGAGCATCTGCTCATAGCCGGTGGCGTGGCGCATCGGGTTAGACTCCCGTTGCGTTTCGGTTTCGGCCTGGACTCGCATCCGGTGACGGCGGGCGGGACTCAGCATGCATTACTCTCCAGCCGCCGGGGTGGAAGCAGGCGCGGTAAAGTCACCGAGCTGGATGTTTTCGATCAGGCAACCCGCCGCATAGTCTTCCACCACGTAGTCTTCGTTCGCAGACTCGTAGTTTTCGATGCGGTCACGCTTCGGCACCTCTTCGATATGGCGGCGCTGCGTGCCTTCCTGCCAGTAAATCGACAGGTTATCGAGGCGCGTCACCAGAATGGCGTTAGCCGGGAAGTAAGGCACGCGCACCGCTGGCAGGTTGCCGATGCGTTTCTGACTGATGATGACGTCAGCCGCAAGCTGTTCGGTGTTCGCCTGGCTCTGGTTCACGATCGGGAAATACTTATCAGCCAGCAACTGACGGCCCACGATGACAACCAGCTCCGGGTCTTCCTGATACCACGGCTCGATCAGGTTGTTGGTGGCATCCATCACCAGCGCGTCAAGGTTGGCGTAGTCGCCGGATTTGCCCACGCGGATTTTTGCCGAAATCACCGCGCCATCTTCGTCGGTAACTTTGCTCATCACTCGGTCTGGCGCTTCGTTGCGGTACTTCTGCAGCCAGCCTACCGCCACGTCCTGCAGCATTGGGTTAGTTGCGCGGTTCGACGTCTTGGCGCGGCGCGTACCGTTGAACCCGATCATGATGCGGTCCAGCGCCTGACGCTGGATGATGGCGTCACGTAAGCGGGTCTGGAAATCTTCATAGCGCGCCCACAGGTCAAGCGTGTTGTAACGGATGTGGAAATCAAAGTTGACCTGCGCGCACTCATAGCCGCGGCTGTCCAGCGAAGAGAAATCAGCGGTTTCGCGCTCATCACCCCCAGCGGTGTCCGTGGTGCTGGCAATTGAGCCGGACACGCCGACGCCGATTTTTTCGCCCTTCATTTCCGGCACCGGCACGATGTTGATGCGGGTCAGAAACGCAGATGACTCCTGCACGCGGGTCATCAGCTTCTGCGCGACGGACGGCTCAACGCTGAACTTCTTGTTCATATCGCCAGTTTCGACGCCGTTCAGCTCGGCAACGCGGGACAGATAGGTATTAAATTTAAAACGGGTTTGCTGGCGCATTGGCGCTCCTGTTAATCAGTGTTCAGGTTTACTCAGTCCGGGCTTATCAGCAGTCGGTCTGCACGCTGCCTTTGTTATCACCGCCGGTCGCAGGCGGACGACGGTTAAAGCCACCATCGGTATTCGCAAGCGAATCCTGCAGCGCGCTCAGCGCCTCGCGGTCTTTACCTGCAGCAGTTTCCAGCGCTTCAAGACGTGAGGAATATTTCTGCTCAACGCTGGCGAGCTGCTGCGCAAAGCTTTCGCCGTTCTGCTGCACCTGCTCAGCCACCGCCGTCACTGCCGCGCTCACGTCGTTAAAACGCTCGTCGTCGGTTTTCTCTTTGCGGGTAAACAACTCTTTCACGCGGTTCAGCAGAGACGGCCCCTGTTCGGCTTCTTCGTAGAACTCGATCAGAGTTTCTTCGGCAGCGGTAAACAGGTTGTCTTTTTGCAACTTACGTGAGGCAAGCGGGTTAGCTTTGGCGGAGGCGCTGAAGCTGAGGTATTCAGTGCCGAGGCTTGCCGGATCGTCAGTTACAGCCAGGCCAACCAGATAGGCTTCGCCGGTGTCTGAGAAATTCGGGTTCACTTCGATAGAGGTGTAAACCTTCTGGCGCGCCTTGGTCAGATCGACAAGGTCAGGCGTCGGGTCGATATAGCCAAACAGCGCGAGCTTGCCCGCCAGCGGGCCTTCGGTGATTTCTTCGGCTTCGACTTTCGTTACGTCACCAAAGCGGCGGAAAGTGCTGTCAGCGGCATAACCCTTGATGTGCTCCATGTTGATGCGGGCACCGTACACGGTCGGGTCATAGTTTTTCGCCATCTGCGAAATCCAGTCGCGGGAAATCTCGCGACCATCGGTAGTAGCGCCCTGGACCGCGATGCGGAAACGCTTTGCTTTAGTTGCCTTAGTTGCCATGTAACAGGCTCCGGTCAGTGGATTGGTTCGGTTCGGGGCCAGTTTCCCCATCACCATCCAATCCCTCAACGAATGCCCGCCCGCTCACGTACCAGCAAACAGCGAGTGCAGGCGCGCGTTTTTCGCCGTCGGTAGCCTTATCGCCATGAACATGACACCCGGCACCATCATCACCGATCCGCGCCGTCAGGCCGCGCTGCTGTACTGGCAGGGATTTTCCGTGCGCCAGATTGCGGAGACGCTCGGACAGAAAACGCCAACCGTGCAGAGCTGGAAGCAGCGCGACGAGTGGGAAAATGTTGCGCCCATCAGTCGCGTTGAAGCCAGCATGGAAGCCCGGTTGATTCAGCTCATCATGAAAGAGGTCAAGGGGAATGGTGATTACAAGGAAATAGACGCGCTCGGGCGCCAGATTGAACGACTCGCCCGCGTCGAGCGCTATCGCGGCAGCGGCAATGAGGCCGATCTCAATCCCAACGTGCGCAACCGCAACAAGGGCGAGCGCCAGCCGCCGAGCAAAAACGTTTTCAGCGACGAGCAGACCGAAAAGCTTACCGATCTGTTCATGGACGGCTGCTTTGACTATCAGCTCCACTGGCACAAAGCCGGGCTGGCTCACCGTATCCGCAACATCCTTAAATCCCGCCAGATTGGCGCGACGTTCTACTTTGCCCGCGAAGCGCTTATTGATGCGCTGACGACCGGGCGAAACCAGATTTTCCTGTCAGCGAGTAAGGCGCAGGCGCACGTTTTCAAAAATTACATTCTGAATTTTGCCCGACTGGTTGATGTTGACCTGAAAGGCGATCCGATTGTGCTGCCAAACGGCGCAAGCCTGATTTTCCTCGGTACTAACGTGCGCACCGCGCAGAGCTACACAGGCAATCTGTACCTGGATGAATATTTCTGGATACCGAAGTTTCAGGAGCTGCGAAAAGTAGCCAGCGGAATGTCACTGCACAAGAAGTGGCGCACCACCTACTTTTCCACGCCGTCGAGCCTGTCGCACAGCGCTTACCCGTTCTGGTCTGGCGAGCTGTTTAACAAAGGCCGCCGCAGCAAAGATGATCGCATTGAGATTGACCTGTCTCACTCTCACCTGGCGAAAGGCGCGCTGTGCGGTGATAACCAGTGGCGGCAGATAGTCACGGTTGAAGATGCGCTGTCAGGCGGGTGTGACCTGTTCGACATCGATCAGCTGCAGCTCGAATACAGCCCGGCGGAATATCAGAACCTGCTGATGTGTGAATTTGTCGACGACGAAGCCAGCGTGTTTCCGTTTGCCGAGCTGCAGACCTGCATGGTCGACAGCCTGGAGGAGTGGAACGACTTTAACCCTTACGCACTACGTCCGTTTGACTATCGCCCGGTGTGGATTGGATACGATCCCTCGCACACCGGCGACAGCGCCGGGTGTGCTGTTCTCTCTCCGCCGCTGGTTAAGGGCGGCAAGTTCCGCGTGCTGGAGCGTCATCAGTGGCGCGGCATGGACTTTGCTGCACAGGCGAAATCGATAAAGGAACTCACTGAAAAATACACCGTGGAATACATCGGTGTGGATGCGACCGGCATCGGACAGGGCGTTTTCCAGTTGGTGCGCCAGTTCTTCCCTGCAGCGCGGGAAATCAAATATTCGCCCGAAGTAAAAACCGCCATGGTGCTTAAGGCCAAGGACACCATTACCAGCGGGCGACTGGAATACGACGCGGGCCAGACCGATATCACTCAGTCATTTATGGCTATCCGCAAAACAATGACCGCCAGTGGCAACCGCTCAACTTACGAAGCCAGCCGCAGCGAAGAAGCCAGCCACGCCGACGTAGCCTGGGCAATCATGCACGCCCTCTTAAACGAACCGCTTACCGCTGCCAGCGGTGGTGAATCACCTTCTTTCCTGGAGTTTAACTAATGAACAAACGCAGAGGCCGCAAGGCATTCACCGCCAAAAGCGATCACGCGCAGCCCGAACAGACTGCGCAACAGCCCTTTGAGGCGTTCAGCTTCGGTGAACCTACAGCGGTGCTGGATAAGCGCGATATTATGGATTATGCCGAATGCATCCATAACGGACGATGGTATGAACCGCCGGTCAGTTTTCATGGCTTGGCGAAAAGCCTGCGCGCAGCAGTGCATCACAGCTCACCGCTCTACGTTAAACGTAACATTCTGGCCTCAACCTTCATCCCGCACCCGCTGTTGAGCCAGCAAGAGTTCAGCAAATTTGCGCTGGATTATCTGGTGTTCGGCAACGCCTTCGCCGAACTGCGCCGCAACACACTGGGTCAGCCGCTGCGACTGGAAACATCACCGGCGAAGTACACACGCCGTGTGACCTGCCCCCAGGATTAGATACAACCTTCAGTTAGTAATGTCGGTTGGTTTTTCTTCATATTTCCCGTTTCGCCA
>NZ_JAERJM010000019.1:0-59313 GCF_018257655.1 Pantoea sp. JGM49 | reverse complement strand
CCCCCAACACCCACAATCCCCCTCACTCAACAAACTGGCAAAAACGCAAAAGATAGCCATCCGGATCCTGAACAAGAAACTCTCTCTGACAAGCCGTGGTTTCTCCAATCTGATAGGTGCTTTCACGCAAATCCCGATACAGCGGCACGCCATGATTCATCACCCGCGCCAGCACACACGCAATATCATCCACCTCAACCTGGAAATTCACGCCGCGCCCGAGCGGTTTGACGAGTTCTGCGGTATTCCAGCCTTCGGCGTGAAACTGCTCAAGCATCAGCTGTGCTTCGTCGAGGTTGATGTAAGCAAATTCGGGGGAGCTTCGCCTGACCATAATCTGGAATCCCAATACTTCAGTGTAAAAATGCAGTGAGGCAGTAAAGTCGGTCACGGTCAGTTCGGGCACCATTCGGTTCCAGTAGGGTTCATGCTGAACTGTCATTGCTTATGTCCTTTTAAATAACACGACCTTAAGCTGATACCGCGCAACCTGTTTGCTCATGTCGCGACAAACGATAAATGAGTGGCTAAAGAGCATCAGGTTAACCCGCTTAAACATCTCTTCAACCCCATATCCCTAACGCTCTGCCACCCAAAAAAGCACCCGAATAAAGCGCTATCGCGACGATGCTGATACAAGTCCCACATGAAATCGCCCGCGCTGAATTTCCGGTGCCCAGATAATGCGTTTCCAGCACGATAATATTGGCTGCAGGGGGAAGCAGGCAAAAGAGATACAGCGTTGCCGGATTTTGCGTAATAAGTGGCGCGTTGAACTGATCGGCTATTAGCAGCAGCAAAGAAATCAGCACAGCGAAAACCACTGAGCGAGTGATAAACGGACGCAGTTCGTGTCGAAAATCGCGCATCGATATTGTTGTCTTTGAAAGCCAAATTCCTAAAACGGCCATGCCAAGAAAACTCATCATAAATTTGGCAATTTGATACAGGCCATCAAAGTGAAGAGCCACCGAATCACTCAGCGGAATCAATGCTGCGCCGATCATCAGAGCGATGACGGGCGGGGTGCGCATCAACGTGATTGGATTAAATTTCTCGCCGGAGAGCATGCCTGCGCCCAACGAGTTTCCGACAATTGAGCTGCCGACGTAGGCGGCAATAATAATGGTCGCAGCATCATTGCCGAATAACACGCTTGCAACGGGAAGACCCAACCAGCCGATATTGAGGTAGCTAAAGCACAGGTTTTTAATGGGATCGGGGAAAACATAGCGGCCTGCCAGCAATAGCAACATCATGCATATCGCGGTGGCGACAATTATGGTGCTCATGCTGTGGAAGCGGGTCGATATATTAAAAATGACCACGATGGGAATAGCGATGCGCGTCAATATCCATGACGCAGCCGTTTTGCAATCCCAGGCGGTTTTGCCCAGCAACCATCCGGCAAACAGATAGATAAGCGGAAAGAAAATTGTCACGAAACGTCCCTGATTAGCGTGTCGACCACTCCCTGAAATAGGGAGTGGTTAAAAATACACGCTATCAGAGGTCGTTCAGTGAGTGCAACGATGCAGCGTGAGTTTATGCGGTGGTATTGATGTTGCGGCCAACAGCGGGATTCGACGGCAGTTGCGGAATCGAATTAAGAATTCCAGCTGCCATTGACTGCTGATTATCCAGGGACTTTTTCAGTACCAGGGTGCTCACTTTACTGCTCAGGTCCATATTAGCCAGACCGATAGCCAGTGAAGTAATCTGTGATACATCCATCTTGCTCTCCTTTAAAACGACTAATGGGGGGCGGAAACGGCTTTGAGTAAGCCTGATACGTCTATCGGCATCCAAGTTCAAAGCTTCACTGCTATCTTCGGAGATCCCCGACGCCAACCGGCTTAATCAGATTATTCTCTGGCAGGTCGGCTATTTCGCCTGCGGCTGCCAGGTGCCCACATCCTGCGCATCAATCGCTTTCGGCAGCAGCTTCGCCTGATAAAACGCATCTGCAATCTTCTGCTGCTCAGCCAAATCGCTCTTGTTCACTGGCTCGATCTGATAGCTGCGTTGCTGGTTCGCTTGTTCCACCGTGGCGAGCGGCAAATTACCCCACAGCGGAGAGAGAATCTTTGCTGCATCCGTTGGATGTGCTTTCAACCATTGAGCTTCCTGGTCCAGCGTCTTATACACAATGCCCAGCACCTCAGGATGCTTCTGCGCATAAGGCGTCGACACCAAATAGTAGCGCTGGTAACTGGCGAGACCTTTGCCGCTCACCAGCACGCGCGTGTGCTGCTCGACTTTCGAACTGGTGACAAAGGGTTCCCAGGTCACCCACGCATCGACGCTGCCGTGTTCCAGCGCGGCACGCCCATCAGCAGGCGTCAGCCATGCAGGCGTGACATCACTGAATTTCAGTCCCGCCTTCTGTAACGCGGCGATCAGCAAATAATGGCTGCCTGCGGCTTTAGTGACGGCAATCTTTTTACCTTTTAAATCCTGCAGCGATTTGATGCTGGAGTTGGCGGGCACCAGAATGGCCTGAGCTTCAGGCGAGGGCGTTTCGCGCGCATAGTAAGTGAGGTCGGCGCCTGCCGCCTGCGCGAATACCGGCACGGTATCGGCCACGTCAGCAGAGAGGTCAACGTTGTTGAGGTTCAGTGCCTCCAGCAGCGGTAAGCCGCTGGTGAACTCGTGCCATGTCACCTTAATGCCGCGCTCGGCGAGCGCCTTATCCAGATCGCCACGCTGCTTTATCAGCGTCAGCAAGGTGGAAGATTTTTGATAGCCGATGCGAAGTGTCTCTTCGGCATTGGCGCTGGCAAGCAGTGAGGAGAAAAGCAGTGAAGCAAGTATTGTCTTTGTAATGTTGCCCATGTGAGTCCCTGAAGGTTTTATCAATTTTTTAAAAATGATAAAGCTGCTCACGAGGCAATCAAAACCGCAAGTTCGCATAAGCTCTGCACATTTACAGCTATCAAAGTTGCGCGGTAATCGCCCGCAAATGCTCCCGTAATACGCTATGCAGCGCCCGAATCGCAGGAGAGAACTGCTTACGATGCGGGCAGATTAAATGCAGGGGCGTGCTTTCGCCGGGAATCTCAGGCAGCACCCGTTCCAGGCGGCGCTGCTGGATATCTTCACAGACATCAATCCAGGATTTATACGCGATGCCCATGCCATTGATAGCCCAACGGCGCGCCACTTCGGCGTCATCACATAGCAGGCGACTTTTCACCGTGATTTGGCGGCGCATACCTTCCTGCGGGAACGTCCATTTGTCATAGACGTGGCCGCCCATCACAAACGGCAGGCAGTGATGCTGGGCCAAATCCTCCAGCTTCTGCGGGCGTCCATGTTGGTCGAGATAAGCTGGCGATGCCACCATAATGCGTCGATTGTCCTCGGCCAGCGGTAGTGCCACGTAACTGCTGTCTTCCAGTTTGCCGTAGCGAATGGCGATATCTACCGGATCGCGGAACACATCACTGATTTGATCGGATAACGATAACCGGACCGACAAGGCAGGGTGCTCACAGCAAAATTCGGTAATCAGCGGCAAGAGAATATTGCGGCCAATATCGGAAGGCATCGCGATTTTAAGCTCACCGCTCAGCGCGTCTTCATGACTTTGCAGGCTATCAGCGCCCGCTTGCATCAAGGCCAGCATCTCCTGCGCGTAGGGCAGATATTTTTCACCCTCTGCGGTTAAGCGCAGGCTACGCGTAGATCGCGCAAACAGGCGACGATCCAGTTCTCGCTCCAGTCGCTGAATCGCGGCGCTCACTTGCCCCGGCAGCAAATTCACTTCACGGGCCGCGCGGGAAAAGCTGCCCAGTGCTGCCGATCTTACAAACAGCGTGACATCTTCCAGTCGGATCATTTTCTTACTCATCGTCAAAACAGACAGGGATTTTCACTCTAAGAGTGAAAGTGTTGCTGTGCAATCGGCATTTTTCCTCAGCGTGCAGGCCGCTATGCTGAATCCAACTTACCTAACACCCTGATGAATTGAGGAACGGCTTGATGAAAGCGATTGTTTATAGCCAAAACGGTTTACCGATTTCCGATGAAAATGCGCTGTACGAACTGGATGTCGCCCAACCGCAGCCGGGCGCGCGTGACCTGCGGGTAAAGATCCACGCCATTGCCGTAAACCCGGTGGACACCAAAGTGCGTAACGGTGCGCCCACCGATAAACCGCGCATTCTGGGTTGGGATGCGGTCGGCGTGGTGGAAGCGGTGGGTGAGGCGGTCACGCTGTTCCAGCCGGGCGATGAGGTGTTTTACGCAGGCGATATCACCCGCGCGGGCAGTTATGCCGAATATGGGTTGGTGGATGAACGCATTGCCGGCCATAAACCCCGCACGCTGAATGATGCCGATGCCGCCGCGTTGCCGCTGACATCACTCACCGCATGGGAATTGCTGTTTGATCGTCTGGAAGTACAGACGGATGACAATGCTGCACTGTTGATTATCGGAGCAGGCGGCGGTGTGGGATCGATCCTGACGCAGCTGGCGCGCAAGCTGACCAACCTCACGGTGATAGGCACCGCATCGCGGCCCGAAACCGCGGATTGGGTGCGCTCACTGGGCGCGCATCATGTGGTCAATCATCAGCAGCCGCTGGGTGAACAGCTGGCGGCTATTGGCTATCCGCAGGTGCGCTATGTGGCTTCATTGACGCACACCGACAGCTATTACTCCCAGCTGGTGGATGTGCTGGCCCCACAGGGCAAGCTGGCGCTGATCGATGATCCGGAAACGCTGGACGTGGTGCCGCTGAAGCGCAAAGCCATCTCGCTGCACTGGGAGCTGATGTTCACCCGCTCACTGTTCCAGACCCGCGATATGCAGCGTCAACACGATATTTTAGAGCGCGTAAGCCAGCTAATTGATGACCAGACGCTGCAAACTACGGCAGGCGAACATCACGGCACCATCAACGCGGCCAATCTGCGCAAAGCCCATGCGCTGATCGAGAGCGGTCGTGCACGCGGCAAGATCGTGCTGAGCGGCTTTTAACCCTTTGAAACACAATTCGTTAACCGCCGTGTAAGCGCGGCGGTTAAGGTAACGGCACTTTTAAAATAATCGATTCAGGAGATTGCCATGACACTTAATGACGCAGTGGTTCGTCGCCACACTGTGAAAGCCTTCGCCAGTGGTAAAAGTTTGCCGCAGGAAGAGATCGAAACGCTGCTGAACGTGCTGCGTAACAGCCCGTCTTCCGTCAACTCTCAGCCATGGCATTTTGTGGTGGCTTCCACGCCAGAAGGTCGTGAGCAGATCGCGCAATCCACTACCGGCGCCTTTGTTTATAACGGCCCGAAAGTACTGAATGCTTCCCATGTGATCGCGCTGTGCATGCGCACCGATCTGGATGACGCACATCTGCAAAATGTGCTGGCGCAGGAAGAACAGGATGGGCGTTTTGCCAAACCAGAAGGCAAAGCCGGTCAGGATAAGAGCCGCCGTGGCTATGTCGATATGCACCGTTACGAGCAGCGTGATATCCCGCAGTGGATGGAGAAACAGGTTTACCTGGCGCTCGGTGGTCTGCTGCTAGGTGCCGCGATGTTAGGGATTGATGCGACGCCGATGGAAGGTTTTGATCAGCGTGCGCTGGATCAGGCGTTAGGCCTGCGTGAGAAAGGCTTTACCAGCGTGGTACTGGTATCGTTGGGCTATCGCAGCGAAGAAGATTTTAATGCGGCATTGCCAAAATCACGTTTGCCGCGCGAAGAGATTTTCACCTTTATTTAAGCGGTTGCGGCGCAATTTTTTGCGTGGTTTTAACCCCGCGCGATGAATCGCGCCGCTACAAGTTTTATCGCGGAAACCGCAAACTGAACCGGTTCACCCCGTTCTCACTGCTCACCGCACAGCTACCGTGATGCAAACGCATGATGCTGCGTACAATCGACAACCCCAGCCCGCTGCTGCTTTGATGGCGTGAGGCATCGGCGCGCCAGAAGCGATCAAACATGCGTGACTGCTGTTCAGCACTCAACGCCGCGCCTTGATTCTCCACCACCAACTCGATTCCCTGATCGCGCACCGCACTTAACACGCGAATGGTGGTATCCCGCTCGCCATAGCGCAAGGCATTCGCCATCAGATTCGCCAGTGCCCGTTGCAGCAGCTGCGGATCGGCGCGTAACTCTCCCTGCAGGTGCATTTCCAACTGCATGTTGTGCTCCTCGGCCATGCCATCAAAATAATCCTGCAACTTCTCGCCAAGCTGTGCCAAATCGATTATCTGCCAATCCATTGCCTGACTGGCGTCTTCCGCTTTAGCAAGGAAAAGCATGTTATCGATCATTTTCGCCAATCTCTCCAGTTCCTCGTAGTTGGAGCCCAGCAGTGCCTGGTAATCGCCCACGCTGCGCGGCTGGCTCAGCACCACCTCGGTCTGACCGATCAAGGTGCCAATCGGCGTGCGCAGGTCGTGCGCCATATCGGCGGAAACCTGGCTGAGCTGTTGATAGCCCATTTCCAGACGACTGAGCATCTGGTTGAAGGCAGCGACCAGCGGTTGCAGTTCTGACGGGGCATCGCTGAACTGGATACGGTGCGATAAACGCCGCACGTCTATGGCATCAGTTTCCGCTGCCAGCCGACGCAATGGCGATAAGCCGCGTCGCACCAGCCAGATGCTCAATAATGCAACCAGCAGGGCTGCCAGTGCAGTTGATACAATAATCTGGTCGCGATAGCTGTTCAGCGTTTGGGTACGGTCGCTCATCAGGCGGCCGGTGATGATCTCAATTTGCCCATTACCATCACGCGTCGGCGCTAAGGCGGCGGCGGAGATAAAAGGGGTGCCATCCTGCGCTTGCTGGTGATGCACTGAGGTCAGACTGAGTGGCTGATCGGCGGGCACGGGCGTGATGTCGGGCATCGGTCGTGCGCCTGGATTGACCACAATCAGCGGCGGTTGACCTGGAAAGCGCAGCACCAGCAAAGACTCCGTATTGCCCAGCATATTGGCAAACAGGCGCGGTTTTTGCTGGATCAGCGTGATGGCGTCTTCATCGCGCAGCAGCGTACGAATCTGATCAATGCGCGTCAGCAGTGCCGCGTCATCGCGTACACCGATCTGCTTCGCCAGCGACTGATACAACGCAATGCCGCTTAGGGCAAAAATCACGATCACCGCAGTGCTGAGCAGCAAGGATAATCGGGTGGCGAGCGAAAGTTTAGTCATGCTTCAGCTTCGCAGCGATACCCAACGCCGTGCACGGTGTGAATCAGCGGATGGGCAAAGGGACCATCGATTTTGTGGCGCAGGCGTTTTACTGCCACGTCCACCACGTTGGTGTCGCTATCAAAATTCATATCCCATACGCGGGAGGCGATCACCGTGCGCGTCAACACTTCACCGGGATGCAGCATAAACAGATGCAGCAGGTTGAACTCTTTGTTGGTGAGGTCGATGCGTTGCCCCGCGCGCTCCACCCGACGTTTAGGGATATCGAGTTGCAGATCAGCCAGGGTCAGCACATCGGGAAGTTTTTGCTGGCCGCCGCGCCGCAGTTGCGTGCGGACGCGTGCCAGTAGTTCCGCAAACGAGAAGGGCTTCACCAGGTAATCATCCGCGCCCAGTTCCAGCCCCTTGATGCGATCTTCTAACGTGCCTTTAGCCGTGAGGAAAATTACCGGCGTCTGGATCTGTTTATCCAGCGCGGCCATCACCTCCCAGCCGCTCATGCCGGGCATCATCACATCGAGTAAAATCAGGTCGTAATGATGCTCCTGCGCATAGAACAAACCATCTTGCCCATTTTCCGCTACATCCACGATGAATCCCGCTTCGGTTAATCCTTTGCGCATGTAATCGCGCGCTTTGGCTTCATCTTCAATCACCAAAATTTTCATGCGCATCTCCGGGCGGGATAAGTGGGTTAGGGCTGCGCCTGCTGAGCGGCCTGTTCAATCAGTTTCGCCACATCATCAGGATGAGATTCATACACCGAGTGGCTGGCGCCCGCGACTTCAACCGTGTGGCTGTGCGCGCGTTTGGCGTACATCCGCTCCAGATCAGGGTTAATGATTTTGTCAGCTTTCGCCACCATGTACCAGCTAGGCTTGGTCTTCCACGCCGGGTCTGGAATGTTGGCGGTGAACACGGCGGCGTTGGTTGGCATCTGCGCGTGGGCTTCAAAATCCGCCTGCGCCGCCGGTAAATCCGCAGCGAAATCGCTGTGATAATTTTCTGGCGCGATGGTCAGGTAGCCATCAGTCGATTTGGCAAACGGATGCGCGCTGTTGGGGAACTTCTTGCCGTTGATGGCTTCGGTTTCGCCTTTATCCAGCGCGTGCGCGGCGATATACACCAGACCCACCACCTTGCTGTCATTTCCGGCTTCGGTGATGATCGCGCCACCATAACTGTGGCCGACCAGAATCACCGGTCCATTCTGCTGATCGATGATGCGGCGTGTCGCCGTGACATCTTCCGGGAAACCGGTCAGCGGCTCCTGCACCAGCGTCACTTTATAGCCATCGTGCGTCAGGCGGTCATACACCGGACGCCAGCCTGCGCCACCCACAAAAGCACCGTGTACTAACACAATATTCTTAACCGGTTGCGCCTCGGCTTGCGCCACGCCGCCTGCCATCGCCAATAAAATGCCCGCTGCTAACGTCAGTTTTTTCAGTTTCATGATTGTGCTCCAGATAAGGAAGGTTCGGGCACAGGATATGAAAGCGGCGCTGACAGCAGGGTGAGCGAGTTATGACAAAAGAATGACAGGGGGTATTAAGTAATTTTTAATGGGGTGTGAAATTCCTCTAACCTATTAATCAATATAAGAATTCACTCTACATAAATCCATTATTTTAATGGTGGTAATGTTTCCGTCATGTTATTAAATCTCCATGCCGTTGTGAATTTACCTGCCTGCTGGAGATAACAATGAAAAAGAGTTTGTCCTTCGCGTTACTGCTTTCACTGGGCGCTTTCAGCACCTTATCGTTTGCTGAGCAGACGTTGCGTTTTGGTGTTGATCCCACTTTCCCACCGTTTGAATCTAAGGCCAGTGATGGCTCACTTAAAGGATTTGATATCGATTTGGGCAACGCCATTTGTGGGCAGGCAAAAGTCAAATGCCAGTGGGTGCAGATCGGCTTTGATGGCAGTATTCCGGCACTGCAGGCTAAAAAGTTTGATGCGATTCTGTCGGCGATGTCGATGACGGAGAAACGCCGTGAGCAGGTGGATTTCAGCAACATGCTGTATATCACGCCGAGTGCGTTGCTGACGCCAAAAAGCAGCACCCTGACCGAAGATATCAGCACGCTGCGCGGTAAGAACATCGGCGTGGCGCAGGGCACCATTCAGGAAACCTACGCCAAAGCAAAATGGGCGGCACAGGGTGTCAATGTGGTTTCCTATCCTAACCAGATGGAGATCTATCCCGATCTGGTCGCGGGGCGACTGGATGGCACTCTGGCGAATGCGGTGTCAGCGGATCAGGGTTTCCTGAATACGCCGGAAGGCAAAGATTACGTCATCAAAGCGACGCTGGTGGATAAAGAGCTGCTGGGCAACGGTGTGGGAATTGGCCTGCGTAAGGGCGATACCGTGCATCTGAAACTGATCAATGATGCGCTGGCCGAACTGCACAACAATGGCACTTACGATCAGCTGGCGAAAAAATACTTCAAGTTTAAGGTTTATCCGTAAGCGCCCTTATTTACAGGAAACAGCATGTCAGATTTGCCGCATTACTCGTCCCAACGTGCCCGTTTTGTTGCGGCAGTCGAGCGCCAACACGGCGCTTTGACTTCATACCCGCATCCGCTGCCGGGCCCACAAGGTGAAACGCTTTATACCGATGTCGCCGTCATTGGCGACCCCGGTGCCAGCAAGTTGATGATGATCATCTCGGGCACGCATGGGGTGGAGGGCTACTACGGATCGGACAGCCAGATTGAGTGGCTCAATCGCTTCAGTCTGACTGCTTTGCCCGATGACACCGCGATTGTGCTGCTGCACCTGTTGAATCCCTGGGGAGCAGCCCATTTGCGGCGCGTCAACGAAGACAACATCGATCTTAATCGCAATTTTATCGATTTTACTCAGCCAGCCCCCGCCAATCCGGAATACCCGTCATGGCACGGGATTTACCACGGCGATCGGACACAAGCTGATGAGCTGTTAGTTAAAACCCTTAACGGCGCAGGCTGGCTGGCGGTAAAACGGGTGGTGGAAGCCGGGCAATACCAATTCGCTGACGGTTTCTTCTACGGTGGAAAGCAACCGAGCTGGTCTTATCGCACCATGCAAACCATCATCGCCGACCATTTATCGCAGGCAAAAACCATCCTGAGCTTCGATCTGCATACGGGAGCCGGAGCATGGGGGCATCCAATGTTGCTCTCGATTGCTGAGCAGCAGGTCGCTGCACATCAGTGGGGAAAATCACTGTATAGCGAGTGGTTAACGTTACTGTTTACCGGCACAGGTCGTGACAGTGTCACCGGAGTGACCGCGACCGCAACGGGTTATCTGTCGCAGTTCCTGCTGGAATCACTGCCGCAGACGCAAATTTTGCCACTAGTGGTGGAGTGCGGAACGTATCCCGGCGAAGAGATGCATCGTCGCGTGCGTGACGATCATTGGTTGCATCTGCAAGGTGAACCGACCAGTGAGTCAGGGCGCGCCTTAAAGCATGAGCTGGTGGAAGGTTTCTGGCCAGCAGACCGCGACTGGCGCGATCTGGTGGCTTTTCGGACCCAGCAGATATTTGTACGCGGCTGGCAAGGTTTGTTGAACGCCGATCACAACCGACCATAAAAAGTCATACGCGCCGTTTCCGATAGAGCGATGCCAGGCTGTGTGTTATACGCCAGCACTGCCAGCATGCGTGTGATGTCGCCTTCGGTTGGCGTCACACGATGCATAGAGTTGCGACCACGGAACAGCACTAAGTCACCCGCTTCAATCGCCAGCGCATCGACCGGCTGGCGCTGATCCAAAACCGCCGCCACGCCATCAAAGTTCATCTCACCGGCATCGGCATCGCGCAGATCCTTCACATACTGGAATACACCACCCGCGCGGGGTTTCTGCACCAGCAGGGTGATGGCGAAGGAGGAGTTATCGAAGTGCCAGCCGAGTTCCTGACCATCGGGCGCGTAATGCAGATTGATGGACGAGAGCGGATCGGCATAAGGATAGAGCGCGGTTTCACCCAGCACGTCGCACAGGAAATTTTTAAACAGTTCGTCGTTATACAGCTGGCGCAGCGGCGATTCGGCGGCAATCACGTCGTCGGTAATACAGCCTTTGGTACTGATCACATCACGATTGCGCGGATGGTCAGCGTCATACGCCTCGTCTTTTTTCATCAGATAGACGTTATGCTTGCTGAGGGTGTGATAGGCCAGATGGCGCTGAGCGTTTCCTTCGGCGATGATGCTTTGCAGCGCGTCGGGTTGTAAAAACTGACGCAGGACCAGCGCGCCATGCTGGTTGAGCTGTTCACGGCATTCACGTCGCCAGTCGGCGTCGGCCAGTGGATGCAAATCGAAACGAATCAATGCAGACATAGCAACAGTTCTCATTGTGACAGGTGTGTTATCACAGTAACTCACTGATATGTTAGTGCGTAACGATATAAATTTAATGCCCTGCTAAGGAAACTTTAATGCCCGCACAGTCACCACGTTTACCGAAAATCAGCGTAATCCAGTCATTTAAGGTGGCGGCGGAGTTAGGTAGTCTGGCAAAAGCCGCCGCGCAACTGGCGCTGACGCCTGCGGCGGTGAGTCAGCAGATCCGGCAGCTAGAGGAACAGTTGGGCAGTGCGCTGTTTGTGCGTACGCAAAGTGGCGTGATGCTGACTGAAACCGGCAAAGAGTATTTGCGCTATGTGACGGAAGCCTTTGATATTTTGCATCTTGGGCAGCAAAACCTGCGTCATGTGGCGGCGATGCCCAAGCTCACGCTCTATTCACTGCCCGCACTGGCCTCGAAGTGGTTGCTGCCTAATATTGCGCAGTGGCGCGTTCACTGTCCCGACATTGATTTATCGCTACACGGCACCCATGCGCAGGTGGATTTTAATGCCACACCAGCTGACTTTGTCATTTGCTTTGGTGAGGATCGCTATCCCCAGCTTGATAAGCAGCGTCTGTTTTTGGATGAGGTGGTGCCCGTGGTGAGCCCCAGGCTGTTGCAGCAGTTTCCATTAGAAAACGTGTTGCAACAGGCTCCATTGATCCATCTTGATTGGGGCAACGAAGGGCGCTTTCTGCCGGACTGGCGAAGTTGGTATCTGGCCAAAGGGATGGCGGAACCCGCATCACAGCCCGCGTTAAGTTTTAATCTCACCTCATTGGCGATCGATGCTGCGGTGGCAGGCGCGGGTTTGTTATTAGGGCAGAAAAGGCTTATCGCTGCAGAGCTGGCACGAGGCGATTTAGTTATGGTTGATGCGTTAAGCCTGCCATTAAGTAAACCCTATTTTCTTGCCTGGCCGCAGCGTTCGCGCAGCCAGCCGGGCAGTGAAGCGTTAATAAACTGGCTCGGACAGCTGGCAATTTAACAAACTGTTAACTGACTCAGCATTGCAAATCGTGGATTGCACTATGCTTATTCGCTTTGTGCGACGGATCGTAGACAGGGAGTTCAGTCAGTGACTTTAGATATGCATTTCTGGCTTACCACGTTGGTCATAGCCATCACCATTTTGCTGTGGGCAAGTGCACGCCTGCCGGAATATCTCACCGCGCTGCTGTTTTTTGCCGCCGCCACGCTGCTTAACATCGCCCCGACCAGCACCATCTTCAGCGGATTTGCCTCTTCAGCCTTCTGGCTGGTATTGAGCGGTTTTGTGCTCGGTGCGGCGATCCGCAAAGTCGGGCTTGCACAGCGCTGGGCTAACTATCTGGTGGTGCCGTTCAGTCAGAGCTGGCCGCGCATGGTCGTTGGCACCCTGGTGCTGACCTATCTGCTGGCATTGGTGATGCCTTCCAATATGGGGCGCATCGCACTGCTAATGCCTGTTGTGCTGGCGCTAGGTGAGCGGGCCGGAATTAAAGCCGGGAGCCGTGGCAACATTGGTCTGGCGCTGGCGGTGGGTTTTGGCACATTCCAGCTCTCCGCCAGCATCTTGCCGGCTAATGTGCCCAATCTGGTGCTTAGCGGTGCTGCGGAAAACGCCTATCATATCCATCTCCAGTGGCTGCCCTGGTGGCTGCTGCATATGCCGGTGGTGGGGATTGGCAAGGGAATGATACTCGCAGCCGCTATTCTGTTCCTGTTCCGCGCGCAACCTCAGCCCGTGCGCCATCGCGATCAACTTGAGCCGCTCAGCCGCAGCGAATGGCGGTTGATGGGCCTGTTGGCTATCACTCTATTGCTGTGGATGACCGATAGCCTGCACGGCTTGCCCGCCGCATGGATTGGTCTGGCGGCGGCGTGTATTTGCCTGCTGCCGCGCATCGGCTTTCTCTCAAGTGATGATTTCGCCAGCGGGGTTAATTTCCGCACCTGTATCTATATTGCCGGTATTCTCGGCGTGGCCACAGTGATAGTGGATTCAGGGCTGGGTCGTCTCATCGCTGATCTGCTGCTTAGCGTGTTGCCACTGCAGGATCACGCTTCGTTTGGTAATTTCGCGGTGCTTAACTCGCTGGTCTCGCTGCTCAACTTTGTGCTGACTGCCAACGGCGTGCCAGCGATGGTGACGCCGATCGCGCAAGAGCTGGCAACCGCATCCGGCTTTTCTCTGATGAGCGTCGTCATGATGCAGGTGTTTGCCTACGCGACGCCGCTGTTGCCTTATCAGGCTTCGCCAGTGGTGGTGGCGATGGGGCTGGGTAATGTGCCTGCCAAAGCGGGCCTGCAACTGTGCGTGCTGGTGTTTATCTTCAGCGTGCTGTTGCTGTTACCACTGGATTATCTCTGGTTCAGGCTGCTAGGCTATGCCTGACTTTCCCTCACTGCCTGAGCACGCCGTTATGTCAGCCAATAATGATTGGGTCGATTTTCGTCGCGATGACGAAACCGGTATCGAAAGCGTCAACGCGCATTTTCGCGGACACGCCTACGATCCGCACGATCACGACGAATTATTGGTGGGCGTGACGCAGCAGGGCTTACAACGTTTCAACTGCCATCGTGCATTGCACACCAGCACACCGGGCCGCGCCATTTTGATTGAGCCGGGCGCGGTGCATGACGGCCACGCCCCTAACGAAGAGGGTTTCACCTACACCATGCTCTATCTGCCGCAGCGTTGGGTGGCAGAGATGATGCAGCGACGCGGTCTGGGGGATGTCTCCAATATTGAAGGGGCGTTTCGCCACACGCTAAATGATGATGCGCTGCTGGCCAGTGCCATCCAGCAGGCGTGGTTTTCAGTGCATCACAGTGAAGGGCGACTGGCGCGCGACCAAAGCCTCGATCATCTGATGACGATGCTTTCCCGCCATCTTGAAATCAAACCCAATGCGCAATCAGGTGCAGCGATGCAGCACATGCAGCTATTACGCGACTATCTGCACGATTTTATGGCGCAGGATATAGGGCTGGATGAGTTGTCACGGCTGGCGGGCATTGATCGCTTTAAGCTGACGCGTCAGTTTAAGCAGGCGTTTGGTCAGTCACCGCATGCCTACCTGGTACGGCTGAGGTTGCGCAGCGCACGTGTGCTGCTGGCGCAGGGCATTGAGCCGGTGCAGGTTGCCGCTCAGGTTGGTTTTGCCGATCAGAGCCATTTAGGGCGTTGGTTCCAACGCGCCTACCGCATGACACCGGCCTCCTATCAACGACAGTGCACAAACGTTCTATATCCCACCCCCGCGACTCTTAGATGATACTGTTTTAGACCCCATCGGAGAGTAGTGACAGATGTTTGATACCAAAATCGCCCTGATTGTTCGTGATGATTTAGCCACCTGGCAGCGCCTGAATGTGGTGGCCTTTCTCGCCACCGGCATTGCTTCTGCCGCGCCTGACATGATGGGCGAACCTTACGTGGATGCGAAGGGGCGTCAATACGGCAATATGGCAGGCCAGCCGATGCTGGTGTTTGCGGGTGATGTTACGGGATTACAACGGGCTCATCGCCAGGGTTTGGAACGGGAGTTGACGGTGATCCCGTATGTGGAAGCGATGTTCGCCACCGGACATGATGCCGCCAACCGCGAGGTATTCATGGCTGAAGATGCCGACAACCTGAACCTGGTCGGCATCGCGATTCGTGGGCCAAAGAAAGCAGTGGATAAGGCGATTAAAGGGCTGTCACTGCACGGATAAACGCGGTCGCCCCTGCGGCGACG
Source organism: Pantoea sp. JGM49 (assembly GCF_018257655.1). Classification (NCBI taxonomy): domain Bacteria; kingdom Pseudomonadati; phylum Pseudomonadota; class Gammaproteobacteria; order Enterobacterales; family Erwiniaceae; genus Pantoea; species Pantoea sp. JGM49. The sequence goes on along the minus strand of NZ_JAERJM010000019.1, from coordinate 44,055 downwards.
CTTTCATTTATTCAGCGATATGCGCAGCTCGATGGCTTCAGCTGCGCGCAGCAACAAGTCTTCCCGGCCACGCAGCGCCAGCAATTCGACGCCAATCGGCAACCCGTCGTCGCTCAGGCCAGCGGGAATAGAGATAGCAGGCGCGCCAGTCACTGCGGAAACCAGCGCATTGCTGCCTTCCTGCATCTCGCCGTGTTTGACTGGCGCACGGCGCACCACCGGGTAGGCCAGCAGGTTAATGTTGTGCTGGTCGAACATCGCCACCAACTGCTGGTAAAGATCATGTTGGCGCTGCTGCACCCGTGCATAACCTTCGCTGGCCGTGCCAGGATGTACCGCGCGGGTCTTAAACACGGTTTCGAGCTGAGGATGATACAGCCCGGATGCAGCGATATCCGGCAGGGTATAGAACTGCGCCTGCGGCTTATCGGCTAAATACTTCGCCAGCGCTTCAGAAAATTCATAACCGATGATATTGGCATCAGCCGCTAACGTCTCTAATTCTGGCCAGCACAGTGTCGCGGGTGCGAACCCGGCCACGGCAGCCTGCACCGCCTGGTTAATCTCATCTTCATCAGCGGCAAATCCTTCCTGCCAGATGCCGACCCGTAATGCTTCTCCCTCCGTAGCAAACGTCTTGCCGCTGAGCACTTCGCAGGCGATGCGCAGATCGGCCGCGCTGCGCACCAGCGGGCCGGGGATATCCTGCGTCGGTGACAGCGGCACAATTCCAGATGTGCTAAGTGCACCTCGCGTCATGCGTAAGCCAAACAGACCATTAAACGCGGCGGGAATACGCACCGAACCTGCTGTGTCACTGCCAATGGCGAGCGGCACATAACCGGCGGCAACGGCAACTGCTGAGCCGCTGCTCGATCCGCCCGGTGAACGTCCTTCCCGCCAGGCATTGTGGGTGAAGCCCGTCAGCGAGGAGGCGCCGGTAATACCCGCCGCCAGTTCATGCATCGCGGTTTTACCGATAATAACCGCGCCCTGGTGGCGCAGTGTGGTGACCAGCGGGGCATCGGTTTGGGCGATGACGTCACGCAACATCACCGAACCCGCGCTGGTGGGCCAGCCTTGTACTTCAATATTGTCTTTAATCAGCACCGGGATGCCGTCCAGCTGACCCAACGCCTCACCGCGTTGACGGCGTGTATCACTCCGTTCTGCTGCCGCACGCGCTTTATACGCAAACAGCCAGGTGATGGCGTTGTAGCGCGGCTGGTCTGCCTCACTTATGCGCTGCAGTGCGAAGTCGGTCAGCTGGCGCGCGGTAACATCACCGCGTTGCAGTGCCAGGGATAAGTCGCTCAGCGACGCGGTGAGATAATCAGCGTATTGCATCCGGTCAATCCTCAAGTGGAGTCCATTGCCCATCAGGCGCAACACGGCCCAAAGAGCTGCTGTGAAAATGGGAACTGAACCAGATTGCCTGATGTTGCTGGCACCAGTCTATAACGCGTTGTCGCGATGCCATGGCGAGCGGAAGATCTTCACAGAACAGCGAGTTCCAGTGCGGGTGTTGAAACTGCACCGGATGGTGCATCACATCACCCGGGAAAATCGCATATTCACCCTGGCTTTCCAGCACAATCGAGGCGTGATCGATGCTGTGACCCGGCGTGGAAATATAGCGCAGCACGCCGGCGAACAGAGGAGATTCCTGCACATTGATGGTCTGCAGCTGGTCGCGTTCGATCAGCGGCAGGATACTGTCGCGATACAGTTCCTGACTGGCGGGATCGTCCTGACAGTGCTGCAATTCCGCCGCCGAGCAGACATAACGCGCGTTGGGGAACAACGGCTGCCACTTACCGTCCACCCAGTGCGTATTCCAGCCAACATGATCGGTATGGATGTGCGTCATCAATACCAGCGTGACTTCAGCAGGATCAACGCCCGCCCGTGCCAGATTTTCGACATAAGGCGTATTCAGCTGATGGAATAATGGTTTGTTATCCCGATTGCGCCCATTGCCGGTTGCGGTATCAATCAGAATAGTGTGTTCAGCGGTACGCACCACCCAGCTGTGTATCGACACTTCAGCCGGCTGTTCGGCAAAGGCGTCACTCATCTCAGAACGATGTGCCTTAAACAACCCCCCAAACGGAAAAGCGGCGCGCTGCTCAGTGATTTTTTCAACCCGGCACTCGCCCACCTGAATCTTCATGCTGTGCTCCACTTGATAGAGGACGCGTTCAGCAGCGTCCGTGACAGTAAGTTGAAAGTCACTATACTAAGGCGGAAAACATTATTTAAATCGATTAAAATCATGAACAACATCAATGAAAATGATTTCTCTCGTATCGACCTCAATCTGCTGGTGGTGTTGATGGTGATGTACGAGGTACGCAGCGTCACGCAGGCCGCCAATCGCCTTTACCTCGGCCAGCCAGCGGTGAGTGCCGCTTTGAAAAGGTTGCGTGAAATGTTCGATGATGCGCTGTTTATTCGCACGTCATACGGCATGACACCGACGCCGCGTGCCGAGCAATTAGTGCAGCAGTTCGCACCGCTGATGCAGGGGTTGCATCGGGTGATCTTCACGCCCGATGCATTTGATCCACAGCGTGATAACCGCCGTTTTCGCATTGGCATCAGCGATTGGCTGGAACAGTGGTTGATGCCTGATTTGTTATCGGAACTTGCCACTGCCGCGCCCGGTGTGGATATTCATGTCGTCGCTGCCGATCCCTGGCAGGCGATTCCGTTAATGGAGCAGCAGCAGGCGGATATGGTAATCACCGTTGGGAATGAAGTTAGTCGTGACTTAACCCGCGAGAAAATCGGCCCGGCGGGTTTTCGCACTGTGTGGAGCCGCCAGCAAATTGCACTGGAACGCCTTACGCTGGCTCAGTTTGTCGGTCATCAGCATGCGCTGGTGTCTTATCGCGGTGCCAGCGAAAGTGCCCTTGACCATGCTCTGCAGCGCCTGGGTAAATCCAGACGTGTACGCTATGTCACGCCGCACTTTTCCAGCTTACCGCTGCTACTCCAGCAGATGCCGCTGTTCGCCACGGTGCCGCAAGGGCTGGCTCCTGCATGGTGCCAACGCTATGGCTTGAATGCTGCGCCGGTGCCGGTTGAGATGCCGGACTACGAACTGTCTTTGCTATGGCATAACGCCCAGCAAGACGATCCGGCAAACCGCTGGCTGCGGGAGACTTTGTGCAGTCTGCTGCAGCGGAAGATTTAGTCTGGCGTTCAGAATTCAGGCTTCAGGCTCAGACTTCAGGCTGAGACTTCAGGCTTAGGCTCAGACCTCAGACTTCAGACTTCAGGCTCCGGGCTGCAGCGTCCTGCTCATCCCTTTGACTTCACCACGGCACGACGCGGCCGAGGTAATCGAGATAATGCAGCCCGGTGCGGCCCGCATACGCCTCCATGGTGTTGAGCAGATTGGGGATGCTTTCATCGATGGTCAGGCGAGCTTCCGGCCCGCCCATATCGGTCTGCACCCAGCCTGGCGCCATTAACAGCAAGGTGCGCGCATCCTGATGGCGTGCGGCAAAGCTGCGCATAAACATATTCAGCGCTGCTTTGCTGCCACGATACACCTCGTAGTTGCCGTTAGTATTGTTGGTGAGACTGCCCTGACCGGAAGACATCACTGCAATCGTGCCACTGGCGCTGACCCGATCTTTAAAAGTTTCGATCACACGCAACGGGCTGAGCGCATTGGTGACCATGACACGGGTGAACTCCTCGGTTGAAACGTCGGCAATGGTTTCCCGATCGTCATTTTTTACTCCGGCATTGACAAACAGCATGTCAAACTCCGTGTCCGCCAGACGTTGATGCAGGGCGCTAACCTGCTCGGGGTCCGTAATATCCACCGTTTCTACCGTCAGCTGTTGCGGATAGCGCGCAGCCAGCTGCGACAATTTATCGGTAGAATGGGCTCGCCCGGTCGCCACAACCTGATAGCCTCGCAGTAGCATGGTTTCTGCCAGTGCGAATCCCAACCCGCGTGACGCGCCAATCAATAATGTTTTCATCCTGTGTTCCTCAGTGGAGTCGATGAGAAAAGTCTAGCGCGGAGTGAGGGGAGGCGGAACACGCAGCTTGTGCAGTGATAACCTGCACTGAACGCCTTGTTATGTCGCGCGACATCCAGCAGGATATTGACCATGAACACCACCGATCTGAATTTACTCACGGCGCTCGACGCGCTGCTCACTACCGGCAGCGTGGTGGGTGCCGCTCGCAAACTCAACCTAAGCGAGTCAGCGATGAGCCGTACGCTGGGCCGACTACGCAATGTGACGGGCGATGCGTTATTAGTGCGAGCCGGACGGCAGATGATGCTGACCCCTTATGCAGAAGCGATACGGGAACGGACGCAGCGTACGTTGCGGGAAGCACATGCAGTGCTCAGCCCGGATGCTGAAACGCTGGATTTAGCACAGCTGAATCGCTGTTTTAGGCTGCGCACCAACGAAGGCTTTGTCGAAGCGTTTGGCAGTGCGTTGATTGCTGCTGTGACCGCGCAGGCACCGAAGGTCGAGTTGGTCTTTGTGGCAAAGCCGGAGAAAAGTGATCGTGAATTGCGTGATGGCAGCATTGATATAGAGATTGGCGTGCTCGGCAATATGGGGCCAGAAATCCGCTTGCAGGCGCTGTTTCGCGATCGTTTTGTCGGCGTGGTACGCGCGGGCCATCCTTTGACACAGCAGATGGACATCACCCAATTAGCCCGATTTGGCCACATTGTGGCGTCTCGTCGCGCAGAGCGGGGTGGACCGATCCATGACGCCATTGAGCAAGCCGGATTGCAGCGCAAGGTTGTTGCTGTTGTGCCGGCTTTCTCTGCCGCTGTGGCGCTGGTGGTCGATTCGGATTGGGTGGCGCTGGTGCCCCGTTCGCTGGTTGCACATCACCCATTGATCGCTCACAGCCAGGCGTTAGCGATGGTTGAGTTGCCCTTTGCCACGCCGGAAATGACAGTGTCACAAATGTGGCATCCTCGACTGGAGAATGATGCCGCGCATCGCTGGTTGCGCGGCGTGGTGAAACAGGTTTGCGTTATGGCGCGAAACTGATCGGCGTAATGGCGGTAGGATCAAGTTGCTGACCGAATTTCGCTAACGTGGATGCCATTGGACAAAGCGTACCCACCTCGGTGACCCGACAGTCAGGCGTTCGCCACTCTTCACGCAACAGCGGATGCGCTTGATCGACAGACTGCAGATGATGAAGGTCATCGAGGCTTTGTGCCTGGAAGTAAACATGCAGCCATCGCTCGCCGCTCTGCTTATCGCGCCAGCGTTCAAACACCAGGCTACTGCCGGGGGGAATGTTGCCGCGCGTGTAGCCCGGCAAAGTCCAGGTGAAGCCCATCAACGTGCGCACCATCGCGATGTTAGTGTCATGTGCGACAAACAGCAGCCAGCGTGCATCCGGCACGGCATCTGAAGCGGGGCTGACACCCTGTTCAACACCCTGAATCATTTCATTCAGCAGAATAGAGCCACGCTTTTTCGCCGTGTACAGCACGTCGTTACTGAGGTCGTAATTAGCGGTTAACAGCGGTAATACAGCGGTTATCTGTGTGGAGTGGGTGATATTGCCCCAGGCCAGTTGATCTGCCGGCAGGTTCTCACTCCAGCCCAGACGCAACGTCTCCACCATGCTGGCAAGAACACTCAATCCCTGCACATAGGTCTTGCCGCTCTTGCTCTGCTTGATCTGCCACGGTTTGTCAAAGACCGAGCAATCGCTACCTGGCTGACAGACAGCACTTTTTAATGCCTGAACGGCAGGTTGTAGCGCCTGCTGACGTGCGACCAGATTCCCCGTCGTAGCGGTCACGGCGGCAAGTTGTTGTGCGGGATCGGTATCGGTAGCCGGAAACGCTTCGGTCTGGAACAGGGGATCATCCTCACCCGCCACGTGATGCACCGTAACGCCACAGCCTGGAAATGCACCATCCACCAGTGCCTGGGCAGTGGCGCGGGTGCGTTGCAACGGGCTGGCGCGAACATACACCTCTTGTGCCTGTGGGCAGCCTGACGTCAATAAACCCAACTGACGATAGTGATCGCCTTCCCAGCGCCCCTTGTTCACCACGGCAGCGTAGCCATGCCCGGTCAACTCGCCATCGTGTGTGGTCCAGATGGTCCACGGGCGCTGAGTCGCCGCTTCAATCTCCTTACGGTTGCCAGACGTGGGTGGGCGAATACCATGTCGGCTTAGTTCCACGACCTTTTCCAGCTGATACTGCGCTTCAGCGTGTGCCGGTAGGGCGCTAAACCAGGACGCACCGGCTATCAACAGGCTGGCGGCAAAGTGATTTCTACGAAGGTTCATCGTGATCCTTATACGAAATAGGGCGTTTATGCAGAACCGGGTGGGATAAAACGCTGTGTTTAGGCACCGCGCACGGATCCACGCCACACCACATCGGCCTGGTACAGCAAGCTGTCATGCTGTTGCTCGGTTTGCGGAGTAAAGCCGGTCTCATCGGCCTCGGTTTGCATCAGCCAGTTCACAGCATCGCGTGCAAATTGCTCAACCGGCTGGGCAAAGGTGGTGAGATGGTAAGAAGACCAACCCGCTTGCGCGATGTTGTCATAGCCAATCAGGCACAGGTCCTCGGGCACGCGCAGGGCAAAGCGGTGGCGTGCTTCATCCATAAATCCGCAGGCAACCAGATCGGTCACGCAAAACACGGCGTCGGGGCGGTGATGCTGAGTCAGCAATCGGTGCGCCAGAATTTGTCCGCTTTCGTAAGAGGTCGAGCCAAATCGTTCGATGGTGACTTCCATCCCCACGCGCTGCGCTTCGGCAACAAACGCTGCTTCGCGCTTCATCAGGCTGGGTGTGCCCGCCAGGGAGTTAGCAAAGGCGAGGTGGCGACAGCCAGCACGCTGAAACGCCATCACCGCCGTGGCCGCCGCACGTTGTGCATCCAGGTTGATGCTCAGCGAGCCGGGCAGCGCTTCATCGCGGTTTATCAAAATGATGCGCTGTCCATGCTGATAGCACTGGCGGGTAATGGTGCGATCCGGCATGCCGGAAAGGATGATCGAGGCATCCGCACGAAAGTTGATCGCCTGCTGTAATGCGGCTGACACGCTGTTGTCGGAACGATCAGTATTGATCAACATGGCAATTTTTCCCGCTTCCTGCAGAAACTGCGTCAACCAGCGAACCAGGCTGGCGCGATAGGGGGTAGCGATCTCGGAGACAACTAAACACACAATCCCACTGCGATTACGCACCAGGCCGCGCGCCAGATGATTAACGTGATAACCCAACTCCTGTGCGGCTTTCATGACACGTGCTCGCATGGCAGAGGATACGCTGGCACCCGGTGTAAACACGCGCGATACCGCAGAACGCGATACGCCAGCGCGCTCTGCCACATCCTGGGCACTCACCACGGTTTTATCACTCAGCATGCTCAACTCCTGTGCAAACATCGGTTGAAAAAGAGTCTGCCTCAAATTGCAAAGCTGTGCAAACCGTTCAGAATCTAATTTGTTGCATTTTTGTGACACAACCTATCAATTGCATCGCAAGCCATTTGACAGCTGTTTTTTTGTTCATTACTACTTTGCACAGATGTGCAAAAAAGGTGCCAGTGAAGCACCACCCTACAATCAAAGGAGAACACCATGCGAGCCACCTTAATCGCCGTCGCACTATCCCTCTCTTGTACTGCACTGCCTTTCGCTGCCTCTGCGGCGGGCAACCTCAACATGGTTTGTTCCGCTGACGTGGTGGTGTGTGAACACATGACACGCATCTTCAGCCAGAGCCATCCGGATATCAAAGTCAGTATGGTGCGTTTGTCGGCGGGGGAAGCGTATGCGCGTTTACGCAGTGAAGCGCGTAATCCGCGTACCGATATCTGGTGGGCCGGTACCGGCGATCCGCATATGCAGGCGGCCGATGAGGGGTTAACGCAAGTGTACAAATCTCCACTGCTTGACCAGCAGCAGGATTGGGCACAAAAACAGGCTGAAAACTCGGGCTATCGCACGGTGGGAATTTACGCGGGTGCACTGGGCTGGGGCTATAACACCAAACTGCTCGCCGATAAAAAACTGAAAGAACCCACTTGCTGGAAAGATCTGCTGGATCCCGGCTTTAAAGGGGAAATCCAAATCGCCAACCCGAACTCATCCGGCACCGCTTACAACACGCTGGCCACGCTGGTGCAAATCATGGGAGAGGAGCAGGCCTTCAATTACCTGACAAAACTCAATGCCAACGTCTCGCAATATACCAAGTCCGGCTCCGCGCCAGTGAAAGCTGCCGCGCGAGGCGAAACCACGGTTGGTATCGTGTTCATGCATGATGCTGTTGCGATGCAGGTGGATGGCTTCCCGATCAAAACCGTCGCGCCCTGTGAAGGCACGGGTTATGAGATTGGCTCAATGTCGATAGTGAAAGGGGCGCGCAACCTGGCCAATGCCAAGGTCTGGTACGACTGGGCGCTCAGTGCGGAGGCGCAGTCGCACATGAAGGAAGCGAAGTCCTTCCAGCTACCGTCAAATCGCAACGCGGAAATTTCGGAATACGCCCCGCGCTTCGAAAACATCAAACTGATCGATTACGACTTCAAAACCTATGGCGACTCCGCCAAGCGCAAAGCGCTGCTCAGCCGCTGGGATAAAGAGATTGGTGCCAGCGCACAGTGATGGCCTGACTGCGTGAACCCGCGCCACATCCTGCGAGATCCTATCCTTGCCGTGGCGCCTTTCAACACATCATTCCACTGCGAGCCGGAGAGGCAGACTCTCCCTCTTGAGGTGTTTTATGCATGCAAATAATCGTCGGCTTACCGGCGCACTGTTGATCGGCCTGGCATCTCTACTCTTGCTGCCGTGGTATAGCCTGGAAGCCGGCTTTTTTGATGGCGGCTGGTTGTTCAATTTGTGGCGCGATCCTGCTAATGCGCCCGCCTTGTGGCAGGTCAGCTCACATCCGTGGCTGGCGATTGCACTGACCTTGTTCGCGCTCTGTGCCGCGTGTGGATTACTTCCCTCTGGCGCGCGCAGCCGCCTGATACTGTTATTTAGCGCACTGGGCGTCATTTTTCTGGTGATTGAAGGACATGCCATCGGCTACAGCGGCTGGAGCTGGTTATGGCTGGAAAACCGCTTCGGGGCACTGGAGCAGGGCCAACCGGCGATGGGCGCGGGTGCACTGCTGTTGATGACCACCTTTTTGCTGCTGTTTTCGTTTGCGCTGGCCGAGCGAGGCGTGTTGAAAGGCGATGCCTTTGTGGTGGCGTCCCTGGTATTACTGACCGCGCTGGTCAGTATTTTTGTGCTCTATCCGGTGCTGAGCATGTTTGTGGTCTCGGTGCAGGACGTTGATGGCAGTTTTAAACCCGACGGACTGATCAGCAATATTCAGGATCCTTCAATCTGGAGTCTGGCCTGTTTGAAAGGAGGCACCTGCGGTACGGCCTGGCGCACGCTGTGGCTGGCGCTGATGACGGCTTCTGGTTCTACGTTATTGGGGCTGGCCTTTGCGCTGGCCGCCACGCGCACGCCGCTGCCCTGTAAAAAAGCGCTGCGTATGCTGACCATTTTGCCGATTATCACGCCGCCGTTTGTGATTGGTCTGGCGCTGATTCTGCTGTTTGGTCGTTCAGGCGTGGTCACGGAATATCTGGCGGCGCTGTTTGGCATCGAACCTGGACGATGGCTGTATGGTTTAACCGGCATCTGGATTGCGCAGGTGCTGTCATTCACGCCTATCGCGTTTCTGGTGCTGATTGGTGTGGTCGAGGGGGTAAGCCCTTCATTGGAAGAAGCCTCACAAACGCTGCGCGCCAACCGCTGGCGCACCTTCAGCCGCATTTCCCTTCCTTTAATGGCGCCCGGTCTGGCCAACGCTTTCCTGATCAGCTTTATCGAAAGCATGGCTGATTTTGGTAACCCGATGGTGCTGGGCGGCAGTCACGGTGTTCTCTCCACCGAAATCTTCTTCTCGGTAGTCGGCGCGCAGAATGATCCCAGTCGGGCAGCGGTGCTGGCGATGATTTTACTCAGCTTCACCCTGGCGGCGTTCGTACTGCAGCGTTGGTGGCTGGGCGGCAAAAACTTCGCCACCGTCACTGGTAAGGGCGACGGCGGCAAACATGGTCAACTGCCCAGACTATTACGCTATGGCGTGTATGGCATGGTGATCCCGTGGGGGCTGTTCACGTTGGTGATTTACGGCATGATCGTCGTCGGTGGGTTTGTGCAATCATGGGGGCTAAATGACGCCCTCACTGTCGAGCATTATGTGCGAGCTTTCCGTGTCAGCAGCAGTGACGGGCATTTGCTTTGGACCGGCGTGGCGTGGAACTCGTTCTGGACCACGCTGGAGATAGCGCTGATTGCCGCGCCGCTCACCGCGATTGTCGGCTTGCTCACCGCCTGGCTGATTGTGCGACAGAAGTTTGCCGGCCGTCAGACGTTTGAATTCTTGTTGATGCTGAGTTTCGCTATTCCGGGCACGGTGATTGGTGTGAGTTATGTGATGGCGTACAACTTGCCGCCGCTGGAGATCACCGGTACGGCTCTCATCCTGATTGCCTGCTTTGTGTTTCGTAATATGCCGGTGGGGGTGCGCGGGGGCATTGCGGCCATGAGCCAACTGGATAAAAGCCTTGATGAAGCCTCATTGACGCTGGGTGCCAACAGTTTCCGCACGCTGCGCAAAGTGGTGCTGCCGTTGCTCAAACCGGCGATCAGCGCCGCGTTAGTGTATGCCTTCGTTCGCGCTATTACTTCCATTAGCGCCGTCATCTTCCTCGTCAGTGCGCAATACAATATGGCGACCTCCTACATTGTCGGGCTGGTCGAAAACGGTGAGTACGGCGTGGCGATTGCTTACTCCACCGTATTGATTGTGGTGATGTTACTGATAATTGGCGTGTTTCAGTGGCTGGTGGGTGAGCGAAAACTGCGTCGTGTTGCCCGCCCCGCGGATATCGCTGTGCCGTCGACTTCAACTTCGTTAACTCAGGAGAGAACCGTATGACCAGTATCAATGCGGGTTCCGTGGTATTTGAGCATGTCACTAAACGTTTTGCGGGCTTCAACGCCTTACCAGATCTGTCACTGACGGTGGAACCTGGCACGCTGGTTACGCTGCTGGGCCCCTCTGGTTGCGGCAAGACCACCACGCTGCGCTTGCTGGCGGGGCTGGAACATCCCACCTCCGGGCGCATTCTGATTGGCGGTAAAGACGTAACACATTTGCCTGCCAACGAGCGCGATGTGGCAATGGTGTTTCAATCTTACGCGCTGTTTCCCCATATGAGCGCGCTCGACAACATCATGTATGGGCTTCAGTCCTCGGGAATGAACAAGCGGGAAGCGCAAGACCGGGCGCGCGAAGGATTGAAACTGGTGGGACTGGAAAACCAGGGCCAGCGATTGCCGTCTGAGCTTTCGGGCGGTCAGCAACAGCGTATTGCAGTGGCGCGTGCGTTGGTGCTGGAACCGCAGGTGCTTCTGCTGGATGAACCCTTATCCAATCTTGATGAACGTCTGCGTCGCCGTGTGCGCACCGATATTCGCGAGCTACAACAAAGGCTTGGCTTTACCGCAGTCTATGTCACGCACGATCAGGAAGAAGCGCTGGCGGTGTCTGATAAAATTATTGTCATGAAAGAGGGTGATATTGCCCAGCAAGGCGCACCAGAAAGCCTTTACCACGCCCCGAATTCGGTGTTCATCGCTGATTTTATGGGGGAAGCCAACATTCTGCCGTGCGAAGTCGAGCAAGTGGAGGGCAACGATGCGCTGGTGCGGCTGGGAAATCTGCGTTATCGCGTGCGCGGTAACGGCGTGCCAACCGGCTCGGCCCAATTGTCGGTGCGTCCGCAGTTTATTACGTTGCACAGCGATGGGCAGGGAGCCTTGCAAGGCGAAGTGACCCACAGCACATGGCTGGGTGATCACATCGAATATGAAGTGGCCACGCCGCTCGGTTCCTTGTTTATCGTTGATGCGCAGATGGAGCAGCGTCTGCCGCTGGCTTCTGCCGTGGCGATTGATTTTAAACCTCAGGGATTAGCCCTGATTGCCGGATAATTTAAGGACAGATAATGAGTGACACCGTGAATGACGCGCTGCTGGCACGTTTGATTTTGGCAGAGAAAGTGGCACGCGCAGGGGGCGAGAAGGCGCTGGAGTATTTCCATCATCGCGACACGCTGGTGGTCGAGACCAAGTATGATCTTCAGGATGTGGTGTCGCGCGCTGACCGCGAAGTCGAGCAGATGATCGATCAGCAGATTCGCGCCCAGTTTGCCGACGACGGTTTCCTGGGGGAAGAGTACGGATTGCAGGAAGGCACATCGGGATACACCTGGGTAGTTGATCCGATTGATGGCACCAGCCCGTTTTTGAACGGCATGCCAAACTGGTGCGTCTCCGTCGCGGTACTGCATGACGGTGTGCCAGTGATCGGGGTGATCTATGCGCCAACCTATCAGGAGTGCTATGTGGCGGCGTTGGGGCAAGGCGCGACGTTAAATGGCCGTCGTTTGCAGGTTGATCCAACCCGCACGCTACAAAACCATGTCACTGGCTTTGGCGCTAACAGTCACGTTAGCCCTGTTGAAGTTGGCAATATTCTGGCCTCATTGCTGGAGGCCGGGGGCAACTTTATCCGTATCGGCTCTGGCGCATTGATGCTGGCGTGGGTGGCGGCTGGGCGCGTAGTGGGCTATTACGAACCCTATATGCACGCATGGGATTGTCTGGCGGGCTACTGCCTGGTGAAAGAGGCGGGCGGCTGGTATCACCCGTTCAATACCGAAGGCGAACGTTTGCTGAAAGGCGCTCAGGTGCTGGCGGTGGCGCCTGGCGCGGAAGCAGATTTGAAACGGATTGCGGGAATTTAAGCCTTATCCTCGTTGCCGGAAGCCGTTGCAGCAGCGGCTCCCGGCAAACGCTTTAATGGTCACTAAAGCTAATCGGCCCGCTATAACTCAGCAGCATTGCAATTCGACCCTGGCGATGCTGTTATAACCCATCACCATATTTACCGGGTAATCGCGTGTCGCTCTCCTCATCAGAATGGTTTAGCCGTAATGGCATTGAATGTTCGCGCGTGAACGCCACTGGCAGCCGCTTTCCACGTCATCTGCATAATGAATATGTAATTTGCGCTAACCTCAGCGGGCGCGAAGAGATTTGGCTCGATGGCAAAGTCTCTGACGTGTTTGCCGGGCAGGTGACGATTTATAATCCCAGCGCGATTCAGTCCTCCTTATTCAGCAATGATCCGGTGAGTTTTATCAGCATCCACTTGCCGCAGGTGATCTTATCCGAAATGTTTGACACCACCGCTGCGCCCGCTTTGCGCGAAGGGGTGTTCCATGACGCGCTGTTGTTTCAGGCGATCACTGAATTCGACCAGGCCGCGCGCACAGGAGATGAGTTACTGCTGGAACAACAGCTGCTGTGGCTGTGTGGTGAACTGCTCGACGATAAAGAGAGTGCCGAACAGGGGGAAGTGCAGATTATCGAGCAGGTGAAGCAGTTTCTTGGTGAACACTTGCACGAGAAACCGCAACTGGATGTGCTGGCGCAACGTGCCGGGCTAAGTAAGTATCATCTGGTGCGTCGTTTCACCCAGCTCACCGGGCTGCCACCGTTGCAATACCATATGCAATTGCGGCTACAGCAGGCGCGGGAACTGTTGCGCCGTCGGGTACATCCGCAGGAAGCCGCGCTGCAACTGGGTTTTTACGATCAAAGCCACTTCATTAACGCCTTTCGCAAAGTAATGGGTACCACACCACACCATTACGCCCAGCAAATTGCCTCAGCCCAATACAAACTCCCGATAGCCTGACACCATCACATAGGCGGCGAAGTAGCAGAAGATCAGCGCCGAGGCGAGGTAGGAGTATTTTAACAGGCGCTGCCCCAACAGCTTACCGCCCATGCTGCCCACCAGGCATAACACACAGGTCCAGACCACTCCCGCGATAAAGAACCCACCGAGGAAAGAAGAGGTGGCATTGACGCTGCCGTGCCCCATGCGAGCAATCAGTGCACCGCCCACGCTGGCAAACCATAAAATCGCCGTGGGAGATGACATCGCCAGCACCACGCCCCTACTGAACTCTCGCAGTAACGAACGATAAGGCTGTTGCTCCGCTGGGGGTAACGCCGCATCTTTACGCAGTGCAGCGATCAACATTTTACCTGCGAACCACAGTAGTAATAATCCACCGCCAATCCACAACACCCAGCGTACCGCAGTAAACTGCAACACCACCGCCATGCCAGCCAGCGCCAGCACCGCATAAATCAGGTCGCCAATGCAGGTGCCAATCCCTAACCAAAAACCGTGAAAATAGCCACGCTGCATCGCGAGGGTAATCATGGCGATATTGGCCAGCCCAATATCAAGGCACAGCGATAAACTCAGCAGAAAACCATTTGAAAACTGCAGCATAGCAACAAGCCTGTCCTTATTTTTTTCTGTGGGCGGCATTAAACCACGGCACGAATCACACTGTATTGGAAAGAATTGCGCCACCGCGCCCGGAGCACCACGGCATTCGCTCCAGGATGAATCGTCTCTGCGTCTGGTTTTCTCGCCGTCGCAATTATGTTTATATGCATCCATCTGCCATCAACGACCAAACGCCATGAATCTTCGGGAAAAAATTGTCGGCCAGTTCAGTGAGCTGTCACCAGAACTGCAGCGCGCGGCTGAGTTCTCTCTGCAAAATGCCAATCAGCTGGTGGTGCAATCGATGCGCGCGTTTGCCGTTGAAGCCGGTGTGAAACCTGCCACGCTGCTGCGGCTGGCGCAGCGTTTGGGCTACAACGGCTGGGGCGAACTGAAAGATGCCTTCATTGATGACATTGGCCTGCGCAATGATACATACGTATCCAAGGCCGAAAAACTGATCGCCAAAGGAACACAGCCGCAGCTGTATGATGAGGTGTTTAGCGCGCATCAGGCCAATCTGGCCTTTACGCAAAACGAAAATCAGGCGGAAATGGAACAAGCTGTGACCCTGCTCGATGCGGCTGATAACGTCTATATCTGCGGCTTTCGCGCCAGTTTTCCCATTGCCTGGTCACTGTTTTATGTTTACCGACTCTTCAATCGTCAGGTCTCGTTGATTGATGGCCTCGCCAGTAATATCGAGGTGTTTACTCGTGAACTCACCGCCCAGGATTGTGTACTGCTGACCAGCTTTGCGCCTTATTCACGCGAGTCACTGGATGTGCTGCACGCCGCGCAGCAGTCAGGCGCAAAGATCATCGCGATTACCGATTCACCAGTTTCCCCGCTGGCGCAGGCCGCCGACTGCACCCTGTTATTCTCTATCTACAGTCCGTCGTTCTTCCCCTCAGTGGTCTCTGGCATGGGGCTGGCAGAGTGCTTACTGGCAATGCTGGTGGCGCGCCATGGCCGTGATGCTGTGCATAAAATCGAAAATGCCGAACGCTATCTCATTGAATCTGGAGCTTATGTGGTGCCTGGCAAATCCTGAGGAATGATTCATTTGTATCCGTCATAAGAAAATGGAATGCATGTGAATCATTATTGCATTGACGTGATCCAAATGATTCCTGCAAGATGCGCTTAATCACCGTAGCGTATTCAGGAGCAGTACCCAGTATGAGCCACATTATTCACCGCAGTTTGCGCAGCACGCCCGCCGTGGCTGCTCGCGCCGAAGGGGCGTACATCTTCGATAAACAAGGAAAGCAGTATCTCGACGCCTGCGGTGGTGCTGCCGTTTCCTGCTTAGGCCACGCACATCCTGATGTGTTAGCCGCGATGCATCGTCAAATCGACCAACTGGCCTATGCTCACACCAGCTTTTTTACCAGCAACACCGTTGAGCAACTCGCTGAACAGTTGACGCGCACGGCGCCTGGCGATCTCAACTACGCCTATTTCGTTTCCGGTGGTTCGGAAGCCGTGGAAACCGCGCTGAAATTAGCGCGTCAATATTTCGTTGAAATCGGGCAGGCGTCACGTACCAAATTCATCGCGCGCAAGCAGAGCTATCACGGCAACACGCTGGGTGCATTGGCCGTCGGCGGCAATGAGTGGCGCCGTCGCCAGTTTGCCCCATTACTGATCGACGTGATTCGCGTGTCAGCCTGTAATGAATACCGCGATCTTCGTGCTGATGAAACGCAGCAGCAATACACCACGCGTCTGCTTAATGAACTGGAACAAGCAATTGTTGATGCCGGTCCGGAAACCATTATTGGTTTCTGCGCTGAAACGGTAGTGGGTGCCACCACCGGCGCGACTCCGCCGACGCCAGGTTATCTGAAAGGCGTGCGCGCACTGTGCGATAAATACGGCATCTTGTATATCGCCGATGAGGTGATGTGCGGTATGGGACGCACCGGGACGTTGCACGCGTTTGAACAAGATGATGTGGTGCCGGATCTGGTCACTATCGCCAAAGGGTTGGGTGGCGGTTATCAGCCGATTGGTGCCGTGCTGGCCAGCGAAAAGATCGTCTCCGCACTCCAGTCGGGCAGTGGTCTGTTCCAGCACGGTCATACTTATATTTGCCACGCTACGGCGGCTTCAGCGGCACTGGCCGTCCAGCAGGTGATTGAACGCGATAACCTGCTCGATGCGGTGAAGCAGCAGGGCGCGTATCTGCAAAATGCTTTGCGTGAAGTGCTGGGCGCATTGCCGCATGTGGGCGACACGCGTGGGCGCGGCTTATTTGCCGGTGTGGAACTGGTGCGCGAAAAAAAGAGCAAAACCCCGTTCGATCCTGCACTGAAACTACATGCTGGCATTAAAGCCAACTGTATGGCTCGTGGCCTGATGGTGTATCCGATGGGCGGCACCATTGACGGGCAGTATGGCGACCACATCCTGATTGCTCCGCCATTTATTATTACGCCGAGCCAGCTCGATTTTGTGGTGGATACGCTGGCAACCGTGATACGTGAGGAGACCGGTAAATTATGATTAATCGTTTGCCGCCGCTGGCGGAGCACGAGTGGGACGACCAGCAACGTCCACTGGCAGAAGAGATCATTAATGGGCCGCGCGGTGCATTGCTTCCGCCGTTTGAGCCTTTACTGCGCAGCCCGGAATTGATGGCGCACGCGCAGCGCATGGGAGAGTACCTGCGCTATCGCAGCGCGCTCGGTCAGCGCTTATCGGAACTGGCGATTCTCATGACGGCGCGTCACTGGTCGCAGCCGGTGGAGTGGGCGATTCATGCGCCCATCGCCCGGGAAAAGGGCATATCCGGCGCTGCCGTGCAGGCCATTAATGAGAAGCGCCTGCCCGATGACTTAAAGCCGGATGAGTGGGTGATTTACCACTTTTGCCAGCAACTGCATCAACAGCAAAAAGTCACTGACACCTCCTGGCAACAAGCCATCGATTTATGGGGCGAAAAGGGCGTGGTGGATCTGATTGGCATTAACGGTTATTACAGCTTCCTCTCGATGATCATGAACGGCGCACAGACGCCTGCTCCAGATTCTTCAGACATTCTTTTGCAAAGTGCATCAATATGAAAAAAATCGCAATCCATGGTTCCGCCTTCGAAATTGGTCAGCAACTGGGTGAATTTGGCCGTGAAGCCTGGCATCAAAAGCTGACGCTCACCGCACTCTGGCAGACAGTGACAGCCATGAAAGACGCCGACCAAACGGTGGCCATGCGCGCGTTGGTCCAGGCGCACTATCCGCTGATCTGGCAGGAGCTGGAAGGGCTGGCCGCAGGATTACAGGCGCCGATTGAGGAGGTTTTTGCCTGGAACTGCCGTGGCGATTTAGTACGTTCAACCTCGGATGGATGTACCACCGTGGCGGGACAGCGTGCTGATGGCGTGTTAACTATCGCGCACAATGAAGATGGTTTTCCTCAATTACGCGATGACTGTGCCATCGTCAGCATCCGTCCGGATAGTGGGATGGCGTTCGCCAGCTTTGCTTATCCGGGGTCGATTTGCGGTCATACCGTTGCCGTAAACGAGAAGGGCGTGGTGAATACGGTGAATAATATTCGTGCACTGCATCGTCCGGAAGGAGTGCCGCGTCAAATCCTGGCCCGCGCCGCGTTGAATGCGGCCACGCTGGATGAGGCCATCGCAATCCTGACCACACCACCGCGCGCCGGATCGTTCCACCATACGCTCGGACAGATGGGCGATAGCCTTCTCTTTAGTGTGGAAGCCACGGGGTCGGGTTGCTCCGTAACGCCACTGACCGCAGTGTTCGCCCATGCCAATCACCTGATTCATCCGCAACTTGATGACGTGGAACAGGTGATCACTGCCAGCTCCGGATCACGCCAGCAGCGGTTAATTGAGTGGCTGGAGACGCAAACGCAGCTGGATGGCGATGCAGCAAAAGCGATTCTCTCTGACCAGCATGATGCGGTGCTGCCCATTTATCGCCTTTCGCCGAACGATCCGGATGAAGAGAACACCCTGGCGACAGCGGTATTTACGCTGCATACCAAACAAGTTGACTGGCAGATATTTACCTTGAATCGTGATGAGCCAGAATTTAAAGGCACGATTTCCTAAAAACTAATCTGCTATATTGTGAACCCGGTCACCCTGGCCGGGCGCTATTCAAATTAATCCCACTATAGTCGTTAAACATTCCGATTATGGTGGGGTACGAAAATGAATAGAAATAAAAAAGCCACATTCAGCGGTTTAGCATCAAACATAACCATGGCATTATCCTTAGCTGTTTTTTCACTGGCGGGGAGCGCTATGGCAAATGCCGCGGAACATCATCAAATCGCTTTGGTGGGTACCTGGACGTCGATTCCAGATGCCCCATTAGAGCAGAAACCGGATCATCCTAGCGAAGGTTTATATCGCCTCAAGGTGAATGCGGATGGCACTTTAACACCACTTGATGTGGTCAAAATGAAAAGCCCGTCATGGATTGTAAAATCCCAGGATGGCCGCTTTGCCTATACCACCAATGAAGAAAACGCTGGGGCCGTTACCGCACTGTCCATTGATAAAAGCGGTCAGGTGAAAGTGTTAAATGCGGTGGATAGCCATGGGCAACAGCCGACGCACGCCACCATAAGCCCGGATGGTAAGTTCCTGTTTGTCGCTAACTACTCGGTGGCGAAAGGCGGCGCGGGCGTCTCGGTGTTCCCGATTCATCATGACGGTAAACTGGGTGAGCAGGTGCAGCACTTTGCTTTCGACCACGGCACGGGCGCGGTGAAAGGGCGTCAGGATGGCGGTCACGCACACTCGACCACCTTTACCCACGACGGTAAATATCTGTTCGCTGCCGATCTCGGCGGTGACAAGCTCCATGCGTATCGTTATCACGCCAATAAGGCTGAGCCTCTGGAAGCGGATACCGCGCATGACGTGACCTTTACCGAAGGTTCTGGCCCGCGTCATATGGTGTTCTCACCAGATGGCAAACATGCCTACGTCACCACCGAAATGGCCGGTGAGATCGCGGTATTTACAGTGAAAGACGATCATCTGGATCGCAGCAATACCGTGAAGCTGAACAGTGAAACTAACAGTGCTGAATACCGTAGCGGCGGCGGAATTATTCTCAGTCCGAACGGTAAATATGTGATTGCAGCGAATCGTGGTTCAGATAATAAGCTGTTGGTGTTTAAAATTGAGGCGGATGGCCAGTTAGGCAAGCCGGTCAGTTATAAAGCCAACGGCATTGAACCTCGGGCGTTCTCATTTGATGGCAGTGGAAAATATCTCTATGTCACTAACGTGTTCACCAACAATATTTCCCTGTTCCATTTCGATGAAAAGAGCGGTGAGCTGAAAGCAGCGGGCGATGCAGCAAAAATATCCACGCCCACTGATATAAAGTTCTTTAATTAAGCCGTTCGGTGGGCGCATTTTTTGCGCCCACTTCTCCTCGCTATTTTGCCTGCGACATTTCCAGCAGCGCCTCTTCCATTGATGCACCAAACATTTGTCCGTGGGACAGTCCCGGATAAAGTTGATAGCGTGCAGCTGCGCCGTTCTCTGCCATACCTTCGATAGTGGTGCGCACCGCGCGCAATACTTCAGGTTCCGCCGTGTTGCTATCGCTGCGGCGATCGCCATTCCCTTCCATCAAAGTGATCTGCTTATTACTGGCTTTGCGGGTCTGCATCTCACCTAATAGAGAATGGTACCCCTGGCCAATCGACGGGCTGGCTGCGAAATAGCGCGTAAACAGCTGAGAGGAGAGATAGCTGTCGAGTACAAACAATCCGCCGTAAGAGTGGCCCCACAGCGCGCGTTGTTGATGATCGACATGCACACCTTTCTGCGCTGCGGCCAAAATACGTTGCTCTAGCAAGGTGCGGAATGCGCTGCTGCCGCCGCCCTTGCGACCGCGACTAAAAGTGTATCCTGCATCGCCATGCTCTTTGTCAAGCGGGGTGTAATCGTAAGTTCGCGCGTTTACCTCAAACGGCAAAGTGGTTTGATACCCGACCACCACCAGAACCGGAGGGTTGTCTGCCGAGAGTTTTTGCAGCAGCGGATCGGTCAGCCTGTCCATTACCGCATTGCCATCCAGCATCGTGATCAACGGGTAGCCAGATGGCGGAGGCGCTTTATCTGGCACCGCAGTCCAAACTTTGTAATGCCGCTGGCCATCAGCCGAGTCATATTCACTGATGGATAAGTGGTAATAAGCGGAGCCTTTGTCGGCGATATTCGGGCCGAGTGGCGTCATATTCGGGCGTGCAAACGCGCTGGTGGTGACACTGCTGAGCAACAATAGCAGCAGGACAATGGGACGGTTTATCGCTGAAAATCTATAAAGCATTGAAATCCTTATTCTATTGGTTATTGGTACATATCACCTTGCACCATAATGAGAATGATTCTTGATTTCAATTCTTTTTACTGATGGCAGCCTGTTTCAGAAAAGGCTTTTTTGACAGGATGTTGAACCTGACAGGGGGGTCTAACACGAGCTGATGCCAGAAACAGGGCGGCACAAAGCCGCCATTGTACTTACAGCGCCCGACGCTTAGCCCGCTGTGAAAACAGTAGCCATACAGCAATGGACGTTATAATCAGCTCCCAACCCATCTGACTGATGATTGCTTCCATCACGCCATCCAGCGCAGGGGAGATCAGCGTGTTGAGTTGTAACACCGTCGACACTTCGTAACAGCCAATCGCGAAGGCCACCACAATTGAGAGTGATGAAATGGCGAGGGTGTAAGTGAGGCTGCGCAACGGATCGAATTGCGACCAGCGATACAGTTTCAACATCATGACGCCATCTGTGGTATCGATCAGCATCATGCCGGCAGTGAATAAAAGCGGCATCAACATGATGTGCAGCATCGCTTCGCCACCCGCTGCGTGGTTGGCGGACATACCGAAAATCGCCACTTCGGTTGCTGTATCAAAACCAATGCCGAACAGGAAACCGATGAGGAACAAATGATGGCTTTTGCTCACCATGCGAAACAGTGGCGCGCATAGCCGGGTGAGCACGCCGTGGTGATGGCTCTCCTGCGGGACCCGCGTTACATCGCCACGCAGCAACCGCTGACGTTGGCGAAAACATTGCCACAAAGTGCGGGAGTTAGCCCAGGCGAGTAGCAGCAGAAAAGCACCGGAGATCAGTGTGCTAATCATGCCGCCAATCTCTTTCACGCCGGGAAACATCTGCTGCAAAGGTTGCGTGGTCAAAGCGAATATCAGGCAGGCGATCAGCACCACCGAAGCGTGGCCGAGTGAGAACCACATACCTGCGGTAAACGGGCTCTTGCCCTCATTACTCAACTTGCGCGTGGCATTATCAATGGCGGCGATATGATCGGCATCGACGGCGTGGCGCAAACCAAACAGATAGGCTAACAGCGCGACACTCAGCGCGGCCGGTGAATGCTGAAAAGTCATCAACGCCGTACCGATGACCAGCAAATTAAACAGCATGGCGCCACCAATCACCGCAGCGCCTTTTTGCTTATGACTCAGCACCTTCATAAAGACTCCTGAGAATTACCCGACAGCGGCAAAGACGCGCAGCGGTTGGATCAGTGGCTGCGCGGCGTGATGGTCGTGATGATGATGATGATGATGGTCATGATCATGCGGGTGGTCGGGCGGACAGCTGGCGGCAGCGAGATCCACCGGGCTGCCATGGGGCGTGTTGAGGAAAGCCTGGCGCCACTGCTCTTCACGAATCAGCAATTCTGACATCGGAATCAATTGATGTTGTGACAGGATCTTTTCCAGACAGCTCAGCCATTGCCGATAATAGGCGGTATGGGCGCTTTCATCGCTGCGCTGCGGGAAGTCGCGGATCTCCTGGGCAAATTGTTCCACCCATTGTGGCCAGCTAAAATAGCCGCGTTGAGACAGGGCCACCGCGATGACAAACGCATCGGCTTCCCAGGGTTGTGCAAAGGTGGGATCGGCTTCGTTCACCTGAGCAATAATCGCGTTTAACTCATCCATGCGCAGCATCCTCACATCTGCCCTGAATATAGTCGGACCAGACGCTCAGGTGGACGCTGAAATTCTCGCTATTCTCTCCCCCACAAATCGGCGGCAATGAATTTCACCAGGTAGACGTACTGCGGTTTCTCCTATTGCTCTGCGACCAGCGCATCGGGAAATACGCAGGCACCGTAGTTGGCAACAATCACGCCCTTTTTACCACGCGCATAGCGCGGCAGGCGTGTATGACTCAGCGGATTTAAATTATGCGTGATAATACTATCACCCGGTTGATATTGCGGTTCGACCTCAACATCACGATGGTAATTGGGCGGTGTAGTAATTAAATCCAGGTAGCCCTGCGGCGAATAAGTATTCATGTTGTATCCTCAGGCGGAGAGTTCGCTGAGACGCTGCTGCAATTCTTGTTCAGTGAATACGCCGGTTTTACTCATCAACTGCTCAATGGCAAATAACCAGTGTTCGTAATAACTGGATTGCAGATATTCCGTTACGGACATTTTCTCGATTTCATAACGGAAATCATCAAGCACGATTTTTCCGCTCATAAAGAACACCAGCGTGGTGGCGAAAATATCTTTTTCCCATTGGCTGTGAAAATGAGGCTCATCGG
Organism: Pantoea sp. JGM49; assembly: GCF_018257655.1. Lineage (NCBI taxonomy): Bacteria > Pseudomonadati > Pseudomonadota > Gammaproteobacteria > Enterobacterales > Erwiniaceae > Pantoea > Pantoea sp. JGM49. The sequence goes on along the minus strand of NZ_JAERJM010000019.1, from coordinate 21,025 downwards.
CTTCAATCTCGATTGGACCTAAATTCTGCATGCCGCCGCAATCGTGGATATTATTCATGGTGTTTCTCCGCTTAAAGGGTGCGTGTGCCGATCATGGAGTCGCGTGTGACCAATGCGGCCAACTCGCTCTCACTCATGCTTTCACTGTCAGCAGGGGGCTGTGGCAGCACGAAGTAACGAATTTCGGCATTGCTGTCCCATACGCGAATCTACTTATTGGCCGGAATTTCAGTGCCAAATTCTGCTAATACGCCACGGGGGATCAATCACCACACGTGAACGATAGGGTGTCGATTTAAACCAGATGGGCGGCAAGCCCAGCACCGGCCACGGCTAGCAAGAGCAAAGCGTGCACACCACTACGTTGTGCACGCTGTCGGTATTCTCCAGCACGTGCAGGGTAGCGGCTTCAAAGCCGGAGAAGCCAAGTTCATTCACTGCCTCGCGGCCATTCTCGAGCAGGCGCGCTTTGAAGGCGGGATCGCACCAGGCTTTCGCCACCACCTGCGCACCATTGCGGGGTCCGACTTTGGTTTCGAAATAATTAACGATGGTGTCAGTGACCTCCTGACTCAGAAATCCCTTTTCTGCCAACAGGGATTGGATAGCACGGATCTTTAACGCGGCATCCGAAGGTAATACCGAAGGGTCCGACATAATGGCTCCTCAAAAGATTTTTTACTGATGAGATGAATGAGTCTGTGAGAGACGTTAACGCTTCCGGTAATTACATCTTTGTTAATGCTGCCATTCGCTGTGTTTGAGCGGACAGCGCAGTGTTAAAAAATTTAATTGCACCCTTTTGGTGCTGATTGCTTTAATTAAGTGCAGAAAAGTGAGAGGGATAAAATTAATTAAAGGTGGGCGGGATTAAATGCAGTAATACTTCTCATCGCTTTCGCTTCTGCTAGCAGAGAATAAATTTAATTTGAACGGCCACGTGGGTTTTGGCCCGCTTATTGCTAATCTAAAAAACGTGCCCCAATGTTGTGGCCCTTTTCTCGCATTAATGCAGACAGCGCTGTCTGTTTTATCCGCTTATCTCTTCCGGTTCCCGGAATGCTTCATCTCTATTTATTCCAACAACTTCATTGCGAGGGTGCTATGGCTATTAGTCGTCGTTCATTTATTCAGGGATCGGCCGTATCCGCATTGGGTCTGGCTGCAGGGGTTGTACCGAAATTCACCTTAGCCGCTGACAGCAAAGACGCCATCAAAGTGGCGAGCATTCTCGACCTGTCAGGCGGGCTGGATATTTATGGCAAGCCGATGTCCAACGCCATCAATTTAGCCGCAGATGAGATTAATGCAGCAGGGGGATTATTAGGCCGACCACTGCAAATCATCAATTACGACGCGCAATCCAATATGCAACTTTATGCCCAATACGCCCAGCAGGCCGCGCTGAAAGACAAAGTGGCGGTGGTGCACGGCGGCATCACGTCTGCGTCGCGCGAGGTGATTCGTCCTGTATTGGATCGTTTCCGCTCACTCTATTTCTATCCTGCGCAGTACGAAGGTGGCGTCTGCGATCGCAACTACTTCTCTTCAGGCTCAACGCCCGCACAAACCGTGGAGAAACTGGTGCCGTACGCCATGAAGAAGTGGGGCAAGAAAGTCTATGTGCTGGCGGCGGATTACAACTACGGCCAGATTGTTTCGTCATGGGTGAAGAAGTCGGTGCGTGACAACGGTGGTGAAGTGATGACGGTGGAGTTCTTCCCGCTGGATGTCACGGACTTCGGTGCCGCCATTTCAAAAATCCAGAGCGCTAAACCAGACATGGTGTGGTCAGCACTGGTGGGCGGGGCGCACATCTCCTTCTACCGCCAATGGCATGCGGCTGGCATGAGCGGCAAGATTCCCATCGCCTCTACCGTATTCGGCGGCGGCAATGAACACATCATTCTGTCGCCGGAAGAGAGCAACGGCATTCTGGTGGCAGCGAACTACATGCAAGAAATTCCGTCTGCCGAGAACAAAGCCTTTGTCGATAAATTCCATGCGCGTTACGGCGACATGTACATCAGCGATCTGGCGATGGGCGCGTATCAGGGCATGTTGATTTGGGCCGAAGGGGTGCGTAAGGCGGGCGACATCGACCGCATGAAAGTGATCGAGGCGCTGGAGTCGGGCGTCACACTGACCTCGCCAAGCGGTCAGCTGAGTGTCGATCCCACCACGCATCACTGTTCGCTGGACGTGCACATTGCCGAGGTGGAGAACCATCAGATGAAGATTCTGGAAACCTTCACAAACCAGGCACCGGTTGATACCGCCATGGTGTGCGACCTGAAGAAAAATCCACGTGATACCAAACAGTATCAGATTGAGCTGTAACGGGAGGCGCTAATGGATCTGTCGGTTATCTATGGCATCGAAGTGCTGAATGCCATCGCGGTGCTGGTGATCATGAGTCTGGGGCTGGCGGTGGTGTTTGGCATGATGAAAATCGTCAATATGGCGCACGGCGAATTTATGATGCTGGGCGGCTACAGCGCCATTATGGCCACTAACCACTTTGGCGTGCCGATCTGGATCTCCATGCTGGTAGTTGCGCCGATTTGTGTTGGCGTGTTTGGCATGGTGATTGAACGCGTCATTATTCGTCATCTCTACGGCAGGATGATCGACACCATGCTGGCCACCTGGGGGTTGAGTCTGGCGTTGATCGGTGCCGCGACCATGCTGTTTGGCAACACCACGCTGGGCATCAGCTCGCCGCTGCCCAGCGTGAATGTGGGAAGTTACAGCACCAGCGGCTATTCGCTGTTTATGATTGTGTTTGCGCTGTGTCTGGTGGCGGCATTGTGGCTGTTGCTGCGCTTCACCACATTGGGATTGTGCGCACGTGCCACCATGCAGAATGCGCGCATGGCGGCGGCGCTAGGCAGCAATCCCGGTAAAATCTACAGCTTGACCTTCGGTCTGGGAGCCGCGCTCTCCGGATTGGGTGGCGCGCTGCTGGCACCGATCACCGGCGTGATACCGACCATCGGCGTTAGCTTTATTGCCAAAGCCTTTATCACGGTAATCGGCGGGGGCAGCGCCATCATCGCCGGCACGCTGACCTCTTCCACGCTGTTTGGCACCATTTCGCAACTGGTGACCTATCTCTCCACGCCGGTGTTTGGTGCGGTGGCGCTGCTGTTGAGTGCCATTGTGCTGCTGCGACTGCTGCCGCAGGGTATCACCGGGCGCTTCTTCAGGAGATCGCTGTAATGAAACTGTTTTCGGAAAAAGTGCGCATTGTGCTCAGTGCCCTGATGCTGATCCTGCTGGCGTTTTGGCTCGCTGGTGCGATTGAGCTGTACACCTTGCTCTCCATTACGGTGTTTTTAGTGATGGGACTGTTGTCACTCAGCCTGGCGTTTATCTGGGGCTACGGCGGCATCCTCTGTTTTGGTCAGGCGGCATTTTTTGGACTGGGGGCCTATACCTACGCCATTTGCGCCATTAACTGGGGGGATTCCACCTGGGCGGTGGTGATGGCGATTCTCCTGCCCACGCTGTTCTCTCTGCTTCTCGGTTACGTGATCTTCTACGGCGGCGTCAGTGATGTGTACCTCGGCGCGATCACGTTAGCCGTGAGCCTGGTGCTGTTTAACTGGGTAAACTCCACCTCGGGCAGTGAATACCATATCGGCGAAGCGCTGCTGGGTGGGTTCAATGGTATTCCGTCAGTGCCGACACTCAACATGCCATTCCAGCCAGATGCCATTTTGTCACCGGAGGCGATCTTTATGGTGACCGCCGGTGCGTTGGCGCTCTGCTATGCGCTGCTGAAGTTTGTGCTGCTCAGCCGCTTTGGCAAAACGGTGGTGGCCATTCGGGAAAACGAACAGCGCGCAGGACTGCTCGGCTACAACGTGCCGGCACATAAGCTCGTCACCTTTGCCATTGGCGCGGCGATTGCCGGGTTAGCTGGATGCCTGTACGTCAACTGGGGTGCCTTTGTCAGCCCCGGGGTGTTTAGTATCAGTCAGTCGGCACAGATCATCATTTGGGTGATCGTCGGGGGGCGCGGCACGTTGATCGGTCCGGTGATCAGCTGTGTGCTGTTGCAGTGGATGGTGACGCGGCTGGGCGCGCAGCAGACGGTGGATGTCAATCTGGTACTCGGCGTGATTCTGGCAGTGTTTGTGCTGCTGATCCCCGGTGGTATTTTACCGACCCTACAGCGATTTTGGCGGCGTAAACGACCGAAAATGCTGACGGCAACCCGCGCATCGGTGAGTGAGGTGAAACCATGACGGCAACAGTCCTGTTGGAAACCCGCAAAATGGGCGTCAGTTTTGGTGGTGTGCATGCGGTGAAGGAGGTGGATTTCACCCTGCATAAAGGGGAGCTTCGCTGCCTGATCGGCCCGAACGGCGCGGGGAAAAGCACCTTTTTCAAAATGCTCAGTGGTCAGGTAACGCCCACACGCGGTGAATGCCGCTACCGCAATCAAGTGATCTCCGGCAAACGTCCGTGGGATATTGCCCGGCTGGGCATCGGCATCAAAACTCAGGTGCCGAGCGTCTTTGAAGGGTTGAGCGTTCGGGAGAATCTATGGCAGGCGGCAGCCAATAAGCTGGCGAAAGCGGCTCTGTCCGCTGCGATTGATCAGGTATTGCACGACATCGGACTGGAAGATCATCAGGATGCCGTGCTCTCTGAACTGGCGCACGGACAGCGACAGTGGGTGGAGTTAGGGATGATCCTGATTTCTCGTCCGCAACTGGTGTTGCTGGATGAACCCGCCGCAGGCATGACGCATCAGGAAGTGCGCAAAACCGCCCAGCTGATTAAAGCGATCAATCAACAGAGCACCGTGGTGGTGGTGGAGCACGATATGGAGTTCATCAGCATGATCGCGCAGCAGGTCACGGTGTTTAATCAGGGCGCGGTGCTGGCGGAGGGGACTTTCCGCGAGGTGACGCAGAATCCTCTGGTGAAAGAGGCGTATCTCGGCAATCTGGAGATCAAACATGCTTGAAATAAAAGAGATGGTCTCGGGCTACAACAAAATTCCGGTCCTGCACTTGTCCGAGCTGTTTGTCGGAGCCAAATCCTTCACCGGTGTGTTAGGACGCAACGGCATGGGAAAAACCACGCTGCTGCGCACCATCATGGGAGAGCTACCCGCCTGGCAGGGAACAATCGCGCTCAACGGCATTGATATCACGCGCTATCAGGCCCACCAGCGGGCGGCGGCCGGCATCGGTTTTGTGCCGCAAGGGCGGCAGATCTTCCCGCTGCTGACGGTGGAAGAGAACCTGCGCATGGGCTGCGTGAAGCACTTTTCGCGCGCGGGTCAGATCATCGAGCAGATGCTAGAGATTTTCCCGCGCCTGAAACGTTTACTGGCTCAACCGGGCGGGGCGCTCTCGGGCGGCGAGCAGCAACTGCTGGCGTTGGCGCGCTGTCTCTGCGGGCAGCCACAGCTGGTGTTGCTGGATGAACCAACCGAAGGCATTCAACCGAATATCTGTGAGGAGATCATCGAGACGCTGCAGCGGCTGAGGCATGAAATGGATATCTCGATCATTCTGGTAGAGCAGGATATTGAGTTTCTTTATGCGTTATCGGATCGGATCCATGTGATTGAAAAAGGGCAGATTGTGCAGCAGATTGATCCGCGCATCCAGCCCAGTGCCAGTGTGGCGGAGCAGTTTTTAGGGTTTCACGCCTAAATCGTGGAAGCGGGACGGGGTGCATGCCCTGTCTCGCCTGACACAGCACCCGGCAGCAGCAACACAGCATCGATTGCCTGACTCCTCTAACGTGATGCTTCGAACATCAGAATGCACACGGGTGAAACATGAATGAGCCATCTTTGCTGAAAACGCTTGCGGGTGTGCGGTTGCATATTTTCCATCCTGATTCGCAAAGCGTGCGGGCTTTTTGTGCCTCGTTGACGCAAATCGGTTGTCACGCACAACACAGCTGGCCGCCTGTCGCCGGACGTCCGGCTGACGCGCAACTGCTGTTGGTGGCGATTGAAAATCACCACGAGGCGGTATTAACGCCGCTGTTTCGTTCATTGCAACAGCATTACACACCGGTGATTGCCCTGGCGAACTGCCACGATGCGCGCTTGTTTCCGCTGCTAATGAAACTGCAACCCGCTGCCATCGCCGAGCGAGAACTAAACCCCTTTGCCTTGATTGTGCAGATCATCGGCACCTGGCGATCCTCCCAGCAGAATGCCCAGTTGCGGGGTGAACTGCAGGCTCGCCAACAGCGTAAACTGAGGAATGAGCGACTGGCGCAGGCTAAAGGCGTGTTGATGCAGACTTTCGGTCTGGATGAGTCAGGGGCATATCGCTTTATGCGTACCGAAGCGATGAACACGCGCAGCAGCCTGGAATTTACTGCTGAGCGTGTGATCAGTCAGTTGCAGAAAGGGTAAAACAAAACGCCGTTACGCCTCGGTTTGTCTCAGCAGACTGCTCGGGGTGTAACCAAAGGCTTTGCGGAAGGCGAGACTGAAATGCGACATATCGCTAAAGCCGTGATCTAGCGCCACCTGCGTGATGTTGCGCGCTTTACCTTCGGCTAGCGCCTTGCGACACGCCAGCAGGCGCTCCTGCCAGACAAAATTCATCGGCGTGGTGCCGTGTGCAGCAAACACGCGGCTGATGGTGCGCGGTGAAACATGATGGGCATTGGCAATTTGCGCCATGGTCAGGTCCGCTTCCTGCAGATTTTGCCGTAAATAACTCACCACCCGCGAGTAAAGATCCGGTTTTAGTGCGTCATCGCCTTTCTGCAAATTGACACTCACCGAGATCATATTGATCAACGTATTGGCGAACTGTTCCGCGAGAAAGGTGTTCTCACTCTCCGCGTTAAAGACAAATGCCTCTTCCAGTAATTGCTTGAGTGAGGTCATTCCGGGACGACTAAGATCCAGCGTTTTCCCCGCGAGCCGGGCAATCGCTGGTGCCTCTTTTTCAATCATCTGGCGCGGCAAATGCACAATGTTGATGGCCACGTTATCCATGGCGAAATCAAAGGGCGTTGCGGCATCGTAAATCACCACATCCCCTGCGCTCACCCGTGACTGGTTATCGTTTTGCCGCAATGTCCCGATGCCGGAACGAACGTAGCCGAGATAAAAATCATGATTAGGATGGCGGCGAATGCACTCGGTGGTGCGTTGCCACACCAGCGCGGTTTGTGACACGTGGTGTGCGATATCGACATGGCCCAGCATGGAATAACCAAAGCTGCCGGAAAAAGTACCGGCATTAACCTGACGCGCCTCGGCATTAATCAAGCGCGAACAGACGGCATCGCGCCAGGCATCAAAGCGGTGGCGATTATCTAAGTGATCCGTGGTGAACGTTTCTTTCATGGCAACATCCCCTAAACCTGGCGAAAAGGGTGAAATCACAATAAACCAAGCAAGTTTCAGGCCATATCGACATGAAAAGGCCGCACCCGAAATGCAGTGCGGCCAAAATAAGCAGCTTTAGATAGCAGGATGTTTTTTATGCCATTCAGTGACTTGCTGATAAGCCCAGGCGCCCTGAATCATTGCGGTTTCATCGAAATGGGCGGCGACTAACTGGAAACCAATGGGTGCACCGGCGGAAGTCATGCCACATGGCAGGGTGATGGTGGGATGCCCGCTCGCGTCAAATGCACTGGTATAGCGCAATACGCCGTTAAAAAGTGCCTGATCGGTACCAAAACGGGTCATGGTGTCCCAGGTTAATCCGGCATAAGCGGTGGCGGGTGCCAGAATCAAATCCACTTTGCTGAACAGGGCAGAAATATCGCCACGCAGTGCCGCACGGCTCAGCAGCAGGCGCTGATACTCCAGTGCGGTGACCTGATGGCCAAGATCCAGCAGACCAGATAACCCTGGACCGTATTGATCTTTCTGCGCCGGATAGGTCTCTTCATGCGCCAGGGCGGTTTCCACTGCACAGAGCGCACTCCACTCGGCGGCGGCTTTTTCCGTGTCTGGCACAGTGATGTCCACGAAGGTGGCACCCAGCGATGTCAGGGTAGCTATCGCCGATTCCAGCGCGGCACGGGTTTCCGCATCCACCTTCTCTAACGCCCAGCTCGCATCCAATCCGATGCGCATTTTACTGACACCGCGCGTCATTAGAGCCAGATAGTCCGGCACCGGCTCGCTGCTGGAGGTCGGATCTTTATCATCACGCCCGGCAATGGCTTGCAACATCGCAGCGGCATCGCCTGCAGAGCGTGCCATCGGACCGATGTGATCGAGCGACGCCGCCAGCTCACAGGCACCGTGGCGCGTGACGCGACCCCAGGTCGGTTTGATGCCGGTCAGTCCGTTGGCATTTGACGGGAAGCGAATGGAGCCGCCGGTATCGGTGCCAATCGCGCCATAACAGAGTCCAGCCGCAGTAGCGACGCCAGAACCGCTGGAGGAGACACCGGTCCAGAGGGCGCTGCCCCAGGGGTTATTAGGGCGGGTGATTTCCGGATGGTGATCGGCAAAGGCGCTTTCAGTTTGCGTCAGCTTGCCGAGGATCACCGCACCGGCAGCGCGAAAACGATCAACCACCGTGGAGTCTTCCGCCGGATAGTGATCCTTATGGATGATCATGCCGTGGCTGGTGGGCGCATCTTTGGTCCAGATCAGATCTTTTAGGGCAATCGGTACACCGTGCAGCGGGCCACGCAGTTTACCTGCGGCGATTTCCTGATCCGCCTCTGCCGCCTGTTTTAACGCACTGTCGCGCATCACGTAGAAATAGCTGTGTAGATCGCTATCCAGTGTGTCGATGCGCGTTAACAGTGATTCGGTGACCGCTACCGAGGTGATGTCGCCAGACTGAATCAGGCGTCCAATTTCCAGCAAGCTTTTGTAATGCAGGTTGTTCATCGCGACCTTACCTCTGTTGAAGGGGGGCTACCTGTGCGGTAGACAATGTGTTGATCAACAACGTAAATCAGACGCGCGGGTTCGGCTGTGTTTAAGCAGACAGATGCTGTGCCAGAAGTGCCAGCGGTCTATCAGGAGCTGGCGTTAACCGGAGGGGAACGTTAAAGCATGGCGATATGATGCCGATAACCTTCAGGAATAGTTCACAAGAAGGATTATTTTGATGCTAAATGGGATTGGCAGCAGCGTTCTACGCAACCTGATTTCTGCGGGTTCAAGCGTAAATACCACCGCAAACAGCAAGGCAGCACAAAGCCACTTACAGGCTGAAGCGTCCACCAAAGTGACCTTCAGTGAAGCAAGCGAGACCATTGCGGCCATCTATAAAATTGTGCCAGCACAGGTACAGAGTAGCGGCACGATCAGCAGCAATTTACAGGCGCAAATCAACGCGGCAGCGCAGTCTGGCGGCGTTGGTATGAACGGTATCGGCAGTAGTTTGCTCAAGGGCATGGTGCAGAGTGGTGACAATGTCACGTTAAGCGTGCCCGCAACCTCATCAGCCAACGGTACCAGCAACAGTCAGAGCGCGGTGGCGCTCACCGTGACCACACAATCGGGGATTGAGGTGAGTCTGCAAATGACACGCCAGCAGGGCGGACTGGTGGTGGAGCTGAATACCAGTGGGGGTAAACTCAACAGTGATGAGGCTACAGCCATCAGTCAGCTCTCCGACGGTTTGCAAAAAGCGCTGGACGGTTTGGACGCAGAGACAACGCAGCTAGATATCAGCAACCTGATGAAGTTTGATAACTCGCAGTTGCAAAGCGTCGATTTGAAGACCGATCTGCGCAATGGCGACAACGTGAAGCAGTCCCTCAACCTTCACGCAGATGATAAAGAGCGCTGGCTCGGTTTTCACAACGGGGATGTCAGTATCAAGCTCGATACGGATGTGTCAAAGCTGACTCAGGCAGGCAGCGCCGAACAGCAGGCCGCCGCACTCGATCAGTGGTCTGCCAAATTTGATCAGGCCGCAACGCGTGGGCACGGCGATCGCGACATGCTGAATCTCTTCAAAGCCAGCTTCCGGGCGCTGAATACCACGCAAGGACAGGCAAGCCACAGCGTGAATACCCAGCGAGTGATCTCCATTGATGCTAATGCCGCTAAAAACAGTGCCATTAGTGGATTGGCCGATTTTTCCGCCAGCTATCAGCAGACGCCGCGTTCTGATAATCCTTATAAAACGGAGGAGCAGGACACTTTCTCTTTAGACGTCGCGCAGCAAACCCGCTCGCAACAGCACACTGATACCCAGGATTTGACACAGGATACGCTTTTCAAACTCAAAGCCAGTTTCCACACCGCACTGGATTCAGACGGGGCAGCGAAACTGACGGCACTTAAGTCATCTCAAAATTACCGCTATCATCTGATTGACGATAAAGAGCGTAGCCAGACCGTGGTTTCGCAGAACAAAAAAGGTGAGCTGGCTGCGCAGACCACGCAGCAACTCACTCAGCATGAAACGGTGAAAAGCTATCAGCAAGCCAAGCTTATCGATAGCGTGGAGATCCCGCACAGCGAGAAAAATGTCTCTTCACAGAATTACGCCCGCGCACTGTTTGAGCCCGAAAATTAAACAGGATCCCCCGTACAATCCTGATACGGGGACACTGGCCCGCTGAAAAACCTGCGCGTCATTATGGTCGAGCTCGCGGTAGCAGGCGGCCTTCAGGCCGCACACCTCAGCGAATCTCTAATTCTGCCAGCGCGGCCAATAGCGCATCGACTTTCGGTAACAGCTGCTTGCGGCGTGGCCATATCAGCGTCAGAGCCAATCCATCGGGCTGTTGCTCCGGCAAGATAATCTCCAGTTCACCGCGCGCCAGTGGCTCGCGCACCAGCCAGGATGGCATCTGCGCCACGCCTAATCCGCCACACAGCGCCTGGACTTGTGCATCGACATCACCCAGTGCCATCCGGTGTGGCACATTGCGCCAGTGCGGGTGACCATCTGAAGTGGTGAACAGCCATGGCTTGCTGCTGCCATCCACGCGTTCATACATGATGGCCTGATGTTGTAATAGCTCGCTTTCATTGTGAGGACGTCCATGGCGCGCCAGATAATCGGGTGCAGCGCAAAACACCATGCGCTCGCGACCCATCTGACGGCAGCCAAGCGAGGCCGGTACGTCCGGCGATCCGCCAATGCGTACTGCGACATCGATCCCCTCATCAAACAGATCGATAAAGCGATCGGAGAAGGTGAGATTGAGTTCGAGTTCCGGGTGCTGCTGACAAAATGGAATCAGCACCGGCATGACGCCCAGCCGGCCATAGGTATTGGGCACGGCGACGCGTAATCGTCCTGAGGGAATGGTGCGCTGTGCTGCCAGTACCGCTTCGGCTTCGGCCAGCTCCTCCATAATGCGCAGGCAGGTTTGATAATAGGCGTTGCCTGCATCGGTGAGCTTCAGACTGCGCGTGGTGCGTTCCAGCAAGCGTGAGCCGAGTCGCGTCTCAAGTCGCGTGACGCTTTTACTGACGGCCGAACCGGTCAGGTGTAAACGTTCTGCCGCCGCTGCGAAACTGCCGCTTTCGACGCTGGCCACAAAGGGAACGATATCTTTCAGGCGTTGATCGTGCATCTATTCGTGAATCCAGGTTATGAATGATGTGAATTAAAGCCAGAGATAGGAATTGAATTCTCTATTAGGCTAATGATTACCGAAACCGAGGAGAATTGAAATGCAAAAGCAGGCGTTAATTGTCGGCATTAGCGGTGTGATTGGGCGTGCGCTGGCGGAAAAACTGCAAAGTGAAGGATGGCAGGTGACCGGATTGTCACGCGGGCGCGGCGCTATCCCCGAAGGGTGCCGCAGTCTGACCGCAGATCTGACCGATGCTGATGCGGTCAGCACTGCACTGTCACAAGAGAAGCCTGATGCGGTGTTCTTTAGCGTCTGGGCGCGTCAGGAGAACGAAAAAGAGAACATTCGCGTGAACGGCGGCATGGTGCGTAATGTGATTGAAGCGCTGGGTGAGCGCCTGAACGGTGCGCACGTGGCGCTGGTGACCGGGCTGAAACACTATCTGGGTCCATTTGAGGCGTATGGCAAAGGAGCTGTGCCGGTGACGCCGTTCCGTGAAGAACAGGGACGCCAGCCGGTCGATAACTTCTACTATGCGCAGGAAGATGAAATCTTTGCCGGTGCCGAGCAATATGGCTATCGCTGGAGCGTGCATCGCCCGCACACCATCATCGGTTATGCAGTGGGCAACGCCATGAACATGGGGCAGACGCTGGCGGTGTATGCCACGCTGTGTCGCGAGAAAGGCTGGCCATTTATCTTTCCTGGCTCGCCGGAACAGTGGAACGGTATTGCGGATGTGACCGACGCCGGTTTGCTGGCGGAGCAGCTGCTGTGGGCAGCGACGGCGGATGAAGCAGCCAATCAGGACTTCAACGCGGTCAACGGCGATGTATTCCGTTGGAACTGGCTGTGGCCGCGACTGGCCGCTTACTTTAACGTTGAAGCCGCCGCGTATCCTGCACAGATGATGCCTCTGGAAGGGCGCATGCAACAGGCCGCAGACGCATGGCGTGAAATTGCCGCGCGCGAACAGCTGCAAGAGGCGGACGTTAATAAGCTGGCTTCGTGGTGGCACACCGATGCGGACCTTGGGCGTCCAATGGAAGCATTCACCGACATGAGCAAAAGCCGCAAAGCGGGATTCATCGGCTATCGTTCCACGCTGGATTCGTTTATTGCGCTGTTTGATCGGCTGAAAGCGGAGAAGGTGATTCCGCAGTAGCTTTTTTTCATCGTGACCGGTTATCCAGGTGCGCATCAATGCGCACCTTCATGAACAACAACTCATAATATTTTGGGGCTGTAATATCCGACATGAGGTATCCGAGCCCTTTAGTCCAACAAATCTTCCCTGTCTTCCCGTTCCCGTATTTTACGCATTACAGGCCGGACGTCGTTACTCAGGTATTCCATGGTGGTGAGAAACACCATGCGTTGCTTATCAAAATTCTTGCGATAAAACATAAAGCGTAGACCGGGTGCACAGACCAGTAATTCAACACCTTCGTCCATAAGCGTTTCAATATTTGATTCTGTGGTGTCGCGAGTGAAGCGCCAGTTCAATTGGCGTTTATCGATCGCCTTCTGCACTGCGGCGATATATTTATCTTCGCGAAAATAGGCAAACAATCCGCCACTCACTCCGAATCCCGGTGTTCTTAACAATGTTGGACTGGGCATGTAGATAAATACGATTTTTTTCATCGACGATTATTCCTTAATCTTGATGGATGAACATGCTAGCAGAAGCCTAATAAAGGATTCTTTACGCTAAACTGGCGCTATCTTGTTGATAAAATGAGAATGATTCTCAACAACAGGAGGTTGTTATGTTTAAGGTCATACCCATCATTCTCACTCTGGCATTATCAGGTTGCACCACTTCATCCGCCAATAAAGCACAGCCTAAAGCCCTGCGAATGGATAAGCCTGAATATCCTTTTTATGCTGCAAAGAATCATATCGAAGGAAAGGTGCAATTTTTTTATGATGTCGATGCGCAAGGGAAGGTCAGTGAAATGCGCATTGAGCAATCCACACCCGACCATCTGTTTGATGACGCGGTTATAAGAGCGGTGAACAAATGGCGATTTGAAAAAGGCCATCCCGCTAAAAATATTCCAATGAAAGTGGTGATGCGCGTGAGTCCTCCGCCTAATATCAGTGATTCGATGTTGTGATGGGTGAGTGATCTTAGAGCGCCTAAGGTGTGGTGAGAAAAGCATACTGATTTCGAACCGTGTCTGCCCTGAAATGAAGTGACAGCCATCCTGCGATGGCTGTTTGTATGCCGCATCTAAACCTGGGTCAATCCACCATCAACGCAGATCTCAGCACCCGCGATGTAACTGCTTTCATCACTGGCAAGGAACAACGCAGCATTCGCCACCTCTTCCGGTTGTGCCATTCTGCCGAGCGGTATGGCGCTGGTGAGTCCATTTCGAACCTGTTCTGAAGCTGCTGCCATCATTTCAGTATCCACAGGGCCGGGTGCGACCACATTGACGCGGATACCGCGTGCGGCGAGTTCACGGGTCCAGGTGCGGGCAAAGGAGCGCAGAGCGGCTTTGCTGGCAGAGTAAACACCATAGCCTTCCGTGCCAATCACATCCGCAATCGAGCCAATCAGAACCACGCTCGCACCCGGTTTCAGCAGGGGCAACGCAGCTTGTAAGGCAAAGAGCGGCGAGCGCACGTTAAGTCCGAAAATCTGCTCGTAGTGAGACTCACTGATCTCGTCTAACCGGGCGTATTCCGACATACCCGCATTGATCACCAACACATCCAAATGGCCTGACGTGCTTTTGATGGTGTCCATAATATCGGCCAGCTCTTCGTTCTGACTAACATCGGCGCGTAATGGCTTCGCGATGCCGGATATCTTGCGGCTGGAAGTAGCTAATTCTTCTTCACGACGGGAGGTAAACCAGGTGGTTGCTCCTTCGCTGGCGAAACGCTGGCTGATCGCCAAACCGATACCTTTTGCGCCGCCCAGTACCACGGCAACTTTGTTTTCTAATCTGCTCATCTGCAATGCTCCTTTAAGAGTGGAACCCAGATGATATAAAAACTATACTTGATATCAATTACGCACTTAGTTTATATCAGATATATACGGGTATATCGCCATGAATGAGAAAACTGACAAGCCTTTGATTGATATCGGTAAAACCCGACCTGTTTTGGAAAACATCACCAATAAATGGTCGATATTAATTCTCACCGTGCTTTGCACACAGCCCTCAAGGTTCAATGAGATTCGCCGCAGACTGGAGGGGATTACCCATAAAGCACTGGCGGATGCGCTCAAACGTCTGGAGCGCAATGGTCTTGTGAACCGTAAAGTGCTACCAACTTCGCCGGTGAGCGTGGAATACAGCATCACACCTTTAGCGCAGACGCTGCAGCAGCCCTTTATGTCCCTGGCGAGTTGGGCGATGGAGTACGGCCCGGTGATGGAACAGGCTCAAGCCGCTTACGACATTGCTCGTAATGAAGAAAAGAAGGTGGCGGAAGAAGCCTAATGGTTGGGTTTTAATTAGATGAACTCAGAAAGACGGGCAGCGCGATATTTTACACTTCATGCGCTGCCGTTTTACTCACCTTTATTTTTACCTGTTTATATAACAGGGACGGATAATGCTGAGACTTTTTCTTTAGCCTCAGCAATCAAAATAATCCCCTGCAAGGATTCATCAGGATGAACACTCCATATTTTACTTTCGGGGATGCAAATGCCGTCATAACGTATTTTGGTGCCGTCGTAGGGATAAAATTTACCTTCGTTTGTATCTAAAACAAAAACCTGCAACAGACGAGACTTCTGCGCAATGTGTTTCCAAAGTGCTTTTCCGCCTTCATAGTGGTGATGATCACTCATCAGCGTGATATTTTGATGCACCACCAAGGTTTCATACATGCGGGTTGCAAGACCAAAACCTTGCATGATCTCTTGTACCACAACCCCTTCAACCTGCAGCGCGGCAGCATCCTGCCAGAATGACTTTACGCTGAGCCCATCAAAATGTTCAACGCGAATCAGTTCCAACGTAGCAATGACGCGATGACGTAAATCGTTCTCAATTAATGCTGGACCAGCATCGACGACTGCTGAAAAAGGTGTTTTTCGATCATAGATAATCCAGTAAGTAGAACTACCCATTTCAAACTCATCAATAATCTCAAAACGTCGTTGTAATGTATTGGGGCTGTATGACATTGGCATTATGGCCATATTTGAATCCCCCTTGTTAAGCACTGGCATGTGTATTCCTTCACTTGATTGCCTCTCTCCATTAATTAACTTAACACATGAAAGGATAGGGATGAGGTGGATTTAATGAGAGCCAGACTCCTGTTTTCTATTTTAATAGGGAGAATGACATCCTTTTATTACCTCAACCCAATCTTACCCAGCGACGACCAAGCAGCACTGTCATAACGATAATCACCGCAATGGCGGCTAGATGCATGACAAAATCCATCGGATGCAGATGCACCGGATGGCAAAACGCCAGCATGGTGACGGCCATGCTGGATATGCCCAGTCCGGCCATCGCCAGGCTGCGTACCGGATGGAGTGCACGTGTCTTGCGTAAACTGGCAATCATCAGCAGCATCATCGGTGTGCTCACCACTAACAGGAAGGTAAAACAGCGCGTGCTGTCATTATCATGTGCCTCCACTACGGCGTGCGGGATACTGCTCAGGCTCAATCCCAACCACAATAAACCCAGCGTCAGCAGCACTTTCCAACTGACACTGCGGCGGCCAGGGATGCTCATGTTGAACGCATTACGAATCGCGAACAAACCGAGAACAAACGCCAGCGCCAACTGGATGAGTGCGCGCATCGCACCGGGTTGTGACCAATCGGTTAGCGTACGCTGGACCAGAAAACTGGCGACGATGCCGCAGGGCAGTGCCAGTAGCAGCCACATTAAGACACGCCAATAAGTCGGCCGCATCGGTTGAACGGGCTGCATGTCGCGGCTGAGTTTTTCAATTAACAGGTCATGGTTATTCATGGTGTGCTCCAAAGCGACGCAGATTGCTCAGCGCGCGATGCAGCAGCGACTTCACCGCTGCCACACTTAAATTGTTATGTTCTGCCGCTTCCGTCAGGCTCATTTCGCGCAAGTGAACATGTTCGACAATCTCGCGCTGGCGCGAGGGAAGCTGGCGCAGATAGCCAGCCAGTTCCTCTTGTGTATCCAGCGATGGTGCCTCTGGCGCAATGGCAGCTTCAGTTAGCGTTTCTTCGTGGACTTCCCATTGCTGATGGCGTCCGCGTCGCCGCAGGGCATCCACGGCGCGAGCGGAGATGATGGCCATCAGCCAGGGTAAGAACGGGTAGGCAGGATCATAGGTGTGACGCACCCGATGCACTGTTAACAGCACATCCTGAATCACATCTTCCACTAATGCCTGGTCGGTGAGTTGTTGGCGTATTTGTCCGCGTATCACCGGCACTAGCGCTTTGAGCAGTCGGGTGTAAGCGAGCTGATCGCCCGCCTGCGCCTGTTCCATTAGCGCGGGCCAACTTTCGCGCGCGCTATCACTTGCTTGCATAATCCGCCTTGAAACAATTACGCCTTGGTGCTGGCCGCTTGCAGCGCATTCACCACAATGCTCGGTGTCAGCACTTGCGGTAGCACTTTTGGCGGCCCGCCATCGGCGGGGTAAACCAGATACATCGGCAGTCCGCCCTGACCAAACTCGCTCATGGCGTCATCGACATCGGGATTAAACTTGGTGGAGTCCGCCACCATATACACCGTACCGGTTTTTGCCAACGCGTCTTTAACTACCTGCGTCGAAAGGGAGGTTTTTTCATTTACCTGACAAGTGATGCACCATGATGCTGTGAAATCGACAAAGATGGCTTTGCCATGTCCGCGCTGCGATGCAACGGCCTGCGGCGTCCACTTCTCTTTGGTGAGCTGGCTGGCTACCTGGTCACCTGCCAGCGCTGCGCCCGGTTGAATTAACTGCGGCAGTGGGGCCAGCACGGCGATAACCAATACGGCGGTC
The DNA here is from genome assembly GCF_018257655.1 of Pantoea sp. JGM49. Taxonomy (NCBI): domain Bacteria; kingdom Pseudomonadati; phylum Pseudomonadota; class Gammaproteobacteria; order Enterobacterales; family Erwiniaceae; genus Pantoea; species Pantoea sp. JGM49. The sequence continues at coordinate 3,535 of NZ_JAERJM010000019.1, read as the reverse complement.
ACGGCGAACAGCACTTTATGGCCTTTACCGGCAAAGCGGCGATGTTGCGCCATCCCATATAGCCAGCCCGCGAATGCTACAACCACTGAGGCTGCTAACAGTGTAGCCAATGCCGCGCTGCCTGCCTGTTGCGCGAGCACCCACACCAGCCAGGCATAAGCGCCAAACATTGGGAAGGCTAAACCGCGCTTCAGTACATCCATCCATGCGCCTGGACGAGGCAAGAATCTCGCCAGCTGAGGGAAAAGAGAAATCAGTGTGAAAGGCGCTGCGAAACCGAGTGCCAGGGCGAAGAAGATCACCAGCGCCACAGCAGGGGGTTGCACCAGGGCATAGCCGATCGCACTAGCCATAAACGGTGCCGCACAAGGGGTGGCAACCAAAATTGCCAATACGCCAGTGAGTGCAGAACGTAAGAAGGCGCCGCGATTGATTTCAACGGATCCAACACGTTGTACCGACAGGCCCACTTCAAATACGCCAAGCAGATTGAGCGCAGCGGCGAGGATCACCAGTGACAGCAGTGCAATCACCAGGGGGGACTGTAACTGGAATCCCCAGCCTACAGCAGCACCGCCTGCACGCGCGGCCAGCAAAATACCCGCCAGCGCCATCATGGTAACGATCACGCCCAGTAAAAAGCCTAAACCTTCACGACGCGCGTTGGCGGCATTGTCAGTGTGGCGCAACAGGCCGAGCGCTTTAAGGGAGATGACCGGAAAGACGCAGGGCATTAAGTTCAGAATGATGCCGCCAATAAAGGCGGCCAGCATGGCGGTTAACATCGCTGGCCTCTTTGCTTAGTTAGTTTGCGGATGTGCAGCGTCGTACTGCTTCACGGCGGCGAGGGCTTTCTCAATGTGCGTATCCGGGTTTCTATCAGTGTAACTCAGCAGGATGTCGCCATTAGGCGCAATCACATAAGAGGTGCGATCGGAAAGGGTTTTGCCTTTCATCTGCATGGTGGTTTGATACTGAGCGGCCACTTTAGCACCTGGGTCGGCGGCAACAGCGAATTTATCACGGCACTCCAGTTTAGAGAAATCGCTCACCTGATCGGTATTGCCTGCAGTCACACCAATAACTGTGGCGTGCATTTTGGTGAAGTTGTCGGTGGCTTCGGCGAAGTCATGCGCTTCAATCGTACAGCCCGCACTGAATGCGGCCGGGAAGAAGTAAAGCACCACTGGCCCTTTTTGCAGCGCTTTTTGCAGCGAGAAGGTCAATGGTTTGCCAGCTAATGCACCTTGCAGTTCGAAATTTGGTGCCTTTGCACCAACCGGCAGCGCGGCGCTGGCGTTAAAAGCGGTGGCAGAGAGGCCCAATGCGGCGGTGATGCTCAGAGTACAAACGAGGGTTTTAAACGATTTCATTATCTGCTCCTGCGATGTAAGGGAGGTCCGGTTTTAGTGACTCAATACATCAGTTCGCTGGAGGGGGCGGAAAGGTTTCGGTGCCAGTAAAAAAAAGTTAAATTAGCGACGCAATGTGACTCATGGAAAAAGAGGCTAAGAGAGATGAATCGGAATTATTTCAGTAAAATCATTTTGTTAATTGGGTTATCTTGCTCGGCCACCGCGCTGGCGGCACCTGTCATTGATAGCGATGTGGCTTCCCTGATCAATCAACGCCTGTCCTATATGAAGGATGTGGCCGGTTATAAAGCCGCCAATCATCTTGCGATTGAAGATTTGCCTCAAGAAGAAAAAGTGCTGGCTAGTGCTGTGCTGCAAGCCGAAAAGCTGGGCTTAGCGGGCGAGTCTGTTAAACCCTTTGTGCAGGCTCAGATGGATGCAGCAAAAGCGATTCAATATCGCTATCGCGCAGATTGGCTCTCCACACCTGAACAAGGTTGGCAGCCTTTGCCGCTGGATCAGGTCAGAAGCAAAATTAATGTGCTGAGCGCCAGCATTCTGAGTGGTATCCGTGCGCAGTTAGCGCAGGGCAAACCCTTCACCGATAAAGCCGCCTTTCTGCACACGCTTGATCAAGCGAATCTGGAACAGGGTGATAAAACGAGGCTGTGGGAAGCCCTGCAGAAAATTAGTCTGAAGAAGTAACGGTTATTCATAAGAGGCGTAATAAGATTACGCCTCTCTAATATGTCATTTACCTCTCAAACTGCAATATTATCCACGATATCTCCACCTCGGGATAAAATTCAGATGACCAACGATCCACTCCGCCACCTTTTCCTTATAACCCCAACTGAACTCCCTATGTCCTGCTCAAGAATCCCCTCTGCTATAACTGCTGCGAGTTGATAACGCGTAGGAAAAGTTTTTCATGGATATTCGTAAAATTAAGAAACTGATCGAACTGGTTGAAGAGTCCGGCATCTCCGAGCTGGAAATCTCTGAAGGCGAAGAGTCAGTTCGTATCAGCCGTTCACCTGCTAATGCCGGCTACCCGATGATGCAACAGGCTTATGCTGCGCCAGTGATGCAGCAGCCTGCGCTGGCGACCGCCGTTGCACCTGCAGCCGCTGCGCCGGCTGAAGCCGCTAAGCCGGAAATCACCGGCCACATCGTGCGTTCTCCGATGGTCGGCACTTTCTACCGTACCCCAAGCCCGGATGCGAAAGCCTTCGTGGAAGTGGGCCAGAAAGTCAACGCGGGCGATACCCTGTGCATCGTTGAAGCGATGAAAATGATGAACCAGATCGAAGCCGATAAATCCGGCGTTGTGAAGGCGATCCTGGTGGAAAGCGGCCAGCCGGTTGAATTTGACGAGCCGCTCGTCGTCATCGAATAACGAGGCGAAGCATGCTGGATAAAATTGTCATTGCTAACCGCGGTGAGATCGCTCTGCGTATTCTCCGCGCGTGTAAAGAATTAGGCATCAAGACCGTTGCGGTTCACTCAACCGCTGACCGCGACCTGAAGCACGTGCTGCTGGCGGACGAAACCGTCTGCATCGGCCCGGCACAGTCGGTCAAAAGTTACCTGAACATCCCTGCACTGATCTCCGCCGCCGAAATCACCGGCGCCGTGGCGATCCACCCGGGCTACGGCTTCCTCTCTGAGAATGCCGATTTCGCCGAGCAGGTTGAGCGCTCTGGTTTTATCTTCATCGGCCCGAAAGCTGACACCATCCGCCTGATGGGCGACAAAGTGTCTGCGATCACCGCCATGAAGAAAACCGGTGTGCCAACCGTGCCAGGATCTGACGGCTCGCTGACCGATGACATGGATAAAAACCGTGCCATTGCTAAACGCATCGGCTACCCGGTCATCATCAAAGCCTCTGGCGGCGGCGGCGGTCGTGGTATGCGCGTGGTGCGCAGTGAAAAAGATCTGGAACAATCCATCGGCATGACGAAAGCGGAAGCCAAAGCGGCTTTCAACAACGACATGGTCTACATGGAGAAATTCCTCGAGAACCCGCGTCACATCGAGATTCAGGTGATGGCCGACGGCCAGGGCAACGCCATCTATCTGGCGGAACGTGACTGCTCAATGCAGCGTCGTCACCAGAAAGTGGTCGAAGAAGCACCAGCGCCGGGCATCACGCCGGAACTGCGTCGCTTTATCGG
>NZ_JAERJM010000018.1:0-75394 GCF_018257655.1 Pantoea sp. JGM49 | reverse complement strand
GTTCAGCGAGCAGCTGCCGCGCGCCAACGCTGACGCACTGATGGCGGCGCTGGACGGCATCAACCGTTCGGGCCGGGCAAAGGTGTGGTTTGCGGGCCAGGGTACTAAGGACAGCAGCTGGCAGATGAAAAGATCAATGCTGTCGCCAAGGTATACAACACGATTCAACGACATTCTGTCGATCAAATGAAATCCTAGAAAACTATAATAAGTTCAATGGTTTGTTTGTTCCTCTAACAGGAAAGATGTTTATTTGAGCATCGATTAACTGAAGGGGCGAATAAAAAACAGCGATCATTTGACGATTTACGTATGGTTGTCATATCATATCGTAAAAGAGAGGTGCCTATACTATGAACACGATTGAAAAAAACACCTATAAAGTTTCCTGGACTCCTGGTCTTTCAAGTGAAAGAAAAGCCCTGCAGGAGCGCATGTTTCATCTTGTTGAAGCCATCGCAGATAACATGGCCAAGGACAAATCCTTGACCAGTGCGCTGAAACTCAATGATGGCGATCTTGCTAAGCTCATTTTCGAAAAACAGCTTGAGCGTGATGCCCATGTTCCTGAACGTGAACTGCGAGTCATCCAGCGCATTAATGAGGGCACGCGTAAATTCATTAACCGGCTTTCAGAGCTGGGTGGAACGCTCAAAGCCGGCGAGGTTGCAAAACTGACTGGTATAAGCCGACAGGCTGTTCATCATCAGCACAAAACCGGCAAGCTATTAGCCGTAAGGCCAGGCAACGATTACCTTTTCCCTGCGTTTCAGTTTCAGGGAAAAAAAGTTGTGAATAGTTTAGAGGAAGTTATGTCTCTGTTGGGTCATGATATGAGTCCGGTTACGAAAGTCTCATTTTTTACTGCCATGTATTATTTTGAGGACACGGAACTCAATGTCATTGATGCTATGAAGCGGCCAGAAGCTGATAGCTATATTGATGAGATAAAACGTCAGGCCGCACTGTTTGGCCGCCATATTGCAAAATAAAAAAAGCCTGGCTTAACAGGCCAGGCTTTCAGGTTTACCTGTTGTTACTACTGATTTCATAATTCATAGAAAACAACAGAATTTCCTTTCCGTAGATATTTTCGTCTGTCCAGAACTCAGGGAAGTTGCTCTGATCTGCGCTGCGGTACTCTGCAACTGACGTCATATCTGAGGTCGAAAGCGGATCGTCAGCCCCCTCACGAACCCACCATGCAGTACACGTTTTGTCGTTAAGATGTCTAGACTGGTAAGTAATACCGTCAAAAGGCAATCCTGGCGTGTTTGCTGCCCACTCAGTAATGCTCTGAGTGATTCTATAGTCCGGTCCCATGACCTTATCTGCCGTAAGATGGAGCAATGGTAGTAAGCGGGAAAGATTTACTGTGACAGTCTGCCGTGTGGTCTTCAAAGTACATAATTGAGCGATGTGAAGCGAGTCATCGCCAATGAAGAAATTTGAGGGGTCAGCCTCACGCTTTCTTCCATATGACTCAGCCACAGCGATTAGCGCATTATCTGCGGTATAACAAATCCCCGCTTTTAATGACGGATCGTTGAAACGACCCAGATTTTCAACAGGCAACCCGTAAAAAACTGCAGAAGGGTGTGGCTTCTCCTGCCAACGAACCTGTTCAGCGTCCTCGCGAACTAACTGTGGAATACGGCCTTCGTGAAACAATTTGTTTAACGTGTCATGGAGATTGTCCCCATTCAGTTTGAATAATGCCATTGTAATTAACCTCGACTAAGTATTTGATTATATCCATAAAATCACCATTTCGGTTCTTATGGTTGAGTGGATGACCCGTTTTCTCTGACGAATGTTCTAAAGCCACTGACATGCTTGCCTGTCAATAAGAACAACGTTTTGAGTGCCTGGGTCTCATGCCTATTTAGGCGTTTTCATCTTAGGGGGGAGCGGGACATTTCAACAAGCAAAATGGAGGAATTAATAAGGGAATTTAATGCAAATACACTGTAAATACATTTTTGTATTTACAGTGTATTTGCTGGGGCAATTTTGATATGTTATGAAAGACTGCTGAGTTGATGCTCACGTGATGGCTTACCCCTGAGGGGGATACTGTAAAAAATCGATTAAACTCGTTTTACTCAGACGCCATATTATTTTGCTAGTACATTTTCAGCAGCATTACGTTTAGCCTTCCTTTCTTTTTTCCAGATGGCTGCTTCAGACGCTGATCTGAGCATGTTTCGTTTCAATACTATGAAGCCTATAAAGCATATCCACCGAGAGATGTATATAATCACCTTTGACTGCAGAAAGATTTAATTTTGGATAGTTATACGTCATCTCAACTTGCTGAGTTTCAGCGCTATATATGCCCTCATTTCCTGAAAGGAATTCACATTTAGCAATGTACTTATCGAGAAAAAATATTACCTGAACCACAATGTAATTTCTGTCGCGCTTGTTCCGGATATACTCAAAAATCGTTTCTTTAACTGTATTAACAATGAGAGGCACACCCACCGCTGAGTCCGCGCCTATTAATTCCCAGGTTGCTTTTTCCAATTCATTCCCTAAAGCAGGATTAATCCTGCGGTAAACACTGTGTGTTCAGCGCGATAATATAACCACATAAAAGATAATCAGTGCTCCCGGAGGGGCACTTTTAAAACGCTTACGCCGGGGCGGGGACTTCAGCAGGGGCACCACCGGGGGCTGGTTTTAATAATTTATCGACAGCATCTGATATCACCGTCTTTCCCGCCGCAATATCGAGCATCTGATCTATCCTCGATGCGGCTTCGCGCAGTCCATCCGTTGTGTTCGGGCTGCTCATGGCAGGCTGCATGGCGGCAGCAATATCCGGAATAGTGATCCCTTTCTTTTGCGCCTTTTTGAGGGCGCTGATTTCCTTTGCCGCCCTAGAGCGGTTCGTTGGTTTCAGAATGCGCATACAACACCTCCAGCTGGACTCTGTGGTTACGGGGCAGAAGATCCGGGCCCCACAGGCTGTAGTAACATATCCGGAAAAAAAGGTAAATTTTGTACGGCATCGCAGACTTTCGGTTTTCCAGGTAGAAAGCCGATCACCCCCCTGCCCCGCCTCTTTCCCACTATCCAGGCTTTTGTCTGTCCCACGGCCACAACATGTGGCGTCCTGAGGCAGCAGGCAGCAGGCAGCAAGCTCTGCTGAAGGCAATATCCACAGCATTTACGGTAATTTATCCTTTAACGCATAAATAACCGAATACAGTGAGCGTCCCGGGGGAATTACCGCACGGGACTTCATTTCTTCCCTGCCCTATCATAGTGATCATCATTCACCGCCGGGGAACCACATGCGCTCGCCTTACCCTGTAAACGCTCAGACGATGCTAGGTGAAAATCCGGGCACTTTACCCCGCCCGGCATCCCAGAATTCACACAGCGCGATCTCCCCGGTCATCGACTAACGGCTGGCGCTTGCGGTGCGACGCGAGCTGGCCGGCGACGACAGCCTGCCTCGCTACCTGCTGGCGGCGGAGGTGGCGGTGCTGCTCGCCGCCGTTCCGGACCTTCACCGGCGCATGCTGTTTGAATTTATCTGGAATACAGGGGCGCGGATTAATGAGGCGCTGGCCATCCGGCCGGACGATATCGTGCTGGACAGCATGCGCCCTTACGTCTGCCTCGTCACGCTCAAGCGCCAGCGCAATCCAAAACCCGGCAAGCCGCCTTCCGGTGCGCAGCGGCGTGTCCCCCTGCTCGATGCAGGTTTTGTGATGCGACTGCGCGACCATCTCGCCACCTTCTGTCCTAACCGCCGGCGACCGGTCTGGAAAGGACGCGGCGGCAAACCGGTGACGGACGACACGGCGCGAAACTGGCTGAGTGCGGCGGTGTCCCGTATTGCCGGGCAGGGTCTGTCACTTTCGCTGCCGAATACCCACCCCGCACACGCTGAGGCATAGCTATGCCATGCATCTGCTTTACTGCGGCATCATGCCGACCGTGCTGCAGGGCTGGCTCGGACATGCTGACTTCCGGAATCGCAGATTTACATCCGCGTACAGCAGATGGAAGCGGCAGCTGCGGGCAGCCGGCAGGTCAGCTTCGGGATGGATCCCTGCGAGGCTGCCGGGCTGCTGCGTTCCTGAAACCTCCTTGCTATTTTTACACTGTAAATACGTTTATGTATTTACAGTGTAATACTTTTGACTTTACGCGCTCTCTCGTTTATAAAGGGGTTTTATATTTACTCCGTAAATACACATTCGTTATTACGATGTATTTACATTGTGACGCATTTTCCCGGAGAGAAGCATGATCATAGTATTGGGTTCGCCTAAGGGCGGTGTGGGCAAAACGACACTGATTGGAAACCTTGCAGCGCTTCTGCTGTCGCGCGGTAAAAGCGTGACCGTGCTGCGTGCGGACAAAAATGAAGAGCTAGCCGATTTCTTTTCCCGCCGCGAAGAGGCCGGTCTACCGATGTGTCCGCTCCATTCAGCATATGGCGACATTTCACGTGAGATGAAGCGTCTGCAGAAGATGTCTGAGATCGTACTTGTTGACACGGCCGGTCACGACAGCATGGAATTCCGAAGCGCCCTAACGGCCGCAGACGTGCTGCTCTCGCCGGTGCGTCCCTCCTCGCAGGTGGAAGTTGATAACATGAACAAAGTTAACGAGGTGGTTCGTCACGTTCAGGAAAATGAAAATCCGTCGCTCAAGGCCTACTTTCTGTTTAACCGCTGTAAGCCTAAAGCGACTGATGCCATCGAGCTGGCGCGTTCACTGAGCGCCGATCCTAACTGGATACCAGCGCTGAGAACGTGGATTAACCAGCTCGACGTGTTTGAATCTGCGTTTAATCTCGGTGCCGGCGTTCATGACGTCAGTAGCGCCAGCAGCCTGAGTAAGGCGAAGGCGCTTATTGAATTGCTGGCTGAAGAAATTGGCCTGTAATTAATTTGTAAATACATTAGATTTACATTGTATTTGATTTTCTAAAGTGTCCGCAGTCCTGAGCGGCGGTATTCACCATCTCTTTATGCTACTCCTTCCAGGACCGAATACTGCAGATCAGTTTCTCCAATCCATTCTCAGGAGTGGTAAGTTGCGGCGGGCCAGCATAGATAGCTTTAATTGTTTATACAACGAATGTACAATGTATTTACGGTGTAAATTAGGAGACAGACATGGTTAAGCTTAAATCTCCCGTAGCCCGCCCGGCTACGGTGCAGTCACAACCGGCCGAAGCGTTGCAGACGGATTCGGCAAAAGGCAGCACGGCCCGCTTCATCAGACAGGGTGACAGCCGCCCCTCAAAAGGAACACAGCCGACCAACTTCCGGTTGCCGGCAGTGATTATTGAAATGCTGGATGAGGAGGCTCTTGCTACAGGACAGAACAAAACCACTATTCTGAAGGCCGCCCTGCTGGCTTACTGCACGAGCATGGATCAGAATGAAAAAAATCGCTGGCTCCTTGAAGCCCCGAAACACTGATTTTTGTATTTACACTGTGTTTAAGATGGCAATACGTTAAGTGGGCTTTTGGCAACTCTGCCATAAATCGTATTCGTGATGTAAATACACATGTGTAAATACAAAGTAATGCTAATATTGTATTTACAATGTACTTAATATTTCCGCTCTTGAGGAACATAAAGGTGAGAATATCGCGTTTTATTGGGGGATTTCTGGGCCTCAAAAAACTCAGCGATGCTGAGCAGAAAAGCATCGCCGAATGGAGCTTTTTACTGAGTATTCTATTTATTGTCCCGCTCTTCTTTCTTCCACACGCCAGCACGCTGATTAAGATAGGACTGCAGGTTATGTGGGGAGCATGCGTGTCTCGCGCGGCATATATGGCAAACGGAAGCTGGAAAAAGAAGTCCCGCTGAGTTTTTCGTACAATGTCAGAGAGTGGCTGCGCGATGCCGCCCCAGAGCAGCATCAAACCACTCGCGCGACAGGTATGTCACTCCAGCGCGTGGTCCACGCAGGGGATAACATATCCCGCTTCATTTTCCATTCTGTATTAACTCCCTGACCCGCAAACCACAAATTACCCAGCCCGGACTGGTTGATACCGTCCAGCACTTTCATCAGCTGCGCGCTGTTAGGCCGCGGGCCGTCCTCGTCGAACAGATTCAGCTGGCTGACGCCGTTGGGGGTGAAGTCGTCGAGCATGATGCCCGCTTTCATGTAGCGGCGTCCCTCCAGCCAGATGCGGTCCAGGCTGCGCATGGCCACCTCAATAACGTCACGTGTGTCCTGGGTGGGCACCTTCAGGTTCTCGCCGGCGCTGTTGCCGTAAAACACCTCCCCGGGTGCGTGAGGCGAGGTACGGATAAAAATGCCCACGCGGCGGCAGAACTGACGTTCACCGCGCAGCTTTTCGGACGCGCGCGTTGCGTACTGGCAGAGCGCCTGCTGCATGGCCACTTTTGACGTGATACGCTCTCCAAACGATCGCGAGCAGACGATCTGCTGCTTCTCCGGCGCAAACTCTTCCAGCGGAATACAGGACTCGCCGTTCAGCTCCCGCACCGTGCGCTCCAGCACCACGCTGAAGTTTTTCCGGATGAGGGCAGGGTGAGCGCGCGACAGCTGCAGGGCATTTTCAATGCCCATGATGTTCAGCTTCTTTGCGATGCGCCTGCCGACGCCCCAGATTTCTTCCACTGGCTGATTCTGCAGGAGCGTGGCGGTCCGTTTCGGGTTGCCCGTGGTCAGCGCCAGCACGCCTTTAAACTGCTTCCATTCTTTGCTCGCCCACTGCGCGCTTTTGGCCAGCGTTTTGGTCGGGCCCATGCCCACGCCGACCGTCAGTCCGGTTGTGGCCAGCACGTGAGCGCGCAGGCGCCGCCCGAAGTGCTCAAAATCTTCGCAGCCATCAATGCCGGTTATGTCGAGGAACATCTCGTCTATCGAATACTGCTCGACCTTTGGCGTCAGCTCCTCGAGGGCCGTCATGACCCTCTGCGACATAGAATGGTATAAGGCGTAGTTTGAGCTAAATACATGTATTTTCTCAGAATACCCCTCATTTTTTATCTGAAACCACGGCGCGCCCATTTTTATGCCCAGCACCTAGGCGCCCGCTGAGCGTGCAATCACGCAGCCGTCGTTGTTGCTGAGCACCACCACCGGCTTACCGCGCAGGTCCGGGCGAAACAGCGCCTCGCAGCTGGCGTAAAATGAATTGACGTCGGCCAGTCCGAACATGGGCATGCTTACCTCCGGCGCGCACGCGTGCTGTTAAAGAACCAGGTCACCACGCCGAGCAGCTGCAGCTCTTCCGGGTAAATGGTGGAGTAAGCCGGATTCATGGGCAGCAGGGCAAGGCGGGGGTGCAGCTGCAGGCGTTTAACCGTGAATTCCCCGTCGACCTCCGCAATTACGACATCGCCATGCGATGCCTCTTCGGCCCGGTCAACCACCATGACGTCGCCGTCATACAACCCCAGTCCTTCCATGCTGCTGCCGCTGGCGCGCACAAAGAAGGTTGAGGCGCGCCGGCGTATGCAGAGTTCGTTCAGGTCAAGTTCAGACTCGACGTAGTCCTGTGCAGGGGAGGGGAATCCGGCGGCACACGGGTCTGCGAACAGCGGGACCCGTACGCGCGGCGTAAAGATGGGGGGCCAGAGCAGCATCAGGCCAGGGCTGTACGCTGCCGGTTTCACTGTAAACTCCCGGCAGACGTTGCGGGAGTTAGGGTGGGTGCTGTATGTAATTGGTGCATAAAATCCTCCTCTGTGAATACTGTTTATATGTACAGTATTATTGAGTGGTATTTATCTGGCAAGAGGCAGTCCGGCAGTTACGCCCGGAAACGGATTTATGTGGCTGAGAGCGGGGAAAAAATATTTTCCGGCGCACACTCTCGGGGCATCTATGCTGATACCGGGCCCGGGCAACGTACGGAAGCGTTTCCGGGCTGTACATCAGCAGCCTGGCTTTCCGTGGTCGGGCTCCTTTATCTTTCTTTCCTAATCCCGGCACCGGAGCGTAAGCAGTCTTTGCGGGCATCGGTGACGTGACGCTTCCTCGCCACGGCTGTTCGTTCCTCGCGCTGCTGCGGTACGCCTCAGCCGTGACTGCGGCGAGCGTTGCGGGCTGGCAGTTAACGGCAGGTATTTTTTTTTCTGGACCCGTTGTGCAGACCGGATGGAGCGCATTAATCTGGACGAAACCTCTTCATAACCTCCCGGGGAAATCTACGGACGGCCATACCTCTCCCGCACGCTTTATCGCTTATCTGCTGACTGAGCATGATATCTCCGTGACGCAGCTGTGTGACCGCAGCGGGCTGGACAGCGATATCGCCTGGGCTTTTCTGGCGGGGCGACTGCCGGTGACGCAGACGCTGGCGGAGCAGCTGGGCATCGTGTTTCACTCATCCGGATTCTGGCTGACCCGTCAGGCCATCTGGACGCGGACCGAATCAGACGATGCCGGACCGGGCGGTGGCGACAGGACGCCGCTGTGCTAAATTAACCGGTGCCGGTACGGGATTAACTTCTCCTTATTCACCAGGGGTAAATAAACTGTAGCCTGTGCCGGCATCCTCCCGTCCATGCCTCCTGCGCACGGCGCTTCCGCATGGCGGTCTCTGTCTGGCTAAAACCTACCAGGGGGCAGGAATGAATTCTGACGATTTCACATCATTCAGCAGGGAAGAACGTAAGCGGGCGCATGATATGCGCGACCTTGTCATTCGTTATGCTGACGCGCGCGACGCAGTTGGGAATGCAGCTATCCGCATCTGGCAGGCGGGTAATGAGATTAACCACGATACCCTTATGGAGTGTCTGAACGACCGGCTGGCGCTGTCCCGGACAATCGGCGATGAAAACAGTCAGGCTTATCTGCAGCTGGCCATCAGCACGCTGAAATTCAACAGGGGAAGGCTGTGATAAAAAAATCCCCCCGCGGCGGGCACCGCAGGGGAAAAGGAGTTATTAAGGTAAGCCGGCTTCTCGAACCGACCTGATCAGCATAGCAGTTTATTAGCGCCCAGCTTCTCAGCCCTGCTGAATGCAAGGTTAGGGCACCAATGAATAGTTACCGATCAAAGCGTCATCTGGATTTGCGGCGCGATTTTTTCCTCCCAATCATTGAGAATAGGAAGACATATCAATCTAAAAATGAACCAGCACGCGTAAACAGTATCTGTATCATAACAATTACCGGCAGCCAGTTTGCCATGTGCAACTTTGTGCCTGAGTGAAGGGCCTGCTTTATAATTGAAAAGAAGATCTATCTCATTAACAATGTTCTCTCCGAGAACAGATACCAAGTCACTCTTTCGGTTTTCTAATAGTCCTGATAGCGTGCGGTCTTCCTGAAATTCACCATCATTAAACTTTGATGAGTCCTTTCCATTGCAGAATAAAACATGGCGTAAAGTATTCTCAAGTTGTGGAATGAGAATATATGCTGCCGATGCAAAGTCCCCTTGAAATAATCGAGAGAAACCCAGACTAAAAAGATGCTCATGCCCGAAAGGGACAAAGTGACTGTAGTTAACCAGCGCGTCAAAATGTCTTACCTCCAGTGGGAATCCGAGCATAATTGTTTTTCTGGCAGGTTCAATGCCAGCCACCACGACTTTGTGTCTGTGTTCACTCATTGTTTCAAGTGAGTTTTCTTTTAACCACTGTGCATCTGGTTCGTCGCCTTTAATTTCGCTTGAGGTCCTTGCTACAGGTCTACCTTCATGGTCCACATGAAGTTTTCCTGGAAATAAAGATGTAAGGCCAGAGGAAGAGTTCGCCATCGCGAATTCCTCCAGGTCATGCACAGTTGGGGATGCAGAGAGTTGAGCAAAAATAAACAGAGATTGAGGGATGTTAAGCTTTTGGAATTTTGTTTCAGTTTCTTTGAATTCCTTCGTTAAGTCCCAAGGAGTATTAATGGGGGTTAGTTCACTTACGCTGAGCTGCTGAAGATCTCTCAATTCTGAAATTAGCTTTTCAACCCACTCCTTAAACCCACCCGCAACTTGAAGTTCCGTGATAGCCTGACGTGTCCAGGCCGCTTTTGCTGCAGCATCAGATACGAGCTCACGCATCCGTAGCGTCTCTATCGTGTATTCTTCGAGACAGCGCCGTTGCCCCTCAGAATCGTTCACTTTTTCATAGCACTTAGCTGCCAGTGACCACACTTTCTTACGGGCGTCCGGGTAATCATCTGGTTGACCCTCAGATAAAACCTTTTCGCTATCATGCGCCACTTCCATGTAAGTTTTAATTTTATAACGATAGGCAAGCTCCCCTATCCTCTGAAAGGGAACGTAAAGAGTATTACTGACTAAAAAATCATAAACTTTTTCAAATGTCTCTCTCAGAGGGTCGTTTATAAGTTTTTTCTCACCCATGGAAAAATGAATGTACAGAGATTTTTGTAATAAATTAACGAGTTCAAATATATACGGATAACTGATGTTTCCTTTAACGTCTGTCTTGTAAAGATGAAAGCCAATTATTTCACAATAAGATTTTATGGCTTCTGTACCGGCTTTGAATTGAGAGCGATCACTTGACCATATGACATCTGCTATTCGACCTCTCAGTGCGGTGTTTTTTATCTCTGAAAGAATGTCTGCCAGTACGGAAATTTGTTCCTTTCCCAACATAGAAGGCGTGAGCATTGTGTTGTTTTCATCTTGCCATCGTGGATGCCAGGTGCCCGCAGGGTCATCGGCTGACATTCTGAATGAGCATAATGTGACTAATATTCTGTGTGCCCGGTGCGCTGAAGAATTATTTTTTTCTGAGGACGCGTGTGCAATGCGGTTGAGCTCAAGCCACATATTTGAATCACACAGGCCGGAATAGTCATGTAAAATCGTATTAATATCTGCCTGGCGAAAATCATCCGCCGTAACGAATTCCAGCGAATATTGATTATCCGAACCTTCCTGTTTTGGTATTTTACTCACGGGCATCTCCTTGTAATATCTAGGCTTAATCGCGGCTTTCGAATTATGAAATTTTAACGGGTAATGACAAATATTCTCCCGCTAATCAGGTTTTTTTACTCTGCCTCGCAAAGTCCTGAGTAACCAATTAAGAACAAGCGATTGTATTTGTTGATGATTAAATGCTTTTATTCCCTTCCTGAAACATCATTCAGAACTTTCCTGCAATTCAATACGGATAACTGTCACGGGCTCGCCGCGGCTTCCTGTGGCGTAATGCCGCTCAGCCGAGCGGATAAATGGGCTGCGACTTTCTAGCATGTCAGCAATTTCGCGGAGCTTTTCTGCCAGACAGGAAGGTGAAACGGGAAGATAACTCGGGGGCAGGGCTCTGGCCATAAGTGGTGACTCGCAGTTGTCTGTTGTGTACATCATATCTTCGGCTGCCGGCAGCGTTTCATGAGAGAAGTCATGTTTGTACCTTTTAAAAGAGCAGGTAAGCGCACATAAAATGCCACCCTCCGCCTGTCGGGCTGCGCCGTGACTTCACCTTAGCCGGGCCGCTTCGTCCGCAAGGCAGGCTTCGCCTCATGACTCACCCGTTCCCCGCCGTTCGCGGGACATTCAGTCCGCTCAGGCGGCGCGTGCGGCTTCGTCCTTCGACCCTGCGTCCTGCGCCATAGCCCGGCTGCCGTGCAACCTGTAGAACGGAGTGATCATGAATCAACCTCTCACGACTGGCCAGCTGGCCCAACAGCTGCTGCGCTTTGAACCCGATACACCCTGCGTGGTGCACCTGTGGGTAGCTGATGATTTCGAAGACGTGGCACCGGAGCTGACGCCCGACGAGGTGCTGGCCACAATCGCGCTTGCCGACGCCTCGCTCGATGCGGATACGAGTCTCAGCTGGTATTTCCTGCGCCACTGTGCCGACACCATCCTTGCCGCACGGGTTGAAACAGACCCTGCCTGATGATCAGAAAACCGGAGGCGGCGGGACAACCCGCCGGACAGGTAATGAGAGCAATGACCGTACGTGAATTCAGGGCGCGCCTGGATGCCATGGCCGATGATGAGCTGTGCTGCGGCACATTCTGGCTGGCAGAGGACTTTCTCGGCATTAACCCGGATATGACGCCGGATGAGATTGCGGCGGCCATGGAGTATGCCGAAGACCATCATGATGCAAACGAGGGATTTAACTGGTGGCATCTGGAAATGGCCATCGATGCTGTCTTGCTAGAGAAGGGAGGGGCATAGCGCTGCCCGGTATACAGCTGCAGATCCTCTGATGTCGCCGGTCACGGCGGCATCACTGCAGGAATGAAAAAAGGTTGTCGCTGCGCTCCGCCTTCATGCCGTCTTCCGTCCTGCGGCCGGAAAACGGCGGGCGTAAAGTGCCGTGCCCTCACGGTAGCCGGGCGGCCTCGCAAACAAGCAACTGTGCTGAGAGAGGTAGTAACAGTTCGTAACTCATCAAAGCTGTTAGTATCTGGCTACAGGCCGATAAAGGAGTTGTTCTCCCGCCCACCAGGAAAAAAAATGAAAATATCGGTTCGTCTTTTCTCAGGCTACGGCCTTTTAGTTATCTGCTTTTTAATCTGCACTGGCCTGTCTCTGCACGCGCTCAGTGAGTCCCGGCAAGGCATGGAAGATACGGTAAATTACAAAATGAGGCGCCTTACGCTTGTCCTGAACATGCGTGCTGCTGTTAATAACATGGCAGTTTCAGTCAGAGACATCGTCCTGCTCAAAGACACTGAGCAGGAGAAAAAAGAATGGCAAAAGGTCAGTGATTTACATGAAAAGTATCTTAAGGAACGCGATCAGCTTGTTACCAGCATGATGCATAACGCTTCCCCTCAAGGAAAATCAGCGTTAGACCGTATCCTGTCCTCAGACAGTACCGCTCTTAACACGCTGACAGTTGCAGGAAAAATGGGGATGGACAACAACCAGTCAGAAAAAGCCGCCGACTATCTGCTGAACACGGCGCGCCCGGCTCAGCAGGTGCTGTCAGATGCCCTGGACGGGCTGACCGATGTCCAGAATAAGCTGAGCCGGGACACGGTAGCTGTTAACAGCGCATCTGTACGTGAGGCTTCCGTGTTGCTTCTTTCACTCACGACTCTTTCAGTCCTGTTCTCTTTTCTGACCATTTTTATGATAGTCAGGGCGCTGATGCGCCAGTTAGGCGGGGAACCAAAAGATGCTGAAATACTCGCAGCAGCAATCGCTTCTGGCGACCTGACGAGTCAGGTCATTCTGCGGCGCAATGATAAAACAAGCCTGCTGGCTTCACTGAATGGTATGCAGACAAACCTGCGGGCGCTTATCTCTCAGATAAAGGATTCCGCCGGCTCCGTGGCGCTGGCTGCGGATGAAATTTCGCAGGGGAATACTGAGCTCTCTTCGCGTACCGAGCAGCAGGCGGCCGCGCTGCAGGAAACGGCCGCCAGCATGGAGCAGCTTACCGCTACAGTGAAAAGCAATACTGCGGGCGCACAGCAGACAGCTGGTTCAGCCCGTGAAGCAGCGCAGGTTGCCCGTTCAGGCGGCACAGATGTACAGCGCATGTCAGAAACAATGAATGCCATATCAGTTAGCGCCGCGAAGGTGCGGGATATTACATCTGTAATTGAAAGCATCGCCTTCCAGACAAATATTTTGGCCTTAAACGCCGCAGTGGAGGCCGCACGGGCAGGTGAAGAAGGGCGGGGATTTGCCGTTGTGGCGGGTGAGGTCAGGACGCTTGCACAGCGTAGTGCGAATGCCGCGCATGACATCAAACAACTGATGGCGGAGGCAGTAAGTGTCGTTGATAGCGGCGTAGTCGCAGCAGCAGATGCAGGGCACAGCATAATGAAAATTGTCAGTATGGTGGGCGAGCTGGCAGAGTCCATGGATAATATTTCACTGGCTTCATCCGAGCAGATGCAGGGTATCTCCCAGGTCAGCATTGCCGTCAGTCAGATGGACGGGGTGACCCAGAATAACGCTGCGCTGGTTGAGGAATCCTCGTCTGCCTCACAGTCACTGTCTGCGCAGGCACACGCTTTACGCGGAATGGTCGAGGCCTTCAGGGTATAAGGCCTGTGAGAAGAGGGCGGCTGTATTGAACCGGGATTCACTGCTGCCGTCCTCACGTGAGCACACGCCGCTGAGTGGCGAACAGGCTGTACGTCAGGTGCAAAAACAATCACTTAGAGATCCGGAAACGCATGCATGAAAAGTACCGGCGCATTACAGAAATCAAAGCGCAAACGGATGAGTTACTTACGCAACTGAGTGAGGGCGAGTATCGTTCTCTGGACGTGTGGGCCAACAACCTGACGCATCTGAAGCTGGCTTATGGTACGTTCAGCCCCTTCATGAGTGACCCCGTCTTCCTGGCCTGGCTGAAACAGCATGACGCCGTGATGGTATCGGAGATAGCCATGACCGGTAGAGCACTGATGGCGCTGCAGAACTTTTTCAGGGTAGCATCAAAAAATCCCTGAAAGGTGTGCTCAATAGCAGTGTGTGTTGTCAGCGACTCATTCCAGAATGCGGTCAGAAAAATATCATTGGCTTACAGGTTATATGCATAACACTCCATGCTGAAACTATTTCAGTGGTAAATCTTGTTATCAGGTCAGGGTTATTATAGATACAGCACATATCACTGTAATCGCTTACACATAGAACCGGCTCGCATCAGAATTGTCTTATGTTTTCTTTACGATTACTGGAATAAATGATGAAAGTGAGTCGCAGAACTGCCTGGATTTCTATGTTAATTTTTTGTGTTCTGGTATGGGGGAGCATTATCGCTGCGTTCGTTTATGGGGCACTACCTGATAAAAGAAAACCATCACAGCCCACAGATAAAAGCAGTGAAAGCATTCGTGATAAAGTAAAATCTCTTGATTTGAATGATAAGCAGAGAAAGTTTCTGGATTCACTGATTGAAAGTAACAAGAAAGATTAACTGAATAGGTAGCCTGTCTTGTAAAGCCCCTGATAACTGAGCCTGCGGCGTGGCGATTCACAACTCCCTTTCTGAGGGAGAGAACATCACCCGATCAGTGGTATCGGTTACAAACTTTTTGTCTCATCAACGTACATAAACGTTGAAGTGTTCATTATTCGACGGTGAAACCCGATTTCACAGCAGGCCGATGAATTTTTTTCAATGGTCGCTTCAGAAGACTGATGTTACCTGAGCTGACATCTGGTTTATTAGTTCTTTTACCGACATGACTGGACCCATGATGGGGCTAAAGCAGCAATACGCAGTTGAGGTTTCGAATACAACCATGACCGGCAGGGCCCTGATGACCCCGCAAAAATTTTTCAGAGCGGCATTAATAAAGCTCTGATGACATCTATCTTAGAACTGAATTGTTTTTTTAACTCACTGAATTGTCGGAGGTGGCATGAAATGATCCTCCCAGTACATTCCGCTTTTGACCATGGCGTTCAGGATGGTCAGCAGCTTACGCATGCAGGCAACCAGCGCCACTTTTTTTGCCTTACCCGCTTCGACCAACCTGACATAAAAGGCCCTGATAGCCGGGTTAAACTGAATGGCGGTTATTACCGCCATGTAAAGCGTGCACCGCACGCCGGCCCTTCCGCCAAAAATCGTTCGTCTTCCCCGCATTTTTCCTGAGTCCCTGTTAACGGGGGCGACACCGACAAGGGCGCTGATTTCCCTGCGGGTCAGGGTGCCCAGCTCCGGCAGTTCGGCCAGCAGGGTGGCAGCGGTGATTTCCGCCACGCCCTTCACGCTGGTCAGCTGGCAGGCCTGCTCCCGGAAATGTTGCCTAACCTGACGATTCATCATGCGGGTCACAAGGGCAAGCTCTGCCTCGAGGGCCTGCATGACCCGGCTGATGCTATCACGGCTATCAGGGTGGGAGGGATAAAGCCGGTTACGTTCCGCTACGAGCATCTGATTCAGCTGACGGCGTCTTACGACCAGTGCCGTAAGGGCCTTTCTGGCCGCGTCCGGCATCAGCCGGATATAACGGTTGCGGTCAGGGTGGTTGTCGATTACGCGCGCAAGCTGTGCCAGCAAGGCGGCATCCAGCCGGTCCGTTTTCGCCAGATGACCCATGGCTCGTGCAAAATCGCGTGCCTGTCGCGGGTTGATGATGACGACTTCAAAGCCTTCTGAATGCAGATACGCCGCAACCTGCGCCTCCAGACCACCGGTGGCCTCCATCAGGATCAACGAAATATTAAGTCCGCAGATCTTGTCAGTAATTATCTTGAAACCTTCAGTGTCATTACTGACTGTGAAAGGAATTATCTCGTCTGTAGCAGCCACGTCCAGCGTGGCCTTTGCCACATCAATACCAATGCACTGCAAATCCGGCTGACTCATGGTGCCCCTCCTTACGATACGAATTTGGGTTCAGACAACTGTCCGGGCTAATGATGAGTGGCTCAGTCCGTGCGCACTCGCTTGTTTACGGGCTCATACGCCCCGGAAGCTTCACCTGCTGCACGGACCTCGCCAGACCTGCATAGTCAGTTTATCTATTTCCCGGCATATAAGGGAAGCTGTCGCCGGACTGCTCACCCGTTCCCCGCCGTGCGCGGGACATTCAGTCCGCTCCGGCGGCGCGTGCGGCTTGCGCATCCCCCCTGTTTGCTCCGCTGTTCGCCCGTCTGTGTGGAGGTCACGGCACCACTACCGGTGCCCCCTTCATACACAGGAGCATCACTATGTCTCGATTCATGCACGGCGACAGCGTACAGGTCATGGGCGGCTTTCCGGACAAGAGCATTGATTTCATTCTGACGGACCCGCCGTACCTCGTCGGCTTTAAGGACCGTTCCGGCCGATCGATTGCCAACGACGTGAACAGCGAGTGGGTCCAGCCGGCGAGCAACGAAATGTTCCGGGTGCTGAAAGACAACAGCCTGGCGGTAAGCTTCTACGGCTGGAACCGGATAGACATTTTTATGCAGGCGTGGAAGGCGGCGGGGTTCCGCGTGGTGGGCCACATCGTGTTCACCAAGCCTTACGCCTCAAAGTCGGCCTTCGTGGGCTACCAGCACGAAAGCGCCTACGTGCTGGCCAAAGGGCGCCCGGCGCTGCCGGCGAAGCCGCTGCCCGACGTGATGCCGTGGGAGTACACCGGCAACCGGCATCACCCCACCGAAAAGCCGGTCAGCGCTCTGCGACCGCTGATTGAAACCTTCACGCAGCCCGGTGCAATTGTCCTGGATCCGTTTGCTGGGTCCGGCTCAACCTGCGTGGCCGCCCAGGCGTGCGGGCGCCGCTGGATTGGTATCGAGCTGATGGAGCAGTACCACGCCGCCGGCCTGCGCCGCCTGTATGCCCACCGCGACGCCCGCGCTGCCTGATGATAGGAGATAACCTGATGAGCGATCACACTATGCACACTGATATCGATACCCTGCCGGCCGACGTCGCCGACCTGGAAGAATCGCTGTACGAATTTCATCTGCGCCTGCGCGACATGATTGCGCGCCACCTCTGGCAGGGCGCCAGCCGCGAGCAGCGTATGGCTGGCCTGCTGATTGAGGGGATCGATAATGACCTGGTTGAACTGTACCGGCGCGCGGCCGTGATACAAAAACACCTGAGGGCATGATTGATTAAAAAAAGATCACTTGTCTGCATCCCTGCCGGCGTACGGCAGGGCCGTTTTTATCCACAGGGTTCCGGGGCGGATATGCACCGCGGATGTGGACAAGACGAAAAGGACGTTGCTGCGCGCCTCATTGATGCCGCCTGCGGCGGGGGAATAAAAACCGTGCGGTCTGCGGCCGGTGCCGTGACTTCACTTTAGCCCGGCCGCTGCGTGTTCAAGAGGCGCAAGCTCACCGTCCTCACCCGTTCGCACTCGCCTCAGCGCGCTTACTTCCGTTGCGTCTCCGCTCATGCTTCGCGTCACCGCCGTGCGTAATCCCGCCTCGTGCTCGCTTGCGCTGCGGCTTCCGGCGGTGCTCATGAACACTCCGCTTTTCGCCGGGCTGTCATTCAGTCACGGCACAGGCCGGAACGGTTTACCACCCTGACTGCGGAGATTTCTGATGAAGACTGTCACCCCTGCTTTTGAGTCCGCGCGCGTTACTGACGGCTACGTGCGACTGCGTTTCCTGCCTGCGCTGTTCGGCGACGATTTTATGCGTGCCGAAAACAATGTGTACCTCTACGCCGATCGTTATCTGGCGGATTACAACGGCGGCGCGTGGGATTTCGCGCTGCTGCCTTCCGGCGGCGGCTTCATGAAGCCCGCAGCAGAGGAAACCTAGCATTTCGTTAATCCGGCAAATCACAGCGACGTGCGCCTGAGCAGCGAGGCGGCGGGCATCGTGATCACCTCACTGGTGCTGAACCACCGGAGCTGGATGTATGACCGCCATGATGACACGGAGCTGTGTGCGCTGTACTGCCGCCGCCACCGCCAGCTGACCGACTACGCCTTTACCCACCCCGAAGCCGCCGCGATTTTTGCCGCGCTGGACTGATTAATAAACTGAGGGGGCGGCGTCGCCGCCCCCACCGGAGGAATAAATTATGCACGGCAGCGTTATCGATATTTGTAAAAATCTGGCCGAAGATTTCGGCCCGGAGGAGTCAGTCGCCGTTCTGGTCTGGACAAAAGCCGATGTGATGGACTGTGGCGAATGTATGGAGATAACGGAGGACGAGGCGGGCAGGGTGCTCAGCGCCATTGGTGATGAGGGGTATCACTTTGAATACGGTGTTGGCCAGGATCGTGTGCGTGAGATGCTGAACAACCTGCGCGATGAGGAGGAGCGGGCGCGTGAAGTGAGCGTGTCCGCCGCCGCACTGGAGCAGGTGCTGCGCGTGGCATGGGGTTTCATGCGGCTAGAGGATGCTCAGGGCGGAGAAGGTTACGCGGCGAACCTGTGGCAATCAGAGCATGAAGCTCTCAGAAAAGTCGGTGAAGCGCTGAAGCGCTGACAGAGCCGGGGGAAGGGATGCCCGGAATTAAAAAAAGCCCCACAATCCGGGGCACTTCTGAATAAAACCGGAACGTCGCGAACGGCTTTAGTTTCGTCCTGAAACGAGGAAGAAAATGCAACAATGAGGTTTGTGTCGTATTGAATTATAGCGCTTTTTTTTACTCTGTCAGCCGCCGCATGAACGGGCCCAAAAAACCTGCCGCCGGGGCGGCGGCCTCGTGAAACGCGCCTCCGGCGCCGTTCACGGTGACTGCCGGCAACCTGAAAATCAATTTATCAGGAAAAAATACGAAAGTTTTTAGCCGTATATTCAGCCGGTAAATTGCATTGTGCAGTCAGTCAGGCACCGCCGCTGTTCGCCCGGATTTCGCTGACAGCCTGTTTTCCCCCCTGAAAAAAACGAACGTTTTCATAGTCAAAACTCCATTCAGAAGCCGAAAAAACTTCCGATACATGGCCACCTTCGGCTTCCCGGCAAGCCGGGTCGTCGAGCCCTACTGCGCTAACCGGCATAGCCGGTAAGCTCCGCCGGATCGCAAAAGGACGCGTTCCGGGCCTGCGGCTAGGGTCTGATGGCTGAGGTCAACCCCTTGCAGCGGGCGTGCGCCCGCGCGTTCACTGGCCACAAAAAGCCGTGGCCGCTGAGGCCCGGACCGGCAGAGCCGTCCGGAACTGCGGCATGTTCATAGCCTGTCGTGCTGTCTTTGTTCTCTGTGCTCCTCCGCCGTGCAGAAACCTGCCAAACGGGCGGCCTCACGCAAGGGTCGCAGGCTAAACGGCGGTATCGTCATTTGCCTGCTGCTGACGAGGGTGATGGCATCCAGGGCAAATGAACCAGCGGGCGATAAGCTGGTGATTGTGCTGCTGAAAGGGCTGATCCCGTTGTCCGGGCTGGGGCTTCTCGCCTGGGGTTCCTGGCTGTCACGCAGCGCTGAAGCGCTCACGGACACTGCAGAGAGCGCGGATGCGGTGAGCAGTACATTTGGCGGCGGACTGCCATACGTTGTGATGGCGCTGGGCATCATGCTGCTGGTGACGGGTTACCGGATACTGCGGCGTTAAAACCCGGCGGCCCTGCGGGCCGGGAAAACCCGGTGCTGACGCACCGGCTCTCTCCCGGGGTCTGATCTTCTCTTCGTCTTCTTTCCTTTCTTCCTGCTGCAGTCATTCTGCTTTCGCTTTTGTCTCTGCTTTTTCTTCTGCCGGATGTTTCCCTGAATTCCTGCCCCCACAAGGTCACGGACCATGGCCCCCTTCGGCTCCCCGGCAGGCCGGGTCGTCGAGCCCTACTGCGCTAACCGGCACAGCCGGTAAGCTCCGCCGGACCGCAAAGGGACGCGTTCCGGGCCTGACGGCTAGGGTCTGATGGCTGAGAGTCAACCCCTGCAGCGGGCATGCGCCCGCGCGTTCACTGGCCACATAAAGCCGTGGCCGCTGAGGCCCGGACCGGCAGAGCCGTCCGGGGTGTGTTCATGCCGTTTTCGCGCGCGGTGGCGCTGTTCCGGCCATTCCAGGCGCGGAGGGCTTTTCGTAGCACCGCCGGTTCGTGCAGAAAGGGGTGAAATGCACGCCGGTAAAAACTTTTTGCCAGGTGCCGCAAAAACTTTTTGCCGTCGCCCCTTTATGCCCTCTCTTCGTCGATGCTCCTTTGCCCTTCGCCGCGACTGGATCGACCGAAACATGACAAACCACCTCAGCAGGAGCAATGCCATGAACACACACAACGTCAACGTCAACACCGCCACGCCAGAATCTCCCAAAACATGGGTGAAAACCCCGTCCGGGTGCTGGCTCGTCCGCAAGGAGGCCCTGCTTGTGTCTCTCGCCAGAATTGAAGGCGAACTGATGATGTATCACGCACTGAACCGGGCCGGGGTTGAAGTCAGCTCACCGGAGCTGGATTTTTGCCCGTGGGATGCGGCTGACATTGTGAAATCACTGGCAGATATGGGCGCAATTAACTCGTCCCGCGTGTATGACATGGTGAACGCGGTGAAAAAACTGGCGGTAAAGCTTGATGGCCGTGCCTGGGAGCGGGAAGAGATGCTGCTGCCGTACGACGTGGCGGGTTGTAAGGCAGATGCAGAAGCGGCACGCAGCGGATTAATCGCCCGCTGGACTGAAGAGGAAAAGCCGTTCTCTGTTGACGTGCACGGGGAAACCGAATACCCGGAGGATGATCCGGCTTATGGCACCTTCTGGCGTGCGGGCAGTATTCATCTGGGACGCGCCTGGACGGTAGCAGAAGCCATGGAGCTGGCCGCCGCCGCATGGCTTGAAGATGAGTGGGAGCCGCGCGCGCCTGACGAATGCGGGTTCGACAGCGATTTCGGGCGCGACATGGGCCCGGTGAGCTTCTTACCGCGCACCATCGTTATCCGTGATGACCAGCAAAGGAAAGTGCTGACGGGCGACGCCGTCAGTCTGCAGTGGAACGCGCACGTCACCAGCCCGGCAGAAATCAGCCGCCTTGCGTCAGAAAAGGAAGCGCTGCTGCGCGATGCCGCACAGGAAAGCGCATGGGACAACTTTGAAACGGCGAAGCAGCTGCGGGTCAGCGCTGAGGCCATCACGGCCGGAATAGCGGATAACGCCTGGCAGGGGCACCCCGATGTGATGGCCGCCGTAAAGGCTTTCGTGCGCCCGGTGCGTAAAACATGGTCACACCGCCTCAGCGTGAAGGGGCTGCCAGAGTTTATGGCGGAGGACATGGCGTTTCTGGTGTCCCTGAGCGACAGAGAAACCGGGTGCAGCAGCCATGAGCGATATGAGCTGATGTACGGCGTGGGGCTGAGCATGGCGAACCACGTCAGCGGGGCGGTCAGCGACTGGTCTGCTCCTAAGCCAAAATTACCGGCACCGGTGGTATCGGCCTGGCTGCTGACGGGGGAAATACTGCGCGATCAGTTTGGTGATGAGGGTGAGCGCACCTGGGCGGCAGTGAAAGCGTCGCTGAAAGCGCACCTTGAGGTCAGCCTGGCTGAGCGCTGAGCCAGAGAAAAAAGGCAGGGTAACCCTGCCATTTCCCGCCCCTGAATTCCGCGACGAACTCGGGGCCTCACAGAAACACCGATCCACTTGCAGGAGATCAATATGTCTACAGGACCCATTCTGTCACCGGATACACAACCAGTAAACCCCGCCATCAGCGGGTCAGATGAACCCGTCACCATGAGCGTGATCGAAGAGATTGCCGCGACGGCAGAGGGAACAGAGCGACCCGCGCTTATCTGGGGCAATACGGACAGGGCGACCACGGCGGCGGAAGCGCTGTGTGTATTTGCCCGCAGGACCGGCCTCGATGGCCGGGGTGATGATGTGTTTACGGCGGTTCAGGACCTGATCGCCAACCTGATGCACCTGTGTGAACAGGAAGGCATTACCGGAGAGGGCGTGACGTTTGCATCGCTGGTCAGCCTCGCGGAGATGCATTATCAGGCTGAGCTGCAGGAGTGACCAACGCGTCATAAAGGGGCCTGCGGGTCCCGTATGCGTCAGTCAGGGCGGCAAAAGGCGGGCGGCCCTGCGGGCCGGAAAAACCCGGTGCTGACGCACCGGCTCTCACCCTTCGCCTGCGCTTTCTCCCGGGGGCTGATCTTCTCTGCGTCTTCTTTCCTTTCTTCCTGCTGCAGTCATTCTGCTTTCGCTTTTTCTTCTGCCGGAATTTCCCCTGAATGACTACCCCCATAAGGTCACGGACCATGGCCCCCTTCGGCTCCCCGGCAGGCCGGGTCGTCGAGCCCTACTGCGCTAACCGGCACAGCCGGTAAGCTCCGCCGGACCGCAAAGGGACGCGTTCCGGGCCTGACGGCTAGGGTCTGATGGCTGAGAGTCAACCCCTGCAGCGGGCGGGCGCCCGCGCGTTCACTGGCCACAAAAAGCCGTGGCCGCTGAGGGCCGGACCGGCAGAGCCGTCCGGGGTGTGTTCATGCCGTTTTCGCGCGCGGTGGCGCTGTTCCGGCCATTCCAGGCGCGGAGGGCTTTTCGTTGCACCGCCGGTTCGTGCAGAAAGGGGTGAAATGCACGCCGGTAAAAACTTTTTGCCAGGTGCCGCAAAAACTTTTTGCCGTCGCCCCTTTATGCCCTCTCTTCGTCGATGCTCCTTTGCCCTTCGCCGCGACTGGATCGACCGAAACATGACAACCCACCTCAGAGGAGAAATGCCATGAACACACACAACGTCAACGTCAACACCGCCACGCCAGAATCTCCCAAAACATGGGTGAAGGGCGACCCGATCCCGGGCCTCAGTGCGGAGGTGGCGGAAAATCTGGCCAGTCTGAATGCGCTGAGCGGCATGAAGCTGACCCGTGCGGAAATGCGCGAATTTCTGCATGTTTCCCTGCATTACCTGATGGAGGCGCTTTACCGGACACAGGTCGGGAACATGCTGCCGCAGGCGTCCATGCGGGCGCTGGTTGAGGCTGCGCACATTGTGCATGACGGCTTTGGCGAGGCGGGGGATGTGCTGTGGGGTAACGCGTGCAGCCGTCTCAAAGACTGGCTTACGAAAGGCCGGACGGGCGAACAACAGGCGTAAAAAAAGCGGGGCCTTAACCCCCGCTTTCCTCACGGTCGGGCGTTTTAGCGCCGCCTGACCTTATCAAAAACAATGACTCAGGAGAGTTTTATGATTTCTGACAGCGACATCCTCGCACAGGCGCGCGCCTTTGTATACGGGCTGAAGGGCGGACAGGGCGTACACGTGCCCGCGATGACCTTCAGGCAGTGGCCGCGTTTTATGCGGCTGGTGCATCAGCTGCAGGCCGTCACCCCGGAATAACCCGCAGGGGCCACCTCCTGAGAGGTGGACAGCAGAAACCTTTACACGCATAGCAGAGGTACAGAACATGAACATGTCACAGACAATGAAGCGCGCGCTGGTTCCCGGTCAGGTCGTTTATTCGATTCTTTATAATCGCGGTCGCGGCGTTATTGTGTCCATCCAGGGCGAGCAGAAACCGGCGTCAGTGGGATCGCTTTCTGGCGTGGTTTCGTACGGTGGAAATGCGACCTTTAATATTGCCTTTGAAAACGGTGATATTACGCGCGGCCTTCCTGAAAGCATTCTGTACGGCAGACAGTGGCAGATATTCGATGAAATTAAATCGCCAGCGGAAACAGCAGAAATACTGAAAAATGCAGAGGAAGAAGAGCAGCGCCGCAGGCAGGAGAGTGAAGAAGAAGCCCGGCAGTTTAAGGCAGAATGTGAGCGGCTGAAGTCAGCGCCCGAATATTCTCAGTTGTCGCAGGAAAAAAAAGGAGCCTTGCAGGTCACCGGTAATTTACGCCGCGAGCTTAAAGCAGCGTTCCCGGGAGTGAAGTTTTCAGTAAGAAAACGCGGCTATGACAGCGTCAGCGTGAACTGGACGGACGGTCCGACCGAAGAGCAGGTTAAAAGTATTACGGGTAAATACCGCGACAGTTATTTTGACGGCATGCAGGATATGTCTGTTTCCTGTTCTTCGCCGTTCAATGAAATTTATGGCGGAGTTGGCTGCGTTTTTGTGGACCGTGAATATTCGGACAGTATGAAAAAAAGAGGCATCGGGATCCTCAAGGTGAAATATGATCACCTGATTGGAGACGAAGAAATTACGCTTTCCCGTTATAATGCCGGAGAACTTTACAACGTCCGACCGGACTACTTTGGACACGGGGGCGGTGTGCAGGGTGAAATAAATAAAATTTTGTCAGTTACCACTGAGTAGTCAGTCGGGAGCCTTCGGGCTCCTTTTTTTATCCTTCTGCCATGCTCTCTAATTTTTAATCGTGAGTGCATCCGGATCATCGTTGTTTGCTGAGGGTGGGGATCTTTATTCCTTGATAGCCCGCCCCGCGCCACTGAAAAAAATCGCTCCTGCCTGAAAGGCCAAATCATCAGGAAAAGTCCGGACTTATTATTGCGTTCAGGTAATCAATGCGTATTTAAATCGCTCTGACCCGCATCGGCTATATCATTGCGGAAAGGCGACGCGCGGGATTTTACCTGCCTTGATACCTTTGTAATGACCGTCAATGAGCATAGCGTAATTGTAACGGTTCTGGATGGTGACCGGGATATTTTTCATCCCCGCGTTGTACATGCCGACCGCCAGCCAGTTCGTGCCGTACTGATTGAAATTACGGCGCAGCAGCATCGCGCCGATGTAAATATTCAGGCACGGATCGGACATCAGCTTATCCCGGTTAAGGCCGGGGTACTCTTTCTGCAATCCCCGCATGGTAACGGAATTAATCTGCATAAGGCCGTAATCGCTGCTGCCGGGTTTTCCGTTACTGGTGACATTCGTATTAACGGCCCGGGGGTTGTAGCGGGATTCCTGCCACGCTATAGCGCGTAGATAATCGGGATCGATGGAATACCATTGTCCTGCATTAATAAAGCAGTCTGCGCGCGCGCTGGCGTTTAAAATGCCTGTTGCCAGCAGGGCCGCAGCGCACATAAATAAGCGCATTGCCGCTCCTGATTTGAAAAGTTCTGGGGTGCCGGTACATCCAATAATATCATAAGAAAGTGTTTTTTACACACCACTCGCAAAATTATTTATGCAATATTATGCGTTAAAAAACAGTGAGTTAGTTAAATTTTGTAGAAATATTACCCAGCGAAAGGATTGCTACACAGTGTTTAGCAAGTGCCCGAACTGTGTTTCGGGTGTAACTTTGTAGTGTCTATAACAAAATCAGTGGCTTATACATGAAAAGTTATAACTTGTGTCTACGCAGGCACTTGATATACCCTTCTGAGTTACTGCGCAGTGTTCAATAATGATGGTTTTTTGACCCCCCGTTTTCAGTGGAGAGTTACATCCAGTTGTTGAAGCTAAGCATGGTCACTATTTACACATACTATTAAAGCGAGGAAATAATATGTCAGAGGCTGCAAGATCCAAAACCAACAGGGTTAATCTCACCGTTCCTTTTTCATTAATAGAGAAGGTTGATCATCACGTTGAGAAAAGACTTGAAGATGGAGAGTCACGAGAAACTGCTAATCGCTCTGCTTTTGTGATGGAAATGTTCAAACTCGGTCTTCGTGTTTATGAAAATAAGATTAATAAAGATGCCTCCGAGAAGACCCTGGACCAGAAACTGGAGTTTATTGCTAAAAATGTTCTTGTTAGTGGATTCATAACTGACGCCATTTTCGGCATACAAAAGGAAACAGTCGATCCCAGTAAAGTTGTTAAAAACGAGATGATGTTAGATCCAGAATGGGTCAAGGCAGTTAATGAGCGAGTGGCAGGGAAATTACAGGAATATTTCAAGTAATGCTATTGAGGGCCGAAATCCGGCCCTGCTGTTCTACCCGAAATCAATCTTCTTTCTTCTTTTTAGCCTCGCGAGCTTCCTTTCTGCGAAGCTTTTCTTCCTCTTCCTTTTGAGCCGCCCGGATATAACGACGCAGCGTCAGCGCATTTATACCGTACTGCTTATAAATTTGCACTCGCGTGTGTCCACCCTTCAGAACGGCATTGACAGCCTGATCCCTGTCTCGTTTGGAAAGCGGATTTCGGTTGTCATATTTAACCCGCATCTTCTTCGTTTCAGGCGCGTTCTTTTTTTCTTTCCACGCTTTTTTAACTACCCCAATGCTGACCCCGAGAATATCTGCGGTCGCCTGAAGCGTCTTACCCTGCATCCTGAGCCTGACTACACTTTCATAAACTTCAGGCGGAATCACGCGATAATCATCGCTGTGACCCACGTATTTAATCAGGGTATCGGTGGTAATGCTGAATTCACTGAGAATATCCTTTCTCAGGGTTCCTTCGGCGAGTTTTTTCTTAATAACCTCAACGTCTTTTTTACTGAGCTTTCTGTCGCGCTTTTCTTCGAAGAGTACAAGGCCATCACGGAAGGCGATTTTTTTGACCGCATTATATACCGCCGCCCGGCTTAATCCGCAGGCCTCTTCTATCTGATTAAGCGTTTTCTTTGGCTCGCCATGATACATATCGGAGACCATCTGCCATTGAAGCCATCGATATTCCATGGCGGACATCCCGCGACGGATTTTTATCAGCTTGTACACGTAGGCCTCAGAGCACTTCATCTCAGCGCATATTTCTTTTACACGTCTTCCCTGAAGAAGCAACTGCAGGACTTTATCTGCATCAGGCGAATCAGAGCGTTTCTTTCGTCCTTTTGATGGCGAAATAATTTCGCTTTTCTCACCCTCATCCGATAATGATCCCTGCGCAGGCGCTTCCTGTTTGCTTATTATTTTTGTCTGTACTTCGCCGGTCAGTCTGACGGGGCTGCCCGTCAGTATGGGGTTATTTGCAACATCCTCATCCGGTGCATCCTGCGCGGTGACCATGACCGATTTTTCTAATCCGGTCTTCAGCCTTCCCGCCTGCCATAAATTAACGCCCGGCCGGGGAAGGGGAGCCAGAAATTCCTGGCTTAATAATATCCAGATTTCCGGATCGGCCCGGCCAGTATCACTGCGAATGAATGTGCGGGCCCGTTCAGAAAAGGCTGCTGCAAGTCTGCCGGGTATGCGGCGGCTCAGGTAAATCAGAAAGGGAATGGTCACCACGCGGCAGGCATACCACCGGCGTCCCATCGCTTCAACCTCAAACCATCCGGGGTCCCGCGCGTAATGAAAAAGGGCTTCCTGAGTCAGCTTCCATAAGGCTTCCTCATCATTTGTCCTAAAAAATGCCGCAGCTATCCCTGCCGGACTGGCCATATGAAGCATCAATTCTGCTGGCAGCGTCATTCAGTTCTCTACTTTATTCAGTCAGTTATCTGTGTGTACAAGCGGATTCATTCTTTACGATAAAATAAATAGATCAGTAAGATCAATAACTTATATTGAAGTTGGGGATCTGTGAGCGTAAAAAAGCGTCAGCCAGTTAAGAAACCGTAAGTTTCTGTAGCTTTATGCTTAATCCGTAAAGGAGGTGTAACAGGACAACTGAAAATTTGACTTACTGCCTTATCGGCAGCTGAACGAGATAATTTAACCGACTGATCATTATAACCCTAACCAAGGAATTTACCTATGAAGGGCGCATTAACTACGTGCTTTAAGTACTGCCGCAAGGCAGGGGCGGTAGCGTGGCAGAAACTGAATCGTCTCACGCTGCTTTCTTCCATCACGATCCTGTCCGTTCCGGCCTTCCAGGCGCACGCTGAAGACCTGTTCTCAGGCGGTAAAACAACCATCTCGGATACGTTCGGGAGTGGATCTACCGTGGTGTGGATTCTTTATATAATTGAGATACTTGCGGCTGTTTTCACCTACGTGAAGACGAAGAACCTGGCCATGTTCGGGGGCATTGCTGCGGTGATGGTGTTTATTAACGTTGCCTTCGGCATCATTCCAACTTAAGCCGAGCTTATGGAAAAACGTAACCGGTTTCAATATGCGGCTACGTTTTCCGAGCAAAGGCGCTTCGTGGGGCTTCCACCGGATGAGTTTTTTGTCTACGTGCCGCTGGCACTGCTGGCCATCTTTCTCAACATGTGGATTTTCGGCCCCACGCTCTTAGCCGCCGTGGTTGGAATACGTCACCTCAAGAAAGGCCGCGGATCTCAGTATCTTCTCAACCTCGCGTACTGGTGCCTGCCCACCTCAGTGATGCGCTTTTTCATCGGCATCCTGCCCGAAAGCTACAAACGGCACTGGGTCGCCTGACCCTTACCGGAGACATCATGGAATACAAGCTGCGCTCTGCGGGCAACCGCAATATGGCCGTGGCCATTATGGTGCTGCTCGTTATCACCATTCTTGCGCTGGTCCTCTGCTGGCGCATTTACATCGATAACCGGGCGCTGATGAATCAGCTCGTCAGCAACCGGCAGACCATTGTGGTGCCCTACGGCGCCGACACGCCGTTCAGCTTCACGGGAGAGCGCGGCGACGCCCGCTACCTGCGCCTTATGGCGCTGGCGTGGCTGAACCTTCGCCTCAACATCACCGACAGCAATGCGGATGCGAGCCATGAAATGCTGCTCGCCGCCGCCTGCGACGGCGCGGATAAAGCCCTGAAGGGCGTGCTGGCCGACGAGGCTTCGCGCGTAAAGGGCAACAGCGGCGGGTCGGTGTTCTATCCCAGAGATTTTGGCGTCTGGCCTGATAAAGGCATCGTTGATATCAGCGGCGACCTGCAGCTCAACTACGGCCTGCATGACGCCCGTCCTGTTAAAAAGCACTATCGCATCCGCACGGACACCCGCAATAACCGTCTCTGCTGGAGCGCGTTCCTGGAGGTTCCCGATGCTTAAAACCCTTGCCCAGTCCGCTGCCCCGTTGCTTCTCTTTCTGCTGGCGGGTGCCCTGATGAACCGGGCTTCAGCCGAACAGCTGACCCTGAACCCCGGCGCCCGCGTGAATGCGGCAGTGAGCAACAACAACCCGAACTACCTGCGCGTCAGCGACGACCGCATCCTCAGCGTCCAGGCCGCGCAGGGCGTGATCAGCGCTAAATCGCCCACGCCGGAAGGCGCGATTGTGTTCTCCACCGTTACCGATAAGCCCTTCACCCTGTTTGTACAGACGGCGTCGGGCTTTGCGTTTTCTCTGCAGGCCACCCCCGGCAAGCGGGCAGGGCTGAGTCTGACGGTGGATAACCGCGAGGTGCAGGGCACGGAAGAGGCACGGGCGTTCGAGCAGAAGCAGGACACCTACAGCGCGCTGATCAGCGGCCTGGTGGGGCGCTTTATCAACAACCGCAAGCCTGAAGGCTACGTGTTCAGCAAGAACACCGACGTTCCGGTGAGCGGGGCGGTAAGCAGCGCGTTTGCCCTGCGTCCGGTGACGGCCTGGCAGGGTGACCGCGTCCGCATCGTGCGCACGGAGCTGACCAGCCTGTCGTCGCAGCGCCTGCGACTGAGCGAGCGCTACTTCTGGAGCCCGGGCGTGATGGCGGTGGCGTTCCACCCGCAGCTGGATGCGCTGGAGCCGGGCGCGAAGGTTTCCGTCATCACCGTGTTCCGCACGAAGGGAGGCGCCGATGAACATTAACCGCCTCATCCAGGGCAAGCAGCGCCGGCTGATGACCTACATTGCCGGGGCGGTGGTGCTGGTTATCGTCGGCCTCTGGCTGGCCAACCGGGGCGCGTCCGGTCACGCGTCGAAAAAGGCGGACAAGGCGGAAGTCACTGCCGCCGAGCCCAACCTGACCGGCGGATCCGTCACCAACTCGTTTGACGGTGCGGGGCAGGGCTCGCTGCTGGTCAGCGCGCAGAACCGTGAAAAGGAGGCGCGCGAGCAGCTGGCCGGGATGCAGAAGGACTTTAAATCACTGAAGGACCAGATGTCGGACGTGATGAGCAACAACCAGTCGCTGCAGAAGACCGTGGGCGAGCTGATGGACAAGCTGAAGGAGCAGCAGAATCCGCCAAAGCAGGGCGGGTCCGCACAGGCTGGCGGCAATGCGCCTCCGCGTGCCGAATACGCTTTTTCACCTCCGGCGCCGCAGCCGGGGCAGATTGACAGCGCAACGTTCGACTATTCGCAGTTTGAGCCAAAGGCAAAGGACACCTCTTTCTGGGTCCCCACCGGCACCTTCTCTGACGCCATCGTCATTGAGGGCGCGGACGCTAACGCCTCAGTGCGCGGCGAAAACAATCTCGTTCCGATGCAGTTCAAGCTTAAGGGGCTGGCGCACCTGCCGGGCAACAACAAGCTGGTGCACCTCGACAACTGTTTCGTGACGGCAGCGGCCTACGGCGATATTTCCAGCGAACGCGCAATCGTCCAGCTGCAGCGCCTTTCCTGCATCATCGACGGCAAGCACATCGATCAGGCCGTTAAGGGGCACGTGGCCTTTTACGGCAAGAACGGCATCAAGGGCGTGCCGGTCATGCGCAACGGAAAAATCCTCGGGCTGGCGTTTACCGCCGGTGCGCTGGGCGGGCTCGGTCAGAGCGCCTCGCAGGTAGGCCAGACGGTCACCGGTATTGGCGCCACCAGTTCCATCAGCGGCGGTGAGGTGGCGCGCGGGGCGATTGGCGGTGGCGTGGGCAAAGCGGCCGACAAGCTGGCCGATTACTACATCGAACGCGCCGAGCAGTATCACCCCATCATCCCGATTGGCGCGGCTAACCGCGTGGAAGTGGTGTTTATCGAAGGTTTCCGCGCGAAGTTCATCGAGGACGAGGAGGCGGCGAAGCTCGCAAAAGAGCAGAAGCGTACCGGCGGCGAATCGCAGGATACGCAGACGCAGGCGCGGGGCAACAGCGGCCTGCCGCCTGACCTGGTCGGGCGCCTGGGGGATGCCACCCGCCTGAACGTGAACGACTTTGTGGCACCCGTCAGCGGCAACGGCGGACAGCAGCGGGCGACCCCGCAGGGCGTGGCGCAATGACGGCGGGCAAGATGCGTATGGCGCACGCCGAGCACTGTGGCTGGATGGTGTTCACCGAACGCAACGTGACCTGCTTTGGACGTGAGGCGGACGGCCGCGTCGCCGGGCTGCAGGCGATGGGCTTTGGCGTCAAAAAGCTCTACTGCAAGCCCGGCCTCATCCCTGATGACGGCTACGTGGCGCTCTTTGGCGAAACGCTGCGCCGCCTGCTGGAAGTGTCTCCCGGCGACACCTTTGCGCTGGGGCTGCTGTCCCGTCTGGGCACCAGCGGCAAAAACGGCGACCTCTTTATCGACTTTACCGAAGTGACTGACCTCAACGGAGATCACCATGAATAACCCCTTTGATGAACGCGATACGTCACCTGAACAGGGTGCTCAGCCTGCACATTACATGGTCACCGGACAGACCGGCGCCGGGAAAAGCACGCTGATGATGAATCTGTACAAGCCGTTTCTGACTCCCCCTGAAGACGGAGAAAATCATGAATAAAGTACGCTTCCTCACCCCCTTTGCGCTGGCCGCTCTGCTCAGCGGCTGCGCGGGCATGAACAGCGAGTTTGAGTTTGATAAGCCGGCGAAAGATACCGGCGTCTGGATGTCGCAGGCCGACGATATGTCTGCGGGCAGCAGCGGTAACGCTCCCGCTGCAACCGGTGCCGGCATGACCGGCGCGGGCATCCGCCTTGATGACTACCGCCTGATTGATACCGGCAACATCCGGCTGGATCCGCAGGGCGAAGCGCCGGGCAGCGGACAGAACTGGCGCGAGGGGATACCGGTTCGCGTAGCGTCAGCCGGCACGGTACGCCCTTTCACG
Source organism: Pantoea sp. JGM49 (assembly GCF_018257655.1). Lineage (NCBI taxonomy): Bacteria > Pseudomonadati > Pseudomonadota > Gammaproteobacteria > Enterobacterales > Erwiniaceae > Pantoea > Pantoea sp. JGM49. The sequence goes on along the minus strand of NZ_JAERJM010000018.1, from coordinate 43,420 downwards.
CGTGATAACGGCGCGCTGCGTCCTGCGGGTAACCAGACGGCTTACTGCAGTGCGGCGCACTGCTTCCCGGAACCGTCCGCCGCGTTTCGCCGTCCCGACGGCGTGGCGCGCATCTGGATCGCGCCTTACGTTTCCCCGGACAACAGCGTCCACATGGGGGAGGTGATTTACAGCGTTTCCGGTCACGGCGACTGGAACGGCATTCTGATGTGAGGTCTGCATGAAACTACCTAAAGGCCTGCGCTTTGACCCCCTGAACGTGGTGGAGACGGTGGCGGGGATCCTCGGCGAGCGCGACACCACCGGCGAGACGCGGGAAAAGCTGCAGGAAATGGACTTCCCGCACATCCGGGACCTGCTGCCCTATAAGGATTACGACAGCGAGAGTCAGATCTGGGTTAACAAAACGTCCGTGGGATTTGTGGTGGAGTCGCAGCCGCTTATCGGCGCCAACGAAAAGCTCGCCGACAGCCTGGAGTACCTGCTGCGCGACGTAGCGCCCCGGGATATTCCGCTGCAGGTGATGCTGGTCTCCAGTCGTGCGGTTAAAGAGCAGGTTCAGCACGGGCTGAAAAACTTTGCCTGGCAGGGGCACCGCGCGGGTGAGTGTAATGACATTACCGCACGCTTTTACCTGAACGGCGCGCGTTACACCTACGGCAACGGTCTTGATCATCCGCTGACCCTGCGCGACTACCGCCTGTTTTTCATCTGGGCGACGCCGGTCAAGAACGCTACCGACACGGACCTTATCCGCGTGCGCGACGTCCGGCGAAACCTCCTGAACGCCCTTAACGCGGCGGATATCTGGTCCTCCGCCATCGGCGTGACCGAATTCAGCAGCGTGCTGCGCGAGTTTCTGAACCACGACCCGGCGCGGCTTGAGCGCTACGACAGCAACTATGACCCGTCGGCGGACCTCAGTACGCAGTTCGTTGACCGCACCACGTCCTGGCGCGTAAAGCCCTCGCACATCCGCATCGAGGGCAGCGATCGTCAGAGCCGGCACTTTGCCGCACGCATGGTGAACCTGAACCTCGACACCAACCCACAGGAGCACTATCTGTGGCAGAACGGCAATATCATTCAGGACCTGATGTCGCCGACCAACGGCATTCCGTGCCCCTTCATCTTTACGATGGTGCTCACCACCGAGGACCAGATGAAAAGCCAGGGGGAGGCCAACGCGAAGTTTCTGGCGCTGGACTCGCGCGTGAACACCAGTTACGCCAAGTACATTCCGGCCACCAAACGCCAGCACGCGGAGTGGAGCGACGCCCGCACCCGGCTGCTGGCCAACCAGACGTCGCTGACCAGCTACTTCTGCGGGCTGACGCTGTTCTGCCCGGATGACGATGACCTGACGTCGCGCTACACCGAAAAGGCGCGCAACGCCTGCGCCGCGCAGGGGCTGCGCTTTGTGCGCGCGGACTTTATGCAGCTGCGCAACCTGCTGGCGACCGTACCCTTTGCGATGACGGACAAAAAGCTGCGCGGCGACTGCCGCAAGACCGGCGCCATCCAGCGCTCTGAAACGTTCCACGCGGTGAACCTGATGCCGGTCATCGGCGATAACAAGCTGTGCGCCTCGGGCATCCTCATTCCGAGCTACCGCAATCAGGTCGCGTTTATCGACGTGTTCGATGAGAGCCTGCCTAACACCAACTTTAACTGGTTTATGTCGGGCACTTCAGGGGCGGGCAAATCGGTGCTGGCCAACTCCATTGCACGCTCGGTGCTCGACAAGGGCGGCACGGTGGCGGTGCAGGACATCGGGGATTCCTACAAGGCGGCCTGCAGCAGCCTGGGGGGCACCTACATTAACGGCGAGTCGCTGCGGTTCAATCCGTTTGCCAACGTCACGAACATCACCCTCGCCGCCGAGCGCATCCGCGACCAGCTGTGCATTCTGGCCAGCCCCAACGGCCTGCTCGATGAGGTGCACGAGTCGCTGATTCTGGAGGCCATCACCGAGTCATGGCCGCAATACCATCAGGATATGCGCATCGACCACGTCATTGACTATTTGAAGGCGCGGCAGGCGGAAATCACCCGCGAACACTCGTCGCTGATTGGCGGGCGTATTGATGAGATCACCACGCTGCTCAGCAAGTACAGCACGCGGGGCATTTACGGCCATTTCTTCAACTCGTCAGAACCCACGCTCAAGCCTGACCTGCAGTTCGTGGTCACCGAGCTGGGCGACCTGCGCAAGCAGCAGGATCTGCTCTCGGCCATTCTGTTCACCATCATGATCTGGAACGAAAACATGATGTACACCACGCCGAGGAGCCAGCGAAAGATGAACATCATTGATGAGGGCTGGAAGCTCCTCGGCGGCTCCAGCAAAAAAATCAAAGACTTCATCGAGGAGGGCTACCGTACCGCCCGCCGTCACAACGGCTCTTACGGCACGGTCACGCAGGCCATACGCGATAAGAACCTGTCCACGGCGGCGCTCGCGGCCTACGACAACAGCTCGTTCAAGTTCACGTGTATGCAGGACGCCAAGTCGTTCACCACCTTCCAGAAGGAGGAGCCGCACGCGTTCAGCGAGCTGGAGTGGGAGCTGATACGTAAGTTCCCGCCGGCGAAACAGGCCCGCTACAGCTCGTTCCTGCTGAGCGTCGGTGAGTACTCCAGCTTCCACCGCCTCATTCTCGATCCGCTGAGCGACGCGCTGTTTTCCTCAAAGGGCGACGACTTCACCTACCGCGAGCAGCGGCTGCGCGAAGGGGCGGACATTAAAGATGTTCTCTTTGAGATGGCCGAGAACGACGCGCACAAGCGCGACATCATCCACATGCTGCGGGAGATGCAACTTTGAACAGTAAACACCTTATTGCGGGTTGCGCCCTGTCGGTGGCCCTGAGCACGGGCGCCTGCGCGGCGGCCTGGTTCTTCTGGCTTAAGCCGCCGGAGCTGGTCACCTTCGACATGAAGGGCACCACCAACACGCTTATCCGGCAGGCGGCAAAGCTTGATCTGACCGAAGAGCAGCGCCACGCGCTGCTGTCGCGCTTCGACCGCAGCGTCACCACCGCCACCGGTGAATATGCCAGCGAGCACGGTGCGGCCATCCTGGTCAGCCCTGCCGTCGTCACCGGCCTCCCGGATGCCACCCCGGAAATTCAGGCACGCCTGGCGGAGCTGATGAAGGCCGGCTCACAGCAGTAACCCTGTCCGATCACCCCAACCCGGGAGCCTCCCGATGAAAAACACACTCAGTCCGGAAATGCTGGCCTGGCGTCAGGCGCACATCCGCTGCGCCGCGCTGAAGCTCCGCTACCGCAGGCTCTGCAGCCGCGCGGATACGCCATCGATGCTGCTGGCCGACACGCTCCGGCAGACCGAGTCCGCTCAGGCGGCCTGCCGCCGGATCAGAAAACCGCACACATCCTGAAGGAGCGGATATGTACAGCATTCCTTACCCCCGCCAGTGCCGGGCCGCGCTGCTTCTGCTCAGCCTCTCGCTGTCGCAGGCAGCCGGGGCCGCTGAGCTGGGCACTTTTGGCGATACCTGGGACATCCGCGAGCACAACCTCATCACCGTGCTGAAGCGGAACCTGGAGCAGCACTTTGCCGGTAAGTCGCAGGCGGAAATTGAACAGGAGATGCAGAAGAAGGTGGAGGACGAGGCGATGCGGCCGCCGCCGGTGGAAGGTATCACCACCGCGCGGGAGACGCGCAGCCGCCTGTTCGACCCGTCCTTTACGGTGCAGCGCGATATCGCCGATCAGAACGGCGTCGTGTTTGCCCATAAGGGGCAGAAGGTGAACCCGTTTGACGTCATTCCGGTGTTCGACGAGACCCTCTACTTCATTGACGCCGACGACGAACGTCAGATTGCCTGGGTGAAACAGCAGGTCCCGCAGACCACCACCTCACGCGTCATCCTGGTGAACGGCAACGTGCGCGACAGCGCAGACGCCCTCGGCAGCCGGGTCTACTTCGACCAGACCGGCAGCATCACGAAGAAATTCGGCATCACCCAGGTTCCTGCGGAAGTGAAGCAGGCGCCCGGTCAGAAACGCTTCCTTATTACTGAATTCGGTCTTCCTGACCGCTAACGGAGTCAGACATGAAAAAGTTAATCCTTGCCACCGCCCTGACCTTTGCCCTTGCGGGCCACGCTCTGGCGGATGCAGAGACCTTCACCAACGCCCAGAAGGCGCAGATTGGTCAGGTGGCCGCAGATTACCTGCGCGCTCACCCGGAAATCCTGATTGAAATGAGCCAGAAGCTGCAGGCGCAGGCGCAGAACAAACAGATGGCGTCGGCGGCGGGCGCCGCGCTCGACAACCAGGACGCGCTGCTGAACGACCCGACCTCCCCGGTGCTGCACCCGAAAGGCGACGTCGCGGTTATTCAGTTCTTTGACTATCAGTGCATCTACTGCGCCAAAGTCGCCCCGACCGTTGAGCAGTTCATCAGCAACAATCCTGACGTGCGCTTCATCTATAAGGAATGGCCTATCTTCGGCAGCCGCTGGCCGGCTTCCATTCAGGCGGCAAAGGTCGGTCTCTCGCTGTACAAAACGGGCGGGGCAGAGGTGTACCACCGCTATCACGCAGCGCTGTACGCCACCGGACATAACGAAGGAAAACTGCTGGATGCGGACATTCGCAGCGCGGCCGTGAAGGCCGGCATTACCTCGACGCCGAAGGCGCAGGTCGAGGCAATGGGCGAAGCGCTGGAAGCCAACAACGCGCTGGCCAGACGCCTCGGCATTCAGGGCACGCCCGCCTTCTTTATTATGCCGGTGAAAGGTGCGACCGCTGACAACGTCAGCGTCATCCCGGGGGCAACGAGTCTGGATGCGCTGCAGGCCGCCGTTGATAAAGCACGCGGCGGCGTGAAGCAAGGGGGCTGATATGGTCTGGCGAACGGCGCTCCTTATGCTCTCGGTGTGGCTCTGCGCGCCCGCGCTGGCGGCTGACAGCAGCAGCGGCAACACGGCCCTCACCTGCGAGGGCCGCTGGGTGAACCCCATCACCGACGTGTGCTGGGAGTGCATCTTTCCGATGAGCGTGGGCAGTGTGCAGGTCTCGGCCGGCACGCTGCCCGATACCGATAACCCCGCGTCGCCCATTCAGTTCTGTCCGGTTCCGCCGCCCATCTTTGAGCGCATGGGCGTGGCGGTGGGGTACTGGGAGCCGTTCGCGATGACCGACGTGACGCGCTCCCCGGGCTGCATGGTGAACATGGGCGGCTTCAATATCAACATCCCTAACACCGGCACCGGCACGGGCACCAAGACGGCAAACGAGCACCCCGGCACCTTCTATCACGTCCACTGGTACAAGTACCCGCTGATCTCCTGGCTCAGCATTATCACCTCCGAGATGTGCCTGCAGGGCGGCGAGTATGACATCGGCTACCTGTCAGAGCTGGACCCGACCTGGCAGAACGACAACCTGGCGCTGTTCCTTAACCCCGAGGTGATGCTGTTTGCCAACCCGATTGCGCAGATGGCCTGCGCGGCGGATGCGGTGGCCTCCGGCGTGAGCCGCCCGATTGACGCGCTGTTCTGGTGTGCCGGGTCGCACGGTTCGATGTACCCGTTCACCGGCAACATCGTGAACGAGTCCAGCGGGCTTAACAGCTCGGTGCTGCTCTCCGAGCGCATGGATTTCAAGCTGCACCGCGAGGGGCTCATTCTCGACACCGTGCCCTACGACGTTGCGGTCTGCTACGAGTATCCGTCCGTCATTCTGCCGAAAAGCCGCTACCGCTATCAGATGGTGAACACCATCCCGGACGTGGCGTCCTGCCACCCGCTAGGGCGCAACGTGATGCTGTGGCAGACGGGTAAAGAAATGCCGACCAGCAAGAAGAACTACGGCTACCTCATCTGGAAAAAGCGCAACTGCGTGATGTAAGCGAGGCACACATGAAATCACTAAACGCGGCGCTGCTTTACGGCGCCTGCCTGGTCAGCAGCCTGCCGGCGCTGGCCGCTGACGGTACGCAGGTCAGCAGCACGGAAAATGAAACGGCGTACTTCCTGTCGTCTTCGCTGCCGGATAAGGAGCTTGCGCTTCTGATGAAGGCGGCGGAGGCAAAGAACATCCCCGTCTACTTCCGGGGGCTTATCAACGACAACATGGATCAGACCGCAAAGTACATGCTGAACCTGATCACCACCTACAAGGTACGAGGCATCCAGATTGACCCCGTGCGCTTTGACCGCTACGGCGTGAAGCAGGTCCCGGCGCTGGTGAAGAAGTGCGGGGACCGCTTTGACATCGTGTACGGCAACGTGGCGCTCAGCCAGGCGCTGGACATGATTAACCAGCGTGGTGAGTGTCGCGCTAAAGCAGATGGGGAGTGACAGCATGATCTCAGCGAGTGAGGTAGCAATGAAAAGCAGAATGTTAACCGGCCTGTTACTGGCTGCAGTCGTTATATCCGGCGATGCACTGGCAAAGACAGGCACCCCGGCTGACGGCGAGGCGTACCTGCAGGCAGTCAGTCACAGTGGCGACCCGGATGTGGCCAGCGTGCTCGGGGATATTAATGCCGCGCACCGCAAAGCCTGCGGTGAGGGCTACAGTGCGGACCAGCTCAGAGCAATTGCCTCTCAGAACGGTGACTATGCGGCGCTGCTGAGCCTTAGATCGATGGATAAAGCGAAGTATCAGCAGAAGCTGAACGCCAGCTTTACCCGCTGCGACTGAGTCTACCCGGCCCGCTGCGGCGGGCCCTCTTTCCCTCTCTCCGGACACTCTGATGAACAAACCAATACGCTCCCTGCTGCAGGGGCTGCTGCTGGCCTGCCTCTCTGCCGGCGCGCTGGCCGCATCGATGGACGCCTCCAATCAGGAGGGCGTCAGCGCCGGTAAATCGGCAAACGGCACGACCAGCGCCGACCCCGGCAGCTATTTTGAAAACTACTCGTCGGACGCGCCGCAGCGCGACCTCTACAGCGACCCGACGCAGACGTCGACCAACATAGACGTGAAGGGCCAGACGGAGCTTACGGAGTCCGACCTCGGGCAGACCGCCCGCGAGTCCTACGTAAATAACCCGGCCGACAAGCTGAGCTACGACTCCGACATGATGAAGCGCAGCGATGAAATCCGTAACAGCGCCGACGCCATTACCGGCGTGAACGGCAGCCAGTGCGTGGCGCAGGAGCTGAGTAAGACCACGTACACCACGCACGCCTGCGAACTGGCCTCCAGCCTGTCACAGTCCTGCACCCGCAAGGCCACCATCGTCACCACCGGCTCGCGGGAAAGTTACAGCACGCAACTGGTCCTTGATGCCGCAAACGCCTCACCGGTCTTACTCGACAATTACTGGGTGCGCTTTGATTTTACCGTACCCGATGACGGCACGATCAGCTCCGGGAACTGGGCGTTTATCTATCCCAAAGACCTCTCTTATCACGGCGAGTCTGCCAACCGTCTCTGGTATTCCATTCAGGCATTCGGCACGACCGTTAAAGCGAAGCACAACCGGAGCGGTGACTTCTCCATCGCCACCCAGAACGTAACGAAAGAGCAGACAGTATCGCTTTTTCTGCGCTACGACACCGACGGTCATTACTCATCAGCGAGGGACGGGATGGTGAGAGCCATTGGTAATGGCAGCTATGTTTTTCGCGTCACGCTGCCGATGCAGGGCGTCCGCGACACCGTGCAGGCGGGCATTGAGTGGACCAACAGCTGTCCGGCGGACATGGGCGACGCCGTGAAAATGAGCGAGGTCTGCAGCGACCCGGGCGGGACCCGCTCGGTTACCGTGGGCGGCCAGGCCTACAGCGTTTACAGCGACTGCTGGGGCTATACCACGCAGTGGAATCTCTACGAAGACGACACCAACACCTGCCAGGCCTATATCGATGACCCGAACTGCAGCGAGGGCACGCGCACCTGTACGCAGAAAATCGGTAACTACTGCGTCTACAGCAAGCTGACCTACCAGTGTGCGCACACCGTGAAGAGCACCGGCTACATCTGCGGCTCGGAGTTCTACTGCTCGGACGGCAGCTGCGCCGCCATGCAGAACGGAGAGAACCAGAACTTTGAGGAGGCCGTCTCGCAGCTGGCGGCGCTGGCCGCTTACGGTCAGGACGTCAACGGCATCGACCCCAATCAGGTCACGGCGTTTACCGGTAAAGGCATGTCCTGCCGCCAGAGCGCGGCGGGCTTCAGCAACTGCTGCAAGAGCGGCGGCTGGGGTCAGGATGCGGGGCTTGCACAGTGCAACACCGAGGAGAAAGAGATCGGCACCGGCAAGGAGAAAAAGCTGGTCGTGAAGGTCGGTTCGTACTGCTCGCGCAAGGTGCTCGGCGTCTGCCTGCAGAAGAAAGAGGGCTACTGCGTGTTTGACAGCAAGCTTGCCCGCATCGTGCAGGAGCAGGGCCGCCGGGACCAGCTGGGCATCAGCTTTGGTTCCGCGAGCGACCCCGACTGCCGGGGCATCAAAATCGCCGAGCTACAGGGCATCAAGTTTGATCATATCGACTTCAGCGACTTTTACGACGACCTCAACACCAACGTGAAGCTGCCCGATGAGGACGCCCTGCAAGACCGCATTCAGTCCGATATCCAGAACAGCCTGAAGTCAGGAGACCAGCCGTGAAAAAAATCATCTGCCTGTCGCTGCTGCTGGCGACGCTGCCGCTGCACGCGGCGGAAGATAAAAAGCCTGACGGCTATAACTACAACCCGGCCGTGGGCTGGTACTGGTACAACGAGCCGGTAAAAAAGGATGAGGAGGAGCCGCCTGCAGCGCCCCCACCGCCCCCGCAGGAAACGCCCACGCAGAAGATGAAGCGGCTGCAGGCGTTCCGCGACAACCTGATGAACGAGGCGATGCTGCACCCCTCCTCTGAGAACATCCGGCGCTACAAAATCGTGCAGGACTGGATGGTCAATCAGGCGAGCATGTTCGCCTCCCGGTGGGAAAAGGTGCTGCTGGACAACCCGGAACTGGACTACAGCCTGAAGCACCCGTTCTACAACGGCACCGCCAACATCCAGTACACCGAGCAGCGCCAGAAGCAGCAGGCGGCCATCCGCTACGTGAACCAGCGCTACGGCGTGTTCTTCTTCTATCGCGGCAATGAGCCGCTCGACAACCGGCTCGGCGGGGTTGTGAAGGAGTTCAGCGAGCAGTATGGCCTGACCGTTATCCCCGTCACTGTTGACGGGCGCGCCAGCCCGGACCTGCCGGACACCCGCCAGAATGCCGGGCAGGCCGAGAAAATGAAAATTGAGCACTTCCCGGCCATTTACCTGGTGGAGCCGCGCACGAAGAAATACCAGCCGCTGGCCTATGGCTTCATCACCCAGGACGATCTGGCGCGCCGCATGCTCAACATCGTTACCGACTTCCAGCCCGAGGATTAACCCATGATTGCAAAACTGTTTGCCGCACTGCTGTTGCTGGCTCCCCTGCTGGCACCGGCCAGCACGATTGATGATATCGCCCGCCTGGAGCAGGCCAAGACCGGGGAGGAAGCTCCCGCACAGTCACAGACCCCGCTGCAGAAGGAAGCCACCGCTCAGCCGGAGAGCCCGCAGCCCGCCACGCCGGGAAAATCCGTGTGGTTTCAGCTGAGCGACGGCAGGCGCGTTGACGTGGGCCACTGGCAGATTGTGCACTTCGTCCGCTCAGACTGCCCGTACTGCCACCGCTTCAACCCGACCCTGAAGTCGGTGTCAGAGCAGACCGGCATCGGCGTGTTCGTTTACAGCTTTGACGGCAAGGGCGATGCGGTGTTCCCGAAGGTCATGCCGGTGAATGACGGCATCCTGAAGGACTTCTTCGCAGAGCTGCCGCAGGCGACGCCGACGGACTTCATCATCAATACGCAGTCGCTGGTCACCATCCCGCTGTCGCAGGGGGAAATGAGTGAGGAGGCGCTGAAGCAGCGCCTGGATGAATCCTTTGCGCTGGCCGTGCGTCTGGGGGTGCTGTGATGAACGACAGACCAAATTTATTCAGCGTTTCGGCCACTTTCAGGGTCATGCCTGACGCCTGCAGTGACGCCATCGTCAGTGATCTGATGGGCGTGCTTTCCGGCCTGACGGGTATTGAGGTGGCCTGCTACCGCGCCGGCTGTTCCGTTACCGAACTGCTGATTCACCGGGAAAAACACACGCCTTTTTGCCTGACCATCTGGCAGGGCGAACTCAGCGTTCCGCCGGTCAGCGACGACGACCTCCGGCTTTCTCATAAGGAAATCAGCCTCCCGGATACCACCGACGTGCTCCTGCTGATTAGCACGATGGCCAGACGTGCCGGGCTGGTTCCGGCGCTGTTACCGGACCCGCACTCGTCAGTCGTGATGGAGTTCATCCGCCATGACTGATTCAGTAACCGACTTTACGAGGAATGACGCCATGCGCCGCATCTTTTCCGCTGCTCTCAGCCTCGGCCTGCTGCTGTCCTCTGCGGGCGCTTCTGCTGACGTGCAGAACGACATTAACAAATTCTTTAACGACATGGGCGGCGGCGGAGGCAACTACACGCAGGCCGCCGCCTGGCAGGGCCAGTCTGCGGGCTATCTGACCGGCGGCAACCTGTTTATCCGTACTCCGGTGCGCAACATTCAGCTGATTTCGGTGACGCTCCCGGACATCAAGTCAGGCTGCGGCGGCATCGATGCCTATCTGGGCTCCTTCAGCTTCATCAACAGCGACAGCATCAAGATCATGGGCAAGCAGATCCTCAGCAACGCGGCCGGATACGCCTTTGACCTCGGGCTTGAGACCATCTGCCCGCAGTGCAAGGCCGTCAAGGACTACCTGCAGAAGCTCGCGGCCGACACCAACAACATGAACATCTCCACCTGCCAGGCCGCGCAGTCTATCGTCGGCGGGCTGTGGCCAAAAACGCAGGCGGCCAGCGCGCAGATTTGTCAGGACCTCGGCACGAAGCACGACGTGTTCTCTGACTGGGCGGCGTCACGTCAGGGCTGTGGCGTTGGCGGCGAGACCAGCAGCGTATTCGACAAGGCGACCGACGATGAGAAGAAGCGCATTCCGCGCAACCGCAACCTCACGTGGGACACGTTCACGAAGCTCAATCAGTTCTTCAGCAACGATCGCGCGCTCAAGGAGTTCATTATGTCGATGGTGGGCACGGTGATTTATGACGCGAACGGCAATCCGACTTTCCTGCAGCCGCGCGGCGGCAGCGAGTCAATGTTCAATACGCTGCTGAACGGCGGCACGGAGAAAATCTACCGCTGTAACGACAACGATACCTGCCTGTCGCCCACGATTGCCGACCTCACGCTCAGCGAGGACGAGGGGATGACGGGGCGGGTGCGGGACATCCTCAACGATATCTTTGATAAAAGCCGCAGCGACACCGCGCTGACCGACACCGAACGGGCGCTTATCAGCAGCACGCGGGTGCGCATCCTGCGCTACACCATTGACTCCGCGTCGGTGGGCATGGACCAGAGCGTGGTGAGCAGCCTGGCGGAGTACATCGCGGCTGACATGGTGATGTCCTACATCAACGGGCTGATTGACGTTGCCGCCAGCGGCGCAGCGGGCACGCTTGATACGGAAGAAGAGAACAAGCACTTCCGGGAAAACCTGCGTCAGGTGCGCAACGAGCTGGGCCAGCGCGTGTCGCGCATTCAGGTGCAGCAGAACGGGCTGGCCGAGTACGACCGCAGCCTGTCAGAAACGCGCCAGCAGCTTTCCTCTTCTGTCTCCGACAGCGTGCTGTCCAACTACCAGTTTGGAGGTAACTAATGGCTCTTGATATCTGGGTGGTCAGCGCCGGCGGCATGATCACCATGGGGCTTAACGCCGTGGCCACCATGATGGAGAACGGCGGCTGGCGCACCACGGTGTGGGTGGCGGAGATGCTGGGCATCGTGTTCTGCATCTTTACCTACCTCCGGACGCACGATCTGCGGACCATGTTCGGATGGGGGCTTACGTTCGTCATGGTGACGGCCGTTCTGCTGACGCCCCGGGTCACGGTGGTGGTGAATGACCTGACCGCACCGGACACGATAGGGCGGGTGGACAACGTGCCAGTGGGGCTGGCGCTGCCGCTCTATCTGATTACCGGGACGGGGTACACGATGACTACCGCGTACGAGGATATTTTTCACTTCCCTGATGAGCGGGCCTACACGAAAACGGGCATGCTGTTTGCCAGCAAGCTGATGCAGGACAGCTTCACCATCGAAAGCCGCGACCCGGTGCTGTCGTATAACCTGGTTGAGTACACCAAGAACTGCGTGGTGCCGGACATCATGCTGAACCACAAGTACAGCACGCAGGACGTGATGGAGTCAGAGGACGTGCAGTCGGTGATTTTCAGTAACCCCAGCCCGCTGCGGGGTGTGTACTGGCGGGATGCGTCGGGCACTACCTTTATGTTCTGCCGTGACGCGGCGCCGAAGCTGAAAACGCTGATGACCGCGCAGAGCAACAACACGGGCACCACCTTTATGAGCCACGCTGCGCGCATGCTGCCCGGAAATACCTCTCCGCAGACGGTTTACGCCGACCAGCTGGCCGGCTCGTACAGCTACTTCTTTGACAGCAGTAAATCGGCACAGAGCATCATGCTGCAGAACATCGCGGTGGCCGGCCTGCGCCGGGGCCTGAACAGCTACGTGAAGGGCATGAACGATACCGCATCCATGGTAGATATCGCCTCGGAACAGTCGCTGATGAAGCTGCGACTGTCGCACGCGGTGAGCTACACCATCGCAACTGAAGTGCTGCCGCAGCTGCACACCGTGCTGATGTTGTTCTGTATCTGCATCTTCCCGGTGATGATACTGGCGCTGTACGTGCGAGAGATTGCCTGGTCCGTCATCAAGAGCTACCTGAACTTCATGGGCAGCCTGATGCTGTGGCCCATCATGTTCGCCATCTTTAACTTTGCGGTGAACTACAGTACGCAGAACAGCTTTCAGGCCACCGGCCCGACGCTGTCTAACATGAACCGCCTGATGGAAACCAGCTCCACAACCGCAGGTATTGCGGGCTGGCTGATGCTGTCTATCCCGTTCCTGGCGTTCCGCCTGTTTACCGGACTGGGTCAGGGCTTTGCGAGCCTCAGCTCCAGCCTGGGCAGCGCGCTCAGCAGCGCTTCCGCCGCAGACTCAGCCGCCGTGGCTTCGGGGAATCTCAGCGCCGGTAACGTTCAGGTGGATAACGTCAACGGCTTTAAAACCAACCTTAACCGTGATCTGCGCGAGGGGATGAGCACCCTGCAGCTGGCTAACGGTGCAAGCCGCACCTTTACGCCTGAAGGTCAGACGGTGTTCAACTCTTCTGAGGCAACAAGCCGCATCGGGGTAGAGCTGAATATGGACCGCAATCTGGCCAGCGCCGCGCAGCGTTCCGTGCGCGACAGTCAGGCGCAGACCGAATCGGCCATGCAGGGTTACAACCATTCCGTTCAGGAAACCGGCTCGCAGCTTAAACAGTTCCATGAGCAGTTCGGTAACAGCGATTCGAAAACCGTATCTGCTTCAACTGGTCTGACAGTAACCGAGGCGGATAGAGTAAACCGGATGCAACAGGTTGCCGAAGACTATGCCAATCGCAATCATATTGGACTTAGCCAAGCGTATTCAGAGCTTCAAGATAAATCACGCAATATGCAGCTGAGTGAGGGCATACGCGGGCAGGTAGGTATAGATAGCAGTAAGTCGCTTTGGGGCAAAGCAGGGCAGTGGGTTACAGGCGCTTCCGCTAAAGGCGATTTCAATGCAGGTCTTGAGGGAACTCATCGTACAGGATCTACATCACAAGTGTCTGATGATTCCCGTAGCGGTCAAGATAATTCTCACTCTCTTTCGGCACGTGAGGCAACCGACTTTAGCCAAGGTTTGGATACATTGCGTAGCTATAATGCCTCTTACAACGGGCAACATGTGGATAACAATGCATCCGGCCTGATGAATCAGATCTCGTCTGGCATTACTACGTCTGACAGCAAGTATGAGCAGTATACGGCCAGTCAGTCGCACACTCATGAACTGCAGAAAATGGCTTCTCAGACGGAAACGCTAAGCGCAGGCGCTCGCGACAATTACACTCAGCAGTTTGTACAATGGACGCTGCAACATTCACCAGAAAATGCAGAGACCATCCTCAGCAATACGTCAGATGAGAACGTACAGAAACAACGTGACGGGCTGGTGCAAGAGTTCTTCGCTGAGAAACTACAGGGCCGCATTGATGAGAATTATGATCAGAATGCTGGCAGGACAGGGGAAGGTATGTCGTCCCCGACAAACGCTGTTAAAAATAACTACGGAAATGCTTATGAACATGCAAATAACGACATCGAAGGCGGAGTTAGTAGAAGTAATATCGAAAAAGATGTGAAGAAAGATGTTGATGAGATCCCATTGGTGGTTAAAAATAAAGCAGAAGATGCGAGGTATGAAATGAGTCAAGGAGCTCACTCAAGCCGAGAAGGTTTTGATAGCCGGAAACATGACCTTGAACGAGCTTCAGAAAAGTTCGATGAAGGGAAAAAACTCGCAGATGCATCACAGGACAATAAGCTCCCTAAAAGTCTTAGTGATTATATGAATAGAAATAAAAAGTAGTTTTCTAACTAAATTATCTGGGTGGAGGTTGCTCGTGAAAGTAAGATACGATGAAATTCAACAAGAGTTCAAAGAAATATCTTTGATGATGGTGAATTCTAAAGAAGAGATACCAAGTTTATTATTGGGAGGGAAGTTTATTTTCATTCCTGCTCTAATATACTTTATCTTCTTCTTAATTTGCCCATTCTTTGGCTGGTTTGACAATAATCTATGGCAAGGTGCAGGTATATTTTCCCTAGCATTCTGGTTCTTTATTTCGGTGTTCCTGTATAGTTACAGTATGATTTTTTCAATGCTACCCAAACATGCCTTTAAAAAATTTATAATATTGGGCATCTTAACCAAGAAGGTAAGGGTGTATTATTTCCTGTGGATTGCGAGCATAATCGTTGCAGGTCTACTGTCAATTTTCACTGTTTACAATATATTAATACTATCAATAGCGACATTGATATCTACTGTTGTTCTTGGGTTGATTTTTAATTTAGATATATCTCGATATCAAATTGCAGGTCTTTTTGGCGCTATTTCTGCGGCTAAAGAAAAAGTTATGTAAACGCTATGAAGGTAGATAGGAGAGGTTTGAGCCTTAAGGAGCCAAATCATGATGCTATAAGAGGCTTTTTTTTGCATCTTGATTTTTATTTCTCTATAAATTAGGCCTCTTAGTTTAAATCCTTTAAAACAAATCAGTTTTGAAAATTCAATTTCTAAATAAATTCTCTCAGATAGAATTCTAGGAGATCACATGTACATTCATCTTACACCTTCGTATTACTTGAAGTATTCTAACATCTCAGTTGACCTCATTGATGTCGAAGTTCCTGAATTGGGTTTGCATTTGCGTGCGGACCATGAAATTACAGTCAGGTTTCCTTCTCCTAATAAGCAACTTCATTACGTCTGCCGAAAGAAAGGACGTAAAGCCATATATGGAATATTGCTTGAAACAGACCGCCCCGTAACGGACTTCACACTCATCACGCGCTGGGCGGTGCAGGGAAACGTGTCAGTTCACCGGGTACATATGCATATTTCAGGTGAAGGGGAGGCCGCCACCGACCTTATTCACCTGTGGAGCGGATTCTCACGTACGTCATTTGACAGCCGGATCCCCGCAGCGGCCCGGAACTGGACGCCGGCGTGCTGTCAGCCCCGCCTGACGGTATCCGCGTCCGACAGACCTTCCGAGCGTGAGCCTGAAATCTGGCGGCGTGCTGATCCCGGCGGCATCGTCCGTGAACAGACGGAGTTCTTCACCATGGCCGCCGTAGAGCCTGAACGGCTGGTCACGGAATGGTGGGGTAATGACCGGCTGCCTCCCCCGGAGGATGCCTTTCCCTGCACTGTCCGAGACGTGCCCGGTACGCTGCGGGTGCTTTATCCACGGGTCGGCGTCACGGTCTGTCCGCTGAGTGAGCAGGCGGAACTGATTAAAAGCGACCTGCAGCGTGAGGGAATGACCGGGGCCTGGAAAGGGATTATGGAGCCGGTGCTGAACGATGTCAGGCGAGCCAGCCCCGTGTTTTTCACCAACACTTCCAACCTGATGGACAGCATCCGGCGTCATTCCGGCAGCTATCAGGCACTGTCCGAAGCCGACAAGCGCTTCGTCAGCGAACAGATTAACCAGCCGCTGTTTCAGGTCTCTGACTGCTGAGACCGCCCGCCGCACGTCCTGACGCACCCTGCGTCTGGCGGAGGAGGCGGAACATCACGCCAGCCCATCCGGGCACGTACGCACCACGACTGACCCCCTGAGAGAAAACTATGCCTGCCAACGTTATCCGCGTCACTCACGTGACCTGCGGCGACCCGAACGCGCCGGTCGCCTTTTTTGCCGCTGATGCGGCAAGCCTTGTCCGCTTTGAAACCACCCCGGGTCAGGACCCCGCCCGGGTTTATTCCGCGCTCTTCAATCTGTGGGACGGAGCGATTAACCCGGCTTACGACCCGCTCACCGGCTGCGGTACTTTCCTGACGCTTGACCGGGACCCTGACATTGCCAGTTATGAATTCAGCGAAAGTGCATCAGATGGCCCGGAGGTCCGCGTTTTTAAATCAGTCACACAGCGGGGCTGGAACTTTCTCCCTGAAGACGTGCTGCGCACGGCAAAAGCACAGGCACTGGCGGTTCCGGGTTCGGAGCAGCTTCGCCAGCTGGCCATCATGGAGGGCGACCTGATGGTTATGGCCGCCTTGCAGCGCCTGCATCAGGGGGATGAGTGTCCGCTCAGTTGCCTGATGTACGCCACCGCCGCGCACTACGTGGATTTTATGCACGATAACCTGCACGGCCTGACGCCGGCAGCCGACACGCTGGCACGACGCGTCTTCAGCGCCGCGTGTGATATCAGCGCACCCGACTGGCACCTGAGCCTCGATGAAATGGCTTACGTCTACAGGGAGGCCGTCTGATGAGTCTTAACGCGCGCGACTTTACCCAGGGCGGTCAGGTCATGAAGTACATGATCGGCATGTTCCTGCAGATCATGAATATTGCCTCGTACTGGGTGCTGCTGCTCTCCGTCGTGGTGTTCTTTGCCTGGATGCTGCTGCGTCTCACCCTGCAGGAGTTCGTGCACGGCGGGGCGTACTGGATGATCCGCTGGTGCATTATGCCTTTTAAACACATTACGGGCCGCACCCCCGGCGGGAGCTGGACCTTTCACTTTGAGCGCGCCAACGGCGAGATAGTTGCTTTTAAGCACACCGCGCAGCAGGTAATGGACGACCCCTATTTCGTGCAGATGGGCATGCACGTAAAGGACGTGGCTTTCTACGGCTGGGGCATTGCCGCTTTCAGCTTTATCGGCGCCATTACCGCCATCACCTGGTACCTCGGACGCAAGGGTGAAAAACAGCGCGAGAGCGAAATTACCGGCGGCCGCGTGCTGGCAGACGGTCCGAAGGAAGTTAACCGGCTGCTGAAAAAGGCGGGCATGATGTCCCCGCTCAGCATCTGCGGCCTGCACATTCTGAAAGACTCAGAAATGCAGAACTTTGGCTTTCACGGCACCGTCGGGTCGGGCAAGAGTACCGCGATCAACGACCTGCTCACGCAGCTGCGCGCGCGTGGTGACCGCGTCATCATCTATGACAAGGGTAACAACTTCATCCCCACCTTTTACCGTCAGGACAAGGACAAGATCCTTAACCCGTTCGATCAGCGCTGCCCGTTCTGGGACCTGTGGGAGGAGTGCCGGACCGTCGGGGACTTCGAAAACTTCGCCACCTCGCTGCTCCCTGACAGCAGCGGCAGCAGCGATCCGTTCTGGGTGCTGTCGGCCCGCTCGCTGTTCGTGGCCACGGCACGACGCATGGCGCGGGAGAAAAACCGCAGCATCGGCGAGCTGCTGAAAAAGCTGATGTCCATCAGCCTGGCAGATTTACGTCAGTTCCTTGAAGGCACGGACGCCGCAAACCTGGTGGACGGCAGCATCGAAAAAACTGCGATGACCATCCGCACCATCCTGACCACCTATGTGCGATCGCTCCGCTATTTGCAGGGCCTTGATGAGGACGGAAAGCGTCCATTTAACATCCGCGACTGGCTGCACACCGAGGACGCCAGCGGGGATAACCCGTGGATTTTCATCTCCAGCGATGGCCAGAACCATAACGCGCTGAAGCCGCTGCTGAGCGCATGGCTCTACATGACCATGTCAGGTGTTCTCGGGCTCAGGGCAGACCGCAACCGCCGCATCTGGATTTACCTGGATGAGGCCCCGTCGCTGCACAAGCTGCCTATTCTCCCGGAGTTCTGCGCCGAGGGCCGTAAGTTCGGCGGCTGCACGGTGCTGGGCCTGCAGAACTTCCCCCAGATGGAGGAAACGTACGGCACCAACGCCGCCAAATCCATCTGGGACCTGCTGAACACCCGCATTTTCTATCGTGCGCCCAGCGGCTCGATTGCCGAATGGGTTCAGAAAGAAATCGGTGAAAAGCGGCATAAGAAGTTTAAGGACCAGTACAGCTACGGCGTGGACATCATCCGTGACGGGGTGCAGTTCTCCAAAGATGAGATCAACGAGTATCTGGTGAGCTACTCCGACGTGCAGAGCCTGAATGACCTGGAGTGTTACATCACCCTGCCGGGCGAATGGCCGGTGGTGCGCATGAAGCTGCCCTGGAAGCCGTACCGTGAAATCGCCGAGGGTCGCATCCAGCGTGAGGTGCAGGACGTGTTTGATCCGGACATCGAGGCCGCGCTCTCAGGCGAAACCAGCGATGACCAGACCGGCCAGATTGTTGGCCGTCTGTTCGGGGATGCGTCCGCAAAAGAGGACAGCGAAACCAGCGGCGCCGCTCCTGCAGATGCTCAGGGAAGTGGGTCTGCAGCTGCAGCGACTGCTCCTGCAGAAGCTTCATCAGCAGCACAGGAAACCCGGGCCGATACGGCGACACAGCAGGCCGGAGGCCGCGTAGCGGCTCTGCCAGCGCCCACGGCAGAAGCCGTTCTCGCCGCTTCACCACCGTCTTCTCCCTCATCGACCATTAATACAACTGAATCCCGCCATAGCGAAAGCGAAAAGGCACTTCAGCCCCCGGACATCGTCAAGCACAAAAGCGGTGATTTTGGCTTAGACCGCAACTGAGGTGACACATGCTATCCGTTTCCACAGTCAAAAGCGCCGGCAAGGCCGGCGCCTACTACACCGCTGAGGACAACTATTACTTTCTCGGCGAGCAGTCTACGGAGTGGTACGGCACGGGCGCGGAGAATCTGGGCCTTGAGGGCCCGGTCAACCGAGATACCTTCGTGCAGGTGCTGGAAGGCCAGTTGCCGGACGGGACCGACCTCCGGCGCATGCAGGGCGACGTTAACAAGCATCGCCCGGGCTACGACCTGACCTTTTCCGCGCCCAAAAGCGTGTCCGTGCTGGCGCTGGTCACCGGCGATAAGTTCCTGGTGGAATCTCACCGCGAGGCGGTGCGCCGCACCCTGGACGACGTTGAGAAGCTGGCCACTACCCGCACCATGACCGACGGCATCTCCGAAATGGAGAAGACCGGCAACATCGTCGCCGCCGTGTTTATGCACGATACCAGCCGTAACCTGGAGCCGCAGGTGCACTCGCATGCGGTGCTGGCCAACGCGACGCTGTCAGAAGCGGGCTGGAAGACCTTGTCCACGGACATCAGCGGGCGTCAGGGCTTTACCGACGTGGTCTGGAAGGAGCAGGTCAGCCTGGGGGCGCTGTTCCGCGCCCACCTGCGCGGCATCATCGAGCCAGAGGGCTACCCCATTACCGAAACCGGCCCGCGCGGCGAGTGGGACATCACCGGCGTGCCGGTAAAGCCGTTCTCCTCGCGCCGTGAGGAAATTCTGGCCGCCGTGGGCCCTGACGCGACCGCAAAGCAGAAGAGCATGGCGGCGCTCGATACGCGCAAGGTCAAGGAATACGGTGGCATGGAAGGCGTGCGCGAACACTGGCAGACCGTGCTGGAAGAGACCGGCTTTGACACAGAGGCCTTCCGGAATGAGGTAGCAGCCCGGCGTGAACGTCTGGCAGAGGAGCGCGAACGGGGCGACAGCACACCGCCGCCTCCGGCAGAGATTGAGGCGGCGGTGCGCGACGCCATTGAGCGACTGTCATCCCGGAGCGTGCGCGTGACCTATGACGACGTGCTGACCAGCACGCTTAATCACGTGCCGGTAGAGGCCGGCGTTTACGGGCGGGTGCGCAGCGCGGTGGACAACGCCATCGGTCGCGGCCAGCTGATAGCCGTCGATAAGAACCAGACGCTGTTCACCACCGCCGCACACGTGCGGGACGAAGCGCGCCTGTCGCAGCTGGCCGCCGGGCTGGCGGAAAAGCGGGGCGGGCTGACGGCGCCTGCGGGTGAGAAAGGCGTGCTGGCGCAGGTGGCCGACGCCGACAGGGCGGTATCCCTTATCGACGTGCGCGGCGGCACGCAGTTTATCAGCGACTTCAGCCGCAGCGTGACGGACATGGCGCGCGACGGCGGGCGACCGCTGGTCGTGGTAGCCGCCGACGGCGCCGCGCGTAAGCGCCAGCAGCAGGACTTTGGCGATAAGCCCGGCGTCACGCTTATGACGGCGCAGGAGATGGCCGGGGCGGAGCTGCCGGCGCGCGCGCTGGTGCTGGTCGCGGAGTCCGAGCGCTTCAGCACTTCCGGGCTGCACGACGTGCTGAAAACGGCCGCGCAGCATGAGGCCACCACGCTTGTGACCGATACGCACGCCCGGCGCGCGGCCGGCTTTGCTTCGGAGATACTCACCGCTGCCGGCGTGAAGCAGTTTACCGCCTCGCCGAGGAGTGAAAACGTGCGCGTGACGATGGTGCAGAAGGATACCGTTGAGGATCGCCTCGGCGTGGCGGCGCGCTATTACGCACAGGAGAAGGCGCAGGGCCGCCCCGTCTCGCTGCAGGCGGGCAACGCCCGCACCCGCGACCAGCTGACCGGCATGACGCGTGAAGTGCTGACCGATGAGGGGCAGCTCGGCCGCGTGCTGGGTGAGGTGACGGCGCGGGTGCCGGTGTGGCTGGACGCCACCAACCGTAACGACCGCAGCGTCTACCGCGCGGGCATGGTGCTGGAGCGCCATGAGAATGACGGGAACAGGGCGTCATTCACCATCACCGGCGTCAGCGAGCGGCATAACCTGCTGACCCTGTCGGATGATAAAGGGGCTACACGGGGCGTCAACATCAGCAGCATCGACAGTCACTGGCGGCTCTACCGGGAGAAGAAGCTGGAGCTGCGCGAGGGTGAGCAGCTGCGCGCCACCGCAGACCTCCGCGCCCGCGCGGGCAGCGGCGAGCGGCTCACGGTCACCGGGGTGAAGGAGGGGCGCTGGCTGTTTAAGGACGTCATCACGATGCAAAACGCTAAGGGCGAAACGGTTAAGGTCGACCGCCACGCGCCGCTTTATGCGGATTACGCCTACGCGGAGTCCTTCGGTGCCACGCGGCGCACGCAGGGCAGCGTGGTGGCGGTACTGGCAGGTAAAGAGGTTAACGACGCCACGGTCAATATGCTGCGCCGCAGCGGCTCTGATGTCATGGCTTTTACGCCGCTGGACGAGGCGACCATCGGGCGCCGCCTGGAGGAAAACCGGCCCGTGGTGAGCGTCACACAGGGCATTAAGTCGCTGTCGGGAGAAAGCGACCTGACGGACGCACTGCGGGCGCTGGAGGCCAGGAAGATGACGCAGCCCGAGCGCGCCACGCGTCTGGCCATCGAGAAAGCCACCGGCACCGGGGTGACCTTCGCCGGCCTGCGGGTCATGGCGGACGTTATCAGCGACAACAGCCGCATCACCCCACAGCGCGCGGAGCAGGAGCTGCTTCGCCTGGCGGAAAGGGGCGAAATCCGGGAGCTGAGCGGCGAGCAGGGCGCGGCAGGCCTCTTTATCTCGCGGGAAAACTTCGACAACGAGGTGACGGTACTTCGCCATATGGCCGAGGGCAAAAACAGCGTGAAGCCGCTGCTACCGGCAGGCCTGAGCGTGGAAAACGCTGCGGGCCTGACCGGTGGCCAGCGCGACGCAGGCAATCTTATCCTCACCACGCGCGATCGCTTTGTGGCCATCCAGGGCTACGCCGGCGTGGGGAAAACCACGCAGTTCCGCACGGTGTCTGCCGCGCTCGGTGCGCTGGAAGACGGCCCTGAAATCCGGGGGCTGGCGCCCACTCACCGCGCGGTGAGCGAACTGTCCGGGGCGGGCATTCCCGCCCAGACCATCGCCAGCTTCCTCAGCGAGAGCAGCCAGTGGCAGGCCGCCGGTCAGGCGCGCGACTTCAGCAACACGATTTTTGTCATCGATGAGTCCTCCATGAACGGCAACGCCCAGATGGCCGCCCTGATGAACGTTATCGCAGGCGGCGGGGGCCGCGCGGTGGTGAGCGGCGACCGGGACCAGCTCAAATCGCTGGAGTCCGGCGCGCCCTTCTCGCTGGCGCTCGACCGCAGCGCGGCGGATGCGGCGGTCATGAAGGAAATCGTGCGTCAGATCCCCGCGCTGAAGCCCGCCGTGGAGGCGGTCATCGCCGGAAACGTGCGCGAGGCGGTGCGCGTGTCGGCGGAAATCAGCCCGGACACCGTGCCGCGAAGCAGGGGGGCTTATGTGCCGGAGAGCAGCGTCATGGACGGTGGCCGGCTCGCCAAGGAAGCGGCCGGCCCGGACGCGGCGCCCGGTGAGGCGGACAAGCCGGACCTTATCGGGATGATTGCCGATGACTACGCCGGGCGGACGCCGGAGGCGCGTGACAATACGCTCATCGTGGCTGAGCTGAACGATGACCGGGTGGGCATCAACCGGGCCGTTCACGAAAAACTCAAAGCGCAGGGGGATTTGCGTGACGGTGTCACCGTCCCGCTGCTGTCACGCGTGAATAACAGTAACGCGGACCTCGGCCGTCAGGCTTTCTGGAGAGCGCAGGAGGGCAACGTGGTGCGCCGGGGCGAGTCCTACTGGCGCGCAGGCCAGACCGATAAGGACAGCGGCGTGGTGCACATGAAGGGGCTGGACGGTGCGCCGGACCGCTGGATGAGTCCGGCGGAGCTGCGCAAGGAGGAAGTAGCGGTGTTTGAGGAGGTGCAGCGTGAGTTCAGCACCGGCGACAAGGTGCGCCTGACGGCGACCGACCGCGACCGCAACCTGCGGGCCAGCGACATGGCGGTAGTGTCGGGCATTACCGGTGACGGGCGGGTTACGCTGGATACGGGCGACCGGCAGCTGAGCTTCGCGCCTACAGAGCGATACGCCGATCGTCACATGGACTACGGCTACGCCGTGACGACGTACAGCTCGCAGGGCGCATCCGTTAAGTACCTGATTGGCCTGTTCGGCGAGGAGGGGGCACGAAAAATGATGGCGGCGCTCGACAGCACCTACGTGCAGCTTTCAAGGGCGAAAGAGCACGTTCAGACGTACTTTGACAACCTTTCAGGCTGGACCACGCGGGTCGAAAGCCGAAGCGGACGACGCGAAACCGTGCACGACGTGGTGATGCGCGGGGAGGACGTGCGCGCGGGCCGTGAGGTGCAGCAGTGGGACAAAAGCCTGCCGGTGCACGAAACGCGGCTCGGTGACCGTACCGACCTGCAGCTCACCGCTGACGCCCGCTTTCTTGCGGGCAAAACGCCGGAGCTGCTCTGGCCGGTGCTGAATGAACACGGGCGCCAGCGGGGCAACTGGCACGTGCCCGTGTCTCCTGCTTCAGGCGAAATCAGCTTTGCCGGCGCCCACTATGAGGGGGCGGCGGACGGTGAGCGCATCGTGCTGCAGCGCGGTGAAAAGCACGGAAAGGTGCTGGAGGCCACGGATTTGGCGGAGGCGCTGGCGCTGATGAAGGAGAACCCGGAGAGCCCCGTCGTGCTCGCTGCTGACCACAGTGAACGTCCAGGCACCGATGGCACCGCAGAGTCACGCGATGCAGCAGCCGGCGGCGAGGAGCTGGACCGCCGCGAGGCGGAGGTGCTGGAGAAGGCGCTGAAGGACGCACTGGGCCAGGAGGAGAAAGAGCCGGATGTCCCCCTGCGCGAAGAGTCTGGCAACGCACCCGAAGAGCGGGATGCGGACCGCGAGGCTGCGCTCCAGGCAGCGCTGGAGGAGCTGCAGAGCGAGGAGGCGCTGGACTACCGCGACTACGACCTGTCGCCTGAGCGCGAGGACCGCGCGGCAATGATGAATGACGAAGTGAATGTGGTGCGCCATGAGCGCAGCGAACCCGAGCCGGAGTTTGGCCATAAACCTGAGAAGACACTGGAGTAATGATGACGACACTGCTTATTACCGCCACCGTGGCGGTTTCACTGCTGATGCTGCTGGTCTGGCTGCCGGAGATGCGCGAGGCCGGACCGCTGATGCGGCGCTGGAGCCGGGGCGGGGACGGCCCGGGCATTCCGGGCATCGGACAGGCGGTGGACAACGCCGTCGGCGTGTTTGCCCGGGTGCACAGTCTGCCGGAGGAGGACGCGGCGCGCGTGCGCGACATGAAGGTGCGCCCCGCCATGATGCCGGTGACGCTCCTGCTGCATCCGCAGCTGGTGAGGCGAGAGCACGGACGCTTCGTGCGGGGGCGTAACCTGACCACCGTGATTGCCGGTCTGATTGTCATCGCGCTGATATTCCCGCCGGTCACGGGCATCGCGCTGCACAACATCAGCCTGTGGATTTTTCCGCTGCTGAACGTGGCCGCTTTCGTGGCCGGCGTGCAGCTGGTGAAGCAGGCGTACTCGGACATGAGCCTGCTGAACGTGCTGATCACCGGTAAACCTGACTGACACCCTGCCGGCTGCCGCCCTGCGGTTGGCCGGTCCCTCGCGTCCAGGATTAAAAATCCGGCACGCTCACGACCCTCTGAGGTAAACCCCATGAAAAAAATCCTGCTACTTCTGAGCGGCCTCATCCTGCTTTGTCCGGCTGTCCGGGCAGAAGCGCCTGCAGTCAGGGTCGCCTTCTCACCGGACGGCGGCGCTGAAGCGCTGGTGCTCAGCGTCATTGACAGCGCCCGTGCAGAAATCAGGCTGGCCGGTTACAGCTTCACGTCACCTGAGGTGGCCCGGTCTCTTATCAGAGCTAAAGCGCGCGGCGTGGACGTTCTCGTCGTGCTGGATGAAAGAGCTAATCAGAACCGTAAAAGCCAGACGGCCATCGGTCTTCTCGCGGGTGGCGACATTCCTGTCCGGCTGAACGGCCGGTTCGCGGCGCTGCATGACAAGTTCATTGTGGCGGACCGTCAGACGGTTGAAACCGGCAGCTTCAATTACACCCGGGCCGCAGCACACATGAACAGTGAAAACGCGATGGTCATCAGCAACGCCCCGGCAGTCGCCAGTCAGTATCTGCAGCACTGGAATGCCAGGTGGTCAGAAGGCACGGATTACACGCTTCCATATTGATCCTTTTCTGAAAATCAGGCCTGCACGCGCGCCAACGCGGAGGGTCTGAAATAAAGTTAAGTCGCTGATTCCAGGGAACTGTAGTATGCTCCACAAAATTCTGTCTGAAGTTTTGTGGAGGAGCAAAGATGTCACGAGAAAACAACGCGGAATCTTCAACCTCGAAACGCTTATACCGAAAAGGCAATCCGCTATCTGCCGCCGAAAAACAACGGCACTTCGCAGCCAGAAAGCGTGATACACACAAGTCAGTTAATGTGTTTATACATAATGCGCATAAAGATGGTTTAGATCAGCTTTGTGCCGAGCGAGGCATGACACAGGCGGAAATGATTGAGTCATTTATTGAGCAGGAACTGGGCAAATATGCAGATCCTACAAGAAAAGTGAGTAAATGACGTTATTGCCTGTTAGGGTTATGAGTGTTAAATTGCAGACCGTAACGAATTCTGGCGGGCCACGCCGTAAGGTGGCGGGAGACTGGTACTGACGGAACACTGAAGGCCAGAAAAAAGAAAACCCCGATAATCTCTCTGAGTTTGGCGACCAAGAAGATTAACGGGGCTCACATATTCTGCATAGAAGCTGTTGCTCTATGCGGGGAGTATAGTTACATGCCCAGAAAACTGCAATACCTTCTGTGCTCACTCCTTCTGTGCAACGTAAGCGCAGGATGGCGTGGCTGAACAGATATCTGAAAACACATCATTTTACCGGCAGGTAAAAAATCCTTACCCGGAGTTTGTGCCGGTAAAGGGAAAGAAAACGCTGCCGTTCTGCGAGAAGATCCGTGAGAAAGCGTCGGGTTTCACTCAGCGCATTGAGTTTCAGGCACTGGTGGCCATGGAAATCGCCCGCGGAACACGCAAGCGCCGTCCGCCTGAGCTCCGCATCCGCGCGCTTGAAGCCGCGCTACAGGCGCTCTGCCACTATTATAATCCGCTGGCCAACCGCGTGGGGGCCTCTCTCACGACCATGAGCATCCGCTGCGGGCTGGCCACGGAGAAAAAACGCCTCTCGATCACCCGTTTCACCGGCGCCGTGCAGTTCCTGGCGCAACTGAAGCTCCTCACCTACACCACCGAATACGACAAAGACATCGGCTGTAACATTCCTACGGACATCACCTTCGCGCCGCTGATGTGGCAGGTGCTCGACGTGTCGGAAGAAGCAGTCGCGGCCGCGCGCCGCAGCCGCATCGAGTGGGAAAACAGCCAGCGCGAGAAGAAGGGCCTGCCGCGCGCCGATGCCGGCGAGCTCATCAACGCTGCCTGGTCGTTCGTGCGTGAGCGCTTCCGCGAGTACCAAAAGTCCCGTCGCGAGCACGGCATGAAGCGCCACCGCGCGCGTAAAGACGCGCCGCGCACCCGTAAGGACATCGAGCAGCTGGTCCGACTGCAGCTTCAGAAAGAAATCCGTCACGAGCGCTTCTTCGGCGGTCTGGACGCGGTGAAAGCCGAAATAGAGCGCCGCGTCACCGAGCGCATGAAGCTTTCACGCGGCCGTTATGCCCGACTGGACGACGATCTGCTGGTCACAACCTGAAGGACCCTGGTCATTCATTGCCTGATCGCCCGGAGCTTCATTACAGATTCTCTCACCAACCCGGTCTTAATCGCCGGCGCTGTTTTTTCCACCGACTGAAGCCAACTATCCGGTTATCGCCGGAGGCCCTCGCTCGCCTGCAGGAAACACAAGAGTGATTAAAAACACGACAATAATAGTTACATCATACACAAGGCTTGCCATCACCCGCATCAGAATCACAGGAAAATGCCATTCCGCAGCCGCATGAATGACTTATCCACATTAACCACGAGAGACCTGACTTTTAAACCCCTGACCGGAGAGTCGCTTAACCGCTATCCGGCTTTTTTCCAAACCGCGCTGTTCCTTTTAAACACCCGACCTTTATTCTTTTAAAAAACTGGTAGTACTTACCTTTAAAAATAAAACCTAGTCTCCACCCGCCCTTTGGACAGGTGAATAACGGCCGCCCTTGCAGCGGACTGCGTCCGCGCCGGTTCGGTTCAGCCGCTCCGCGTCAGAGGTAGCTCCCGCCAGAAACGGCGGGCAGAAAACCGCAGTTACATATACTCTTCAGCCCTTTTCACATACCGTGCAGCCATCAGGACCGAAATCCACACAGCATCGAGCAAAACCCACCTGAAAAGCGCCGCCGCCCCGGCCCGGGGGGCCGGAATGGAGTCGCTTTTAGATGGATGCTGTAACTATACATTTGATATGGCTGAAAGGTATGAGGCCTGCGGTCACTTTCTTTTGTCTGCGACCGTCTGACTTATTCGCGCCTGAAAGGCCGCTGCTTAAACGGCGTCAGTCAGGGCGTGGTTGGGCTTTTGCCACCATCGACCCTGTAACCGGCTCTGCCGGGCTCACGGCGCCCGATGGCACCAGTGCCGTCCTGAACGATTTCTGGCGCCTCCATGCCGCTCACGCGGCATTCAGGGGCAGGCTGCGCGCTGCTCGCCAGCCACATCAAAATGCCCCCTACTATGGCCACTCGATGTCTCCACTTTTCCGAAATCAGAATTGAGTGTACAATGTACTCTATTAAGAACAGGAGACAGCCGTGAGTAACGCGATTGAGTTTATCGAGACCCCGATGTTTACTCGTCAGATAAAACAGATCGCCACGGATGAAGAGCTCTGGGAGCTACAAAAGACGCTGATTGAGTCGCCGGACAAAGGCGATCTCATCCAGAAAACCGGCGGGCTGCGAAAAGTCAGGATGGCGACGGGCAATCAGGGAAAAAGCAGCAGTGCAAGAGTGATTTACTTCCTGGCGACCGTCGAGGTGATCTATCTGGTGATGGCCTACCCAAAAAGCACCAAAGACAGCCTGACGGACGCAGAGAAAGCCACACTAAAGGCGCTGACCCAACAACTGAAAGATGAGGTGTGACATGAGTTTTTTTGATGAGCTGAAAGCATCGCTGGAAGAGGCCGTTGAAATTAAAAACGGCGTCAGAGCGCCCGCCCGCATCACCCGTTACGAGCTGGCTGATGTGAAGGCCATCAGGGTGCAGCTGAACGTTTCACAGAGCGAGATGGCGAAAGTGCTGGGGACCAGTCTCGACACCATCAAGAGCTGGGAAACCGGACGGCGTAATCCGACCGGACTGGCTGCGAAGGTGCTGGCAACTATCCAGGCTAACCCGAAATTTTTCCAGGAGCTGGCTGCGCACTAAATGGAGTGTGCAGGCTTGCCCTGATTAGTACGACACTCCTTAATGGAGACTGCGCCGTAATTTCCGTCACTCTCCCCACCATACTGGTGCAATTCAGTTTATGCATCTGATGAAACTCCGGCGTACCAGCAAGTCGGGGCAGAGGAGTATGACTTACACATTCCCTGAGCAGGTCAAAAAAAGCTCAACAACCCCTTGAAAATTTATTCCTCAGGATTATATTTTCCCTGCACGGGATATACCCGTTCCAGATGAACTTTTGAATGAACGACTAATTCAGGAGGTTATCACCATGGTATTACGTAATTTCCCCGTTATTCCTTCCGTGGCCGACTCTTTGCTGTCTGACCGGTTCAGCCGTATTGATCGTCTGTTCAGCCAGCTGACCGGCGATACCCCAGTCCCCATGACGCCGCCCTATGACCTGAAACAGCTGGATAACGAACGTTATGCATTGACCGTCAGCGTTCTGGCTGGCAGGAGAAAGAGCTGGAGATTGAGGTCTCAGATGGCCGTCTCACCGTCAGCGGCCACCGTGAAGACAGCACCGATGGTGAAACGGAGACTGCTGGAGGTGGACACTGGCTGCACCGGGGCATCAGCCGGGCAGATTTCCGCCTGAGCTACAGCGTGCCGGAACACGTGAAAGTCACCGAGGCCCGCCTGCGGGACGGTTTGCTGTACGTGGGACTGAGGCTTGAAGTGCCGGAGAGCGAGAAACCCCGGCGCATTCCCATTGAGAGTCAGGCTCGTGAGCCGATTGAACATTATGTGACCTGACCGAGGGAAGGCAGTGGCCGTGCGGCAGACAGATGTCTGCCGCATACATGCAGTAGTTGAACGCAGGCAAATGACCGGGGGCTGAAATGAACTTCATCAGCATGCCTTCAGACCGGAGCCGGTATCCGGACCTTGTGGCCGACACGGTAATGGAGGCCAGGATGGTGCTGTCGGGAGCGCGGCTGGGCGTCAGCTGGCACCGGGTGTCCGGTGGCGTCATGCCCGAAGTCGCCGTGCATTTCGTCAGCGAAAGGGGCGGTCAGGGCACCCTGCGCTATCGCCTGCCCCCCGACACGCCGGAGCGGACAGAGCGCCGGGTGGCTCTGTTGCTGTGCCTTATCCGTAAAGAGCTCGCCGATGATATCCTCGCCATATCCGAAGCCACCCGGCAAATCCAGCTGCAGCAACTTGAGCACTTACCGGCTGAGCGGGCGGCAGCGCATGGGCATTAAAATGGCCGCCCCGCTGTTTCAGAAAGAGCATTTCTTCCGCGAGAACGGCGCGCATGATGTCCATATTGGGTTAGCAGTTGTGTTTAATGTCAACTTGGATAGGGTTTGAAAACTCGGAATGACTACAGGTGATTAATTTCCCTTATGAGCAAACAGTAGACACAGTGAGTGATAAACAGGAAATTCTCCTGTTAAGATTCATTTATTTCACGTATCAGCAGATTTTCCGGCGTCCATTTTCTTTTACTGCCCTGAAGCCAGTAGTTTTTTATTCAGTTTAAGAGTAAATGTTGAATAAACGCTTCAGATTCGGAACCAAAACTCCCGCATTTAAGGATAACTGACTGCTCGTACAGGGCGGTCAGAAATGCCTTAACAGAAGGGCTCTTCTTCTCGCTTTTTCTGTAGACCACGAAAATTTTGCGTCTTATCTCAGGGTAAACCCGTCTGACGAGTGCGCCTTCAAGTTCCATTTTCGCTCTCAGCTCAGGCAGAATGGCTATAGCGCAACCACCCCGAACGAGAGCGATTGTCACCTCAAATCCCTTACACTTTGCCACTATGTTTGGCATAAAACCGGCCTTCACGCAGGCTTTTGTCAGCATATCCGTGTAAGTCATAGAAGCCGTATCAATCACCCAATTTTCGTCCTTTAGCTCAGCAAAGGTAATTCTTTTTTTATCTGCAAGAGGGTGCTGGGGGGGGAGCACGACATGAAATAAATCTTCCATCAGGGGAATGATGCCTATACCTGCATCGAGCAGACCCTCTGGCGTGTTTAGGTCGTCAATCAGTGCAATGTCAGTCTGCCAGCCTCTTATCGCGGTTAACGACTCTTCTGGTTCTAGTTCGTCAAACTGGATCTGAAGCATCGGATGGGATTTTTTCAGCGCGCCAAATGTCGCAGGCATAAGCGCAGCTGCAACTGACGGAAATGCGGCAACCCGGATTTTACCCGCCACAGCTTTCTTCAGGTGCGACATTTCTGCGCGGGCAGACTCCAGCTCAGTGAAAATCCGGTTGGCATGTTCTACTAGTCTTTGACCCGCAATCGTTAACTCAACGCCTCTGCCCCTTCGCTCTGTCAAATCAATGCCGACTTCTTCCTCAAGCTGTGCGATTTGCTGCGATACAGCAGAGGGGGAAAGGTGGAGGTTTTTTGCGACCTCGGTCATTGTTTTTCGGACTGCAAGTTCCCGTAATGCTGCCAGTTTATTGATATCCATAGGATTTTCTTATATTTATCTTTAAGTTTTACTTAAGGGTTATTGAAAAATTATTCGCTTGTTCTGAAGATTAACATACTTATAACGTGATTGAAGGACAACCAAAGACCTTAACCAAAAGCGAGATATCATGATGAGCAAATCCTACTTCCAAGATAACCTTTCGTCGCGTGACCCTCTCATTAGTCAGGCTTTGGAAAATGAAAAAAAACGCCAGCAGGGACAAATCGAACTGATTGCTTCAGAAAATTCGGTCAGCCAGGCAACGCTTGATGCGCTGGGTTCGGTTATCACGAACAAAACAGTTGAGGGGTACCCGGGCAACCGTTTTCACGGAGGGGCAGCCTTTGCCGATGTGGTCGAGCAGGCGGCCATTGACCGTGCCAAAGAATTATTCGGATGCAGCTACGTCAATGTGCAGCCTCACTCCGGTACTCAGGCCAACCAGGCCGTGTTTTTTGCGTTGCTCCAGCCAGGTGATTCTGTTCTGAGTCTTGACCTTGCGGCAGGCGGACATCTCAGTCATGGAGCCAAACCGAACCAGTCCGGCCGCTGGTTCACCATCCACTCTTACGGTGTAGATCGTGAAACCGGCCTGATTGATTACGACAATGTTGAGGCTCTTGCTCTTGAGCATAAGCCCAAGCTAATCATCGCTGGAGGATCTTCATATCCACGTGAGATTAACTTCAAACGTATGCGTGATATTGCAGACAAAGTTGGAGCGTTCTATCTGGTTGATATGGCGCACTTTGCGGGCCTGGTTGCTGCTGGTGTTCATCCATCACCGATTCCTTTCGCAGATATCGTCACATGCACCACGACTAAAACATTGCGCGGTGCACGTGGAGGCTTGGTTCTGACTAACAGAGAAGACCTGTTCAAAAAAATTCAGCCCTCTGTGTTTCCCGGTGTACAAGGCAGTGCCCACCTGGCAACCATCGCTGGAAAAGCTGTGGCACTGGGTGAAGCATTGACGCCTGAATTCAAAACTTATGGGGCCAGCGTCAAGAGCAATGCACAGTTGTTAGCCAAAGTGCTTCAGGATCGCGGAGTGCGCATCGTAAGTGGAGGGACTGATACACATGTCGTGCTGGTTGATGTCTCTTCAAAAGGGTTAACCGGTCAGAAAGCTCAGGATGCACTGTCGTCGATTAACATCACTTCCAACAAAAACCCGATCCCATTTGATAGCCCACGTCCGTCCGAGTGGAAGGGGCTGCGTTTGGGATCCTCCGCGGGCACGACTCGCGGATTTGGTGCCGCAGAATTTGAGCTAATCGGGAATCTTATCGCCGACATTTTTGATGCTCAGTTCCTGGATAACGAGAAGCGTGTAGCGGTCATCGATAAGTGCCTGGGGCAGGTTGAAGATCTCTGCGCCAGTTTCCCGACCTACGCGTGATTTTAACAAAATGCAGATGCGCCTGACGCGCAGCGGCGCACCTCATGTACTGGAGAGATATGATGAGCTTTTTACTTCCGGAGAACCCGGCGCGGGAAGATATTCTGGCAGGGCAACCAGCACTATGGCTGAACCCAAGCCTGCGTGAAGGTGGGATTAACGATCCGGCACTGCCAGTTCGTGCCTCTCAGGTAAAGGAAGCCGAGCAGAACTGGCAGCGTCTCGCGCCTTTGTTGAGCTACTGCTTCCCTGAGCTGGAATCTGTTGGAGGAGCTATCCAGTCACGGCTTTATGAAGCAGTGGAGCTTCGCAAGTCTCTTGGCTACACCGGGCCTGAATTTGGTCAGATATTCGTGAAGAATGACGGAGATCTGCCTGTAGCCGGCTCGATTAAAGCACGTGGGGGAGTATATGAAGTCTTTATGTACGCCCTTAATCTTGCTGAAGAAAAAGGCATTTATAAGCAAGGTGATGACATTCTGACGTTGGCGGGCGATGAGGCCCGCGCCGTATTCTCCCGGCACACGATTGCCGTTGGCAGTACGGGTAATCTTGGCATGAGCGTAGGAATCGCTGCCCGCGCTCTGGGGTTCCGTGCCGTTGTTCATATGTCATCAGATGCAAAACAGTGGAAAGTCGAGAGGCTGACGCGTCAGGGCGTTGAGGTTGTGCAGCATCAGGCCGACTATACCACCGCCGTTGAGCAGGCAAGACTGGGCGCGGAGGCCGACCCTAGCGTTTACTTTGTTGATGATGAACGATCTGAAATTCTGTTCTTCGGCTACAGCGCCGCTGCGAGCGAGCTGGCAGCACAGCTTGGCCAGAGTGGTGTCATCGTTGATAAGGACCATCCGCTGTTTGTATACCTTCCATGTGGGATAGGCGGTGCGCCAGGGGGTGTGGCTTACGGGCTTAAGGCCATTTTTGGCGATGCCGTTCATGCCTTTTTTGTAGAACCCGTGCAGTCTCCATGTGCCCTTGTACACATGATGAGTGGTTCAGATGAGCTGATTTCGGTATACGACGTTGGCCTGACCAATAAAACGGAAGCGGACGGTATGGCCGTTGCGCGGATGTCGGCTTTTGTCGCAACCGTGATGAAGCCGCTTCTGTCAGGTATTTTCACCGTTGCTGATGAGGACCTGTTCCGTTGGCTATGGCATGCCCAGATGTCACAGAACATTCGCTTGGAGCCATCAGCCACGGCAGGTTTTGCAGGGCCTGACTTCATTGTGAACAGCTCTCAGGGCCAGTCGTATGCTGCCAGAAACGACCTGTCAGGAAAGATGACGGAAGCAACGCATGTGATCTGGACAACCGGTGGTGCTTTTGTTCCTCAGGAGCAATTCTGGACATTCATGAAACGTGGTTCAGAGCTGGCCTGACGCCCAGGATATCTTAAAACCTTGAAGCCAGACATTCAGGCTGCGGACCTTTAACTCCGCAGCCCGGAAAAGTGTTGCCGTTTACTAACCCTTTTGCGAGGAGAGACCAGATGGACAGCCTTTATAGGGCAACCAGAATTGACGGGAAAGTATTTGCCGCCGGTCTGGTCGAGCGTATAGCGGATGAGGTTGCGCAGATCCGCGCTAAAACCGGAAAGATACCGGGTCTGGCCGTAGTGCTGGTCGGAGATGACCCGGCGAGCGCCATTTATGTCAATTCAAAACAGCGTGAAACGCTGGCTGCAGGGATGGAGTCTTTCTCGTTCAGGCTACCAGCCACCGTCAGACAGTCTGACCTGATGACTTTGCTGGAGAGACTGAATAATGACCGTCGAGTCAACGGCATACTCGTTCAGCTGCCCCTGCCAGCTCATCTGGATACCCGCGCTGTTATCAATGCCATAGACCCAGACAAGGATGTTGATGGTTTTCACGTTATCAATGCAGGTCGGCTTTTCACTGGTCAGTCATCACTGATTCCCTGTACCCCTCTGGGATGCTTGATGCTGCTTAAGGATCGTATTGATGACCTGACCGGAATGAAGGCGGTTGTGATCGGTAAATCCAACATTGTGGGTAAACCTATGGCCCAGCTTCTGATGGCTGAAAACTGTACGGTGACGGTTGCTCACATTAAAACTCGCAATATTGCTGAGTTATGCCGCACCGCAGACATTGTAGTCGTGGCGGCGGGAAGCCCGGGCTTGGTCAGAGGGGAGTGGATTAAAACCGGTGCTTACGTCATCGATGTGGGTATAAACCGCGTCGAACGTGAAGGGCGCTCAAGAATCGTTGGCGATGTGGCCTTTGAAGAATGTGGGCACGCTGCTGCTATCACTCCTGTTCCCGGCGGCGTGGGTCCTATGACCATCGCCTGCCTGCTTGAAAACACCCTGACGGCCTGGCGCTGGCAGAATGAACCACGCCCGCTAACGAATGATAACGATTAAGGAGCCCACCATGAATGAGAATAAATATGCTGTGCTGAGTGTTAGCTGTCCCTCCATCCGCGGCGTCACGGCTGATATCGTCAGCTATCTGGCGGCTAACGGCTGTAATATTCGCGACAGCGCACAGTTCGATGATGAAACGACCAATCGCTATTTCATGCGGATCACTTTCCGTTCTGATGAAGGGCGTACGCTGGAAGATATTCAGAGAGGGTTTACCCCATTAGTGCAGAAATATCAGATGGACAGCCACTTTTTTGAGGAACACAGCAAGCTGAAAGTTGTATTGATGGTTTCTCGCTTCGGCCATTGCCTCAACGATATTCTGTTCCGGTGGAAAATTGGTGCCCTGCCTATTGATATTGTCGCTGTCATATCTAACCACACTGATTTTCAAGCGCTGGTTGAAGGTAATGGTATTCCTTACCATCACATTCCGGTTACTAAAGAGAACAAGCCAGAAGCCGAAGCGGCACAGATGCAGATAGTACGTGATTCAGAGGCTGAATTAATAGTTCTTGCACGTTACATGCAGATCCTTTCAGATGAAATGTGCCAGCAGATGTCAGGACGCATTATTAACATTCATCACTCCTTCCTGCCCTCATTCAAAGGCGGGAATCCGTATCATCAGGCGTTTCGCAGGGGCGTAAAACTTATCGGCGCAACTTCCCATTACGTCACCGCAGATCTGGATGAAGGTCCAATTATTGAACAGGACATCGTACGTATCACCCATGCCCAGAGTGCAGCTGATTATGTCTCATTGGGCCGGGATGTTGAAAATTTAGTCCTTGCAAGGGCTATTCACGCGCATGTACATGGCAGGGTCTTTATTAATGGTGATAAAACTATAGTATTCCCGCCGTCTCCCGATTCATACAAAACAACCAGCGGTGGGTAGTTCTCTGCTGCCGGAATTTTTTAATGTGAGCGATTTTACTTTCAGCTGTGACAGTGCCCACCCTAGGGCGGGCATAATTCAGCCAAACACAATGATTAATAACTGACGATGCTTTAAATCGACTCAGGGAGAAAATAAT
This sequence comes from Pantoea sp. JGM49, assembly GCF_018257655.1. NCBI lineage: Bacteria > Pseudomonadati > Pseudomonadota > Gammaproteobacteria > Enterobacterales > Erwiniaceae > Pantoea > Pantoea sp. JGM49. Next base: position 7,472 of record NZ_JAERJM010000018.1, on the reverse strand, counting down.
ATGGATCACAGCTCATGGCTGTTACTGGTTCTTTTTGCCTCCGTTATAGCGATTGTTATTCTTATAATTAAAGTGAAAGTACACGCGTTTCTGACTCTCATTATTGCCTGTTTTGGGGTCGGGCTAGGTTCGGGGATGAACTTACCGGAAGTTGTAGATGCTATAGAAAAAGGGATAGGCGGAACGCTGGGTAATTTAATTGCCATCATTGGTCTTGGGGGGATACTGGGTAAGGTTCTGGAAGAATCGGGTGGAGCAGAACGCCTGGCAAAAACGCTGCTTAATAATCTGGGAGCGAAACGCGCGCACTGGGTCATGGCAGCCGTCGGAGCCATTGCTGGTATTCCTGTGTTCTTTGAAGTCGGCTTTGTTTTACTCATCCCTTTGGTATATGAAATTGCCCGTCAGACCAGAATGAATCTGCTGTATCTGAGCATTCCACTGGCGCTCTCTCTGATGACCATCCACTGTATATTGCCACCTCATCCAGCGGCAATGGCAATAACAGTGATGTTAAATGCAGACGTAGGTAAAGTTATTCTGTATGGCATCATGATCGGCATACCAACAATGATTATTTCAGGACCAGTATGGGTCAGGCTGGTTTGTAAAAAAGAAATGACGCCAGAGCAGGAGAGATTTCTGGCTGCGCGCACCTCTGCGGATTGCAAGCAGGAACGTCAACTGCCGGGTTTTGGAATTACGTTGTTTACGATTTGTCTTCCTTTAATCCTGATGGTGTTAAAGACGCTTACTTCCGGTCTTGACTCAAACTCCGTTTTTCACAGGTTCACCGTTGCCGTTGGAAACCCCTTAACAGCTCTTTTAATATCATTGATTTTTGCTTACTGGGCGCTGGGGATTCGTCAGGGAAAAACCATGCTGCAGCTGCTTGAAACATCACAGCGTAGCTTTCCCGTACTGGCAACTATAGTCTTTGTCATCGGAGCTGGAGGGGCTTTTAATGGTGTGCTTATTAAGAGTGGTGTTGGCAATGCAATTTCATCCATGCTACTAGGCACACATATCAATCCGATAATACTGGCCTGGTTTATCGCATGGATTATGCACCTTGCAGTAGGATCTGCGACTGTTGCGATGATCAGCGCTGCAAGTATGATCAGCCCAATGCTGGCAGCGGACCCCTCGCTAAGTCCTGAAATTATGGTAATCGCTATCGGAGCTGGGTCGATTGGCTGGGCACATGTCACTGATTCAGCTTTCTGGATTGTGCGTGAATATCTTGGAATATCTCTATCAGATGCATTAAAGAAATTCACGGGGGCGACCGTTCTTGCATCTATTGTGGCACTCCTAGCAACATTAGCTTTAAGTTCTTTTATTTAAAGCTCGCTGGCTGGACTGCACCCCAAAAGTTGGACATCCAACTGACTAAGGTGCAGTTTTTTATGAGTAGTCCCAAATTCTCACTTGAGCTACGGCTTGCCGCCGTGCAGCATTATCTTTCTGGTAAAGACGGTTTTCGCGAGGCTGCCGCACATATTGGTGTCGGGCGTACGGCTCTGCGCAGGTGGGTGGCGGCTTACAAACAAATTGAGCAATATTTGAAGTTTAGATTCTAAATTTTGCCCTTAATCATCCTGGCTGGCTGCTTCTGCTTGGGTATGGAAAAATAGCGGTTCGAATTTCGGGTCATAAGAGGGACATTATGTCGATTTTTCATAACTGGCTACTTGAGATAGCGGGCGGCAATTATTTTGTCTACATTAAGCGCCTTTCTGCCAATGATACCGGTGCGACAGGCGGACATCAGGTAGGGCTTTATATCCCATCGGCTATCGTAGAAAGGCTATTCCCATCGATAAATCACACCCGGGAACTGAATCCCTCCGTTCTTCTCACCGCACATGTATCCTCACACGACTGCCCGAACAGCCAGGCCCGTGCAATCTATTATAACAGCCGCCATTTCGGTAAAACCCGAAATGAAAAAAGGATCACTCGCTGGGGAAGAGGCAGTCCCCTTCAGGACCCTGAAAATACCGGCGCCCTGACGCTTCTTGCCTTCAGGCTTGGTGAAGAGAGCCAGGACAGCCCTGCTGTAGATATATGGGTATGTGCCAGCCCCGATGAAGAAGATGTCATTGAGACTGCAATTGGTGAAATTGTTCCTGGCACTCTTATCGCCGGACCTGCCGGGCAGATTCTGGGCGGCCTGTCTCTTCAGCAGGCGCCTGTGAATCATAAATACCTGATTCCCAAAGAGTGGCATCAGCGCTTTCCATCCGGTAGTGAAATTATTCAGTATGCAGCTGGCCATTACGTGAAGAACTCCGGGGACCCGGATGAGCAGCTTGTTGATCGCCGGCGCATTGAGTACGACATTTTTCTGCTGGTCGAGGAACTGCATGTACTGGACATTATCCGGAAAGGATTTGGCTCAGTAGATGAATTCATTGCACTGGCCAATTCTGTCAGTAACAGACGTAAATCCAGAGCCGGAAAGTCCCTTGAACTGCACCTGGAGCATCTTTTCATCGAGTACGGCCTCCGACACTTCGCCACTCAGGCCGTCACAGAAGGCAATAAGAAACCCGATTTTCTGTTTCCTTCTGCAGAGGCTTATCACGACGCGGATTATCCGGATGAAAATCTGCGTATGCTGGCGGTTAAAACTACCTGTAAAGACCGGTGGCGGCAGATACTGAATGAAGCTGACAGAATTCCACAAATGCATCTGTTTACGCTGCAGGAAGGCGTTTCACAAGCGCAGTACAGAGAAATGCAGGAGGAAGGGGTCAGGCTGGTCGTGCCCTCATCGCTCCATAAAAAATATCCGGAAGCGGTGAGAGCTGATTTATTAACCCTGGGGGCGTTTATTGCTGAGCTGACCGGGCTTTATGCAGAGCTGCCTTAGATACCCGCCGGCAGACAGTGCCGGCATTTTCAGTCAGATTTTTTTGCCTGAACACCTGCAGAAACGGCTTTCAGGATGTAGGGCTCAAGCAGCTTTGCGACCGCTTCAAACACCGGTACCACGACGGAGTTACCAAACTGCCGGTATGACTGCGTATCAGAAACAGGAATACGGAAAGGTCTGCCTTCAGGTTTTTCAAAGCCCATAAGGCGCGCGCACTCACGTGGGGTAAGACGGCGCGGTCGGTTCGCCTGATTTTTCTCATCTGCAAAATCAGTTTCGCCAGCAGCCATGTCCCAGCCACGATCTATCAGTATTTCAGAACCGTCCTTGTGGTAGCGGGCAGAGAGCGTGCGGGCAACGCTGTCTTTATTTTGAGGATTAATGAGGCCAAAGCCAAAGCCGTTACCCTTAGCCGCATGTTTTTTAGCGTAGTTATAAAGATATTCCCAGAGTTTTGGCGTCAGTATATATTTGCTGTCCACAACGGGCTCAAGCAGCTCGCCAAATGACGGCCTTTGTTCGGGATACAGGCGGCTGATGTCGCGCAGAGTAAAGCCCTTATGAATGTTCAGGTCGCGGCGGAAACCAACCAGAACGATACGTTCACGGTGCTGAGGCAGGAAATGCCGGCCGTCGATAACTTTAGGATCGCTTTTCCCTGTACCTGACGCATCCGAGACTTCATAGCCCAGCTCGTTAAGCGTCTCCATAATGACTTTAAAGGTTTTTCCCTTGTCATGGCTTTTCAGGTTCTTGACGTTCTCCAGCACAAAAATAGCGGGTTTTTTGGCGCGGATGATACGCGCCACGTCAAAGAACAGCGTGCCCTGAGCCTCGCATTCAAAGCCATGAGCACGACCCAGTGAGTTCTTTTTGCTTACGCCCGCAAGGCTGAACGGCTGACAGGGGAAACCTGCCAGAAGGACATCATGATCCGGCACATGCGTATCAATGTGAGCATAGGCATCGGTTTCTGACACGTCATCGTTGTCGCTGAGGGTGACTTCGCGTATGTCGAGATTAAACGTGTGAGCCTGCTCGTCGTTAAACCAGTTAGCTTTGTAGGTGCGTACAGCCTCTTTATTCCATTCGCTGGTGAAAACGCACTGGCCACCAATGGCTTCAAAACCCTTCCTTATGCCACCTATACCGGCGAACAGGTCAACGAACCTGAATGCATAATCCGGATGGTGTGCGGGAGGGGGCGGCAGCATTTTACGCAGAAGCGCCTCCTCAGCGGATGTCAGTGATTTAGGCTGGCACTTGCCGTTAATCCATCGGTTAAGGGTTTCACGGCTCCATTCGTTCTTACCGACTTTTCTGAGCAGCTCAGCCACAGACTTCTGGTCATAAATTTCCAGTACCTGCTCAATCAGCTTTTTATCATTTACCCGCCGCAGTTCTTCTTCGACTGCCGCTTTCTCAAGCAGGTCCTGCGCCAGTAGTTCAAATTCGGACATAATGCCTCCATAGGGTCTTATGGGTGAAAAGGTATCACTCATCTGACCCAGATGGAATAAATTTATCTGGATATTTAAACAGTGTGTTATTTCAGCAATGGTCAGCTGCTGCCTCTCCACTGTAAGGGTGGTGTTCAATCTTAAAGACGACGCCTGATTGGATAACTCAGACCATGGGGGTAGTTAAATAACAGGGGGATGATGATTTTACCCCGGCTGCGCTTATGTCCATGCGGAACGTGCCGATAATCAGTATGTGCCTCACCAGGGTACATATAACTGATACTGCAACTGATTGTGCTTATGGCTCCCTCCGGGAGCCATTTTTTTATCCAAGTCAGTCTGCCCTGAAAATCGGATCATCATGAGGAGAGCGTCGCCACTTCTGGTTTACCGCTAAATACCCACTACACTGTCTGCACAATTTCAGCATACAAGAGCACATATGAAATATCTGGCATCAGGCGTTATATTGATGGCGTTGAGTCACACAGCTGCAGCAATTTCACCCTCTCCGTTCTGGCCATCCTGCGACATCAGCGTGCAGCATGCTATCAGGGCTGATAATGGCAGCAGCGACAGTGACCCGCTGTTGTCGCATATTTCGCTGCGTGTCACCGTGATTCAGGCCGATGCCGGGACTGCCCGTAAGGCAGGAAAACTGTCAGAATCGCAGACTGAAATGATCTGGCATCATGCTGACCGCATCCGAGCGGACGCCGCGCGCTATGCGCGTGAGCAGGGCTTTCTCAGCGCTGCTGAACGCGCCAGTTTTGACAGAGAGCTCGATGAGGTCGCCGGACGTCTTTGTGCCCGCATCCTTCAGCCCGTAAGGGGGTGAAGTCCGGCCACATTTTATTTTCCTGACTTCAGTACCCTGTAACATGGGAGGAAGTGGATGAAAATCGATGTTGATCTTAATGACAATCTTTTCGATGAAGCCTGTCGGCTGACCGGAATGTGCTGCCTGCTGATGGCCAGAGACGGAGAAGAGATTAACCGGGCTCAGCTGACATTGGAGCTGATGCGCCTGCTCAGAACCTGCATCGAGCAGGCGGGACAGTGCCCTCCGCCCCTGCTTTTTGCCATTGAGGAGCTGACTGAAGAGCCGGATACAGACACCGGGGATGACGAATCGTGAGGTTGCCAGCTGATTGGTATTTCTGAAGCTATCCGCGTAATAGTTCTTCAGCCAGCCTGCCGTCTGGCGGCCACCCTTCATTTACGTGAAGCCTTCCAGTCACTTAAACTGTGTGTCTGATATGCTTCCGCTTCCCGGGAGCACTGCATTAACGGAAATTATCATGGATAAAGGTAACCTTAACGTCAGTCATTTAGCCTGGTGCGGGCTTATTGCCCTGTACACGGCCCGCCTTGACGGGCAGGTTAATTCTCCCGCGCAGGAAAATCTCTTCCTGACCCGCTGGCTTGCAACGGCAGAGAAGCAGCGGCGCTTTGCAAAGGAGCTGGCCAGCGATATCAGCTGGCTACTGCGGGAGGGCCGTGAAAAAGGGCTGCGCGCGGATCTGCCCGGTAAGCTCGATTATCTCTGGCGGGCCGGTAACGGTAACCTGAAGGCGCAGAATGACCTGTTCCGGCTACAGCACGCGCTGCAGGCAGTTAAGCTGACCGGCTGGATTTACATGGTGCTGGCAGACAGCGAATGGAGCGGACGCCGCCAGCTCCGTCTCAGTCCGGCCGTTTCAGGTATCTATCTTAACCGTAACGGGCTTGATTCTGGCTTCGACGAGCACGGTCAACAGCGCCGCGCCATTCCCGCCCGCATTACCGGCGAGCTGAACGCGCTGGATACGCTTCTCAACCGCTCAGGCTGGCGCCGCGTGAAGGCGGAAAGCGACGATGCCATGCTGCATCATCTGGTGGCAGAGAAATTCAGTGAAGCCTTATCATGATCTGCGCGTACTGCTGACCGCTTTGCAGCAAAGCCTTACTGACCGGCCTTTCTCTTTAGTCCGGCGCAGGCAATGATTTCTTTCAGCGCGTCTGTTTCCATCGGTGGCGTTGAGCGGTGAACCATGGCGCGGCAGTTCGGGCAGAGCGGGACCATATCATTCACCGGATCGGGCCGGTAATTTTCCCCCACCGTATGCAGCGGAATACGGTGATGGACGTGGATGAAGTTCCGCCCGGCTTCTCCGTAAAACTCCTCAAAGCTGAAGCCGCATCCCTGACACCGGTAGCCATGGTGTTGCAAACAGGCTTTTCTGGCGGCAGGGTCGCGCTCATAGGCATTCACGAGGATCTGCGTTTTTGCACCTTCGTTGTACAAGGCTGACGCCGATAACTCCTCGGGCAGGTACTGTGCCTCCCTGCAGGCGTACCAGACGCCCTCCTCCTGAACGAGGTAGCGCTGTTGCAGATGATGGCTGAATTTCTTTATCCTTGATATGTCCTCTGAATATTCAGACAGGCTGTGGCCCATAACGAACGTGTACAGCTCATAACCCTGCTTCACATATTCCAGATGCTCCAGCGCCTGAACATACCCTGGCTGGCGGCGTTGTTTCCCATCACGCGAAACGAACTCCCAGGAGGTACGTAATATAACTTCACGTTCTTCTCCCGCTTCCGTGTCCCATGCACCGAAGATGACATTCATATCGTTGTGATCGATGAACGACCAGCTCCACGTCCAGTTTGCGCAGGTCGCGACCTTGGATAAGATAAACTGTTTTCTGTTCATAATATTTTCATGAGTACGCTGAGGCTGGCTACCTTATCAGGAGCGGTGAATGAATTTCTATCAGAAGCTGAGTCAGCCCGCCGTCAGGGCAGAGATGGCTGAAGAATGGGGGCTCGCTGCCTCACAGTGGCAAAAGCTGCTGACCCTGCCCGCCGCTTATCCCTGGCGGATGTGGATCCGTGGCAGGATAAGCTACTGCAGAGAACGAGCCTCAGCGCCGCCCCGCCGGCACTGAGTCCGTAAGCTGACTTTACAAACCGGTACGGCTGGCGTGCCGGTCACAACGGAGAAAATGAATGGCCTTCCAGAGCCCGGCCCAGAATTACAGAGAGACGCGCCTGAACCTGGGAGACCTCGTCAGCCTCTCCCCTTATTCCACCTATCTGATGCGCAGCGACAGCGATTTTCCTGACGCCGGCATCGTGAA